>CAZGNZ010000086.1:0-2510 GCA_964527215.1 uncultured bacterium | reverse complement strand
GTATAGGTTCCCACGCCGAAGCGCAGGAACCGGATGGATAATGCAATTTGGCATCAGGCCAGCTTTGTTAATCTGCAGGCAACGCCTCTCATGGTGATGTAACCTGACACCGGGTCCAGCAGTTCGGCATCCAAAAGTACATTGCAGTTGGCATCGGCCCAGCCATGGGGCACGGCAACGACGCCCGGCAGGATATCCGGGGTAACCTTGGCGCGAATTTTAATGCTGCCGCGCGGCGTCTCGACACCGATCATTTCATTGTCGAAGATATTGTACTTGTCAGCGGTGACAGTGTTGATTTCCGCTTCTGCTTCGGGGCGGATGACGCGAAGGGAGGTGTCGCGCATCTGAGCATCGATGTATTCAATGGTTCTGGTACCGGTGTTCAGGACTTCCGGATATTCCTTGACCAGTTCAGGATTGTTGACCTTGCTCTGTTCAGGCTCAACATGAACGGGAATGGGATCTGCACCCAGTTCGGCCATACGGTCTGAGTAAAGCTCGATTTTACCGCTGGCGGTGAAGAATCCTTTTTCTTCATAGTACCTGTAAGTTTTTTCGCCGAAGTGAAGGCCTTCAGGATTTTCCTTGAGCTGCTCCACTGTGATGTCGGAGGCGGAGAAAAAATGTTCGGTCACTTCTTCGTCAGAGTTCCAAGGGAAGTATTCGCCATACCCCATCTTGCGGCCCAGTTCACTCCAGATCCACCAGATGGATTTGCTTTCGTACAGCGGATCGACAACTTTTTTGCGCAGCATTATGTATGGTTCGCAATAGGAGATTCCGTAAGGAAAACCGCCGATGCCGGTCTCTTCAAAGCAGGTGCAGGCGGGCAGGACGTAGTCGGCCAGGTTGGCAGTTTCTGTCATCATGGGATCCATGACCACGATCAGCTCCTGATTTTTCATGGCGGCTAGAAACCGCTTGGTATCGGCAAAGGTTACGGCCGGGTTGCCGCCTGAACAGATGAAGGCCTTGATCGGATAGGGATTGCCCGTGATCATGGTATCGGTCATCAGGGAGGAGGACCCATAGGGGGGCGGATTTTTGCCAAACTGATGAAATACGGGAAATTCATCATAACCCAGCGCATTCCCCTCGATTTTATCGGGCAGTCGCATGTCGGCCAGGCGAACCATCGGGCAGGTGACCCATCCACCAGGGCGGTCGATATTACCGGTGATGGATTGCAGGATAGAGAAGAGCCGGTGGTTCTGCAGACCATTGGTCCCCTGGTTCATACCACCTACGCCTTCGACGATGCAGCCGGCTTTGGCATTGGCGAACATACGGGAGATTATCCTGATTTCCGCAGCGCCCACACCGGTGACTTTGGCGGCCCATTCGGGTGTACAATCGGCGACGGATTCGGCCAGCTTGTCAAAACCATGGGTGTATTTTTCAACAAATTCCTTGTCATACAGCTCTTCTTTGATGATCACGTGGATCATGGCCTGGCCGATTGCGGCGTCAGTACCCGGACGCGGCTGCATAAAAATGCCCTGCTCGGAGATGGGAATGCGACGCACATCGATGGTGATCAGCGATGCCCCGGCCTTGACACGATCACGAATGATGTTGCCCATGGGAAAGTAGCTTTCATCCGGGTTGCGGCCCCAGAGAATGATGCAATCTGCATTGATTGGTTCTTCCACCGGATAACGGCCAAAGGTGATCTGACGGGCGAGAATACGGGCGCGAAAGCAGTTCCCCTCTGCGTTGAAAAAGTTGGGGCTGCCGTAGGCACCCCGAAAACGCTGGTTGAAGGCTGCCATTTCAAAGTGTTCCACACCGACGGAACCCGTATAGGTGGCCATGGTCTTGGCACCATATTTGTCTTTCAGTTCCAACAGCTTATCGCCGATTTCCTGCAATGCCAGGTCCCATGAGACGGACTGAAATTTTCCGTCAACCTTCTTCAGCGGGGTTTTCACACGGTTGGCGGAATAGACGTATTCGGGTACCCGGTCACCCTTGGGACACAGGGAGCCTTTGTTGAGCCAAAAGTCTTCAATTCCTTCCACCTTGACCAGCTTGCCGTCTTCTACATATGCATTCAAGCCGCAGCAGTTGATGCATAAACCACAGTCTGTTTTGATTACTTCCATTGATTAACCTCCGAATATGATTTCATTTATGGGAGAATATGTTCAGGAAGGTATTATATCAAATATGACATTATGTCAATTATGAAATAACGAAATAGCAATATCCGGAAATGTATTTCCGGATATTGCCATTAGCCATTAGCCATTGGGCATTTCAGGTAAATAGAAAGGTCGGGTCCCCTAATTGGGATTTTATAGCAGTTGTCAAAATAACATTCCGATTCAGTCCTGTTTTGCCTTTAAGGAAATATCCATTATCTGATGGCGAAAGCGGGTGAATATTTAGAGATTAAAAGCCTGGGAGGATGTCGAAAAAGAGTATTCTGCCAAGGCATCCGGGAGTAATCCCTAAATATTCACCCGCGTCAAAACCCAGTGGGATTCTTTTTTGGGATATTTCCT
>CAZGNZ010000085.1:0-2627 GCA_964527215.1 uncultured bacterium | reverse complement strand
GTAATATTATTAACTTACACTGATTACCAATCTAGTATTCAGGGGGTGGCCAACTTTTTCGTGCCTTTTTGATATTGAAGCATATTAAAAATGTATACTGTTTGAATGGATATCCGAAGTTGACCCGCCTGATACATTTTGTTTCAAAACATATAACAGGCTGATTAAATAGCTTCTCTTAATTTTTATTGCTGTACACGGCAATGATAAATCTTCCCCGCGCTATCTCAGGGTTTCTTCTTTATATAAACATGGATTCGGACCGATATTTCCAACCGTAAACAGGTCTGATCCCCTATTACAACGCAGGAGTTGCCACATGGTTTTAATTATTTATGTTTTGCTTACCATTTCCTCCCTGACTGCATCCATCATAAATGTCCCCGGAGAGCAACCTACGATCCAGGCTGGGCTGGATTCAGCACAGAGCGCTGACACGGTTCTGGTAGCGGCCGGCTTATATATGGAAAATATTATCTGGCCGGGAATTAACGGTATAAAACTGCTTGGGGCAGGTGAAAATGAATCCATTATTGACGGAAACCAATCCGGCAGCGTTATTCGATTTGATGAAGAATGGACAACCGATATTGACAGCACCACTGTGATTGCCGGGTTCACGATTCAAAACGGTAATTCGGAAGATACCGGTTATCCGGACAACGGCGGCGGTATTGCATGTGTTTATGCCGATCCCACGCTGGTCAATCTGAAAATTCTGGGCAACAATGGCGGACACGGTGGCGGAATATACTGTTTTTCATCCACAGCCATCATTGAAAATATCCTTGTTTCAGGCAATTCAGCCAGCAGGGGCGGGGGCATATTCTGTTTTCAAAACTCAAATTCGCGCTTGAAAAATGTTACCATTACGGATAATACAGCCGAAAACAACGGCGGCGGTCTGGTGTGTGATTACAGTTCAAATCCGCAGGTGATAACCTGCATCATCTCTTCAAACTCATCTGAAGCCTATGGCGGCGGTGTGTCGGTGCTGGGCGGTTCATGGCTCACGCTGATTAATACGGTCATTTCGCTGAACGGAGCACTCACCCATGGCGGCGGTATTTTCAGCGGAGAAAAGGGATCATTTGATCTGCTTAACTGCGTTGTAGACCAGAATACGGCAATCCAGAACGGCGGCGGGATTTTCGCGGTGACCGGTGCATTTTATCAGGTAAACACCATTGTCTGCAATAATCTTGGAAACTACGGAATATATGTCCTTTACGCATATCCGAATATCCTGCACAGTGCATTTCACAACAACGAATCAGGACATTTCTGGAACTGCGGGGATGATATGGGCGTGCCTGTGATGATCAACAGCAACACAGACAGCTGCGATGTATTCTACAACATACAGATGGATCCTCTTTTTGACGGTCCGGACACCTATCTGCTGACGGATTTTTCTCCCTGTGTGGATGCAGGAGATGCTGAACTGGCCGGTATGCTTATGCCTGAATTTGATTTGCTTGGACATGAACGAATCTGGGATGGAAACAGTGACGGGCTGACTGAAATTGATATGGGTCCCTGCGAGTATGGAGCTCCCGTTATTAATGTCGGAGACATTAATCAGGACGGGATACTTAATATACTGGATATTGTTCAGGCAGTCAACTGCATCCTCGGCACCCAAACCGAGCACTGCGATCTGGGCGATGTCAATCAGGACGGAACACTGGATATCCTGGATCTGGTTGCGATAACGGCTCTGATCATGGAAATCTAGATCCTGTCCGCGTATGGTTACTTTTCAGTAGATATACCGGCCTGCTCTTTTAGTTTTTTGAACTGAACCGCCAGCGGACCCCAGATAATAATCAGATGTATCCCGGCACCTGCATTGAGAATATTCTGCATTAACGGATAGCATTCGGTGCCTCTCATGCTGAGGGCACAGCCCAGCATGACCAATCCCCAAATCAGGGCACTGGCTATTATATATATTCCAATGGATGGCTTGTTCATTGTTATTCCTTATGATAAGTATGATGTAAATCTGAATTCATGCCTGTCAGTCATTTCAGGAAATACCGTCCAGCAGTGCTTAGACGGCCCTGCCAGCAGCAAATCTCCCGCGGTATGGCATGGATTTCCGGGTCGAGACCTGCCCAGGGGGTAACCCATCTGATTATGTTTCAGGAGTATTCAGGAAATATTTTGTTCAGCGGGAATTACGACTGTTTCCATCTTTCCAGCTTTGGGATTCCGATTACGAAGAATCCTGCCAGGAATCCCGGGACACCCATTTCTACCATCTTCTGACGACAAAACTGTTTCATGTCCTCTGCCGTAAAATCAGGCTGGGTAAACTGCCCATCCCGATAACAGTAACTGCAATACATTTTATTCCGGGTCCCGTCTGCTTCTGTTCCGCCGGCTTCAGGATCTTTTTTCATGGGCATCCCACAGCTCTGACAGTTTTTAACCTTCTCCATGGCCCTGCCTTTCAATCTGAGAAATTTAGAGATTACGGTCTGATACTAATGTCTTTGAGGGTCCCGCCGGAACGATATCTCAGATCAACAGAAGGCTATTGTCCCGAAGGCACCTGATTAATTTAGTAATTAACATTTCTCACTTGAAAAATGGTGTATAACTAATTGATATATAATATA
>CAZGNZ010000084.1:501-2646 GCA_964527215.1 uncultured bacterium | reverse complement strand
GTGTCCTGATCCGGGTCAAACCGGTAAATCATGCACCCCACAGTGGCTTCCGTAGGTCCGTATTCATTGTAAATGTCAATATTTCCGGAGAAGAAACCAGATACCCGGCGGGCAAGGCTGGTTTTAAAATCTTCACCGCCGACAATCAGCTTTTTGAGCCGGTGTGCAGGAATATTGCCTTCTTCCAGAAGAGACAGGTGAGAAGGGGTAAGCTTGATGATATCTACTGCATCATCCCTGAAGACATTTAATATAGAAAGATCCACCCCGTCCCTGCTTTCCCTGTAGACTACGATTTTGCTTCCTGAAATCAGGGGCAGCAGAATCGAGGTAATGGTCAGGTCGGCGGCCACACTGGAGAAAAGAGGGAAATCATGGGGACCGTCATGCATGTATTGTTTCCGGGCCCAGCACAGATAGTTGACCAGAGAGCGATGTTCGATCACGACGCCCTTGGGTTGTCCGGTGGATCCGGATGTATAGATGGCGTAGGCAGGAATTTTTGCGTTTTTCCCGTGGTACGTCGGTGCCGGCGGTTCCCCCGTGATCAGTGTCTCCAGATCGTCAAGGACGCGTATCTCTGCTTTTCCCTGGGGGAGATGAGATTCAAGATCCCTTTGGGTCAGGACCACCTGAGCGCCGCAATCTTTAATAATATAGGAAATGCGCTGCTTCGGAAAGGATGAATCAATGGGGACAAAGGCAGCACCGGCCTTCATGATGCTGATCAGCACAACGACGAGTTCTGCTGAGCGGTCCATGAACACGCCAACCATGCTTTCATTCCCAATTCCCTTATCCTGAAGATCAAAGATAATCCGGTCAGAGATCCGGTCCAGTTTTTCATAGGTTATATCTCTGCCCCCATCTGTGATTGCAACGGCATCGGGTGTTCGGACCGCCTGTTCCCGGATCAGGGAAACCACGGTTTGATCTTCCGGGACGGTCGTATAGGTGTCGTTGTATACACCCACCAGATCTTTCTGCTCTACCTGACTGAGAAGACCGACATCGTCAAGCCGATGGTCCGGATTCTCAAGGAGGCCATCCATCAACCGCAGGAAATGCCACACAGCCTGCTCGCGAAGCTTTTGATTCAAAATGTCACGGCTGAAATCAAAAAGAAGTGTAAAACTGCCGGTAGCATCGAAATCATGCACCTGGAGACGGAGGGCATGTCCTCTGTCTCCATATCCGGGATGAATCCATGTCGAATGCATCGGCATGCCGCAAAAATCTGAAAACGAGACATTGATATAGTTCAGCACCACAGAAAAGACATCTCCGGATATGGAACTGCTGGATCCTGGCTGGGCATACTTTAAAAAATTGTGAATTTCCGGGACAACGGTCTTGATCAGACTGCGGAAGGATTCTCCCGAAGCAATCGAAATGTTCAATGGAAACAGCTCGATAAAAAGTCCGATGGTCTCCTTGGAGATTGCTGTGGTACGGTTATGGGAAGGCGTTCCGACTGCCAGCTTTGTGCTGCCGCTGATTCGATAAATGTAGGCAAACAAGAGGGCTGAAAATATGTAGAACAGGGACAAATCAGGGCTGAAAGATCGAATGCCTTCCTCTGAGGCCAGCTTCCGGAGCTTTTCGGATCGTTCCTCACCGATTTCACAGACTACCCGGTGGGTGCGGGTGGCATTAACGGCCGGTGAATGACCGTACAGTTCAGGAGTTGCGGGTGGTTGGGCAGTCTTGTCCCGCCAATAAGAGATGGCTTCTCTGCAGGATGCTGATTCCCGGAATGCTTTCTCATACTTCTGGTAGTCATGGTAGTGCGGGAGTTCATCAGCTTCTGAAAGCCGGTTATCCAAGAGGTATTGATAGTATTGGGTCATCCGCCGGTATAACAACACACAGGACCACCCGTCGCAAATCAGATGATGCTGGTTGAGATACCAGACATACGCATCCTCTTGCAGTTTCAGCAATGCTGTGTCAAATAACCGTTCGCTTAAATCAAAAGGATGGGTCGCCCGTTCCTTCATCCAGGTTTGTGCGGCTTGGGCAGGATCCGGATCGCCGGATCGGTCAAAAACCTCAAACGGATAGGAGATATCGGCCAGAGAGCGCTGCATGGGAATGCCGTTGTTTTCCCTGATCACTGTTCGAAGCGCATCACTTTTCTTCACC
>CAZGNZ010000084.1:0-491 GCA_964527215.1 uncultured bacterium | reverse complement strand
CACCAGGGTCTGGAAAGCCGTACGGAATGTCTCGACTTCCAGCCGCCCTTTGATAAAAAAGGCCAGCGCCATATTGTACAGGGGCTGATCCGGATTCAGCCTCTGGCCGGTCCAGATACGAAACTGACTGACTGTCAGGTTTGATGATGAAATGGTCTGAACAACCGGGTTCAAATCCATATCCGATGGTGCCATTCATACCTCTTATCACATTTCAATTATCAGGAATAAGCCAGAATGCACATGGACTGCATTAGCTTAAAATCTGAGCCAAGGACGACTCCACAAAACGCCGGATGGGAGAATCTAAAATGGCCCGCTCTACAAACCATACGGCTGCCATCAAAATAAGGCCGACTGCGCCAAATTTCATAACGAATTTTGGAAAGAACGTATATTGTCTGACAAAATACAGTATGGGAAAAATAACACAAATCACCACAACCTGTCCGATTTCAACACCAAGGTTGAATCCGAACAGAGACAGCGCC
>CAZGNZ010000083.1:0-2693 GCA_964527215.1 uncultured bacterium | reverse complement strand
ATGCAGCAATCCCAAGTCCCAAGGCGGTCATTCACCTGAGGTCATTCAATCTGTTCGAGCACGCACCGGTATTTATTCTATGCATCATGAACCCCAATCCGGACGGCTGACTGTAAAATCCATAACTTGAAATTCGAAATTAAAAATTTGAGTTGTTAATATAAATTGCACCAATAGAGAAAAATATAATATTATATCGCGGTCAATATGTAATAAAAAGTGCTCATTAATTGGGATATATGCACTATGCCCGAAGTACCTGCCATCTTTCACGTAAGTCAGAACATCTTTCATCACCAGATACCGGTCCATATGGAAATCAGCAGCCGGTGGGCGGAGTTTGTGGCACACCTGAGTCAGTTCAGTGAATTGCCCGTTCCTGAAACGCGGATTCAGCTTGAGCAACTCCTGAACCATGAAGCCCATCCGGAAAGTCGGGCAATGCTGCTCAGCGGAATCGGCCGCTGCAGAATTCATGAGGGAGATTTCATCCAGGGGGCTCAGACCCTTGGCCATGCCTATTCATTGATCGGTGATCAGAATACTCAGGCGCAGGCCATGGTCATCCTGGAAATGGTCAGTTTTCTGGCCATTATCGGGCAGTATGATCTGGCGCTCATGCTGCTGGACCGAGTGCCGAATCTGACACAGGTCCGATACCTGGCGGCAATTGCCAATTACTACTGGGCAGTGCTGAAAACTCGGCAGGGCTGTCATGATATTGTCAGAACCCTGGAAGAATCGGCCCGATATTTTGAATCCATCGATGAGTGGGCGATTCTGGCCTACCACTATAAAAATATAGGAAACGTTCACCGGCGGAATAACAACTGTGATGCCGCGAATGCGATGTACCGGAAAGCTCTCAAGCTGTCGAGCTCTCAGAACTACCATCATATTGAGGCTGCCATTCTCCACGACATCGGCATGATGCGGTTCAGGCAGGGGCTGGATGAGGCAGCACTGGAATCTATGCACCAGGCATTTGAAACAGCGGAAAGCCATTACACCCGCTGCTTCTGTCTGGGCAATATCGGATTTGTGTATGTCTCGCGAAAATGCTGGTCTGAAGCTTCCGCCTATCTCCAGAGAGCCATAAACATTGCAGGCAGGCAGGGGGTGTTTTCCATCATTCCGTCGATCACTTACCATCTGGGCCTCTGCTATGAAAATCTGGACCAGCCGGATCTGGCCTTCCATTTTTATCGCCAGGGTCATTCAGCCGCCACGGAACTCCTCAATCATCATTTTCCATATACCGGCGACCGGAAACGGGTGATTGAAAAATTTACGGATATTCTGGACAGGGACTATTCCGGGGACACTCCGATTCAGACTCCATCCGATCTGTCCTTTACCGTCGACCGAACGTTACAGGAGATTCGAGCTGTGTTTCAGGGCGCCGTTCTGGATATCATACTGCAGAAGCAAGGTTCTGCAGTGAAAGCGGCATCGAAACTGGGAATTGCCAGGCGATCCATTTTCAGTATTCGCGAACGGGTTAAAAAAAATTCCAACAACGAAATCCCTGTATATGTCAAAGAATTTGTTGACCGTCATGCGGACCATAACTGGAAGGAACTCAATCACCAGTTTGAAGGACAGGTTCTTGTCTATCTCTATCAGGTTTACGGGCGTAATAAAAAGGTCATGAGTCAAAAGCTGGGCATCAGTTATCCCCATCTGGTAAACATGACAAGGAATATTGAAACACTGGAGCACAGTCCCGCAGGGACATCTGCAGTCATTTTGAATGAAGGGTGCTGATGGAAAGGCGTTTTGTGAGACTCAGAGTGCTTTTGAATTGGCGAATTCTGATACCGTTTCTTATTCTGCCTCTCCGGTCACAGGATTCCTGGGTGGCGGTGCAGCCGGGGGGATACGGGTATCCGGTGAAAATCTGGCTGGATACTGCGCAAGATGTGAGAGCCGTTCATTTCACGCTGGAAAATCTGCCCAACTGCCTGGAGTTTGACAGCCTGGTGACATCCTCGCTGCAGGAGTGGGAAGTCACTTTTCTGGATGCCGGCCAGTTCCCACAGTCGGTATCGGTATCAATGACGGTAGACGAATTCAGCGGACCATTGAATACCAGTTCACAGAAAATTTGCGAAATGGTATACCGCTGGGATACTCCCTGCGGCGGATCAATGATGGAACTGAGCGGTGTTTCATTCACGGATGCAGACGGTATTCAGCATTTCCCGGAAACTTACAACAATCCGTTCTGCGACCGTCTGAAGGCCGATTTAAATGACGATCTTTCTGTGGACGTGCTGGATATCATCCTGTACGTTGTTCAGTACATTTTCAGCAACCCTCCCATCCAGACCGCCTGCGAAGCCTGGGCACTGGATTTCAACGACATGCCCAATTTCCTGATGGGGGAAGATATCTACTTCATTGAAGAACCGCCCTATCAGCTGCAATATAATGTTCTGGAAATCGTGTATCTGGTGGGATTGATTTTGGGTGTGGATGAAACGTAAATAATCATTATTTGGAAAACGAGGAGTTAGGTATACAAGATGAAACCGAATATTGATCTAACCCGAATATTTCATGAGAACTCTATTCTGATGACGGATATGCTCAATTCTACAGCATCCGTCAGGAGACGGATTTTCAATTCTAATCAAAAAAATGTTCTCAACGTACTGTCCAGTACGATTTCACTCATTTTTCTTCATATG
>CAZGNZ010000082.1:0-3080 GCA_964527215.1 uncultured bacterium | reverse complement strand
GCGTGCAATTTTGACAAAAGAATGGTGACTTTCACCAGTGATATAGATTGCTGGATGTGAAGAAAGACCAGCTAAACCCGCTTCTGATACAGAAGGAAAACGATGAATCAGAGCTGAGAGAACTGCCGATAAATTTGCTTCGGCACCACCGCTGGTGAAGTTTGCCAGAGTGGTTTCAGGAGCATACCCAAGTGCTTCTTTAAAGACACCAAGCGTCATCTGCTCAATTTCATTGGCGACAGGTGCATGTGACCAGACGGCCAGCTGCGGATTGTATAGAGCAACGAGCGCATCAGCAACAATACCTGCCTGTCGAACACTTGGATTGAAAAGTCCGAAATAGCGTGGATGAGTGACATGCAGATTCCACTTTCGAAGAAGGCTGCTGATATCAGCTGTGAGAGTTTCAAGTGGGATCGGCTTGTCAAAATTGTAACAGCGCTTCAATTCAGATCGAATTTGCGTCGGAGTGACATTTTGAGATACGGGCAGGTTGTGTATCTCATTTGTGAATCCCTCTATTTCATCTATGAGTTTGGTCCATACTGTCATATATTCCTACTTTCATGTTTGGTTTATTCTCTATCGCCCATATTTTCCCTCGTTCTTTAAGATAATAAACAGGAACTATATAAGCCACCCGAATCTTGCTGTATTATTAGCAATATTTTGGTGACTATCAAGACTGAGAACTGTTGCCAATAGTCCTCGCAACATTGATTTCATACGAACCCAACATCTTGTGGTTGGAAGATTCACGCTGAAACTGAAGATTTCGCTAATAAGTCTTCAAACTGAAACTGGCGATGTATGGAGAGTAGCCCAGCATTTCCTGTGTACCCAGAATCTGTGATTTTTTCCAAAATCAGTATCAAAAACCATTCGAAGCGCACATCAATATATTGTGGTCAGTCTGTATGGGAGGTGAATACAGATACAATAAAAGTATCACAATAAAAGTCATAGTGCAGATAACTAATTGATATCAGTAACTATAACAACGATTCGAAACAACTTTTTTTGCCGGAAATGAAATATTATTCGATTACGGATGTGTTGAGCATCGCAAGCTTATTCAGAATACCATCAGTTAAGGTATAGCTCAACTTTCGACTTTCATAGATATAGCGAGGTTAGCAGTTGTTTTTTGACCACACAACGCAGTTTAACTGCTTATGCGGCTGATCTTTTGAAAGGTGATCATATCCAATGAAGTAGAACTATTCAATTGCTTGAAATTTCTTCATAAATTTTTTATCGATATAGTCTTTGATGAAAAATGCAGCCTTTCCCCCGAATTCCAGCCATCTTTTTTTCAGGATACCGGCGCCATCACCCAGGTTAAAAATCAGGAGATAATCTCCCCCCGGATCAAAGGGCATCAACGGCTGGCCGTTAAGCTGTGCGTTTAAGTTATGATAGAGAACCGGATTTTCACGTACCGCGTAAACACCGACCTTGTCCAGGGGCTGGTCCTCAAAGAAAATGCAGTCACCGCCGCCAAAAATTTCGGGGTACATGGTGGATTGCAGATATTTGTTTACCCGCATACCTCCATCCGGACCGATGGGAATCTTTGACCTTGAAAAAATGGGAGAGGGTCGGACCCCCAGGGCAAGAAAGACAAAATCGGCATTCAGCTTCTCACCGGAGTCCAGTACCACAAGATCAGATGACACACCCTCCACATAGCTGTTTTCCATGATATGAATATCTCTTTTCCCCAGCGCGTCAATGGTCCTGTTTCGAACGGTATCGGGAAAAGATCCCATGAACCGTCCACCTGCAATGATCATGATTCGAGGCATATATTTGCCTGATTTTTTCCCCAGACCCCAGACATTTCCGGCGACTTCGGCTGAAGAGGGGCCGCCGCCGGCAATGATGACCGTCCTTCCACTGTTTTCAAACAGCTTGACCAGGTGCTTTTTTGCCTCCAGCAGCCGCTCAATGGGCTTTACTGAAAAAATGCGTTCTCTGTCACCAAAAAGCCGCGGGGTCGGCACCTGGCTGCCCGCATTGCAGGAGAGCACATCATAGGGTATGGTTTGCCCGTCTTCAAGCAGGACCTGCTTTTTGTCGGGGTCTATCTTTTCGGCTTTTCCCAGTAGAAATGTTCCACAGTGTTTCTCCACCACATGCCTTGTCCTGAACCGGATATCAGCGGCTGTATAGGTGCCGGACAGCATACCGGGTCCCATACCTGAATAGTAATGGTGCTCAGACGGACCGATGACCGTGACATCGACCCCGGACCGGACCAGTTCACCCATATTGGCAAGGGGCACCATATGCGCATGGCCACCGCCGATCAAAACCAGCTTTTTTCTCATCTCAGACCTCCCCGGAAACGACCTTGTCCATCAGCTTTCCCAGACTCGCCAGGTGATTTTTCTCCTCTTCACAGATCTGAATGAGCGCATCCCGTACAGATTTATTCTCACTCCTTTGAGACGCACGCAAATACAGATCCAGGGCCTGGGCCTCGATGGACATGGCAAGCTCGATAATCTCTTCGGTGGATTCAAAATCCGGCATCAAAAGATTGGCATATTCTTCCGTGGTGAGCCCTCCCTCCAGCACATCGGGAAGCACTTTTGATTCAAATTCCTCCCGTGTAACCGCGGTACCGGTAATCCCGGCATACTGCTCCAGGATATGTTCCTGGTGTTTCACTTCAATTTGAGACAGTTGGTGAAACAGTTGTCTCGCTGAATCACTTGCCACCTTACCGGATGTGGTCAGGTAAAAATCCCGCAATCCCTCCTCAAGAGAGTATGCCACAACCATTGTTTTTTCAATGGATTCCTCCCCGGAAAACATCTCCAGGCCCCGCTCTTCGTTGAAAAAGGCGGTATGGCCATCCCACGCGTTTATGCCTCCGGAAAGATTGATTACCTGTGAAAATCCCTGACCACTGAGCAGTTGAGCAGCCACCCGGCTGCGTCCCCCGGATGCTCAGTATACCATGGTGGGCTGATGGGCATCCATCTCATGCAACCGGTCGGCTAAAGCGGGAAGGGGTATCAAAACCGCACCCGGAATATGGCCGGATTCATATTCATTTGGCTGGCGAACAT
>CAZGNZ010000081.1:0-3242 GCA_964527215.1 uncultured bacterium | reverse complement strand
AAATGAAAATCTTTGTGAACCCGCTTTTGCAGATTTGAACTGAGAAATGTTAGTATATTATATATAGGGGACAATCTGTACAGTACAGAGACTCAAAGTCAAATAGGTATTGTATACTATTATACATTGAGTGATCAAAATCTAATTGAATATCAAGGTTCAATTTCTCCCAATGAGGCAGTTGAGTTTTCTCAGTTTGGAAGTGAAATTAAGTTCAATAATCAGAATTTGTATATAGGAGCTCAAGGAAACATCATTGACAGCAATTTCCCAGGTTGTGTTTACGAATTCAAATACGAACTAAATCAATGGATAGAGAACAATATTATAGAACGAGTCAATGGTGAAACAGGTGAGATGTTTGGTAGAACTTTTGAACTAGTAGAAAACATGCTTGTTGTTTCTGCTTACAACAATGTTTATGGTGGTTTGGGGGCCGGTCATGTTTTCGTATACAATTATAGTGAATCATATGATAATTGGAATTTATATAAACCTATTTGTCCAAGTGATTTATCTTCAGGTGATAGATTTAGTTCATTTTTGGCTGTGTCAAATGAATTCATTTTCGCATCATCTCCCTTAAAAAATAATATTGTTGGTTCGGCATATATTTTTGACTTATGTGACTCTTCATTACACTCAAACTTTGTAGCCAATATCCGTTCTGGAGATAGCCCTGTAATTGTACAATTTACTTCAGCAGCACAAGGAAATCCAAATTTGTACGAGTGGGACTTCAACAATGACGGCACCATCGACTCGGTTGAGGAGAATCCTCAATTCACCTATCAGATCGACGGGCTGTATTCCGTCAGTTTAACGGTCCATGATGAAGAATCAAGCGATATGGCTCTCAAAGAGAATTATATCCAGGTTACATCCGATGTCATCTACGGTGATCTGGATAACAGTGGCTCTCTGGATGTGAATGATCTTGTGATATTCGTGGCCATTATTCTGGGTGATCTGGAACCCGACGACTCCCAGCTGCTGGCCGGTGATGTTAATTATTCCGGAGAGATTGACATACTGGATGTGGTGATCGCGGTGGATGTGATTCTGGGACTGGAGTAGGGGGAGTCAGTGAAACTTGAGATTTGAAATCTGAAACTGGAAATTGGAAATTCGAGGGGCAGATACTCCTGCTTTTCTACCAATGTGCTATTATACCATTTCACCATTGACCCACTCAACCACAGCACCCTACCCCAATCCGTTAAGCATACACTTAAATGTTACGCGCATACCGGAACCTGAATCACCAGGCAAGAATTGAAAACTACTCCGACAGCTCTTTCAGCCGTGCCAGACGTTCTCCTTCGTTCTGCTGCAGCCAGGGATCCTGCGAGAGCAGCTGATATGCCAGCCCGAAATATTTTCTGGATTTTTCCGAATCCTCCTTCAGCAGATACAGCTCTCCCAGTTCCTCAAATACATAGCCGTCCGGCGGCTGTTCATTGTCTGCGGCCTCCTGTTCCAATGCCAGCTGGATTTCAAGGGCTTCGTCATTGCGTTCCAGAGAGCGATAGGTCCGGGCGATGGTCCAACGAGCCACATGAATGCCGTAGGCGTCATTGATTTCCTGCCGGAACTTAAGTCCCTTTTCAAAAAAGGTCAGTGCTGAGTTGTAATCCCCCAGATCATGATAGCTCCAGCCGGTGTTGTTGTACAGCGGTCCCAGCCAGCTGCGGGCATCCTGATCTTCTGTATCCTCCGCCAGTTCCATGGCTTTCAGATTCCATTTGATCTGCTCCAGCGGCGGCTCGGCGATTCCCAGCATGTGGGCGGCGTCAATGGCCAGATAATCCGCCTTGTTCTCCGTGGCAGTCTCGAAAGCATCCAGAAACAGCGGTTTTGCCTCTGTCCGGTTGCCGGCGGAGTTGAAAGCCCGTCCTCGTTCCAGCAGATACCGGACCCGGGCGATAGGGAATTCATCCGTCAGCTGGGCCGATACTGTATCCAGCAGCGCGTGAGACCGGTCAAATTCATAGCGGAGACTGTAGGTCCGGGCAATCTGGGTCATTAGCTCCAAGTAGTATCCTTGACGGGTGTTGCGATTCACATCTTTCAGCACTGTTCGGAAAACCTGCTCCGAAGCGGCGGGATCGCGGTAGTTCCAGAGTTTGTTCAGCTCCGGCAGCTCGTCAACATATTCCAGAGTCTGATCCGATCGTCCCTTGCAGCCGATCAGTACAACAGCCAGAAGGATGAGTAAATATTTCTGCATTTGATTCCTATTTCAGTTAAGATTGGACGGGTATTCTATCAGGGTATGGTGATATGATTCAACTGTTATTGGTGGCTACATCCAGCAACCCTTTTGCTGACAACTGACCTCTGCAAACTGACGACTCATCCGCTCGAAAACACCCTGCATGAGGAGATCGTAGTCAACCATTACACTATTATGCGATTTTACCAAGTCTTACGTTCACCCATCCCAAACCCCCACCACTCCCGGGGAAACAGCCGGGTTGCATGGGATTCAGGATGCAGCGATCCCAAGTCCCAAGGCGATCATTCACCTGAGGTAATCCAACCTATTCGAGCACTCACCTGTATAATTACTATGCTTCCTGAACCGCAATCCGGACGGCAATCGACGGGGAGTTGGAACAGGAAATCCGAAACTTGAAATTGGAAAAACACAATCAAGGGCATACGACTGCCAACTGACGACTTTCTGTTCCACTCAGCAGTATTATGTCAGAAAGTCCAATTCAGCCATTATACCATTACACTATTTCACTACTCAACCACTCAACCAATACTATCATGCCAAGCCCTAAACGCATTTGGTGTGTTCTGAAATTCACTGAAATGGAATGTTCTTTTCTTCGAAGAAAAGAACCAAAAGAACATGCGCTGCAGTTCGATTTCATCTCGATATATTGTTTCATTGAATGAGATAAACTCGTCCCGTCGAAAATCAGACGGAACTCAGACAATAACATCTCATCCGCACCATGAAACATCCAATCTCGACAGTCTGCTCTTCGCTCAGACTGACTGAAATTGTACTGAATGCGCGATAAACCTTGTACTCCTCAGAGCTTGTGCTGACAAACAACCAGTGACCACCCAACTTTTCCCTGACAGAGAATCCGCACTCAACCAATTAACCGTTACACCATTATACCATTTCACCAAGCCCCAAGACCACCCATCCCAAACCCCCACCACTCCCTTCTATTGTGCCAAATGGCAATAATCAGTTAATTTCGTTTTTTCAGATCATC
>CAZGNZ010000080.1:0-4542 GCA_964527215.1 uncultured bacterium | reverse complement strand
TAAAACAACTTGCTGCACCCTGTTTACTTTTTACACAATTTACAAGACATCACCGAGACTAGTACAATGTATCCACCAGAAACTACATTTGGAGCTCATTTCGGAACTAGAATAGTACAACATGATGACGTTTTATACGTATCTGCTCCTGGTACCGGACATTTCCAAACACAAGATAACTTATATACAGGTAAAATCTATTGTTATGAAATTGACGAAAATTCATTCATTATTAATTCAATCATAGAATCCAGTGATAATGAACCTTTTGATAATTTCGGATCAACATTTGCCTTCTTCAATGAATCATTAGCAGTCTCAGCATATAAAAACCAGGATGGCGGCGCTGCTTCCGGCTCTGTTTATCTTTTTGAGTTAATTGACAACACGTGGCAGGAAACCAATAAAATCATCTCATCAGATTTGGAAACAGGGGATAATTTTGGGTTTTCCCTTGCACTGCTGGAAAATGATCTCATTGTGTCAGCACCAATGAAAAACAACCTCACCGGCGCGGTCTATGCCTACGACCCCAACAACACCTCCCTCCATTCCAACTTCGCCGCTGATGTCAGAAGCGGAGAGGGACCGTTAACAGTGCAGTTTACGTCTGTCCCGCAGGGAGAAGTTTTGGCTTACGAATGGGATTTCAATTCCGACGGCTTCATCGACTCCACAGAGCCCCATCCCGAATTCACCTATGAGATCAACGGAATCTATGATGTGACCCTCACCGTTTACGATGCAGAGGGCTCAGACAGCCAGACCAAGGAAGAATATATCCAGGTGGTCTCGGATGTGCTCTTCGGTGATGTGAATGTGGATGGCGTGCTGGATGTGCTGGATCTGGTGACCTATATCAATATTATTCTCGGTGTGACCGAACCGGAAGAGCATCAGTTTTTATCCGGCGATGTGAATTTCTCGGGAGAGATCGATATCCTGGATGTGGTGATGGTGGTGGATGAGATAATTCATTAGCTGAACCAATGGATTTGACAGGATCCGCAGATTCCGGAACTGACCGATGTGGGCGGCGGACAAATGGTGGCCTGCCCCCAATGGAAAGAGGAATTTTAGATCCGTGAAGTACTCCGACTTTTGCAGATCGACTTTGCTTTATACCACCTCCGTGCGGCTTTTCTGTATTTTAAATATAAGATTATATAAATTATTATATATATGTTGTGGTGAGGCTTGCGGTGATAGTATATTTTTTCCAGTTATCAGGAGAAAAAATGAATACAAACCGTCGTTCCTCGTTAATTCCAGCCATCTTTCTTATCTCAATATTTATTCAATCTCTCTGGGCATATTCCGGTAACCCGCCCAATGCCCGGACCGGTGCACCCGGAGAAAACACCTGCCAGGGCTGTCACTCTTCTTTTCCGCTCAATTCCGGTTCCGGCTCTGTGTCAATTCCGGATATTCCTCAAAGTTACCTTCCCGGTGAAACCTATGTCATGACCGTCTCTGTCGACCAGATTGGTCTTCAGCGCTGGGGATTTGAACTGTCGCCGCGCACTGCCGATAACACACAGGGCGGTGTACTGGGCCTGACCCAGAGCCAGTGGACACAAATCAGCAGCAGCGGAGGTGTCCAGTATCTGAAACAGAATTCAGCCGGCACTTTTAATGGCCAGCCGGCCGGGGCTGCATGGCAATTTCAGTGGACGGCTCCGGAAGCCGGTACCGGTCCGGTCACCATCTATGCTGCCGGAAATGCCTGCAACGGCAACGGCAACACTTCCGGGGATTATGTATATACCGGTTCATTTCTCATTGAAGAGGATTCCGGCGGCTGCATACCCGATGGTGATGTGAACTTTGACAGCAGCCTGGATGTACTGGACGTGGTGGCGGTTGTCGGATACATCCTCGGCAATATTACATTTGATGATGATCAGATCTGCACTGCCGACATCAACCAGGACTTGAGTGTTGACGTGCTGGATGTCGTCCAGATTGTCAGTCTGATTCTGGCCTGATTGAACTCCAATCCGGTATGCCGACCTGGGACTCACTGCACCCTCTATTAGTACATTTTCCCATCGGACTGATTATCACCGGGTGGGCATTTGACCTGCTGGCTCTAAAATTTCCTAACACCAGCCTGGCGCATGCCGGCTGGTGGAATCTGCTGGCCGGTGTGTTCACCTCTGCTGCAGCTGCAGCTACCGGCTTTATTGCTGATTCGCTCATGGGTCATCTGTCACTGCCGTTTAATCCATTGACAACCCACGGGTTTCTGGCACTGCTGGCAGCTGTCGGCCTTCTGTTCATTGCCGGTATCAGAGTTAAGCGCAAAATTGTCCGTTACCCCGGTTTCAGTCGGCTGCTGGTCCTTCACACCGTTTTAGTTTTATTACTGATATACAGCGCACATCTGGGTGCGCATCTGGCTAACAGAATTTAACCTCTATCAACTGCCGACAGCATGCAGGCTGCCGGCTGCCAGCCGTTCTCCGAATGAAACAAACGTGTGAACCCTGTGAAATCGACTTGATATCAGTACATACAGGAGCATAAACAATGTCAAAATCAATATTACTGCTGGCGACAGGTCTGCTTTTTGTGGTTCAGGCCTGCACCGACAGCGGCGACCCGGTGTCGGCAATTCCCGATGAACCTGTTTACATTAACCTGTTTCAGGACCAGATTCAGCCCATACTGAATAATTACTGTTCCGGCTGTCACATTGGCGACAGTCAGGGCGGCCTTTCATTGTCACCGGATGACAGTTATGCCAATTTGGTCGGCATCGTATCATCCATGTCGCCGCCGGCGGTTCTGGTAGTACCCGGAGATACGCTGCAGTCTGTATTATGGCAGAAACTCACCAATACCCAGCAGGCAGGCGGCGAAATGCCGCCGGGATCATCACTGCCTCAAACCGAACTGCAGACGATTTCAAGCTGGATTCTCATGGGTGCCCCGGAATTCATTGAGGAGTAGAACATGTCGTTACTCATTTACGCCTTGATCCTGTTTAACGTGGTCAGCGCAGTTCCCGGATATTCCGTGGAATCCTCAGCGGGCTGCAGTCTGTGCCACATCAATCCCTCCGGCGGCGGTCTTCGAAGCGACTATGGGACCACCATTTTCGCCGCTGACGAACTGCCCATGAAGAAAATGATGCAGTTCATTATTCCTACCTGGGACGGTGCGGCAGCGTCCGGTCTGCGCATTGGTGGTGATTTCAGGTTTCAGCTGATGATGTACTCAGATGAAAATGATGATTTGAAAATGCCCCTGTTTCCCATGCAGGCAGATGTCTATGCGCAATATGGAATCAATCCGCATCTCAATCTGGTGTACAGGCAGGCTCTGAATAATGCAGCCGGAAATGAATACTGGATGCTGGTTTTCTTTGATTCCGAAGATCACTTCCTGAAAATCGGTAAGTCACTGCCGGATTACGGACTGAAACTGGATGATCACTCTGCCTTCATCCGCGGCGGTAACATCCGGCTGACACACGGTCTGGAAAAGGAAGGACTTTTCTTTGGTCCCTATCCATATCAGTCAGCCCCCGCAATGGTGGAATACGGACGGAAGCTGACAAAGGGAGTTCGGATTACAGCCAGTATTTCTAATGCATTTGCTCAGGGCAGCGATTCCGAATACGGATTTGATCAGGCACTGGAAGACAAAGCGTTCACGGCCCGGCTTTCCCTTAATTCCGGTATAAATCAGGAATCAGGAATTCTGCTCAGTATTCAGGGATTTAAAGAAAACGATCTGACCGCCATGGGCATCAACGGCGGATTCAGCTACCGGCGGCATACTCTCCTGTTTGAAGCAGACTGGCTGAGGGACTGGACCGGACCGGATACTGAGACCTTTGTGAATTTTATTGAGTGGAAAACGCGTATTCGGCAGGGAATCCATTTCTCAGGACGATATGAATTTTTTGATCCGGATCTTGATTGGGCAGACGGAGCAATTTCCAGGTATTCGGTCGGATTTGAACTTTTCCCTCTGAATGTCTTGGGTGTAAAATTCATGGGACGGATCTCCGATCTGGATTTGAAGGATGCAAATCAGCCGTCACCGGAATGGATTATTCAGCTGCACACTTTTTTATAATCTGGGGATACAATGTTTAAAAAACTGATCGGCATATTTTTAGTGCTGGCATTTGCCGCAGCCGGAACCGCACCGGAAAACCTGCAGGTACTGAAATACAAAGACCTGCAGCTGACCAAAAATCATATGAAAGAAATCAGCAGGGACCTTGGCGTGAAGTGTAAGTTCTGTCACGATCTGGATGATTTTTCAGATGACGGAAACAAGCACAAAACCCTGTCCCGGACCATGATGAGAATGGTCATCACCGTCAACACGGATTTTCTGAACTGGAAAGACGCCGATCAGGTAACCTGCTGGTCCTGCCACCAGGGAAAGAAATATCCACCGAAAAAGAAGTGACGGCAGTCTGCATTTTATTGGTTTTATAAGAATAAACAGTATCGCTGAACAGCTAACCCGAATATTTCATGAGAATATCTATGCGTAAAATGCTTCGCATTTTCCGGACGA
>CAZGNZ010000079.1:0-4865 GCA_964527215.1 uncultured bacterium | reverse complement strand
TCAGTCCCATCGTACCGTCCGGACAGACGTCACAGTCATCTATGTCAATATTGGCCGTATGACCGCTATTCCCACCTGAGCAGATGCCGCAGTCGTCAAAAAACGCCGTGCCGAAACACTCCATATTGCAGTCCGGACCGTCTTCATAGGTATAGCCATCCGGTGCTGGATCATCACTGATCAGTCCCATCGTACCGTCCGGACAGACGTCACAGTCATCTATGTCAATATTGGCGGTGTGACCGCTGTTCCCACCTGAGCAGATGCCGCAGTCGTCAAAAAACGCCGTGCCGAAACAGTCCATATTGCAGTCCGGACCGTCTTCATAGGTATAACCGTCCGGTGCAGGATCATTACTGGTCAGTCCCATGGTGCCATCCGGACAGACGTCGCAGATATCAATGTCGTTGTTGGCGGTGTGACCGCTGTTCCCACCTGAGCAGATGCCGCAGTCATCGAAAAATGCTGTTCCGAAACAGTCCAGATTACAGTCCGGGCCGTCTTCATAGGTATAGCCGTCCGGTGCAGGATTGTTACTGCCGAATCCGATGGTCCCATCCGGGCATACATTGCAATCATCAATATCTTCATTGGCGGTGTGCCCGCTGTTACCTTCCGAGCAAATGCCGCATGCATCTGGAATTGCAGATCCGCCGCAGTCACCATTACAGTCGTTCTCCAGACAGCTGCCGTCGTCGATTGTGGCAGCGGCATCGTAGTTACAGGCCGTAGGATCGGTGCAGCCGTAAATTTGTCCTCTACCGAGAATGGTAAAATTGTAGGGATTTTCATCGCTGTCATTATTGGCGATGGACAGTACTGCAGACCGGAATCCGGCATCGGAAGGATCAAACGTTACTTGAAAAGTGGTTGAACCGGAAGGAATGACCGTCACATCGGGAAGTGCTGTAACTTCAAAATCATCTGCCTGCGGTCCGCTTATCGCCACATATGGGGATACATCCGTCAATGTCAAATCGCCATCACCGGTATTTTCAATTGTAAATGTACGTATGACAGTGCCGCCGTCGACATCTGCATTTCCAAAGTTGGTATGATCATTGGGCGACGGCTGTGTATCGCCGTCCAGGATTTCCAGGGAATTGCCGCTGACAACCATTTCGGGCGATGCCAGAACGCTGTCGTACCCCTGCCACTCCAGGAATGGATATCCGTTATTTTCAGCAGAATTTATTCCCCAGTCATCATTATTGCCGACATCGTCATTGGGATTATCAATGAAATCCCAGGCTGCATCCAGTCCGGAAGTAGCCAAATCCGTATAGGTGGCATAATCAAGCATTTCTGCGGTGGTTTTTCCGGTCCCGCCGGCGCTCGCGGACTGCAGGGAGGTTTCTGTATCCCAGAAAGAATTGTTTACGGTTGCTGAACTGTTGCTGCCGATGAGTCCGCCAAGATTTCCTCCGGATCCTGACACAGCACCGGTACTGTAGCAGTTGGTGATGGTATTATATCCGGTTCCTCCCATTAAACCGCCAACGCTGTTACTGCCGTTTACAGATCCGAATGCATAGGAATTATCAACGGAGTCATAGCTGAACCCGATGAGACCGCCAACTTCGTCACCGCTGCCGGTTACACTGCCGGAACTGGTGCATCTGCTGACACCGCCTTCGCCAAAGCCAAGCAGCCCGCCGACTTCTCCGGTACCGTTAACCGTGCAGGTACTGTAGCTGTCGGTAATTGAATCTGATGTAATTTGTCCTGCCAGGCCGCCGGTTTTTATATCATTCCCGGTGACACTGCCTGTACTGGAGCAGGAAACAATCGGACCATAGGCATTTCCAACCAGCGCTCCAACCCATTTGCTGCCTGTGACATTGGCATTTGTGAGTACCAGATTCTGGACAGTGCCTTCGGTTCCTGAAAATCCGGTTTCGCCGAACAGCCCGATTTTATCGGTTGCCGGACGATTAATGGTCAGCCCGTTTATGCTAAAATCCTGTCCGTCATACGTACCGGAGAACGGGGTGGAATCATCACCGATTGGCGAAAAACCAGCTCCGCCGTTCCAACTGCTGGTCGCGGATGCGATAATATTCGCAGTCTGAATGAAGTGAGAACCCCACAATGCCGAGTTCTCCGAGAGCGTCTGAAGATCATCCAAACTTGCAATTTGATAGGGATCACCCTCCGTACCGGTTCCATTGGTGAAGGGATGTGCTTCTGTCGTGAACATCACGGGATCGCCCAGCCATACATGTGTACCATCCGTGACGTAACTTCTGCAATAATAATCAGTTTCGGCCTGAAGTCCAGATATGGTCGTGACTGCAATTACTTCATCTGAATTGCCCGCCAGAGCATCGGCAGCTTCCACAATTTCCTTTGTACAGTCGTTCCAGGTTGGAGGTTCGTCTGCCTTGTACATATAGCCGTACTCTACCGGAAAAATCTGACTGCCGGTGTTATTATGAATATTGCCGGCGGGAAATGCGCAGCTGGCTGCTGCAATGCTGCTGGGATAATCATTGTCAACAATGACGTCCTGCCAAGCCAGAAACGGACGGGAACTGCCTTCGCTGATCTGCCAGTTGCCGGCATCAAACGTCCAGCCGGTGAATGTAGCAGCTGTTTTCATTTCGGCACTGGTTTTACCGGTACCGCCTGCACTGGAAGGCAGATTGGATGTTTCCATATCCCAATAGCAACTCGTGATGGTTGGATCGAAAACATCATTTGCCACCAGCCCGCCTGAGTTTGAGCCATTTGCGTATCCTGTGCTGTATAGGTTGGTCAGAGTTCCCCGATTCTGATTTCCGACAATTCCGCCTGCATATACACCGCCTTCAACAAAAACTGAGGTGTGACAATCAATATTCGATGTACCGTCGGCGAAATTATATGACGTTAAACCGCCGTTATAATAATTCGCAGCGATAACCGACCCTGTGACATAGCAGTGACTGATTAATGAACCCCATTCATTATAACCTACCATGCCGCCGACATAATTATTCCCGTTGACATACAGATTTTCAAGCCCCAGATTTTGAATGACTGCGCCGTAAGCTCTGCCGAACACAGCAATAAAATCCTCCGAACTCCTGTTAATAGTCAGATTATAAATAATATGATTCTGACCGTCATAGGACCCTCTGAAACTGGGTGAACCGCCAATGGGTGAAAACCCCGCTCCGCTGTTCCAGTTCTCGGTATCCGATGCATCGATGTCAGCTGTTTGAATAAAGTAGGTGCCGGCTGTCCAGTCATCTGAGGTTAATGACAGCTCTTCAAGATCATCAAGTGTGTCAATCTGGTAGGGATCCAGATCTGTTCCTGTTCCGCCACTGTAAGTGCCAGCAATAGTCAGGCTGATGAACATCAGCATCAGGCTTATGAAAACCAGCAGCCTTTTGGCTGATCTTGCAGCCAGAACTGGATTTCGTTGTACACCAGGAACTATTGCAGACTCTCCCTGGTCAGTTAGGACCGATAGTTGAGATATTATCATATCTTCCCCTTATGTTTATATAGAATGAAAAGATGACTGCCCCGGAATTCCGGGGCAGTTTTTTACTTACAGTGCAATTTTTATTTCAGTAAAATAAGTTTCTGGGTTGAAACATATCGTATGGTCTGCATCCTGAGGATGTAGATGCCGCTGGGAAATGCTTCTGCATTCCATCGCAGGGTATAAAAGCCAGCTTCCGTTACCTGATCTGAAGACACCAGTTCCTGCACCTGTCTGCCGGTAATATCGTAAATGACAATGCTGATCTGAGCGGCATCCGGTACTTCGTATTGCAAATTGACTACCGGGTTGAATGGATTCGGATATGGGTTATTCAGCGCAAAACCGTCCGGAATCTCCTTCACCTCTGCAGTCAAGAAACCACCATCCCAGTCATAGACCAGATTGTCAACAATCGTCATTTCACCGTCATAGGCAATGTTCAACGGTTCAAGGTTGGTGCATCCTTCAAGATTCAGTGCGATAATTTTTTCTCCAGCACTTGTCACCATCCACCCTGACTGACTGTCTGACTCCAGCAGCGAATAGCTGCCTGCAGTCAAGAGCTCAACCGCTGAGATACTGCCGTCAGAATTCAGACGGTATCCAGTCGATCCGTGAATCAGTTCTGCGAATGTCGGCAGCTCCGGTTTCAGCAGGGTTTCACCAAGAATGATCTCGATGATCATCACAACATCCAGGATATTGATGGCGTCATCCGCAAACAAATCACAGGTTTCCAGTTGGTAGGATGTGGGTTCAATATCGTACAGGTAGATATCCAGCATGGCGATAATATCCGCTATATCCACTGCCTGATCATCGTTGAAATCACCCATGTAATCACAGGTAAGATTCCCTTCAACCGTATCCAGGCAGTCCATTCCGTATTCACTGATGCAGGGTTCATTGAAATTCATTGCAGCGGGATCGGCACAGCCGAAGCAGGATACTCCGTCATTTTCGGAATCGTCATCGCAGATTCCGCAGACATCATTTTCAGACAGACCGAAACAGACTCCCGCACAGTCGTAGGCACCGGCAAAATCAAACTGATCAGCAAAATAGGAGCAATCCACCCCAGTGGTTCCGTCACAGCAGACTGAACATTCATCAAGTACTGCCGTGCCGAAGCAGGTTTCATGGCAGTCGGGACCGTCTTCATAGGTATAGCCGTCCGGGGCAGGATCATCACTGGTCAGCCCCATGGTTCCATCCGGACAGACGTCGCAGTCATCAATATCGATGTTGGCTGTGTGACCGCTGTTTCCTTCCGAACAGATACCGCAGTCGTCAAAAAATGCCGTGCCGAAACAGTCCATATTGCAGTCCGGGCCGTCTTCATAGGTATAGCCGTCCGGGGCAGGATCATCACTGGTCAGCCCCATCG
>CAZGNZ010000078.1:0-5265 GCA_964527215.1 uncultured bacterium | reverse complement strand
TGATTATTGCCATTTGGCACAATAGAAGGGAGTGGTGGGGGTTTGGGATGGGTGATATTTGGGGGATATTCAAATCTGTGGTTCCACGAACCATTTGGCTATTCCAGATCCACAGCCCTGAAGGGGCTGAAGAACGTCAGCCCGGGGCATCGCCCCGGGAACCGGATAGAATTACGGAAGAACCCGAAAGGGGTGCAGGGGAAAAAACCTGAAGGATCGGGTGTTTTCAATTGGTCGAGCAGTTGAGTGGGTTTGGGAAAGCCGTCAGTTTCCAGCGGTCAGTTATCAGCACAAGCTCTGAGGAGTACAAGTATTATCGCGCATTCAGTACAATTTCAGTCAGTCTGAGCGAAGAGCAGACTGTCGAGATTGGATGTTTCATGGTGCGAATGAGATGTTGTTGTTCGAGTCCCGTCTGATTTTCGACGGGACGAGTCTATCTCATTCAATGAAAGATCCAATCGAGATGAAATTGGTCTGCAGCGCATGTTCTTTTGGTTCTTTTCTTCAAAGAAAAGAACGTTCAATGTCAGAGAATTTCATTGCACACCAAATGCGTTTGGGCTTGGCAGAATGATGTTGGTTGAGTGGCGGAGTAGAGGAATGGTATAATAGTGAAATGATTGATTAGTTAATGGTCAGTCGGAAGCCGTGAATGCAATCCCAGATGACCAGTTACCAATATAAAATATAACAATTGCCAATGATTGCTGTCCGGATCGCGGTTCAGGATGCATAGTTATAATATAGGTGAGTGCTCAAACAGATTGAATGACCTCAGGTGAATGACCGCCTTGGGACTTGGGATTGCTGCATCCTGAATCCCAAGCCATGCGCTATTTCCCCGGGAGTGGTGGGGGTTTGGGATGGGTGATATTTGGGGGATATTCAAATCTGTGGTTCCACGAACCATTTGGCTATTCCAGATCCACAGCCCTGAAGGGGCTGGATATCTCAGACCAGAGCGCAGTCCTGGTATCCATGGGGGTTTGGGATGGGTGATAGTTGGGGAATATTCAAATCTGTGGTTCCACAGACCATTTGGTTAATCCAGTTCCACAGCCCTGATGGGGCTGGATATCTCAGACCAGGGCGCAGTCCCGGTATCCATGGGGGTTTGGGATGGGTGATATTTGGGGGATATTCCAATCTGTGGTTCCACAGACCAGTTGGTTAAACCAGATCCACAGCCCTGAAAGGGTTGGATATCTCAGACCAGGGCGCAGCTCTGGGTATCGGACGGATTTGGGTAAGCACCCTGAAGGGGTGCAATTTGCCTTGATCGAATGGATCAATGACAAACAACTGGTTACCTGTTTTCACTGCGGTTTCAAGCATTTTATTTTCGTCTGTGATCAGTCGAATAGCGGATTATCCTGCTTGATAATGCAGTTTAAAAATAATCTTCCGTATTTCTAATCCGATTCCTAAATTTTCGGCGATCATTATTCAATAATATAGGCCGATGCCTGAAAGCATACCTGTATCGCCTAACAACCAAACCCATTTCGGAGAATAACATGAAGACGAGTTTTCTGGTCCTTCTTACTGCGACTCCTCTGCTCATCTGCAGCTGTTCCCATTACTATGAATCGCTTCTGTCGCCCACTTCCAAAATTGATGAGAACATGGTGGTGGAAATCCTGAATGAATCATTCATCCCTCTAAAAGCCAAAGATATTCCCAAATCGTTCAATTTCATCCCGGAATCCGTCACACCTGATCTTGCAGATGCAGTTGCAACGATCGATGTTGATGTCCTGATTTCTGAACATTCTCTTGCCTATATTTTTTACAGTGTGAAAAAGAAAGCAAATTCCCTTGGGGCCAACGCCTATCAAATCATTAGTCATGACTGCGCGAGATCAAATGACTCCTATGCAATCGGTTTTCAGGTGTTCAATCTTTCCGATACAGAAATGGAAAATGCCTTAAGTAAACTGACCACCAATAAAGTTATCCTGTTCGGCAGCCTAAAACCCGGCGGCAATCCAATCAGTTTCAAACTCAACGGCGACAAAAACAGCATTGATGCCATGGAAAAGATGGAAATACATATCCACCCTGAGACAACCACCAGCATAAGTGTCGGCGGACTCCTGGGATCCAGCATCACCTTAAAAGGCATTGAGAATAAGCCTGTTCAATTCTACACGCTGGGCGGTGCCGGACTGGAAGGCATGGATTACAATCCTCAGGGCGGAGGGATATCTGTGAGTCTGAAAAGCGGCAGCCTGAACAGTCTGCCGAATGATCTCGGCTGGCTGCTGCTGTCTGTTTTGTAGTCCGCAGGTTTAATTGTATCCGACCCAGTCCCCGGACATGCATCAGCGGTGGATTGCAGGCAGGTAACTGGCGAGCTGCAAACATCTATGACCTGAAACCTGAAACGGCTGTACCTTTTCTCAAATAGGATTTGAGTAATTCCTTTGTCAATGTTTCGGATGTGGCTGGAATACTCGGCGCGATGTTGGAGTATCAAATGGTGCAACAGTTGAATTCATCCGGCATCACCCCGCGAATATTCAGGTTTTATAAACAGCAATAGCATGACTTTTGCCATGCTACTGCCATTTAATCGGCGGATGTATGAGTGACTTATTAATTAGTTATTGACTGTCCTGAACAGATGAACTTCGTTTCGGTTCACCGCACAATCTGCTGACCCGCCTGGGTATGTTCTCGGAAACCCCCGGAAATAGGATGATAAACAGTTCAGACGTCACTTTTTCAATTACAGACTCCGTTTGATAGTAACCGCTTTCAACTTTTTTCCTGATGTCTTTTTTTACCATAATCAATCTCCGTCTGTTATAATCATCGACTGAAACCAACCCAATGTCAACCGGATATCCGTGAATCATTGTTAACTCTTGTTAAATATTATTATTGGGACTCAAATAATCATAGATGCTGGACCAATCCAATTAATCCTGATAATGATGGAATAAATAATTTTTCTGCAGGCTGATTAAGGAGTAATATTCCCACCGTTTCCCCTTGAGAAAAATATTCTGACAACATGAAAATTCCGACACACCTGATTCTGGCATTTGCGCTTTTGTCCGTCAGCACCGCGTCCATTATTGCACGGTGGATAAATGATGTTCCCGCCATGACCATGACATTTTGGAGAATGGTAACCGCCTCATCGCTTCTTTGGCTGTTCAGTCTCCGGTTTCGTCAGACCAGACTGTCCGCTGCAAATCGTGTAAAGACCATGACTGCCGGTTTTTTTCTGGGTCTGCACTTTGTCACTTTTTTCACGGCTCTTAAATATACAACCATTGCCAATGCAACTTTCCTGGCGACTTTGGCTCCTGTTTTCACCCTGTTTTTCGAACGCATTTTTTATCACCGTTCTCTGACAAGGAAGCTGATTCTCGGAATGGGGATGGCCTTAAGCGGCGCATTCATAATCGGTGTCCGTGATTTTCAGGTGGAGAGCAGTCACAATCTGGGGAATATGCTGGCATTGTCAAGTTCGTTCTGGTTTGCTGTCACCTTTCTCATCACCGAGAGAGTCCGAAAAGAAGCAACAACTATTGCGTATTCCAGACTGGTATATCTATCTGCAGCGGCGGCAGTTTTGATCATGATACCATTCGCCAAGGCCCCTTTGGTTGGTTTTCAGCCATATGAATACTGCGGTCTTCTGATGCTGGGAATTGTTCCAACCATATTGGGACACAGCCTGCTGTATCATTCCGTAAAATACAGTCCTCCCACTGTCGTTCTGACCATACCACTGGGGGAACCGATTGTTGCTTCCGCACTGGCCTGGATAATTTTTCAGGAAAAAACGGGTGTTTTCGTTGCAGCAGGGGGATTTATGGCATTAGCAGGAATCTTTACTATTCTGAGGGAACAGGCAAAAATGGAGACAGCAACTGATCAGTAATGATGAAGAGGTTTTGTCCATCCTGAAGCCCATTCAGGATGCTGATTTTTAAACACTCCCAGCAGGCAGCAGTCAAACGGTGGGGATATAAATGAATAAAAGATTATTGCGGTGTACTTTTGAGAAGTTCTCCTGAATCCCTCAGCGTTTTCGCGGCAGCAGAGATTTGAGGGCTTGCATCAGGATATCACGATCCTTCCGGTCATTATAGGCCTGAAAAGAAACACGAATAAAAATTTGGTCTTCCCACTTCAGGACAGGTACTTCAATGCGATAGGTATTCCATAAATCCCGCTGGAGCTGATCCGGATCCAGTTCAGGCAAAGGGCAGGATACCATCTGCCCCACCCACAGGTCAGGACAAATTTTCTCCAATCCCGTGATATTATGAATATCATTTCTGATCTCCCGAGCCATCGCCTTGCAGGAACCGCTGACATGGTCCCACCAGCCTTCTTCATTCAGAAACTGAATAGCGTCAGGAACCGAGAGGAATGCGCTCATATCACGAGTACCCTGCCATTCATGCCAGTCCAGAAACTGGGACGGACCTGGACGATCGGATTCCCAGCCCCAGCTTACCACCAGCGGTTTGACTGTTGACTGACAATCCTTCCTGGCATATAAAAAAGAAGCACCTTTGGGTGCACACATCCATTTGTGACATGCACCTGAATAGTAATCAGGATCAAGATACTGAATATCCAGCGGGTTGAATCCCGGAACATGAGCGCCGTCAATGATCATCATAATGCCTTCCCGGCGGGCACGCTCACACAGCTTTTTCATGGGAAACACCAAAGCGGTAGGACTGGTGATCTGACTGATGAAAATCACCTTCGTTCGCGGTGTGACAGCTTTCCAAATCCATCCTGAGAAGTCAAACCCTTCTTTCAGGGGCAGGGGAATCTTCTGCTGAATCAGTTTCGCCCCCCACTCCCGGGTATAGAAATTCCATGTGCGCATCATCGCACCGTATTCATGATTGGTGGTAAGAACCTCGTCCCCGGAACTCAAATTCAAATTTCGTATAACTGCATTCAGCGCTGTTGTGGGATTGGGAAAAAATACGAGATCAAGCGGATCGCAGTTTATGAATGCAGCCAGCGCTTCACGGGACTCCCTCAGCGGGCCTTCAATGATTCGATTGAAAAACTGGACAGGTTCGCGCTCAAGCTGCAGCTGCCAGTTCTGATATGCCTTAAATACGGGTTTCGGACAGGATCCGAAACTGCCGTGGTTCAGAAAAACCACATTCGGATCAAGGTGAAATTTTTCTTTCAACAGATGCCCTTCGCAAGGTTGAATATTGATGGCTTCGCAAAAAGTCAAATCGCACAAAATAAAGTAAAACGAGGTTGGGA
>CAZGNZ010000077.1:0-5361 GCA_964527215.1 uncultured bacterium | reverse complement strand
CCCAACCTCGTTTTACTTTATTTTGTGCAATTTGACTTTTTGCGAAGCCATCAAATTTGAAATTTGAAATTTGAAATCGGAAATTAGGAGAAGAGTGCCATGGCCTATGATGACCGTTGAAAACTGACAACGTTCCAGGCACACTCGATGACACCATGCTGCATAGCACTACTCAACCAATCAACCAATATACTATTACACCAATTAACAACACCCTGCCGGGGAAGTCCTACTCACCCACTCAACCATCTGTCCGCACCCTGTCTGCGAAGTACTGCTCAACCAATCAGCCAATACACAATTTTCCTGCTAACAAAAAGGCCCGTCAATCGACAGGCCTTTCAATCAATCATATTGCCTTCCGACTATTTCAGTACACCCAGCTCGGTTCCGATTTTTACAAATGCGGTGATGGCTTTTTCCAGCTGACCGGTGGAGTGAGCCGCGCTGATCTGGGTCCGGATGCGGGCTTGTCCCTTGGGTACGACCGGGAAAGAGAATCCAATGACGTAAATGCCTTCCTTCAGCAGCGCAGCTGCCATATCCTGTGCCAGACGGGCATCATAGAGCATGATGGGGACGATTGGATGCTCACCCGGTTTGATATCGAACCCGGCCGCCGTCATGCGATCCCGGAAAAAGTGGGTGTTCGTTTCCAGCTTGTCCCTGAGCTCCGTCGTGCGTGAAAGCATGTCCAGCACGGCGATTGAAGCGCAGACAATGGCCGGAGCTACCGTATTGCTGAACAGATAGGGGCGAGACCGCTGACGCAGCAGCTCAATGATTTCCTTTTTTCCCGATGTGAATCCGCCGGATGCACCGCCCATCGCCTTTCCAAGCGTGGATGTGACAATATCCACCCGGTCCATGACCTTGCAGAACTCAATGGAGCCGCGGCCGGTGGGACCGAAAAAGCCGGTGGCGTGGGAATCATCCACATGCACCATGGCATTGTATTTCTCCGCCAGATCACAGATCTGATCCAGCTTTGCCACAAAACCGTCCATGGAAAATACACCGTCTGTGGTGATCAGCCGGGTGCGGGCGGACTGGGTTTCTTTCAGGATTTTTTCCAGTTCATCCATATTGGAATTCGAATAGCGGTGCCGCTGAGCCTTGCACAGCCGGACGCCGTCAATGATGGAGGCATGGTTCAGGGCGTCGGAGATTATGGCGTCTTCCGGTCCGAGAAGGGTTTCGAACAGACCGCCGTTGGCATCAAAACAGGAGGTGTAGAGGATGGTGTCTTCCGTTTGCAGGAATTCCGACAGCTTGCGTTCCAAATCCTTGTGAATGCTCTGGGTGCCGCAGATGAAACGCACGGAACTGAGCCCGAATCCCCATTTGCCCATTCCGTCCTGTGCTGCCTTGATCAGATCGGGGTGATTGGACAGGCCAAGGTAATTGTTGGCGCAGAAGTTCAGCACTTTCTGACCGCCGACTTCGATTTCCGCGCTTTGCTGGGATTCGATTATTCTTTCAGATTTGTACAAGCCGGCATCGCGAATACCGCTGATTTCATCCTGTAAACGAGTTTTGACTGTATCCATGAATTCCTCTGTAATTGGTTAGGTGTCAATAGTTAATGGTAAATGGTCAATAGTAAATAGTGATTGGCTATTTTTAACGATCAATTGTTATTGAGTGACGGAACACGTTTTTCCAGCTTTAAAATTCTCAAAACCCTTAGTCCACACCGTAGTGTTTTTTGATGCGGGGGAAGAGATATTCCTCAAAGGCTGTGTCAAAATCATGATCCTGCTGCCAGCCCCAGTCCCGCCGAGCGCAGCTGTCGTCGATATCTGCCGGCCAGCTGTCCACAATGGCCTGCCGTTTTTCAGTCACTTTGTAATCCAGTTCACTGCCGGGAAGCAAACTCGTAATCTTGGTTTTCAGCTCATCTGCGGTGGGGCTGAAAGCGGTGACGTTGTACACCAGTTTGTTCAGGTTTTCCCGCGGGGCGGACATCAGATCAAGGGTAGAGCGGACGGCATCGTGCATGGTCATGAAAGGGATGCGGGCGTCGGGTCGTACGAAACAGTCGTAGGGTTCCCCCTTGATGGCGGCATGCAGCATCTCCGGTGCATAATCAGAGGTTCCGCCGGAAGGCACGGTGTGTGCGCTGATCAGTCCTGGGAACCGGATTCCGCGAAAATCCACCAGACCGGGTTTGTATTCAGCCGTCAGTCGGCGGTAGAAACGGGCGTAATAGGTGCCCAGCTTTTCGCAGTACAGTTTATTGCAGCCGTACATGGTGGTGGGATCCAGATACGCATCCTCGGTGACCGCACCGGCTTTGTTTTTCAGCTCCAGACTGCCAATTCCGTACACGGCAATGGAACTGGGAAAGAAGAATTTTACTGCTTTGCCGCGGCTGCCTGACTGATCAATAGCCAGTTTGAGGAAATTGATGGTGCCGCCCACATTCACTTCATGGGCCATCTGCGGGGAAAATTCCGCCCGGGTGCTCAGCAGCGCTGCCAGATGATAAATCTCGGATACCTCATACTCGGCATTTATCTGTTCCAGCAGATTTTTGTCCAGTATATTGCCCACCAGCCCTTCTCGGATGTATCCCCGGATAGAATCATCCATGGGCTGTAAATCCAGAGCAATGATGTTTTCCTGATGTTTTTTATGGAGTGCCGTTATAAGTCCGTGACCGATTTCACCGTTGGCGCCCGTAATGAGAATTACAGATGTTCGCATGCAGGATTCCTTATTTTATTGCGGATAACAATGTCCTAAATTACTGAATCATGGCCATTCGGAAAAAGCCGGAATCCTTTGAGACTTGGTCGGTAAACTGATACCCGGCCGCTTCCGCAGGGATTGGCGGCAAACCTTTTGAGTGTACTGTCATCGCGATGTAAGTTTGCGGCCATGATCAATGCTTTTTTATTAACCGTTGTACTGCTCGTCAGCGGATGCGCCAAAGACGATTCCACCAGCCCGACAGAAATCCCTGAAATCCAGGAGTATTTCACCGGTCCGTTCCGGGTCGGCACCAATGAATCTCTGGACGTCATGAGCTGGAACATCGAGACTTTCCCCAAAAAATACCAAACCACCGTAGAGTATGCCGCCAGAATCATCCTTGAATCCGGTGCCGACATCACAGCACTGCAGGAGATTAACAACTCTGCCTATTTCAATAATATTCCGATACTGCTGAATGAATTGGATACCCTGTACAGCTGGGCCGGATATCAGTCAGGATCAGGGCTGGCCTATGTTTTGAAGTCAGATGCGGTTACCGTACTTCAGACCCCTTTTGAGATTTATGAGGATGATGGCTATGCCTTCCCCCGCGAACCCTACATTCTGGAATTTCTGTATGAAGAACAGAATTTTGTGTTAATAAACAATCACTTGAAAGCGATGAGCGGCAGCGAAAACGAAGAGCGTCGACGGCTGGCCTCAGAACGGCTTCAGGAATATATCGATCAATTTCATCCCGACCACAATGTGATTCTGGTGGGGGATCTGAATGATGAAATCCAGGAACCAATGGGATTAAATGTATTCTGGAATTTTATTGATGACGATCAGAATTACCTGTTTACGGATATGGAAATTGCCAATGACAACACCCACTATCAGTGGAGTTATCCGTCATGGCCCTCCCATCTGGACCACATTCTTATCACCAACGAACTGTTTGATGATTTCCAGAATACCGGATCACGGGTAAAAACCATCCGGGTGGATGATTACCTCTACAACGGCTGGTTCGAATATGAATCCAATGTCTCCGATCACCGACCCGTCATCCTCAAGCTGGTTATGCAGGTTTCTGCAGAACGCACCGCAAACAACTGAATACCCCTTTAATCAAGATCATTTCTGCTCTGCGGTTTGAATCCGCCAGTTGGCATGGCGGGGAAATTCATTAAAAAGCAGTGCATCATTCAATTGCTGACGCTGTTGCCATTTCCGGTTTTCCTGAATCCTGCCGTGACTGCTTCAGTAGGTTATTCATCCAGATATATGCGATTGAAGATGAAATGAGTGAGGAAATAATCATGGCTACCCAGACGAATTCCAGCGGTTTGTTCAGGACTTTGGTGAAGATCAGTGCAAGCGGCGCACTGATTCCGATTACCCGCAGTGTGGTTGTCACCAACATGGGAATAGAGTGGCCCATACCCTGCATGGTCCTGTTGGAAGTGATGCCGAACGCGATAACGGGCATGGCAAAAACGATCATTCTCAGATAAGTGGTGGCGATTTCGATGATTTCCTCTGAATCGGTAAATATTGGAATGATGGCTTCTGCAAAAAAGAAATACAAGGCACCGATGATGGAAGTAATCAGTACCGCCTGCAACTGTCCGTAGCGTATAATGGATGCCAGCAGGTTGAAGCGGCGGGCTCCGTAAAACATACCCACCAGCGTCATCAGTCCTGTCGCAATGGAGAAAATCGGCAGCAATGCCAGAAAATCCAACCGTCCCCCAACCTGATAAGCTGCCACTGCATTGGGGGAAAAAGACACCAGAATCAAGTTGAATACCACACCGCCGACGGACATGATGATCATGGAGAGCGAAGCCGGAAATCCCACCATGATGATCCTTTTAAGAATTTCCGGTGTGTATGAAAAATCCTTCAGTTTAAATGTGATGTAGGAATGCTTCTTTATGAAAAGGGCATATATGAAAATCCCCATCACTACGGCCTGACTGATGACTGTGGCCAGCGCAGCACCCTTGATTTCCAACCCGAGAGTGAAAATGAATATGGGATCCAGAATGATGTTCAGAACCGTGCCGATGCTCATGACAATCATGGGAAAGGTTGTGTCGCCTTCGCCGGACAGAATACTCCTGAAAAAAACAGCCGTAATCATGAAACCGATACCGGCGGCGTATATATGAAGATAATCGTAGGCCAGCGGCAGGATGTCGGGAGGTGTGCCGATGAGAGTCAGAATGGACTTGCCCCAGATGATACCGGGGATGGCGATCAAGACACTTAGAACCACACCCAGCAGAAGGGAATGTTCAGCACAGTTATCGGCCCGTTTTTTATTATTTGCACCAATTGCCTGAGCAATCACCGCGGTCGCTCCGGTCCCGAGACCAAATATCAGACCGATGGCAAAAAAAACCATCGGCAGATTAAAGGCCAGTGCCGCAATGGCTTCCGGACCCAACCTCCCGACGAAAATCATATCCACAATGTTGTAGATATTTTGAACAATCATTCCCATCATGATGGGCAGGGAGAGCTTCCACAGCGCTTTTTTGGGTGCGGCAATAAAGGATTCGAGACGACTGGATTGAGGATTCTTCATAATCTCCGTAATTAACATTTCTCACTTGAAAAATGGTGTATAACTAATTGATATATAATATA
>CAZGNZ010000076.1:0-5743 GCA_964527215.1 uncultured bacterium | reverse complement strand
GGAACTGCGGTGATTGGGAAAAATTAGACTTATGCGAATTCACACCGAAGACAACGAATGATTCCTGAGTGTTGAAATGAAAAATAAATATACAATTCGTGTAAAGACATACAGAGCTGATAAAGAAACAGGGGGAAGAATACTCCCCCCCGGGTTTAATGTTTTACTCAATTTCCAACGCTACAAACCGCGAGGAATTATCAGTTTTTATCAGCAGAAGCACGGAGTCTCCAGTTTCGTATTTTTCCAATTCTTCCAGGTATTCCCGCTCTGATGTTATGCTGGTTTTACCAATCTTCACGATAACATCACCCGGTCGGATTTGGGCATCTTCGGCAGGTGAATCATCTTCAACTTCTGCAACGATGACGCCGTTTCCGTCGTAGTGATATCGTCCATAAGTTTCGCCATTCAGGTTTTCGACTTTCAGACCAAGCACATCAAATCCGGAATATCCATTCCGCTGCATGGCCAGCTGCAGGTCTTCTTCATCCGGCCGCGTTCCAAGTACAACAGTAATGACTTTTTCCCGATCATCCCGCAAAACACGGAATTTGACTTTATCACCCGGACTCAGTGCTGCCACCGAATTCCGCAGATGGGACGCACTTTCAATTTTGATGTCATTTACCTGCAGAATGATATCCTGCTCGCGGATATCGGATTCAGAAGCGGGGCTGTCATTGAGCACCTGGGATATAATGGCTCCGTTTCGGGATCCGAGATTGAGGGCTTTGGCCATTGGCTGATCGATATCCTGGATGGACACTCCCAGCCAGCCTCTGGCGACAGATCCATGTTCAATAAGATCTCTTACCACCCGCTTCACCTGATTGATGGGAATTGCGAATCCCACTCCGGCATTTGCTCTGGAGAAGCCGTCTGTGGCGATGGCGGAATTAATGCCGACAAGCTCACCGTCCAAATTCAGCAGGGCTCCGCCGGAATTTCCAGGATTGATGGCGGCATCATGCTGAATGAAATTTTCAAAATTCACGCGTGAGATGACGTCACTGCGGCCCTTGGCACTGACGATACCGGCAGTTACGGTGTGATTAAGATTCAGCTGAAAAGGGCTGCCAATGGCAATAACCCATTCACCAATTTCAAGCTCATCAGAATCGCCCATCCGTACTGCGGTGAGATCATCTGCTTCCACCTGCAGAACAGCCAGGTCGGAAAGCGGATCGGTACCAATTACAACCGCTTCAATCTCACCATTGTTCAACAGCTGTACTTTCACTTCGTCGGCATCTTCCACTACATGGAAATTGGTGACAATATACCCTTTACGGGCATCCACGATCACCCCTGAGCCGAGAGATTCGCCCTTGTATTCACGGGGACCGAAATCTTCAAACCAGGGATTTAAAAAAAAGCGATGGAAATCATTTTCCATCACTTTTTCCGAGACAATTGATACAACTGCGGGATTGGCTTTGGCTGCCACATCGATAAAAGCTTCGCTGAATTCTTTGCGGCTGGGTGCAGCAAACGCAGCCGCGGCAAATAGCGTAATCAGGATCATGTTTTTCATATGCACTCCAATTTTTTTTCTCAAAAAATGCAGCGCAATAATGCAGGATTTGTGCCTTTGTTCCGCGCCAATACAAAGGTGTGCGTCATCTCTTTGCCGTGGAAAAATATATAAGGTTGGTTTCTCAAGTTCAGTGTAAATTCAAGTGTGGGTGGCTGTTCTGTTTTTTTAAGAGCATGGAGTGCATCCATGTTTGTTTTCCGAACCCCGCCGCTCTGGTCACACTCCAAAACTTATTAATACAACACAGGAGAATACGTATGCGTAAGCTGGTTATCAGTTTTCTGGCTTTATTAATGATAGGTTCATTAATGGCACAAATCACTTTCAGCGGAGCCGCCAGGGTACGTCCCCGCTGGGATATTAAAGACTACGGTGACTTCCCCAATGGATCTGTTACAAAAACCACTGACATGTACATTTATTACCGCGCCAGTCTGAATGCTGTTGCCGACATTGGTGACGGCTGGATGGCAAAAGTGTCTATCAGTGGTGAAGGACCAGGTAACTTTGGCACAATGGGTGAAGGTTCACCGGTGCACTCCCTTGCTCACGGATCAGGCAAAAAACAGCCGATTTATTTTAATCAGCTGTTTTTCGGATACAAAACCGATGTCTGCGGTCTGCTGGGCGGTATTGTTCCTATCAACGGTATCAACAATCCCATCATTGATCTTCACTATTTTCCATATCGTCCGGTGGATATCCCCTGGGTGCTTTTCAACGTGAATTCAGCCACCGGCTTCATCGGTTACGGAAATATCGGTCCGGGAACGCTGGGTCTCACTATGACAGTGAATGACAATGTCACCAATACCACAGAATATGAAGTGGATGATGACGCAGAACACGACGATGAATACACATTTGCGGTGAATTACACTATGCCTCTGGCAGGTTTAAAAGTACAGCCATCCCTGTATAAAACCATGGGCAGCGACGGATGCGCCGCGCCGATGACTTTTGGTATCAATGTGTTTTCACCGCCAATTGCCGGCTTCAAATTCGCAGGTTCCTTTGCGTCAACCAAGCAGGAAGAAGAAGTGGAAATGTCGAACATGGAAATGGAAACCGGTCAGTATGAATATGAAGGCACCCTTTTCCGTGTCAAGGCGTCCACCAGTATTCTAGGTCCCGGTTCAATGGCCTTATGGTACGATATGGCGACGGTGGATTGGGACGGTAATGAGATTGACCATAGTTATATGTGGGCTCATTACAAGGTCGTGGTTCATAAGTCCGACTTTGGTGAAATCAGTATCAAACCCACCCTGCGTCTGCAGTGGAAGGAATCTGATTATGATGATTTCTTCCGTACCCGGTTTGAAATCACCACTGAAATCCTGTTTAAATAAACTGATTCAAATTCATGGAAGGGGTGGGATGTCTCACCCCTTTTTTTGTCTATTCCAAACAAACTCGAACAGATTCCGCTGAATGATGCGGATGGAGCTTCAGCATGATTTGCGTTATTATTACAGGTGTATCCACGGGGATTGGTGCAGCTGTCGCCAGGCATCTGTGCCGGTCCGGCTGCAAGGTGATTGGCAGTGTCCGCCGAGCGGAAGATGCATCTGATCTGGCAGAACAGTTCGGCGACAGGTTTATTCCGCTGGTGTTTGATGTGACCGATGAAGAAAATTGCCGAAAAGAGGCACAGCGACTGGAGAAAATTCTTGATCCCGGTGATCAAGTCAAAGCTCTGATTAACAATGCGGGGATTGCCACTGGCGGTCCCCTGCTGATTTTCAGCGCAGAAGAGCTGCGTCATCAGCTGGATGTGAATGTGGTGGGCGTGCATCGGGTGATCCAGTGTTTTTTTCCTATTCTGAAAGCACATTCCACACCCGGTGCCCCGGGACGCATCATCAATATCAGTTCCGTGGCCGGACGGCGGGTGCTGCCGTTTATGGGACCTTATTCGGCTTCCAAATATGCCCTGGAAGCGTGGTCCGATGCTTTGCGGATGGAATTGATTCCCCATGGTCTGGAAGTGGTGCTGATCGAACCGGGACCGGTGCAGTCGGCTATCTGGACCAAAAAACCCGACAGCGAGCATAATCCGTATATTGGATCGGAGTATGAACCTGCGCTGAGGCAGTTCGAAAGCCTGCTGATCGAAAAAAGCCGCTCAGCGCTGCCTGCTGAAAAAGTGGCGGTGCTGACGGAGAAAATTCTCCGAATGAAGAAACCAAAAGCGCGATATTTAGTCACCCGGAAAGCCTGGAAAAATTACTATTTGATGAAGATTCTGCCGACCCGACTGATGGACCGGATTCTGGTAAAGGTGTTCCGGTTGGAAAGATTTGAGAGTCCGCAGCGGAGTCATAATAAATGACTGGCGGATTCGCTGGTACGTTTGTACAGATAAAACAAGGTTGATGAATCAAAATGTCTGAATCATATATTAAAGCGCTGGTGGATATTCATTCTCCCAGCGGATTTACGGAAGAAGTAATTGACTTCATTTCGGAATCGGTGAAATCCCTGCCGTTTACTCAGATTCGCACCCGAAAGGGCGCATTGCTTGTTAGTTCCACTGAATCACCGCAGCTGGTGATTTCCGGTCATATTGATACGCTTGGCGGAATGGTTAAGCACATTCGGGACGACGGCACTCTGGAGCTGACTCAGCTGGGCGGTTGGCCGCCTAACAGTTTTGAGGGAGAGCATGTAACTGTCCGGACACATGATGGAAAACATTACCGCGGAACGTTTCTGCTGAACAATCCGGCTGCTCACGTAAACCGTGAAATAACCAAAACGGAACGTGACATGACCAAAATGCATGTTCGGGTGGATGCGCTGATCAGCTCAGGAAAGGACGCCAGGGAAGCCGGAATCCGGGTGGGTGATTTTGTATTTTTTGATCCCCGGTTTGAAGTTACCGACACCGGATTCATTAAATCCCGTTTCCTGGATGACAAAGCCTGTGCCGGTGTGATGCTGGACATCCTGCTGAATCATTTTGAGGAGATCAAGACCAAGAACGTGGGATTCTTTTTCAGCAATTATGAGGAAGTTGGACACGGCAGCTGTGCTGGTATTCCAGTGTCAGTCGAAGAGCTTCTGGTGGCAGATATGGGGGTTGTGGGTGATCAGGTGGCTGGTAAGGAAACGGCCGTTTCCATCTGCGCCAAGGATTCTTCCGGACCCTATGATTTCACCATGCGCGAGACGCTGATCCGGTTGGCCCGCGAAAACGATATCTCCCATGAGGTGGACGTATTTCCGTACTACGGCAGTGACGGGTCCGCTGCGCTGCGTGCCGGTATGGACGCGCGGGTGGGACTTATCGGTCCCGGTGTGGCCAGTTCCCATGGTGTGGAACGCACCCATTTGAAAGGGGTGAAAGCCACCAAGGATTTGATCCTGGCATATATTAAAAATGCGCCGTACAACCGGCAGCCCTATTTCAAAAAGCAGTGATGAACCACCGTGGAAGCGCTGCCGGGCAGATGATTTTTGATTTGCCAGAAAAGATCGACTGCATCTAATTTTACTGGCTTGATCAGAAGCAAATAGTCGAGGTGTGGCTCAGCCCGGTTAGAGCACCTGCTTTGGGAGCAGGGGGTCGGAGGTTCGAATCCTCTCACCTCGACAGAATCTGATGGTGGTTGTAGCTCAGTTGGTTAGAGCACCTGGTTGTGGCCCAGGAGGTCGTGGGTTCAAATCCCATCAATCACCCGAAATCCCCGTGGAAGCGGGGATTTGTGTATGTAATATACAGTTGTATATAATGAATATACAAAGAATATCACCATACCTGTGAAGCGTTGTGCTTTAACCCGAATCATCCCCAAATACTCATCAAAAAGTTTCAAATATCTGCACTGACACACTGCGAAAACGAAGCATTTCTCCTGCCCTTTTTGAATCATTTTTCCATGCTAATTAAATAATGGGTTGTTATATCCAGCCATGAAAATGACCCAAGAATGACCCAAGAATGACCCAAGAAATTAAATCAAATTGTTTTCAAATGCAAAAAGTGTGGGAAGAACAGGTTTGGATTTGCAAACGATTTTTCAGGTTGAAGTTTTATGAGGAAAACAATGCAGGTGGTTTTAGCCCGGATATTTCATGAGACTTCGTAATAAGATGATGAAAATGTATTGATGCGGAAAAAGCAAAAATTCAACACAATTCACTGCTGACTATCAATGAAGCTTTTTCCGTTAAAGAACCCATGGGTTCTCATTCTAC
>CAZGNZ010000075.1:0-6513 GCA_964527215.1 uncultured bacterium | reverse complement strand
TCAAATCGGATGCCAAGGGCACCAAGTAACCACGGTTGAAACCCGGGATGGGTGGTCAAGGCTGCCCATCCCACAACACTTTTTAAAAGGAAATACAATGCGTCGATTCATCAATCACAAAATGACCTTCTCCGGCAACTCTGCCCATTACTCACCGGAGTTATTGAAAGAACAGTCACCGGTATTTGATAACCTGCGCCTGGTAGAGTTCTCAGATGACGAAACCGTAGCCGTCTACCACTATGGTGAGATTGGTATGGAGCAAATAGATGATCTGAAAAGCTTGGGAAGTGTCCTGGTCCAGCCAATGATCATCCATGGATTTGACTATACCGACAATCGCCCAATAGTAGTTGTTATCTCATGGGGGAGGGTTTACTTTTCTCACACAACTCCTGAACTGGCCAGTACCCACCCTGCAATTGTCAACAGCCTGAAGAAAAATCCTCATTTTAAAGTGCGCTGGAACAGCCACTATACTCCCAAAGCCCGGTTTCAAAGCGAGATCCCCAAGATTGTCAATGTGTTTGAACCCAATTGCGAATTTGACCTCGAAGACGAATAAATCGGTATAAGAACAGTGGAACAGTTCTATAGCCTCGCCAATGCCTCCCGGAAACTGGATGTCTCCATCAAGACAGTCCGCAGGCTCATCAAGAAATATGAGCTTGATGTCTTCCGCGTTGGAGATCGCTTACGTATCCGTGAATCAGATCTCAAGCGGCTGGCTGTTAAAACGTTCAATCTAGAAGATGTTATAGACGAAAAATATTAGGAGAATTATGGCAAACATAAAGGAGATCAAACGTAAAAAAGGTAAGAGGTATCGGATTGATTACTATGATGCCCAGGGTGTTCGTCACAGAGATTCATTTGATGTGGATTACAAAACCGCAAAGGAAATCGCTGCCAAGCTGGAGTACCGAAAATCCCTGGTAAAGGGTGGAGTAGTCAGCCACTTAAAACCCAACATTGGGCTTGTAAAAGCAATCAATCAGTACTTCAACATTGCCGAAGTCCAGAAGAAGCCCAATACATTAGCGAGAGAGAAATTTATCTTTGACAGATTGGTGAACTATGTTGGTAATATCCGGATTCGACATATTAACCTTGAGCTACTACAAGGTTATGTTGCAAGAAGACATAAACACGATCAGGTTCGCCCTGCAACAATTCGTATTGAAATCAAAACTCTTCGAATGTTCTTCAATACTCTCATAGATCATGGATACTTGGAATCTAATCCAATCAATGGTATTAAAGGGCCGGCAGTTCAAGCCAAACCAATCCGATTCCTTACTAAAGATGAGATTCTTGCATTGATTACTGAAATTGATGATCAAAACTTTAAAGACCTGATCTTGGCATACTTAAATTCAGGTACTCGGAAAGAGGAATTGTTACCATCTCGTTTCTCATGGGATAATGTTGACCTCCAGAATCGATCAATTACTGTAACAGGTAAAAGAGATAAAACTCGGATAATTCCTATGAACAAAACTCTTTTCGGTATCTTGGATCGACGTAAAAATGTCGAAACCCACAAAACCCCTTTTGATTTTGCATATCACTCTATATATCCAAAGTTGAAGATCTACTATGATCGAGCAGGTATCAAAAATGCTGATGTCCATACTCTTCGTAGAACATTCGGAAGTCTTATGGTCCAAAGCGGTGTACCCATTTTTACAGTATCAAAACTACTTGGGCACAGCTCAGTAACCATTACAGAGAATCACTATGCCGACTTATTGGAAGACAATCTGGTAAAGGGGGTCCAAACCCTTGAAGGATTAACTGACGATTAATCTCGCACCAGCATTGGCTTCTAAACTGATATCAATATAAACATCTCTGATCCCCTTAATCCTCAACTAATACAATCTTGGATATCGTCCGTCCAGGATTTTTCATACCCTTGGAAATCTGAACTCCCTATAACAGCGTGCCCATGAATATTCCCGAGGTAAATTCTTTCAGGAAGGAAAAAAGTGTGCCCAAAGTGTGCCCAAAAATGTCCCAAAATGTCCCAATTTGGCCTGTTTATATCAACCTGATATAGATTTGAGACACGATTTTGGACAAAAAGAAAGCCCCGTAAACTATTGTATTTACAGGGCTTTAGCTTAGTGTGCCGCGGAGAGGACTCGAACCTCCACATCTTGCGATACTGGTTCCTAAGACCAGCGTGTCTACCAATTCCACCACCACGGCAATTCCATTTATTCGACTTCAAAGGAGGCGGACCACCATGGCAAATTGACTGATTTGACCGGCATATCCAAAACCGGTTCTCATACCAATTTTACAAATGAATGTCGAAATAAACGCAGCAAACTTACGTGAAAAATACTATCATCATTTCAGGTTAAATTTTGATTCCATCAGATTTGCTTTTTTCACCCTGTTTATAAGGAGTCAAAATGCCAAAATTATCTTTCTACTCCCTTCTCCTCATGGTTTTACTGTCACTGAACTCACTTTTCAGCCAGTGGAGCTCAGATCCAATGATCAATAGCCTGGTCGGGAACACCAACGGCGAACAGGTCACCCCTAAAGTCGCGTCCGGAAACCAATACATCTACATCAGCTGGTTTTCGAATGAATACGGCAGCTACAAAGTGCGGCTGCAATGCTTTGATCTGCAAGGCCATCCACTGTGGGAACCCGACGGCCTGCTCGTCAGCAGTCACCCGTCAATGACCTGGATCACGGACTATTCACTGATCACGGACCCGGAAGATCATGCCGTGCTGGCCTTCCAGGATATCCGCAGCGGATTCAATAATATCTATGCCTATCGTATCAGTCCGAGCGGAAACATGGCCTGGGGCCCTGACGGTATCCCTGTTTCCGACAATACATTTTTCGAACCCTATGCCAGGATCACCGCCACTCCTGACGGCCATTTCATATTCGCCTGGCAGAGCGGTGATGACCCATCCGTCATTATGATCAGCAAATATGATCAGGACGGCATCGTGATTTGGGATGCACCCCTGATGATACAAGGTGCAAATGATGAGAACATGACCTATCCAGGACTGATATCTGCCGGGGTGGATGATTTCATTCTTGTCTGGTGCAGCGACACCGGTGTTTTCTGGGCGCCAGACCGCGAAATCATGGCTCAGCGGTTTGATACCGAAGGTTCCCCCGTCTGGCCGGCTCCTGTCAGCATCATCTCTACAGACTTCATTCCCGGATACTCCGAGCCGATTCTGGAACCGGATTCCAATGACGGCCTTTTTATTGCGTGGTATGGTGAACGCAGCCCGAATCAGTTCAGCTGTTTTGTCCAGCATCTGGATACCAACGGCAATTTACTGATGCCGGTCAACGGAACAGAACTCTCCCTGAACACCAATCGCCACCACATGAATCCCTCCATTTCCTGGTCCGCAGAAGAACAGCAGCTTTATGCAGCTTGGAAGGAATCCAATCTTGGACAGAGCGAATCCGGGATTTTTGCACAGAAACTCACACCGGACGGGCTGCGGCTCTGGGACAGCAGCGGGCTGGAACTGCAGCCTGTTACGGCGGATAATAAACTCGATATCCGGATTCACAGTACACCGGACGGAGCACTGGTGACCTTTGCCGAATACTCCTTCGGGAATGTGATGGATGAAACCGTCAAAGCTCTGGCAATTGATCCCGGAGGATTATCGATTTGGGAAACGGAAGTCAGCATGCTTTCCGGGGTGCAAAGCAGCAAATCCGCTATGACGACCGGCAGTTTCACCAGCGGACAGGTGGTGACAGCCTGGAGCGACGACCGGTCAGACAGCGGCGATGTCTATGCCCAGAATATCAGCCTGTCCGGAGCTCTGGGTCCCCTGGATATCATTGAACCGGGAGACGTAAATCAGGACGGTTTCATTGATGTACTTGATATTGTTAGAATTGTCAACATCATCCTGGGGCTGGGACCGGAACCGTCCGGAACGGAAAACCAGGCTGCCGATCTGAACCAAGACGGAAGCATCAACGTGCTGGACGTGGTTGCAATGGTCAACCTCATTGTCGGATTGTGATACCCAATATGGAGGTGTGTTTATAACTGAACGAATATCTATATTATTAACGATATTCGTAAATATAATTGGATACCGTAATGGCAAACAGTTAAATTTCTGATATGGAAATTCCGGCCAAACAGCAGAAACTGATGGACACAGCGCTGGATCTCTTTAAAAAATTTGGCATTCGACGGGTCACCGTGGAAGAAATCTGTCGAACTGCTGAAGTCAGCAAAGTAACGTTTTACAAATACTTTCGAAATAAAATCCACCTGACAAAGGAAATCCTGAATGCCATGATCGCCGAGGCCATTGAGTTTCGTGATTCCCTGATGGCACTTGACAGCCCCTTTCCGGTAAAAGTCCGGCAGATTATTGAATTCAAACTGGCTCAAAACGAAAATGTGAGTGCCGATTTTATGCAGGATATCTATGCTGAAGTACCTGAAATCCGCGAATTCATGGAAGAAAAAACCGCCGAAAACATGGACGGCATCATGCAGTTTTTCCAAACGGCACAGGATAATGGCGAGTTACGGAAAGATCTGAATTTGAATTTTCTGGCTGTTATGACAGCAAAACTGACTGACCTGGTGAATGATCCTGCACTTCAGGCGGTCATTCCTGATCAGATGCAGTTAAATATGGAAGTGATAAAGTTCTATTTTTACGGATTATTCACAATTCCCGATTCAGGCAATGATTAACAGACTGACAGGGATTCTGCTGCTGTTCAGTTCCGTTATAACAGGAAACCCCGGTCACCCTGTTCTGAGCGGAGAAGCCTGGATTCATTCCGGACTTGTCCATCACAATCAGAAAGAATGGCATCTGCGCTACACACCGCGGCTCACAGGCATCGCCCTCAAAAAGGATAACGGTCTGCTGGATTATGCAGTCAGTCTTAAATTTTCCCGGGCAGATACTGACATATCCCATCGGCAGTCAGACAGCGATATTTACCGCATGTGGATCCGTTTCCAGAACGATCAGTCGGAGTGCCGAATCGGGCATCAGAAAATTGCATTCGGATCAGCCAGACTCCTCAGGCCCCTGCAGTGGTTTGACCAGATCAATCCGGCCGATCCCACCCGGTTCACCGATGGCGTGACCGGACTTAAATTCAGAACCACCGGTATGAACAATGAATCCCTCTGGTTTTGGCTGCATCATTGGAAAACGGAAATACAAAATGAATCAAAAGAAAGTCTGAATTTGGGCGGCAGAGCAGAGATTCCGGTCATATTGGGAGAAATCGGACTCACTCTGAATCTTGAAGAGTCAGACGCTGACAACCGAATTCCAATCCGATTCGGGATGGACGGATCCTGGGACGTGGGTCCCGGAATCTGGACAGAAATAGAAACCCGGTATCAGAAAAACAAGGGACACGATTCCGACTGGGAAACTTCCGGTGTTCTGGGGATGGATTATACTTTCTCCATATTCAGCGGACTGACCGGTTCGCTGGAATTTTACCAGTCCGGATCGCAGAGGTTTTGGGCAGGGATGGCGTCCTGTCCAATTGGTTTTTTTTCACAACTGCAGATTTACGATATTTATCAGGTAGCTGAGAAGCAGCACGGAATACTGGCTGTCTGGAGGCAGATATATGATCATTTAATCCTCCAGTTCACGGCTCATCTGGAAATCATCCAATTGAACGAATCAGCCGGCGGCGCCGGAATTACCCTTATTTATAATCATTAAATCCATCGGGCATGAATAATTCAATAGTAACAATCACACAATTGACAAAAACGTTTCCTGTCGGAAAAGGTGAGTTCACGGCACTTCGGGATATTGATTTCACTGTCTCAGCGGGGGAGTTTACGGGTATTGTCGGACCCAGCGGCTCAGGGAAAACAACCCTGCTGAACATTATCGGTACGCTGGACACCCCAACCGAAGGAAGCGCAAATGTGCTTAATGAAGATACCCGGAATCTGTCACAGCGCGAATCGGCAAATCTGCGAAGCCGGTATCTGGGCTTCATTTTCCAGACATATAATCTGCTGCCGGTTTATACCGTTTTTGAGAATGTTGAGCTTCCCCTGCTGCTGCTGCATCTGCCTGCATCCCAACGAAGGACCCAGGTACTTCAGGCACTGGAATGGGTGGGTCTGACAGATAAAACGGACAGCCGGCCGGCCCAGCTCTCCGGCGGGGAATGTCAGCGGGTGGCTGTTGCACGGGCGATGGTAAAAAAACCCGCCGTCGTTCTTGCCGATGAACCAACAGCCAATCTGGACAGCAAAAACTCCCACAACATCCTGAACATGATGGTTAAACTGAATCAGGAGTTGAATACCACCTTCATTTTCTCTACCCACGATGAAAAGGTTATAAAGTATTTGAGAAGAGTGGTAACGCTGGAGGATGGGAGAATTATTAATGACAGAGTCATTAATAATTCTGAAATTTGAAACTTGAAACTTGATGTTCTCGCAAAAAGTCTGATAGTGATATAATCGTAATAATATTAACGATA
>CAZGNZ010000074.1:0-6906 GCA_964527215.1 uncultured bacterium | reverse complement strand
AAAAATGTTCTCAACGTACTGTCCAGTACGATTTCACTCATTTTTCTTCATATGCTTTGTAGAATGAGAACCCATGGGTTCTTTAACGGAAAAAACTTCATTGATAGTCAATACAAAATTGTGTTGAATTTTTGCTTTTCCGAATCAATACATTTTCAACATCTCATTACGAAGTCTCATAAAATATCCGGGCTAATATTATTCTTCCTGGTTTTTGCATTTTCGTTCAGTCAGACGGGGCTGCGCTACACGGATTTCCGGTCATTTACCGATGAAGAGCTCCGCGGCGGCGGTCCTATGGTGTATGATGATGATATGGAGCGTTTCATCGTTTCACAGGCAGCTGTCGATTACTACGATGGGTACTATTATACCAATAGGCATATGCAGGTAAGTGATTTCGGCTGTCCCGTATTTACGCAGACTTTCTTCCTGCCTCAGGGTGATCCGCTGCCGGATGTGGGGATGTGCAATTTCAATTCAGTGTTTCTGGGTGATCCGGATACGGTCACGGTTCTGCCGGCTGAGTTTCCGCCTCCAGGGGTGCAGAACCTAAAGGATCAGGCGGATTACGTGTTTGATGCCGACTCCAAACTGCTCTATGACGGCGCTGCAAATATGCTTACCGGCCATCGGGATACCCTCATCATGACTGATCTGGAGTTCCTGGCTGAAGGCGGCTTCAATGTCCGACAGTGGTGGTTTATCCGTCCGCCCCACCTGCGGGCCGATGTGTTCGGACTGTATCCCCTGCCGTCTCATCTTGAAGGTGTAACGGATGAGAACGATGACTGCACTGTAGTGGGCGACCTGCGCAGTTGTATGTCGTATGCCGATTCCCTGGCGTCGTATCATGCCAAAACCGTGAATGTCAATCTGAGTGACAGCCTGCTGAATCCAACGGTCTGCGGTCCCCATGGATTTGCCGCTTTCGATTTTCAACCTCTGAATGCCGATGGAGAAGTTGATGAGGATGCCCTGCTGCTGAACGAAATCCACAATCCGGACGGACCGACAGTGATCTACGTTCAGGGCGGACCGGTCCGGGTGCACGGCGCTTACTCCGGTCAGTACACGGTGGTCAATGATGAGTATCAGACCTATCGCCGTCATGCATGGCCCAATTACAGTGTTTACGGAGAACCGCCGCTGGATACGGTGTACTGCAATATTTGGCTCACGGATGATCTGGTTAACATTGACGGAGACCCAACTGCTATTCAGCCGGAACCGGACTGTACCGGCGGCACCGAGCATCGGATGGGCCTGGTTTCCGGCGCCAATGTCATTATTGCCAATACAGCGGCCAACGGCGGCGGCAGCAGCGGATTTGATGCCAGCATTCGGATTGATGCCTTCATTATGGCCCTGAATGAGTCATTTACAATACAGTACTGGCAGAATTCCGTGAGTATTAATGACGGAATGTACTCCAGTCCGCCGTTCGGCGACGGCCGGGGGATCGGGAAGTTCGGTGAAACCGGAATCACTGATGATCGGGGGTATGTGATTTTCCGGGGCGGTATCCTGCAGCGGTACCGAGGATTTTTCTTGCGCAATAATCCCGGCCCCTATAATACCGGTGATATTGGAATGATAAGAGACTTTAACTGGGACCGTAATGTAATCTGCAGTCCGCCGCCGGGACTTAACCTGCCGGAATGGACGGCCCTGGCTTCGGGATGCACCGATCTTTCTGCCCTGAACCATGATCCTGCTGCCAACTATCTGGATTTCAGCTGCGAATTCGAAACGGACGGCTGTTCCGAAAATGATGACTGCGGTGAACTTTCCGAATTGAATGGGGTGTGTTATGCCGAGCCCGGAGACTGTGAAATGGAACAGTCGGGTTTCTGCGGACCGGATAATTTTTTCTGTGCCCCGGAATGGAATCCGGTCTGCGGCTGCGACGGTGTGACTTACGCTGGTGAATGTTTTGCCCGTCTGGAACTTGGGCAGGCCGGAATCCTTCACAATGGCCCCTGTGTCTACGGCTGTACCGATTTGACGGCCGTGAATTTTGATCCAGAAGCCACGGTGGATGACGGCAGCTGCTTCTACGACGATCTCCTGAGCCAGACCGTGACGCTTGAGGCGTATATTCCCAACCGGGTATCTTTTCACGTGGAGCCGGTAAATCCGGATCTGGCCGTTGTATTTCAGCCGGCCGTGGAGGCCGGAGTTCTGGATCAGGTAACGGACCAGTACGGCAGCACCTTGTCATTTACAGACGGCAGCTGGGTGAATGAAATAGGTGACCTGGACGTGCGCACTTTTTACACCGTCACTGTGATGGAGCCCTTTGAGTGGCAGGTACTGGGAATGCCGATTGAACTCCCCCTTGAAATTCCTCTTGCGGCAGGAGAAAACTGGATGGGTTACCCCTCGACAGTGCCCCAGAATGTCGAATGGGTGTTCGACCCGATCACCGATTTGTTTATGGTTTCCGGTGAAGCGGGGTTTTTTGTTCCATCCCAGTCAATCAATATGATTGGCAACATGGAGCCTGGTGAAGGATACATCGTGTCAATGGATGCTTCGGATACACTGCTTTTCTGTGAACCGGGTACCGTCTGTGACTGCCTTCCCGGGGATATGAATCAGGATATGAGTATCGATATTCTTGACAATGTGGAATTTTACAATTATTTATATTCACCTGATGAATATGTTCTTTCTCCCTGGCAGGAATGCGCCGGTGATCTGAATTCCGATGGAATGATCACCATCACGGATGTCATTCAAAATGTTTGTCAAATCCTGACGATGTCGGTGGAGGAACTGGTTCCGGGAGCCCCCACGGAAGTGATGATCTCCGAGGTTGTGCTGCCTCAGGGTACGGCAGTGGTTGATCTGCAGATCGATCTGCTCAACGCGGAAGTGACCAGCGGCTATCAGTTTGATCTGGATTTTCCCAACTGGGAGACAAATCAGGTTGCGGTGGTCGAAACCACTTTCCCAGGGGATCTGATAGAGTTTTCGGGCGGGCTGCGCTTCATCTGGGATATGGGAAACACTTCCTGCCTGCAGGGCACCGAACCCTATGAACTGGAATCGTTTGAGATCACGCTGCTGCTGTACGATGTGACGGAAGGATCACCGGTTTGTGCGACCAACTGGAGTTCCATCGGGTATGCCGAGATTGATATTCCGATATCCGGCGGCTGCGGTGAGATTGAATTTGAGCTGAATCCGGAATATACCGGCCCTGTATGGTATGCGGAAGCCGAAGGCGATTCTCCCGGCGACGGCACGGTGTATCATCCCTTCACAAGTATTCAGACAGCCGTCAATTCGGCCGCTGACGGCGACACGGTACTGGCAGCGCCGGGTCAGTATTTTGAAATATTGGATTTTTCCGGCCGGGAACTGGTGGTTGGATCGTATTATCTGACCTCAGGTGATGAGCAGTTTATCACCGAAACCGTCATCGTCGGCGGACAGTCCGGAAGTGTGATCACCATCATTGGTGACGAAGGAGACAGCACACAGCTGACCGGCTTCAGTATTCAGAATGGTGACTCCGAATTTGGCGGCGGTGTTCGGATATCTGACGGAGCCCAGCCAGTTCTGCAGCATCTGATCATTTCAGATAATGACGGCTCAGTGGGAGGAGGGATATATATTGAGAACGCCCGTCCGCGATTGGAATATGTTGAAATCATCCGGAATACGGCGTCCGTTGGCGGGGGCAGTTACATCGAAAACGAATCCGCCACCGATATGGAAATGAACCGAATACTCATCGCCGACAACTGGGCCTATGAAGGGGGCGGTATGATTGTCAGGCGAAACACCAACCTGCAGCTGGATCACATCACCATTACCGGGAATTTTGCCCATGATTTTGCCGCCGGACTGTATGTCCGGTCAGACGGAAATGATGTGCTGTTTCACAATTCCATCGCTTTTAATAATATTGTCCAGGACGGATTCGGGGGATACGGCGAGCAAAATATTGTGCTGGGAGACAATGACGGTTTACCCAATTTGACGGAACTCACCATCAGTTACGCTGCCATTCATGAAGGAATGGCGGGCGTACTGCTGAACGGACCCGCCAATATCCACTGGCATGGTAATCTGGTGGCAGGCGATCCCCAGTTTGCAGATTCGGAAAACGGCAGTTATAAACTGCTGAGCAGCAGTCCCTGCATCGATGCCGGCGATCCGGAATCGCCCAATGATCTGGATGGGACCACGGCAGATTTGGGCATGTACCAGTACATACAGAGTCTGGACCCGCACAACGGACCGGTGTATCATGTTTCCCCGGAGGGTCTGGACTGGTACAACGGATCGGAGGCGTTCCCCTACCTTTCCATCCAGCATGCGCTGGAAATGGTCAATGACGGCGATACGGTTCTGGCTGCACCAGGGGTTTATAACGAAAACATAGACTTCCTGGGTAAAGATATCGTCCTGACTTCTCATTATCTGGTCAATCCGGATCCGTTGATTATTTCAGAGACAATCATCAATGGAGCACAGCAGGGGCCGGTGGTAATTATGACTGGTCCGGGACATGACGGGGCAGTGCTCAACGGTTTCACCATCACCAATGGAGTGGGCGTGGATTACTACGCCGGCGGTGTGAATATCTGGAATACCGGAGATCCTGCTCTGACCAATCTGATCGTTACGGGCAATCAAAACGGCGGCATGGAAATCCGGTCCAGCAGCCCGTTGATCAGAAATGTGCGTATTACGAACAATCAGGCCTCCTACGGGGGCGGTATCAACATTCGGTGGTATGCGGACCCGGTCATTGAGTATTGTCTGATTGCCGGCAACAGCGCTTCCTCTCTCGGAGGCGGTCTGCGAATCAATAATAACTCTCATCCGGTTCTGAATCATGTCACCATCGCTGAAAACGTATGTGACCATGGCGACGGGATTTACATTGAATACTCTGATCTGGATATCACCAATTCCATTATCTGGAATAACAGCATTCTCAACAGCTATGACACCGCTGAAATAAATGTGACTTTCAGTGACGTTCAGGACAGCTGGGATGGAACCGGCAACATAGCTGAGGATCCCCTGTTTGCCGATCCCGATTACCATCTGCTTCCGGAAAGTCCCTGCATTGATACCGGTGATCCTGCATCCGGGTACGATCCCGACGGCACGGCAGCGGATATGGGGGCGTTTTATTTTCATCAGGACATTGAAGAATATGACATATCCCTCAGTTGGGGAATGCATAATCCGGAAACCCGGACGCTGATGCTGGATATGGCTGCAGCCTCGGGATTTGGCGGATTCCAGTTTGAAGTTACCGGATTGGAGATTGCAGACTGCGAAGGACATCTGCCGCTTGGGTGGATGATTTCCTGCCAGGAGAATTTCATTCTGAGTTTTGAACCGGACTGGCATCCGCCATATGAAGGATCGCTGATAACATTCAGTTATTATTCCATCGACAGCCTGGTCTGTCTGGAGAACACGCTGTTTATAGATTCCGACGGAGACCCCCTGACCATTGAACCGCTGGACTGTCTGGAAATCCTGCCGTCGGAGCCGGTGCATTTCGTTGATATTCTCAATGGACAGCTGACGGATTATTTGAATTTTGCCGACAGTACCGGCCTGGGCGTGTTTTCATCGCTCACCATCGGCGAAGTGGAAGGCGGGGATCTGGGGGATGAGATTGGTCTGCTGGATTTTGACGGCATCATCAATTTCGACAACTGTGATTCAACTTACGGTGAAATTCTGGTGGGAGCCGGAGTATGGCAGGACGGACCCCTGACCATCACCACCTACGGATCCATGGATTTCTGTGATGAAGTGGACACGGAGCTGGGGCAGTATCCCGGCTGGGTGGAGGGAAACCCCATCGCGGTGATTCTCTGGCGGTCTTCTGAAGACCGGGAGTACATGGCGGATTTCAACGGGGAAACCGGTGAACTGACCTGGTCGCCGCTGGATCAGATTATTCCGCTGGTGCTGCCGCATCTGAACATCGGAGATGTGAATGGGGATGATGAACTGAATATTTTGGACATCGTCCTGATTGTGTCATTCATTTTGGATGAAGGTGGGTTTGAAGAGGAGCAGTTCTATAAGGCAGACGGCAATGGTGACGGAGTGTTGGATATTCTGGATGTTGTCATCCTGGTGGCAGCAATCATGGAGGATGGCTGATGATGGAAACCGGGTAATGGTATAATAGTCAATGGTTAATAGTAATTGGTTATTGTGAGTTGACGGCTGCTGCCCGAAAATCCCGATTGGCAAACATGTAAAACGAATACGGTTCAAATACCCATCAATGAAGGGGTGGAACGCAATATTGAGCGAAGCTGCACGCAAAACGGCTTATATTTTATCAATAGTTCGAGGAGGAGAAGGATGCGCCAATCAGCCCTGTTATTCATGATCATGAGTATCGGAATATCCGGTATCATTCATGTACCTGATGAGTTTACAACCATTCAGGAAGGGCTGGATGCCAGCCTTCCGGAGGACACGGTTCTGGTCGCACCCGGCACCTATCCCGGAACGGTGCGGCTGCCGGAACATGAGGTTATGCTGGCCTCACATTTTATTCTGGCTGAAGATACATGTTATATTCCCCAGACCGTCCTGGATGGTGAGAATGCCGGAATCGCAGTGGTGATTACCCAGATCCCTGAAATCGTGCGTATAGTCACCGGTTTCACGGTGACCAACGGCAGCAGTACGTCCGGCGGCGGGTTTTTCATCCACAATGCAGGTGCGGAACTGAGTCATCTGGATATCCATCACAACGGTCAGTGGGGTGATGTCTCCTTCGGCGGCGGCGTCTACATCGACAGTGATGCCGATTATCCCATAATGATGGATCATTTGAAAATCCGTTATAACGAAATAAGAGTTCGAAGCTGACCGACATCAGAAAACATCCACGGTCAGTCT
>CAZGNZ010000073.1:0-7085 GCA_964527215.1 uncultured bacterium | reverse complement strand
TTAGCGGGCTGTTGGATTGATTGTAATACTGCCCCGAAAGGGCTTAGTTCAACAATGCCTTGGGCTGAGGGGGTGGTCTGTACCTGGATGGTACTGCCGTGCTCTCCAACTCCATCGTCAGTCACAACACCTGTCCCTGCGGCGGCGGCATCCAACTGTGGCCGGGACATCTGGAAATCCACAATAGTACCCTGAAAGGCAATTCGGTCTGGGCGGTGAACTGCTGGGGAAGTATCAATGTGATTCATTCAAAGGTTATTCAAAATCCAATGGGCGGCGTGTTTCTGGATGCTGTTTCTTTCTTCTTCAACACCTTCGACCATGCGCTATTTGCAGATAATTCAGCTGGACCGGAATCCAATATTTTTGATTTCTCAAGCATATCACCCGTACAGTTTGATCATGTGACCGCAGTGAACAATCAGGGTCTGGAAGACGGGGCATTTAATCTGGGCGTCTGCGAAATCACCAATTCCATTTTTTCAAATAATACCCCCGAACATTTCGGGGCAGCTTACGGAAACCTGCTTTGGTCCGACATACATTTTATGAACGATACTCTGGCCGGGACCTGGGAAGACACGATCGGGATTATAAATACTGATCCGTTGTTTGCCAATCCTGATCTGGGAGATTACTATTTACAGCCGGACAGTCCATGCATTGATGCCGGAGATCCTGATTATACACCAGACCCGGATGGCTCTGTCACTGATCTGGGTGCGTATCCGTTCTCGCCATTCTATGAATGTGAATTAATGGGAGATACCAATCTGGACGGCGCGATCAATGTTCAGGACATCATCACCCTGATCAATTTCATTATCAATTTGGTTCCCTGTCTCTGCGCAGACATGAATCAGAGTGGTGAGGTGGATGTGCTTGATGCCATCCTGATCGTAAACCTGATACTGGAACCGGAACTGGTGCCCACTCAGGGTACTCAGCAGAAAGACCTCATCACATCAGAAATCCGTCAGTTGATTGGGCAGCTGCAGGTACAATCCGGGATGCGCGGCGGCTGTGATGAATATCAAAATAAGTAAACTGGAGTCATAATGAATCCACTATTAATAATTCCACTGATCAGTACAATTCTCTCAGCGGCTGAATTCAACTGCGATGCGGTTCAACATCGACAGGAAATAGAAACATACCGGAATGCATTTCTGACCGATCATTTGGATGGGTTTTTCCCGGTATCCCATGATCGCGACTATGATGAAGGTGACCTGCAGATTCTGCAGGATATCATTTTTCTGAACGAACTGGATGCGGAGCCGCTGGAACTGGGTGAACAGGGCTGGGAAAATGAGCGGCTGGTGTCGCTGGATTTGCCGTGGGAGGTAAGTTATCTCCCGGAAAGTTTCGGTGATCTTGAGTTCCTGGAGTGGCTGACGGTGGAATGCAACGGCGGCCTGTTTCATCTGCCCGAATCTTTCAGCAATCTCAGTAACCTGACCTACCTGGATCTTTACTGAAACTATCTGGAATCCCTGCCGGTCGGCTTTGGGAATTTATCCAGTCTGGAGTATCTGAATCTGGCGTACACCTTCCTCAGTGAACTGCCGGAATCATTCGGTGACCTGACCAGTCTCCAGACCCTGGCCATAGATTATCTCGGGTTCAGTACACTGCCGGAGTCTTTTGGCAATTTATCCAGTCTGATGACCATTTTTGGTGAATCTGTCGGTTTGACAAGTTTACCTGAAAGCTTCGGCAGCCTCTCCGCCCTGACTGTTCTGGAGCTGCAGTCGAGTGCTTTGGCAACATTGCCGGAATCATTCGGCAATCTGGCAAGCCTGGAGTCGCTGAACGTGACATCAACACAGCTGACTGCTCTACCGGAAAATTTTGGAAATCTATCCAGTCTCACAGGGTTAGGGATATCATCCTGTCGATTGACATCACTTCCGGGGTCATTCGGGAATCTGACAGGGCTGAATGCATTGGCCCTGCAGGAAAATGATCTTGAACAGCTTCCCGAATCCATTGGAAATCTTGAAATCACCTCTCTGAACCTGGAAAGCAATGAACTCACAGTTCTGCCGGAAAGCATTGGTGATCTGACCAATCTGACCGTATTGAATATCCAGTCCAATCACCTGACTGACCTGCCGGAAGGGTTCTGCAGTTTGAGCAGTTTGATATCAATGGAACTGGATCAAAATCAACTCACCGGGCTGCCGGAATGTTTTGGTGATCTGGCATCGCTTACTGAATTGAATCTGCAGGAAAACCAGCTGTCTGACCTGCCGGAATCTTTTGAAAATCTTACAGAACTGGTTGAGTTGAAACTGAGCGTCAATTTTTTTGAAGATGTGCCGGACGAAATCTCCGGTCTGCATCAACTGCAGGAGTTGAGGCTGAGTGAAAACCAGCTGACGACTTTTGAACTGGATGTTTCGAATCTTTCTCAACTGAATGAGCTGTACATAAACGACAACCAGATATCCGAATTTCCGGAAAACATATTTCAACTGCCTCAGCTGGTGCGGCTGGGGCTCTCACAGAATCAGATTAACGAAATCCCGGAAGGAATCGATCAGCTGGAAAACCTTAATCGTCTGTATCTGGATAATAATCAACTCCAATCGCTGCCGGAATCGATTTCGGGATGTACCGCTTTAACCCGTCTGTATCTGGAAGACAACGGGTTTGAAATCTGGCCGGAGGCGGTTCTGGGTCTGACCGGTCTGTCGGTCCTGGAGCTGAATGGTAATCAGATTCCGGAAATTCCGGAAGGCATACGGCTGATGGAGGGTCTGGGCAGGCTGGAGATTGAGAACAATCAGCTGATTACCCTACCGGATTCGCTGCAGTTTCATCCGGCACTGTACCAGATTCGAGTGGGGGATAATTTCCTGTATTGTTCAAATGGCGAACAGGATATAAACCTGATTCCAGCATATCTGACAGAAAGTGATCTCGATGTGGTTGGCTTGTACGATCAGAATTGTGGAGAGGTCGGCTGCACGGATCTGAACGCTTTCAACTACAATCCGGATGCCGGTATTGAAGACGGCAGCTGTCAGTATGCCGGTGATGTCAATCTGGATCAAACCGTGGATGTGCAGGATCTGATCACGCTGGTGAACATCATTCTGAACAGCACCGAGCCGGACCCGCTGGTCTTTTTGCTGGCAGATATGAATGGGGATGGTATCCTGAATGTTCTAGATGTCGTGCAGATTGCAAATTATATTCTTGGTGAATCTTGATACCTGCATCAATCGAAGTGCGAGAGTATTGAAGTATGAAACGGGAATTTTAAAAAGAATTTGAATCAGCGCAGTGAATGCGCAGGAATTATTGAAATTGGAGGAGTACATGTTTAGTAAATGCTTTTTCCGTGTTATTTTGCTCTCAGTGGCCGGAGGCATTCTGCTTTCCGGGACACCCACGGGCAGAGACTGTATTGATGATGATTTTGGGGACTGCTGTCCGGAGCCGTTTACGGTCTGGTTTGATTATGACGGAGACGGACTGGGCAATCCTATTTACCCTGCGCTGGCCTGTTACGAACATGAGGGCTGGGTTCAGAATCCCGATGATCCCGATGACACCTGTTTTTCCAACATCATTGACTGCAACGGCACTTGTGACGGGCTCTGGGTGGAGGATGATCTGGGCAACTGCTGCGAGGAGCTGATTCTGGTATTTGAGGATCAGGACGGTGATGGTTGGGGCAATCATCTGGTATCAGCCTACCTGTGCGAAGTGCTGACCGGCTGGGTGGTCAATGATGCGGATAAGAATGACGATTATTACTGCCCGGAAAATTATTTTGATGTCTGTGGGGTCTGCGGCGGCGACAACTCCACCTGCACCGGCTGTACCGATCCCGCTGCCATCAACTACGATCCCGACAATATCATTGATGACGGCTCCTGCATTTATGCGTCGGAGCACATTTGGCATGTGGATGATGAGGGATCGGATATCACTGGTGAAGGCACCGCGGCCAATCCCTTTGAAACCATCAATTACACCATCGGTGTGGCGGAAGACAGCGATACCGTTCTGGTGCACAACGGCACATACTACGAGAATGTCAATTTCAGCGGCAAGAATCTTTTTCTGGCCTCCATGTTCACGTTTACCGGGGACAGCATTCACATCAACAATACGATTATCAACGGCGGCGGGGCTGAATCGGTGGTGAAATTCATCAGTGGTGAAAATTCCGGTGCGCATATTGACGGTTTCTGCATTACCAATGGCGATGCATCCATGGGTGACGGTCCCGGCGGCGGGGTGTGCTGCCGAAACTACTCCACTCCCACCGTAACAAATCTGAGGATTTACAGCAATCACGGCAATTCAGGCGGGGGCGTGTTTGTGGGGAATTTCTCTCATCCGCAGCTTACCAACCTGCAGATCTATGAAAATACTGCAAATGTAGGCGCGGGCGTCTGCGTGAACTATGATTCTAATCCAGTGATCAGAAATTCGGTCATTCGGCAAAATCATGCTTATGTGGACTACGGAGGGATGGGATTTCAGATTCGCTGTTCCCCTGTTGTCACCAATGTGAAAATACGCAGCAATACGGCAGATTTCCGCGGTGGCGGCCTGTATATCTGGGAGTACAGCCATCCCACCGTAACCAATGTAATGATCACCCACAATACGGCAGTGGCCAATACCGGCGGTCTGATCTGTGATGACCACTGCAATCCGAGACTGGAACGTCTTCTCATTGCCAATAATTCCGCAACAGGGGCCGACGGAGAGGGCGGGGGCCTGTATATATATGCCGGTTCTGCGCCGAAGATTTCACATGTTACAGTGGCCAACAACTTTGCCACGCTGCGGGGCGGAGGACTCCTGATAAAGGACAGTGCTGCTCCAACCATAGTGAACAGCATCTTCTGGAATGATTATCCGCACGAAATCAGTTTTGTTGGAAATTCCAGTTCAATGATGATGGCCTACTCCAATGTGCAGGGCGGACCCAATGCCATTGATAATCCGCAGACCGTTTACTGGATGGAGGGGAATCTGTTATCTGAGCCGGAATTTGTTGAACCCAGTTCAGGTGATTTTACTCTGGACGGAATTTCACCGTGCATCGATGCCGGAACGGCTTCATTTGTCTGGGAAGCGGATACGCTCATCGATCTGAGTCCAATGGATTATTCCGGTGATGCACCGGACATGGGAGCATTTGAAAGTGGTGAGCTGCCGCTGGAAGGGGATGTTAACGGTGACGGCGGAATTGATGTGCTCGATATTGTCCAGATCGTGAACTTTATTCTGGGATATAACGATTTTACCCTTATCCAGTTGTATCTGGCCGACTTTAATGCCGACGGCATTATTGATATTCTGGATGTCATTTTGGCCATCAATCTGATTATGGGCGGTCGAAGCCAGCCTGTTGAAATCCCTGAACAGGTAGAATTTTACCTGAGTGAAGGGACGCTGAACGTTGACAGCTGGGAAGGAATTGCCGGTATCCAGCTGAAATGTGACGGGGAATTTCATATCCGCCGCAATTTACTTCCGCCAGGTTGGGAACTGCACCATCACCGGCAGACCGTTCTGCTGATAGCCGCGGAACTGAAACCGCTTTCAAACGGCATCTTGCTGGAGTTTGCCGGACATCCGGAAATCAGTGATATCATTCTTGGGGGCTGGGACGGAAAAGAGATTTCGGCTGAGCTGGTTACAGTGGTTAAAGCGGTTGCCATACAATCGGCATATCCGAACCCGTTTAATGCCGGGACAAATATTGAATACATCCTTGAATCCAGATCCCAAGTGCAGATTACGGTGTATGACATACTGGGAAGGGAGGTAACAAGATTTGACATGGGATACCAGGAAATGGGAATGCACCAGTTTTTCTGGGATGCTGCCGGTATGGCAAGCGGAATCTACTTTGCCGAGGTGAAAACAACCGCAGATCACTCCAGAGTGCGACTGATTCTGTTAAAATAACTGATTGGATACGTGTCTAAATATTGCAGCCGGAAATCCCCTGCGGTCTTCTGACACTTTCCGGCATTGGGGATTTCGGAAAAGTAGCCCGAAAACGACTGCAGGGTTTAAAATGATCTGATATATTAAGTAATTTTTATGGTTGATATATTTTGTAAACAAGCCATCATCCTGGAGGAAGCATGACGCCGCGTGAAGGATTTGTATCAATATGCCTAATACTGACCAAAATTGACGGTGTAATTCATAATGAAGAGATCGGAAGAATTTCAAAGATTATCAATCGATATGGATATAGGCAGGATGAGATAGAGGAGGTCAAGGGAATACTGCAAAAGCGGACAGATATTGAAGCCTACGAAATTGCGTTTGACACGCTGGATGCCATTAACAGGCTGACCGATCCCATGAAGCGGAATCTTTTGGAGGCATTGAAGTATATTGCCAAATGTGACGGTCGGTCTGATCCAAAAGAAATCAGACTGATTCAGGTTCTCAACAACCTGTTTAACGGCTTGTATGCAGAAGCCAAGGCATCCACGTAATATTCAGGACTCGAACGGTCGGGAAAAGACCGGGAAGGAAGAACCGGCCCGAGTACCGGGAAATCGGTCAATGCTAATCCAGATTTAGCTGTTCTCTTTTTTTGATAACTTCCCTGGCGAGATTTTCCAAATTATCCTGATTCAGCAGGGCGGATATCTGATCCTTGATCAATTTCCACTGTTCGTGCAGCGGGCAGGGGACATCATCTGAACATTCATCCAGTCCAATCACACACATATCCACTTCCGGCGGAGGACCGTCAACCGCCCGTACAATATCAATAATTTTTATTTCTGATGCCGGTTTATTTAAGCGAATGCCGCCTCCGCGTCCCCGGGTGGACTGAACCAGATGATGTTTTGCCAGAGACTGCACCAGTTTGGCCAGGAAATGCCGAGGGATGTCATAGTTTTCGGCAATTTCACTCACCATAATTTTATCATTGTTTCCATTCAGAGCCAGATAGATCATTGCCTGGATAGCATATTCAGCTGATTTAGAATAGATCATGAAAAATCCTTTGTAAATTATTATCCTGAATATAGGTATAAACGATAATAATTTCTAAAGGGAAGTTCGTACAGAAGGGAACT
>CAZGNZ010000072.1:0-7838 GCA_964527215.1 uncultured bacterium | reverse complement strand
AGAATTGAGCAGATCCATCATCGGAATAGATTTCTCATGAAATATTCGGGTTAGCTGTATTCAATCCAAAATGCTCTTAAAAACGCATACGATGGCCTCAGAGAGCAGAGATTTGCTTCACCCCTACCACATCCTTCCGCCCAACCATCGGCCCACGACATGCTGAACAAAAGCGTCCCCAAGGAAGTATTGCAGACCCTACTGGGGTGTCGATCAATTAAGACCACGGAAATTTATGAGAACTGAATTAAGAAAGAAGGGTTTGAGGGGCGGTTGCCGTGAACCAGCTGAGAACGCTGATGGATGATCCCGACCGAGAGCATTTCATGGTGGTCTTTCAGGACGGCTCAAACCATCTGATCAAAGCGGAATCCGTGTCAGTTGGCACGATTACCAGTGCCAGTGTCTATCCCCGTGAGGTAGTGAGAATCATGTTTGGCTATTCTGCTGACATTCCAGCCGGCCTGTATTTATTGGAAATTGGGGAGCAAGTGCATAAAATTATGATAATGAACTGTTGAGTTTCTGAAGGTAGGTTGAGTAATTTTCAACCGTCAGCATTTTTCCTCCAAAGAAAACATTGAGCGGTTTTTAAAAAGAGTTAATAAGCTGTTTTCTGTTATTTGGCAGTATGAATTATTTTTCGTAAATAAGCTAAACATTATATGGAGTTGCAACATGACTGTTTCATCATTATGGGAAGATTCAATCTCTGTGGGATGCACGGATTTAGATAATCAACATAAAAGATTAATTAATATAGCCGGTATACTTGAAGGTGAAGTCACCGATGAAGATATTCAACAAGTCCTGCTCAATCTCATACTGTATGTGAAGATTCACTTTAAATATGAAGAAGATGTCATGCAGGCTGTTCAATATCCTGATCTGGAAGAACATCGTGAACTGCATAAAATCCTTGTGAATAAACTGGATCAGCTGAAACATAAATATTCTGTAAATCAGCTTGAGACCAATGATTTGGAAAATTTTATTTTCGATTGGCTGACAGGCCACATCCTGGATGCTGATATGAAGTACTGTGAATATATTCCGGAAAACTTTATGCTGGAATGATGTCAGAATCTGTAATACCTTTTCTGACCCGAACGGACAATCATAAGCCGCAATCTGTGGCACGTAATGAATCCACGAACATGTTGGTAACAGCCCTGTTACTCATTGTGGAAAGATAAACGAACTCAGCAATGTCTTCAGAAAACCATGCTGGTCCCTCCCCTGTCGAACTGCCCATCAACGGCAGCCTGGACCTGCACCTTTTTCATCCCAGAGACGTAAAAACACTGGTACCGGATTATCTGGAATTGTGCCGGGAGAAAGGCATACTGGAGGTGCGTATCATACACGGCAAGGGCATCGGTGCCTTGCGTGAAACAGTGCACTCCATCCTGAGAAAGCTGTCGATTGTTGCGGAATTTCACCTTGCATCACACGACCGGGGGCACTGGGGAGCGACCCTTGTGACGCTGCTGCCCGAGAAGGAAGGCCGGTGACGGTTGGCAAACAGAAGTGTGACAATGTGAAACACGAACTGCACTTACCTTACGGGTTATAAGTTCATATCTTCAATTCATTTTCCCTGAACTTGCAGCGCAGGTTGGATTTTACAATTTCCGATTTCCATTTTTGCTGTTTTTCGGCAGTAAATTTTCCCGGTAGAAATAGTTTAATTGGAGCCGTTATGAACTTCCAGAAGCCAATCATTTTCATCGCAGCAGTGATGCTGATCACCGCATGCGCTACCGTACCCATCACCGGTCGTCGACAGCTGAATATTGTGCCTTCGAAGACCATGCTGGAGATGAGTTTCCAGCAATATGACCAGTTTCTCACGGAATCCGAGCTCAGTCAGAACCGTCGGGACAATGCCATGGTACAGCGCGTAGGGCTGAAGCTTCAGACCGCAGTTGAAATGTTTTTCACGCAGAATGGAATGGAGGCTGAACTGCAGTTTTACGATTGGGAATTTAATCTGGTGGAATCAGAGGAAATCAATGCATGGTGCATGCCGGGGGGAAAAGTAGTGATTTACACCGGCATCCTGCCCATTACTGAAAGCGAAGCCGGTTTGGCTGTGGTTATGGCTCATGAGATTGCCCATGCCGTGGCGGAACATGGCAATGAGCGGATGAGTCAGGCACTGCTGGCCGATATGGGAGGTATGGCACTCACCAAAGCATTGGAAACACGGCCTGTGGAAACAAAGGATATGTGGATGAATGCCTTTGGAGTTACCACTCAGCTGGGTGTTCTGCTGCCCTACAGCCGTCTTCATGAAAGTGAAGCAGATCATCTGGGACTGGTATTCATGGCCATGGCCGGCTACGATCCTCATGCAGCCGTTCCGTTTTGGCGGCGGATGGCAGACATCGGAACAAACACGAAACCACCGGAATTTTTCAGCACCCATCCTGCGGATGAAACGCGAATCAAGGATATCGAAGACGCCATCCCGGATGCGATGCATTACTACGATGATGCGGTTTCCAACGGTTAAGACCGTTCACCCTTCATCCCGTTTGAACCGCTGTCAGTAACAAAGGAAGCAATGCTTCTGATACTGCAGGGTGCTGCGGTACTCTTTACTGATAATAGCGGTCCCGCTGAGCATACCAGATCCTGAATGCTACGGTCAGGATAAATATCCCGATACCGATAAGGCCCGCAGAAATGACCGCAATCAGCAGCTGTTTCAGAAGCAGAACCAGTAATCCGATAAGGATAAATATTCCGCCAACCTTGGCTACCGGCAACCAGGATGAATGCACTTTGGGACGGAAATACTGTGAAAACGAATTATAATCAAATTGTATCATATATCCTCCATGAGCGGCATGGCGACAAAATATCTGCCAAACAGCAGGATCGACAGCCTGTCAGAGTTTATTTCTCATAAAGACCGGCGACAGCTGTGCTGAAACAGAAAATTGCTGAATTCTGATTATCCACCTCCCAAGGTGGTTGGTAATAAGCAGCGGACAGTCTTGCTCGTTGTCCGGTATTTCTGAAGAGCACCGTATTTTTTTCTGCCGCATCCAACACTGGGCGCAGTCCTTTGGCCATACCCACGCACTGAGGGCGCAGGTTGTTAAATGCGACTCAGCTGCAGGACAAATTGTCAGCTGACCCAGCTGAGTACTTCTTCGTCTGTTGGGAAACGCGCCTGATTGAACTTGGAAAAAATCGGTTTGCCGTCTATGGTCACTTCAAAAGCGCCGGTGCGGGGCGGCGAGGGGTTCCCTGTAATGTCGGCATTGGGCTGCCGGGAACGTATCAGTTTTGACACACGGTCAAATTCAGGGTGATAGTTTCATATTACACAGAATTCTATTTCCACCAGCATAAAAACCTCAGTTGAATACCCTAAAGGAGTCCAGTATCCCATATGCACCAATAAGGAGGAGAACCCACCCCATGGCTTTAAGGATATAATCAGCATCATGATTTCCAGATTTGCGGCGAATCATCCAAACACCTATCCCGGACAGCACGATAAAGAAAACAAACAGAAATGTTTGAACCATCGATCTCAATTTCTCCTGCTGGAACAGGGAAAATTTAGACCTTAATATAATTCAATTCATAAATATTCAGTTCTCCGGTTACGCTTTTAAACTGAAGCTGATCACCGGGTCCAAGGGGACCGTTGAAATTGAACCATTTACGAATGTCTTTTTTTAGGAAACCATCGGCGGTAAGATGCGTCCGGATGTTGCCGGCATTGGTTCGCATCAGGAAATCAATACCATGCGGCGGGAAAAAAAACCGGAAACGAACCGGAATATAAATCCGGTTGTATTGATTCTGACCAATGGCTTCATGATTAATGGGGATTTTCACACTTCGAATGTCATCCGGCTCGGTTTCCCACAGCTCACGCTGAATCTGAGCAGTATGAGAGTGGATGGAAATTTCCATTTCATCTTCATCCATTATGTGAAAATGTTCAGCAATCATTTTCGGTACCCGCAGATACAGGCGGGAACCGATCTTCTTGATTTTTACCCTTATTGGTCTCATATTTAATGCCTGGAGATGGAAAAAAATATGAATGAAAAACTTTTTAATCAAGTAATTTTATAACCTTATGTTGAAAGAAATTTATGTTATTAATAAGGTCCTGATTGATGAGGTCCTTGCTGGGGATACTGCCGCAAAACGCCGATTTGTGCAGCTGAGCCAGAAATACATATATGGCGCACTCCATACTTTTGACGGACTCAGTGATGTCGAAATGAATGATCTTTTCCAGACAGTTTATCTGAAACTTTTTGAAGATAATGCCCGGCGAATCCGAATGTGGAACGGTGAATCCCAATTCACTACTTACCTTTACCGGATTGTGATCAATATTGTAAAAGATTATCTGGGCTCCGCTTATGTTCGATATTCCGGCTCTGTCCGACGTGAAAATGAACGGCCGGGAGATGAACGTAATTTCGAAGAAACACTGCCGGTCCAAGACCGACTGGATGAATGCGATTCCATTACCCTGATGTGGGCTGTCCGTCAGCTGAATGAAAAAGAACAGCATATCATTGATCTGTATTATTTTCAGGGGATGAAAGAACGTGAGATTGCCCAACATCTGGATCGTCCGCTGAACACCGTCAGCAGTCTGAAAAACCGGACTCTGAAAAAATTAAATCTCCTGATGCAAGAAAACAATTGAACCGCCCGTCCATTAATGCGGTATGAAGAATCTGGAATCACAATTAAAAACGCTGGGGCACCTTCTGAACCAAGAAAAGCCCATCACTGATCTGAACGAGGAAGATATCCTCGCGTATGCAGAAAATCAGCTTTCAGAAGGGGAAACAGAGCACATCGAGCAATTGATCCTGCAGAAACCTGAACTGATTGATGAAATCACCCGACTGAGGGCGTTGATCCGTTCAAAACCTGCTGTTGAACCGCCTTTTGAACTCAGCAGCAGTCTGCTTAAGACACTTCATCTGCAGCAGCCCGTTTTAATGGATTTGATTATTCGATCCAGCGGTCGGATCATGGAAATTGTGAAAGGACAGGAATGGCTCCTGCCGACATCAAATTTATATCAGATGTCCACCCGGGGGCAGGATGTCCGGCTGCAGGTGTTTCGGTCACAGATACCTCCCTACGATGTGTACTGCAATGTCCAGCACGAAACAGTCGGTCAATCCGTATTTTTTACATTTCTGGATAACCACGGCGGGAAGATAAAGAACGGCCGTTTTTATCTGCGGCGGGATAATGAAAAAATTTTCGAAGCTCTGACAGATTCAACCGGCTGTACACCGGTCAGATTTCTTGACCCCGGCAGGTATGATGTAACTGTATCGCTGGGCAGAATTGATATTGGTATTATAAAAATGGATTTTTCCTGAATAAGTAAAAGCCCTTAAAATTCCAGCGTGATCAGACTGGAAGTTCAAAAATCAGACAATCAGCAGATTCGAATTGCTTTAGAGAGCAGCATACTCAAGTATCGGGCTGTCCGTCAGTACCATACAGTTCAAATCTCAGATCTTTCCTCCCTTTTAAGAGAAATCACGCAATCCATTCCTAAACAGTTCCTGGTTCAGGGGGCTAACGAAAACCTGCTGGCCCGGCTGAAAAACCGGTCACAATCTCTGTTTCGAAAACTGATGGGTGAGTTGGGGACGCATCTGACGGTTCGTCCGAATGAACATAGATATTCAGAATTAAACGTGATACTGGACGAGGAACTGGCTTCACTGCCCATTGAAAATCTGTACAACGGAACCCATTTTCTTTGGGAAATCTTCATCATCAGCCGTCAGATTGCTGCAAGCGGACCAGTTACCGAAACCGCAATAAATCCCCCCGTAAATGATGAACTGGCCATTGTTGGAAATCCAATGGAGGATTCGAATCTTGAACAAAGCATTCGAGACGAGTGTTTTGCCATTGCAGAGGACGTCCAGCCGGCAACCTCCGTGACCGGTCCCGTTTTTGGACGGGAAGTGGATCGTTATTATCTTACCGAACTGCTGGCTGATCACACACTGTTTCATTTTTCCGGTCATTTTGTAAACAGCGGAAAAGATGACAGCGGCTGGCAGCTGTACCAATCCGAGGTGTTTAGAGCAAGGGATATCCGGCAGCTGAGCCGGGTACCGCGATTCATTTTCAGCAATTCCTGCGGTGAACCTGCTTCAGCGGACCAAGGTGGATTTATCCGGTCATTTCTGGACAGCGGGGTTCAGACATATCTGGCGACAGTAATGGATATCCCCACGATGCAGGCTGCTGATTTCGCGATTGCGTTTTATCACAAGCTGGCAAAGAACGGTCGTCCCGGGGAAGCGCTGAACCATGCGCGAAAAAAACATATTCACAAATATGGCTGGCACGATCTGACCTGGATGGCATATACTCTATATGGCAATGCAGAATTTCTTGAACTGCCCGTCTCTGTCGGGAAGCGAATCCTTAAAATGGTTTCATTCCTATTTGCTTTTGGAGTATTAACCGCCGCAATGTTTGGGCTCAGGAACTGGAGCCTGAACGAGTACGCCGTCCGTAGAATAGCGATCTCATCCGTTCCGTCCGGGGCACCCGTGTTTGTGGATAATCATCTGGCGGGACAAACCCCGTTGATTATGCCATTGAAAAACAGTCAGCAGCTTGAAGTCCGGAATACCGGATACGCTTCCCGGATTTATCAGTTCGCCAAAGATACTTCCGGCGTTCGTCTAATTTCGGCGGATCAGATATCAGGAATCGTCACGGATACGGTCATGATGAAAATTCAGCCGGTGCAATCAGACAGTCTTATTGTTAACCTCATTCCGGATATGCTGCATATCATAAAATTTTCCAACCTTGGATATCCTGAAGGCAGAGTGATGATACAGGGATCGGAACTCCAGTTTGCGGGTGACACAGTGGTACTTGCAGTGGATGACAAACCGCATCGCTTTATTGTACGAACGGGTACCGGTGTCTACGACAGCCAACTCACTGTTACAGCTGACACCACCTATAATTTTGTAAGTCCAGGCCAGGAATGGTTAAAAGACAGATTTCGCTAACTCACTGTATTATTATTGCTTGAAGTATATTGGCAGAGCCCGGCTGTCAGGAGGAGTATGCCGGATCATTATCGACGACTGACAAAATACAATCAACGACCTTGCCATGACCGCTCATCCAGCCCTTACCCACCTTCGGAAAACGGTATTATCAACCGGGGCGTCATACAGCTGTCCCAGACTCCGCAGACCGCTTCATCCATCATAAGAAAACAGACAAATGCCGTTTGCTTGCTGATCCTGAACAGGGAAAAGGGGCCGTAATCATGACAAATAGCCCGTATCTATCACTGGTTTCATTTCGTCCCGGACCATCTTGGGACACACCTAACTGTGCCTATTCTGCTCAATACCAATCTGACGAAAGACAGCAGGAATCCTTACATCACGGGCAATCATGAGTATCTGGGAAACCGGGAAACCGGGACGGTGCAGAGAAAGCTGCGCAGCCCAGGAATCGGGGAGGGGATGTTTCGGATTGAAGAAGGATTTCCTTTGGAGTACAAATTCTCACTGGGCAGCTGTAGTCGTGATGCAGTGGGTATGAACGGTGCGCCGTATTCCAATTTCAGGCTGAATGTTACTGGAAACACTTTGGAAGCAACTGCGGTGAAAAACCGGAAATCAACCAGTGAATCCGCCAGTGGGCGGACGAGTGTAACTGGGTGCATTCCCCGCCGCTTGTTGGAAATCCGCCATTTGGCGTGGCGGCGAAATAAAAAATTATTATATCACTAATTAACATTTCTCACTTGAAAAATGGTGTATAACTAATTGATA
>CAZGNZ010000071.1:0-8675 GCA_964527215.1 uncultured bacterium | reverse complement strand
AAAATGTCTAAACGCAAAATAAGATTTGCTTCCGGTTGCCATATGGCATTACCTCCGGGGAATTCAGGGTTCAACGATTTATCTGGCAGTGTGTGACCGGATAGTATATTACTTTTACAACCCAGCGTGATTTCCGCCAGTTGTAGTATTATTCAGACGATTAAATAGAGTAACTCCAACAGCATTTTTCAAAAAGTCGATATCAATTAAGCGAACGAAAAAGATCCCGGCAGGGATCAAGGATGGTAGCCGGTGGCTTCAGCCACCGGTATGGTAATTTAAAATTCGCAGTCCTGAAAGGACGACGTTATTTAGAAGGATCAATTAATGGGCAGCACATCAACCAAATTAGTATATCATATCATTTTTTCCACAATTACTCCCCTTCGGGGAATTCAGGGTTTAACGATCTATCTGGCAGTGTGTGACCGACTAGTATATTACTTTTTCAAACAGCATTTTTTGTATTTTTTTCCACTGCCGCAGGGACATGGGTCGTTGCGTCCGATTTTCTTTTCAGTCCGGAAAATAGGAGGAGTCGGCTTATCCAAATCAAAAAAAGGTGGCGGAGGAATATCACTGGCAGGCGAATCCAGAAGTTTCTCATCGATGCCATACCCGTACTCGTCTGTCAGGTCATCAAGTATTTCAAATATTGATACATATCCTGTTTCAGGAGTTTGAATGTTTACGGTTTTGATTGATTTTTTTACCTCTGCGAACGATCCGGCGATATCCTTATCAATGGTTTTCTTCTGGTAGCATTTTTTAATAAGCGGCAGCAGTTCATGAGCTCCCAAAACGTTGCAGGACAGAATAACGTAGCTCAGAAACTCAGATTCTGAATCCCGGTCATTCAAATACGCTCTGAGAACATCCTTGAACCACCTGATAATTCTTAATCGTTTTTCACGATGAAGTAATCCGGTGTTGACGACAATTTCAGTTACGGCTGCTTTAAAATATACCGGATAGTCAGGGCTGCAGACCATTTCGTATAGCAGATCAAGTTGATTACGACCGATCCTTTCCAGGATAAACCGCCAATGGAAGTCATCCAACTCTTCGAACCAGAAGGTGAGGAGAAGGTCTGATTGACTTAAGATATCCAAAATAACCGGTAAGGATCTCTCAGATTCCAGTTCTGCCAGCATCAGCAGGGTCATTGCTGGAAAAACAGGTCGTTCAGAAGAATCGTCAGGATCATCAGAGTGGTTTTCATAGAAGTACCAGAATCTGGTTTTGCTGTCCAATAGGATCTTTTCCAGATCTCTGATAAGTGATTCACGCGGTAGGTTCAAAAACTCAGTCAGTTTTTTTGATGAAAAATCATATGTACAGTCGAACAATTCAAACAACTCCTGATGGGTAAGATCGGGAGGATTTATAATTCCTTTATTAGCAGGAAGGTCATTTAATTCTGACAAAACATTTTCATCTGTCAGTAATCTTTGTATATCCTCACCGAATATCCCCATGGCTTTCTCTGCACGCAGGTTATCCGGGTGGGATTGATCAATATTGCGCAGGATGGATAATCGCTCCATGGCGTTTTCGTAATCGTCAATTGCGCAAAAGTAAGTGACTGCAACCCTGTAGTATGACATGATTTCGCTCATATGAAACTCATTGCGGCCGCAGAAATGATCAATATGCATTGTATCACCCAGCAGCTTCGGAATTCTGGCAAAATTTCCATCAGCTAAATCAACTCCGGCAAGCGTCACATATCCCATAAGATAGTCAGGGTGCTGATCGATGCAGTAATGTAGGATCTTCCTGGCATCATTCAGCTTTCCGGCAAGAAACATAGCAGTTCCGAGGTAATTTTTGAAATGTGGGATTCGCGGATATTCTCCGCACAATTCTTCCAATGTCCTGATTTGGTAACCAATTCGAGAATTTTTTGTCGGGATATTGCTTTGAAGATGCTTTTTCGCTTCCGGTGGAATATTGTAAATCCTGTCAAGAAACTCTTCATTCTCATAAATGACTATATCTGAGTTTTTCGGAACCTGTTTCATATCTAAATGCATCTGCTTTCTATTTTTCGATATTGATTGGAATACTTGCTGAGCCGTCGAATAGTGAAGGAGCTTATTAAGGGGAGGCTGCAGCGTCAGATCTCAATGGAATACGCTGATAACTCACTTCCAACTCAAAACCAAAAACCCAACACTACTTTTATCCATCAGCCGTCCGACGCTGCCTGTTGATAAACTCCCGACGCGAATTTTTTATGGGGAAACGGAACTTCGGAACGGGGACCCCCAGAAAATCACACGACGGTCCCCAGCCATCATCAATCCGATAAACCAGCAGCCGTTCACTGGGGATGTTTTCCCGCACTTCCTTGTAATACCTGGATATCTCTTTGACCGCGAATTCACGGTCCGCAAACCGTCCTTTCAGAAATCCGTCCAGAAACTGGCGGCGGGCAAATTCCAGAATCGGATCATTATCTGCTGTTTTTCCGCTTAACATGGGATAAACAGTATCTGCGAAACTGCGGTACCAGTCCTTCGGATCTCGTTCCAGCAGCAGGACTTTTGCATCGGGGTACAGGCGGCTGAATTCCCGCCAGAGCAGACAGCCGGGAGTATCGAGAATGGCGGTGTAGTGTTGAAAGATCGTTGAGAGACCGCCGAACTTCTTTTCCAGCGCATTTTCCCAGATCGGCAAATGCTGGGGATGCAGAAACAATTCGTGCATGTGGTAGCAGGGACCGAATCCCAGCATTTCCAGAGCTTTTTTCAGGGACATTGTGCCGGTACGGGGCAGGGCAGCCCCAATCAGATTCAGCGCCATTGGTTTTCGTTTGTATTCAAGTGAGTATCAGACAGGAAAAATTACACTGATTTTTTCGTTGCACTGAAGCTGATGTTTTTCAAATCCGACCGGATCAGCGGCAAAGCTGCAGTGCATCCTCACTGAAAACCTCCCTGGATATTGAAAAATGGAAGTGCCTATTGTAATGCGGTACCGGTAGGCCGTCCAGCGAAAATCCCTTAACGTATGTCGCTGAAAGATTGCCCGTCATCAGGTTGTAAACGCGAACCCCTTCAGTATCTGACAGGATCAAATACTTTGCTCCGCAGAATTCAAACCGGGGATGAATGTTCAGACGCGAGTTGTCCGGCGAGGGGAGTACCCTTTCATCCGCGCAGAGCAGCAGGGTATCGGGGGCAGAAAAATAGAGAGTGGTTTCATCCTGTGAAACAGCGGTATCACCAGCTTGAATAATTGTGTGGGAGTCATTTCCGGGTTGAAGAAAAGTAATCTGATGGCCGTTGTCGCAGTTTGACAGATATTCTCTAAATTGCTTCGGATCCGGCAGAAGTGCTTTCGGTATGATCCGATATCCGGTGTCATCCGGGCTGCCGCTGTAAATCTGATATAATTCAATATACCTTTCAAGACCCAGTTCGTCAAACAGGAAACGGTTGTACAGACCGGCGGCCGGATAACTCAATGATGGATGCAGCTGTTTAAAACCGGAAACAGACAGAAGTTCTTCAACGGTCACCATGTTCGAAACAAACAGAAAATGCCCCAGATTCAAGATGACTTCCGGTACCCTCCCGCCCCTGCCGCCGAATGCCACTGCAAACCCCTCCTGAAAAAACGGGTGTGTGTAAAGCGGGAGAGACTGCAGTTTTAAATTTATCATCAGATGCATGATTTCGTGGGTGTGCGCTGCATAGGTGGTGATAATCGCATCGTCTGAAAGCAGGCCCATGCCTCGGGCGGTATGTCCCGTCAGCTGCCGGAATTCTTCCTGATCCTGACAGAAGATATACTTCAGCTTCTGCCTGCGGACCCGTTCAATCTTGTCAGGCGAAAACGCCAGTAAACTCCCCATTTCTTCAAAATAGTGGTCCAGGTTATTCATTATCTGGCGAGTGGGAAACCCACTGCAGTTGGAGAAGAACCTGAAGTATTCCGAGTCAGTCACCTTCCAGTTTCGGGTATGATAGCGAACTGGAGAAATCAGGCAGCCATCCTGAAACAGAAAATTGACGGTATCATCAGTTCCGGAAAACTTGACGATGACTTTTTCGAAACCGGGCTCCGGTGACACGATTTCGACGGAATATGTTTGATGACCGTTCCGAATATCGGCTTTCAGATTTTCCGGTATATCAAAGGAAATCATGCTCTTGTTGGGAGTATCCTCGAAGGTGATGCCCAGTCTTTTTGCTGATTCAAGTTCATCCGGCAGAATGAAGCGGGAGACGTCATTGTTTTCCAGCAGTTCGGTGATGAATTCCAGGTATCGCGGATTAACTTTTTCAGATGACTCATTGGCAGCGGTCAGTGAACACAATAATGCAGCAAACTGCATCAGAAGGAGGAAGGAGCAATGACTGTGAAGGCGGATTTTGGAAAATCGAAAGTGGGGGATCGTGCGGTTCACTTCAGCAGCATGTTTTTGCGGGTTTCGATGACCTTGCCGCTGCCGGTTATCTGCAGGAAATAAATACCGGATGGCAGATTGGCTGCCACATCGGACTGTGAAATGCGGATTCGCTCATTGGTTTTGAGGAATCCCTGAAATTGACGGCTGATGAATTGGCCATTGTAATCATACAGGCAGAGTTGATAATGACCGGAATCTGGTACTTCGAACTCGAAGAACTGCTCTGATCAGAATGGATTTGGATAGTGCAGGGAAATGAGGGAGTCAGGCGGGATACTGATATCGGGAATAACTTCTTTGAATGTGGATTTCTGAAAGCTGCCGGTCTGCTGTTTTTGGTTCAGGTTTTCTGGATTTTCGGTTTTGTCGGCAGGATTATTGGCAGCGCTGCATAGCTGCAGTGCGGCGGATACAATCAGCGGAAGCAGTTTTGTTCTCATTTATCTCCTTGTGGTTTTGAACAGTAACACTTAACAGCAGGGTTTACGCTATCCGGTAATGTAGAAAATGCATACTAATTCCTAAACGGAGAATAAATTTATTACTCATCCCGGATGCAGCGGACGGAGTAGCCTTGCCAAAGACCTCCGGTATTCCTAAATTTTTGAGAGCTATCATAGTCTACTCTTCTTACCCAGGGACTTGACTCATTATATAAAGAATTTGTCCAGAAAATACCTCTTTCTCCAATGTACGAAAAATCAGAATTTCCAGCGCCACCTGGTTTTGCAGCAAAACCTGACATACCAAACTCAGTATTTTCAATTAGTAGTCCATCTAACCACAAACTCTCAAATCCAGCTAAATTGCTTCCTTCATTTGTACCTCTATGTCCATAATCTTGAACTTCATCTTCACTCATACCCAAAAACAACTCTAGCTGCATCCATTCTTCATCACCCGGAACATGCCAGCCTTCTGGACAAATACTTCTAGAGTCTTCAATTACATACCAGTTATATAGAGCTCCGTATGTTTCAAAATTCTGGGCACTTAAATCATAGAATGCATAAGAAGGAGTATGGATATAATACCAATCAGTGTATTCATTAATAAAATTAATGTCGTCACCATTTTGAAAGTGAGTAACCTTTAAGTTTTCAGCCATCCATATTTGATCACCAATAACAACTGAAGTATAAATATTTCCATCTATGTCAGTGTATTGACATGAACCATCGTCAATTAGTGCATCTGGATCATGATTAATGGCTCCAGGGTCAATGCATCCGGAGTCATCATCCGGCAAATCTTTGGCACAACGAAATCCAATGACACCATCATGACTATCGGCCTGATAACCAGTATAACTCACCCAGGATGGAAGCATATTTTCCTCATTTCCCCATGCTCCTCCTTTTATCGTACAATTAATTCCGGGATAATTACTCGTCCACTCCCAGACATTACCAGCCATATCATAAGCTCCATAAATACTGACTCCAAGCGTACCGCCAATGGGGGTTGTGCCATTATAACAATTAAAATAATTTGCCAATTCACATGTTGGATTGTCGTTTCCCCATGGATAATCATAACCAGTGATACCCCGCGCAGCTTTTTCCCACTCCTCCTCAGAAGGAAGTTTCATATCATAATAATCTGCAAAAGCCCACGCACCAAACCAAGTCACATCAAGGACAGGGTGGTCTTCAAATCCTTCAGTTATATAAAAATCATTACCATTCCAATCAATCTTTCCCAGATTATAAGTAACAGGGTCGTAGTCTAAGTACAAATAGGGATAACTACCTTCAGTCCAATTTTCATTACCATCGTAATTACCAAAAACATAGCCAGATTCTATGAAAATCTCCTGAGCCTCTATTTGCTGCTGCAGGAAGCAAAGATATTGAAAGTTTGTGACCTCATATCTCATAATCTGATAATCATAATTAATGTTCTGCAGTTGATCATTTTCGCCAAAAGTAAAACCACCAGCAGGAATTGTTATTAATTCAAACTGACCCTCAAAATATATACAACTGCCGTCATCATAAATTGAATCAGGATTAAAATTATCGGCCAATAAATCCGTACATCCTAGCAGATCAGGATTAAAAATAATCTCCACAAAAATCACTATATCAATGATATTAACGAAAGTATCACCATTGAAATCACCGTATGAGACATAAATACCATCTAGAGCGATATCCACCATGAATACAATGTCCACAACATCAAGATTACCACTCATATCAAGATCACCCATACTAGGGTATTCACAGGAGCCATCATCCACAAATGACTCCGGGTCATAGTTTAAAGCCCAAGGATCAGGACAACCATAGCACCAAAACTCCTCAAATCCGGTATTGCCTTCAACGCACCCGCACTCATTATCGAATGCAGTGCCATCACAATCCCCGTTGCAATCCATAGCCCAGTTTTCTTCTATGCCGAAATAGGGACAGTAGCAGTAGCCACAGTCATCATTCCAACAGTCATCACCGCAAGTGCCATCACACTGGTAACCACCTCCATAGTTATTCTCATCAATCCAGAAAGAACATTCAATTCCGGTTAAACCCGAACAACAAATTTCACAATCATCAAAATGTGCTTCTCCACCACAGTCACCATTGCAGTCATTGTATAAGCATGAGTTATCATCTATATTAGCCCCAGGTGAAAAATTACATGCTTCAGGATCAACACAACCGTATATGGGTTCGATACAACTGCCGTCATCCACCGTGGCTTGGGGGTTGTAGTTAACTGCAGTTGGATCACTACATCCTGGGATTGATTCAACATTGAGGTCAACCATACTAAAACCCAATGGTTCAAAAATCTCAGAACCACTAGTGACCGCAGAAACAACATTTATATACTCAAGCTGTTCACTCACATCCCAGAAACGGTATTCGATTTCATTGCCAGATAAAAAACCGTCAATTTCAGGAGTCTCAGGATCATCTTCAGAAGTAAATACTGAAATCTGTCCATCAATTTCGGATTGTAACTGGATTGAACCAACACATTCGTCGCCATCGAATATGCCTATTTCATCGCCAATTCTGAGATTAGTTTCATCGTGAAGTGCTGAAAATATGTATATGCCCATAGGATTAATTGGGACTCCAGACCATATTGGAATGAAGAAAGGTTCGATATCATCTATGTAAATACAAGAACCGTCGTCAGTGTCAGCTTCTGGGTTAAAGTTGATGGCTATTTCATCAATGCACCCAAAAGACCGGTGATCATAGAAAAAGGCACCCATATCACTTCTAGTGCTATCTGGATCATTATACTCCTCGTTGGGATTACCAGTATTAATGCAAGGGGAGTCAATTGTTAACATATAGTTGCTTTGTGACGAATCAATAAATAGCGGATTTACTGATATGTTTTGATTGCCACTTCCGGTCCAGCCATTGTAAATATCAGAATAAAAAACTGAGACACCATCGCCATAGATTTCCTCGTCACCATTCATCCAGATTATTGAGTTCATAACCTGCAAAGAGCATCCATTAAATACAAAAAGACCGTCACCTGGGTATTGATCAGGAGCAATATTATCTGAGATTGTAACATTAATTAACTCAACCTGTGAATTACCGTAGCATTGTAATCCACCACCATAATATTGTGCAGAATTCTCAGCAATTAGTGCTTTCGAAATTATCACATTACAGTCATTTGCAACATATATTCCACTATCACCATTATTTAAAATCTCAATATTATTTGCAGTAACTGTACTTCCACTTCCTACAATTATGCCCATCCCTAAATTATTTGTTATCTCAACATCAGAAATAAAAACGTTCGAGTTATTTGAAATTCTGATTCCTTCACCTTGCTGGTGATACTTGATTTCTAAATCGTTTATTTCAGTATTTGAGTTTTCAATTTTTACTCCACCATAGACACTTCCAGAACCAGTGTAATAACTACTAGCTATGAAGAACCCCTCAAGAATGACATATGGAGAGTTGATAATAGATACATTCCAAAACTCATTAACTGAGATTGTGGTTTCAGAGGACCCATTTGCTGAGAATATTGTGATATTCTTTTCTTCTATTGTAAGATTCTCATAATACCCCCCCGGCTGCACCAACACACTATCACCATCGCTGGACGCATCTATACCCGCTTGGATGGTTGAGTAGTCATCAGGGATGTTTATAATTGTGGCTGAAAGGAAATTTGTAAGAAAAAGAATGCAGAGTAATGAATTCATCTCATTACTGTCCCAACATTAGTTGAATAAATTCAATTGGTTACTGCCTGTATTTCT
>CAZGNZ010000070.1:0-9799 GCA_964527215.1 uncultured bacterium | reverse complement strand
GACGACAGACCAGATCAACTTACGCCGTTTTCAAAACGTTTTGGACAGCTGTGATAATTTTCTGAATCAATATTTCTATTCAAGCTATTAGATTTCAACCCAATTACAAGTATAGAGCCCCCACCAATTGATATGAATTCATTGGCAATGCCATATATAATAAATGATACAGATGTGCTATCTGAAGAAATACGGTATTGAAGGTCCATTTCTTCAGATCTGAATCCATTAACTATGCTTTGAGGAGTGTAGCCATCTGGGATGACAGCTGTCATATGTAGAATTGTTACTTCAGTTTCATTTAACATGTTTATTGTTATTGAACCATCTTCATCGTCAGACAAACCATAATAATTAAGTTGACTCGATATATAGATATCACCTTCTTCATAATTGTCGTCAGATCTTTGCAGTGCAATTAAATCTAATAACAATTGTGTATCCAAAACATTTATATCTTCATGTCCCAGTTAGTGACAGTATGGACCTATATCCGTTAGATCATCTCCGGCACTACCGTCTCCATTCATCTCCGCAGCAATGGCATAATCGTTTACTCTGTAGTAATCATTGGGACCGCCGCCGGGAATCAGATCATCCGTGACATACATTTGTCCATTATACTCTGAAAACTGATATCGATGCGAGAAAAAATTATCAGCACCTTCTTCACCGGCACCACCGGAATGGATGAATACAACAAAATCAATGATCCCGTCATCATCTTTATCGTAGAGCGAATTTCCAAATTCATCGACAGCAGCAAAATTGATGGTATCATCATGTATATCAAGAACATCCCCGGCGTAATCAATACTCCCGGTATTTAATTCCTGGGAAAAATAATGGTTCTGCGTGCTGACTGTGCAGTTCTCGCAGGCTGGAATAACCTCTCCTGTCAATGCTGCAATGCCGTTGGATACTTCAGAGTAATGATCCGTGATATTCCCGGTTGGATTATTCCCCAACAGTTTCTGATACAAATCATCATCTGAATAGGTAAACGGGGTATCATAATACGGTCCCATCAGAAAGGGTATATGCGCATCCACGGGCAGGGTACGAATTCCATTGATGTAATCCTGATTGGCCTGATAGAGATATCCGGACTGATACGTTTTACTGCACTCCCGAATGAATGAATCCAGGCTGTCGGGGATTTCGACCCCCGGTCTGACCGGCATTACTTAAAAGGCGAGTGAAAAAGAGATTACAGAGACAACAAACCATTGAACCATTGCTTGACTATTCCTGATAAGTGTTTAATAATGATAACTCGAACAATATGTTGGCAATAATTTATATATTCATACAAGATAGATAACAGAACTACCCCCCCATGTTACAACCCCTTACAAACACAGAACCCGCAGTCGGTTGACCGCGGGCTCTGAATATTGGCAGTTGTGAAACCGAATCAGGGACCTGTTTTCAGCTGTTCGTTGTAGGCGGAATCCAGGATTCCGTTCACAAAACCGCTGCTGTCCTCGGTACTGAAAATCTTGGCGATTTCCACGGCTTCACTGATGGAAACTTTGGGCGGGACGTCTTCCACAAACAGCATTTCCGTCAGGGCAAGACGCAGTATCAGCCGGTCCACCAGCGTGATACGGTTGATGTCCCAGTTGCTTGACCGGCTTTCGATGACCGCATCCACCACCTTCTGCTTCTGCATGGACAGCCGAACCAGTTTTCCGGCATAGGCCGTCACTTCGGGAGTCAGCTGGGATTCTTCATCTTCCGCCAGATGCGCCAGAATGGTCCCCGGCTCATTGTCCGACAACTCACAGGCATAACTGGTCTGAAGCGCAGTTACCCGCGCCAGGCGTTTCTCTTTTCTGGTCAAAATACCGGTTAGTTTCTGATTTTGAATGTTTTCTTCTTTGGCAGATAGAAGGACTTCAGTTCACCAATGCTTTTCACCCGTTCTTCTGCGAGAATATCGGAAGCCACGTTGGTAGGAATGCCTTCTTCCTTGGCGCGAGCGAAGATATTCATCAGGATATCGTAAATACCTTCGGCCTGACTGAGGGCCCGCTCCTGATTGTATCCTTCCAGCTCATTATACACATTGATCAGCCCGCCGGCGTTGATGGCATAGTCCGGGGCATACAGGATTTCCCGCTTCATCAGCTCTTTGCCATGGATATCAGGATCAGCCAGCTGGTTGTTGGCGGCACCGGCCACGATGGGGCATTTCAGACGCGGAATGGTGTTGTCGTTCAGGGTGGCACCCAGCGCACAGGGAGCATATACATCCACATCCAGATCGTAGATGTCATCCAGACCCACAGCAGTGGCACCGTACTTGTCCACAATTTCTTTGATACCGGCTTCTTCGATATCGGTTACATACAAGGTCACACCTTCTTCGTGGAGATACTGAGCCAGATATTTCCCCACATGGCCAACACCCTGGATAGCCACTTTCAGTCCGTTGATGCTGTCCTGTCCCAGGCGTTCCTTTACCGCGGCCTTGATACCGACGAAGGTTCCCATGGCTGTTACCGGAGAAGGGTCACCGCTGCCGCCCAGCGCACGGGAGATACCGGTCACATAGTCGGTTTCCTTGCGGACATGTTCCATGTCCTTCACACTGGTGTTCACGTCTTCAGCGGTGATGTAGCGTCCGCCCAGCCCTTCAATAAAGCGACCGAAGGAACGGAAAAACTTTTCGGATTTCTGAGTCTTGGCGTCACCGATGATGACAGACTTTCCGCCGCCCAGATTCAGACCGGCAATGGCTGCTTTATACGTCATACCGCGGGACAGACGCAGAACGTCGATCAATGCTTCTTCTTCACTCGAATAATTCCACATCCGGCAGCCGCCCAGCGCGGGACCCAGCGTGGTGTTGTGAATGGCCACGATGGCCTTTAATCCGGAACCGGGATCATGAAAGAAATTGATCTGTTCATGACCCATCTTATTCATCATTTCATATACATTCATTAATAATCCTCCGTTTCGAACTATTGGAATTTTCTCGGCAGACGCCGTCCGTATTTCCGAAAATGCTGGATACTGCCGGCCGGCTGAGTTCTGCCAGTTTCGTTATCTTAATAGAAATCTTGAAATCACCACTCTCTGGATTTCGGAAGTTCCTTCGTAAATCTGAGTGATTTTTGCGTCGCGCATGAGACGTTCCACTCCGGTTTCCTTGATGTAACCGTAACCGCCATGAATCTGTACGCATTGGGTGGCCGCATTCATGGCCACATCAGACGCAAATACTTTCGCCATGCTGGCTCTGGGACCGATTTTTTCACCCTGATCCTTCAGGTATGCCGCCTGACGCACCAGGAGCCGGGCCGCTTCGATTTGAGTGGCCATGTCTGCCAGTTTGAACTGAATACCCTGAAAGGCCGCAATGGGTTTGCCGAACTGAACCCGTTCCTTGGCATATTCCGTGGCTGCATCCAGAGCTGCCTGGGCAATACCCAGAGCCTGGGATGCAATGCCGATCCGTCCACCGTCCAGAGTGGCCATGGCAATCTTGAAGCCTTCCCCTTCAGCACCGATCATATTTTCCGCGGGCACGCGGCAGTTGTCAAAATAGAGTTCGCTGGTGTCTGATGCCCGAATGCCCAGTTTGTTTTCCGGCTTGCCCACATCAAATCCATCCGTACCCTTTTCAACGATAAAGCAGGAAATCCCCTTGTGACCAATACCGGGAGTGGTCACCACAAATACCACCACATAATCCGCATTGATGCCGTTGGTGACCCAGTTCTTGGTGCCCGTCAGATAATAGGCATCACCGTCCTTCTTTGCCAGACACTTCAGCGCAGCCGGATCGGATCCGGCATGAGGCTCAGACAGAGAGTACGCACCCAGCTTTTCGCCGGAAGCCAGTTTTTTCAGGTAATTCTCCTTGACGTATTCACTCCCATGGGTCTCCAAAAGGTGGCATACGAGAGAATTGTTTACCGACATAATGACGGCAGCCGAGGCGTCCACACGGGCAATTTCTTCCATGGCGATGGTGTAGGATACGCTGTCCATACCCGCGCCGTTGTATTTGGGATCCACCATCATTCCCATGAATCCAAGTTCGGCCATTTTTTCCACCGCTTCACGCGGCCAGATCTTGTTTTCGTCCCGTTCAATGGCACCGGGCGCCAGTTCTTCCAGGGCAAATTCCCTGGCAGTGGTCTGGATCAGTTTTTGTTCTTCAGTCAATCCAAAATTCATAATTCTGTCTCCTATTTGCGATAATCATAAAAACCAACACCGCTTTTTCGGCCCAGCGTTCCCGCTGCAACCATGCGCCGCAGCAGCGGACAGGGGCGGTACTTGCTGTCGCCCAGATCGCGGTGCAGAACTTCCATAATGGCCAGACAGACATCCAACCCGATAAGATCCGCAAGGGTCAGCGGTCCCATGGGATGAGCCATGCCCAGCTTCATGATTTCATCGATGGCTTCTTTGTCTGCCACGCCTTCCATCAGGGTATAAACGGCTTCGTTGATCATGGGCATGAGGATGCGGTTGGCCACAAAGCCGGGGAAGTCATTGCATTTCACCGGCACTTTGCCCAGTGATTTTGAGAATTCCAGTACTTGCTCCAATACATCCGCATTGGTGAGATGTCCGTTAATCACTTCAACCAGCTTCATCACCGGGACAGGATTCATGAAATGGACACCTACCACCATTTCCGGGCGTTTAGTGGCAGCCGCAATGGTTGTAATTGAAATGGATGATGTGTTGGTTCCCAGAATGGTTTTTTCGGAGCAGACTTGATCCAGCTGCCGGAATATTTTCAGTTTAAGATCAATATTTTCCGTGGCGGCTTCCACCACGAATTCCGCATTCGCCAGCGCATTGATATCCGTAACCGGCTTGATGCGGTTCCAGGCCGCGTCCTTATCTTCGGCGGTCAGTTTTCCTTTGGCAACCTGACGATCCATGTTCTTTTGAATGGTGGCCAGTCCGCGATTCAGAAATTCCTGACTGATATCCACCAGAACGACCTCATATCCGCTGAGAGCACATACATGGGCAATGCCGTTGCCCATGGTTCCCGCACCGATTACACCAACTGTTTTAATCATATTTTCCTCCTGTCGATATTTATACTTTTTCAACAATAAGGGCTGCCGCTTCGCCGCCGCCGATGCACAGCGTGGCCAGTCCGTTTCCGGCACCGGTCTGCTTCATGACGCTGAGCAGTGTCACCAGAATGCGGGCGCCGGAAGCACCGATGGGATGACCAATGGAGACGGCACCGCCTCTGAGATTCACTTTGCCCTGATCGATGTCAAAGGTCCGAATGGCATCCAGTGCCACATTGGAAAATGCTTCATTGATTTCAAATACGTCAATATCCGCAGCTTTCATTCCGGCCTTGTCCAGAGCTTTCTGCATGGCTTTGGCGGGTGCGGTGGTAAAATATACCGGCTTTTGAGAAGCGGACGCCTGGGAAACAATTTTAACCAGAGGCTGCAGGCCCATTTCCTCGGCTTTTTCACGGGACATCACCACCACTGCGGCAGCTCCGTCGTTGATACTGCTGGCGTTGGCGGCTGTAATGGTTCCTTCGCGGTCAAATGCCGGACGCAGTTTTGCCATTTTTTCCGGCCGACCCCGGCCTGGTTCTTCATCCGTATCCACAATCACCGGATCTCCCCTGCGCTGCGGAACTTCCACCGGTACGATTTCATCTTTGAACAGACCGGCCTCAATGGCGGCTGTTGAACGCCGGTAGGATTCCACCGCAAACTCGTCCTGCTCTTCCCGGCTGTACGGTTTTTCCTTTGCCAGCCTTTCCGCGCAGCTGCCCATGTGTACATTGTCATACGGATCCCAGAGTCCGTCATACACCATTCCGTCAATTACCTTCTTGTTGCCCATGCGCATCCCCATGCGGCCGTCGGGAAGATAATAGGGAGCCATGGTCATGTTTTCCATTCCGCCGGCCACGATGATATCCGCATCACCGGCTTTGATGGCCTGTTCTGCCAGCATGACGGCTTTCAGACCGGATCCGCAAACCTTGTTGATGGTCATGCATTCCACACTGTCCGGCAAACCCGAATAAAGCGCAGCCTGACGGGCCGGTGCCTGACCAATACCGGCGGGGAGAACACAGCCCATGATGACTTCATCAACAACATCATTGGAAATTCCTGCTCTCTCAATGGCCGCTTTGATGGCCGTCGCCCCAAGTCTGGGGGTCGGGACCGTGCTCAGCACACCCTGGAAAGAACCCACAGGCGTTCTGGCATAAGATACAATTACTACTTCTTTTGACATGGTGTGACTCCAAACATTAATGGTTTATTGGTTGGTTGAATGCTGATCTTCCGCTTCTGGCGCAGGTTCATCGGGAGAATCCGCTTTTCGGCCGTTCTGACCGTTCCGGGCATACGCCCTGATGATATTCCTAACCAGTTTGTGCCTGACCACATCCTCCTCGTGGAAATACACAAAGCCGATACCTTGAACCTTGTTCAGTACCCGAATGGCATCGATCAGACCGGAAACATCATTCCCAGGCAGATCGATCTGAGTAATGTCGCCGGTAACAATGGCCTTGGATGTTACACCCAATCGGGTCAAAAACATTTTCATCTGCATTCGCGTGGAGTTCTGGGCTTCATCCAGAATCATAAATGAATTGTGCAAGGTGCGACCGCGCATATATGCCAGGGGTGCCACCTCAATCACCCGCTGGTCCAGAAGGGCTCTCAGTTTGTCCGCCCGAAGCATGTCGTTCAGGGCATCGTAGAGGGGAGTGAGATAGGGATCCACCTTATCTTTCAGGTCTCCCGGTAAAAACCCCAGCCGTTCACCCGCCTCCACTGCCGGCCGTGTAATGACAATTCGGGAGACTTCCCGGTTTTTAAGAGCCGCCACTGCGCTGGCCACCGCCTGATAGGTTTTCCCGGTTCCTGCCGGGCCCACTGCAAAGGTGATGTCATTTTGCAGTACCGCTTCCAGATATCGAACCTGTCCGGGCGTCCGGGCGAACACTGCTCCTTTATGAGTATACAGAATGACCTGTTCATCTTCATCCGATGTCGGCATCTGGCGGGGTTGTTCTGAAACGGTGAGCAGCGAACGTACATCGTCCTGATCCACAAATCCTTTCCGGTTGATGGTGACAATCATTTCCTGCACGACGTCGCTCAGCGCATGGATGTCTTCAGGTTCTCCGTTCAGAATAACTGAGTTGCCCCGAACCACAATCTGCGCTGAAAATGCCTCCTCAAGCACCTGCAGGTTTTGATCGCCCGGCCCCAGAAACGCCAGTGAATCCACACTGCCTATATTAATGTTTTTTTTCAAATATGCATCCCGGCATCAATTTCGATTCAGCCCAAATAAAAAAGCCTTCTCCTAATGGAAAAGGCCCTTTTTTAAACTCAGATTTGTAAAATAATCAGACTCATAGCACAATCAAATTTACAAATATTCCCATAATATTTCAAATTAGGACTTGAAGGCCCGATATAATTGTCACAAGTCTTAAGTATTGGAGAGAAAGTGCTTATGACCAGTTTGTCCTTTTTAACTTTCGATCAGATTATTTTTTTTATAATCACAGGGATCAGATTTCAGCATCTTCAGAATTATTCCGTTTCGGTCGGGGAAGAGTTTTGATACCCAGTTCAGTCAGCTGCCGTTCGTCCACACAGGCAGGTGATTCATCCATCAGCGACATGGCGGATGTGGTTTTCGGGAAGGCGATCACGTCCCGAATCTGGGTGGAATTCACCAGCAGCATCACCATGCGGTCAAATCCGAAGGCGATTCCGCCGTGGGGAGGGGCACCATATTTGAAGGCATTCAGCAGGAATCCGAATTTTTCTTCGGCTTCTTCCTTTTCGATGCCCAGCAGTTCAAAGGCTTTCTGCTGCAGGGAGCGCTCGTGGATACGAATGGATCCGCCGCCCAGTTCATATCCGTTCAGAACAATATCATAAGCCAGCGAACGAACCTTGCCGGGATCAGATTCCATCATGGGAATATCTTCCGGATGGGGCATGGTAAATGGATGATGCAGTGCATCCCAGCGCTCTTCATCCTCGTTCCATTCGACCAGGGGAAAATCCACAACCCAGCAGGGTGCCCAGGCAGTGTTTTCCGTCAGATTTTCCATCCTGCCCAGTTCCAGTCGAAGCGCACCCAGTGCGGCATAGACAATTTTCGCTTCATCACCTATGATAAACAGGATGTCACCGTCTGATACATTCAATTCCTGGCGGATTTTCTGCTGTAGGGCTTCATTGAAAAACTTGCTGATCCCGCCCTCCAGTCTGCCTTCGACCGCCTTCATCCAGGCCAGTCCCTTTGCCCGGTGGTATGTTTTCAGATCTGCTGTCAGTCCGTCTATCACTTTCCGGCTGAATCGGGCGGCGTTTGGACAAACCAGCGCTTTGACAATTCCGCTGCTATCCAGCACTGATTTAAACGCTTTGAATTCAGACTGCTGTACATATTCTGAAAACTCCTGGAATTCCATGCCAAAGCGCAGATCGGGTTTATCTGATCCGAAACGATCCAAGGCATCGTGATAGGTGAGTACCGGGAATGTTTTTGGCAGATCAACATTCAGAACCTCCCGGAACACCTGCCGGGTCAGATCTGTCCCGAGCCGGATGATGTCCTGCTCTTTCACAAAGGACATTTCAATGTCGATTTGGGTGAATTCCGGCTGCCGGTCCGCCCGGAAATCTTCATCCCGAAAGCATTTCACAATTTGGAAATAGCGGTCAAATCCGGAGACCATCAGCAGCTGCTTATAGGTCTGGGGAGACTGGGGCAGTGCATAAAATTTTCCTTTGTGATACCGGCTTGGCACCAGAAAGTCCCGTGCCCCTTCCGGGGTGGATTTCATGAGAAACGGTGTTTCAATTTCAACAAACCCCTGATCGGACAAAAAGCTGCGGGTGGTCTGTGCCGCCCGATGCCGCACCAGCAGATTGTGCTGCAGCTCGGCTGTACGAAGTTCCAGATAGCGGTATTTCAGACGATGGTCTTCATTGGCGGAATTGCGGTCATTGATATCAAAGGGCAGGGGAGCAGATTCGCTGAATATTTGTATTTCTGATGCTTCCACATCAATTTCACCTGTGGGCATATTGGGATTCAGCGCTTCTTCCGGACGGGGAACCACTTTTCCTGTGATCCCGATGACGTCTTCCATACTCAGTTTCTTGGCAGTATTAAAAACATCCGGAGTCAGATCTTCGCTGAAGACCACCTGGGTTTTGCCGTACCGGTCTCTCATGTCGACAAAAATCAGTCCGCCGAGGTCCCGGCGTTTGGCAATCCATCCGTTCAGGGCAACGGTTTGGCCGATATTGGCAGCCCGCAGTTCACCGCAGGTATGAGTTCGATTAATCACCATTTTCTCCTAAAAAATTAAAGGGTAAATTTAGAACGCCCGTCAGGAGAATCAGCCTGAAATATTCAGAAATGTATGTGAATTGGGGGACTGGTGAAATGGTTAAAGGTGTAATAGTGAATTGGTTGAGTAGTACTTCGCAGGCTGGGTGAGGACGAATGGTTGAGTGGTTGAGTAGTGCTTCCCGACAGGGTGAGGGTTATTGGCGTAATGGTATAATGGTAATTTGGGTGAATGGTTAATGATTTGGGATTGGGGATTGTGCCGCTGTTTCAGATCCGTCAAAAATACAGTTTATTCAACTTTTTTCAGGTCTGACTTGGGGCTGTTAATTGGTTGAGTTGTCAGTTGTCAGCCATGGCACGTCTCTCTTAATTTCGAATTTCAGATTTGATGCTCTCGCAAAAAGTTTGAAAGTGATATAATCGTAATAATATTAACGAT
>CAZGNZ010000069.1:5785-9909 GCA_964527215.1 uncultured bacterium | reverse complement strand
TTAACTGATTATTGCCATTTGGCACAATAGAAGGAGTGGTGGGGGTTTGGGATGGAATTACTTGGTGGGATTTTCTATCTGAGGTTCCACAGATCGTTTGCAAAATTCAGATCCTCCAGCCCTGACGGGCTGAAAAACGTCAGCCCTGGGCGCTGCCCAGGGTACCTGATCATATTAGTCCGGATGATTCATGAGACTTCGTGATGAGATGATGAAAATGTATTGATGCGGAAAAAGCAAAAATTCAACACAATTTAGTGCTGACTGTCAATGACGCTTTTTCCGTTAAAGAACCCATGGGTTCTCAATCACCAAGGCATATGAAGAAAAATGAGTGAAATCGTACTGGACAGTACGTTGAGAACATTTTTCGAGTAGAATTGAAAATCCGTCTCCTGACGGACGCTGTAGAATTGAGCAGATCCGTCATCGTCCGGAAAATGCGAAGCATTTTACGCATAGATATTCTCATGAAATATTCGGGTTAGGACAGCACTCTGAAGGAGTGCGGCTTCACAAACCGGGTGCAGTGGAGTAATTCAGTTTGGCTCTCGAGAAATGGCGTTTTTGGGTAGTCGATTTGGGATTTCCGGGCAGGGTGTTGTTGAATAGGCAGGTGAAAAGCTATCAGTTGTCCGTCGTCATTATAGTTGCGCCAATTGTCAGTTTCTGTAATCACAGCCCTGAAAGGGAGAAACGCTTTTGCATAAATCAAATGGAATTCAACAGAATTATAAGCGATTAATTTATTTGCGACTTGGTCAAAACCACCCTAATTTTTGATATGCGAAGGATGGATGCATCGACGAGCTTTTGTCCTTTGTATGATCAGGGAGGATAATTATTATAAACCGACCCACAGATTAACTCGCGTGTTAACCAATAACGGAGGTATTGAATGCATCGAAGAATTGCTACGATTGTAACATTGCTGTGTGCATTACCCGTGTTTTTAATTGCCGGTTCAGTAACTGGTAAAGTTTCTGACGCCAAAACGGGCAGTCCGCTGGCAGGTGCCAATGTAATGATCGAAGGAACCCATCTGGGTGCCGCTGCGGATGCGCAGGGTAAATACAATATTCCTAACGTTCCAGACGGCAGCTATACCATTGCTGCCAAAATGATCGGCTATGAAAATTACCGTCAGGCTGTTACTGTTCAGGGTGCCATTGCTTTGAATTTCAAGCTTATGGAATCCAAACTGCAGCTGTCTGAAGTAACTGTAGCCGGAAACTTCGCCAGTGACCGTGAAACACCGGTGGCCTTCACCACGATTGGTGAAAAACAGATCAGAAATAATTTCACCGTTCAGGATGTGCCCCATCTGTTCGCCAATACACCCGGTGTCTATATCACCACCGACGGCGGCTCCGGAATGGGTGACTCCAAAGTGATGATCCGCGGTTTCGATGAACAGCGTATTGCCGTGATGATCAACAACGTTCCGGTGAACGATCCCGAATCCAAAAAAGTGTACTGGTCCAACTGGGGCTCTCTGCCCGCCGCTTCTCAGGCCGTTCAGGTTCAGCGCGGTGTGGGTTCATCCCTCTACGGTTCCGGTGCTCTCGGCGGTTCCATCAACGTGGTTACCAAAGATGCCCCCGCTGATGAAAGCATCGGCGTGTCTTCCACCATCGGTCAGTTCGGCATCTTCAAAATGGGCATCGACTATAATTCCGGTCTGGTGATGGGCAATAAATCCTTCATCGGCCGCTTCAACTACCTGCAGGGCAACGGCTGGAGAGATGATACATTCTATCGCGGCATCCAGTACTACCTGTCTGCCATGGTATTCCCCAATGAAGCCAACACCATCAAATTCATCCTGCACGGTGCCCCCCAGTATCATGCCTATTCCTACTACGGCTTCCCGGCAGAAGATTTTGCCTTGTATGGCCGTGAATGGAACGGACATCCCCATGTGGATGAAGACCAACTGCCCAGCGACGAAGAAGACCGCGCCACCAAGCTGATGGACGTTTTATTCAATAAAACCGAAATCGGCAACTCTGGTGAAGGCGGATGGGTGATCGGCAACGGACGGGCCAGCCTGGATAACAATGTCTATCACAAACCCCAGTTTGAAATCCACCACAGCATGAAGCTGGACGAAGTCTCCAAACTGACCTCCACCTTTTTCGTATCCAACGGCTACGGCTATGGTGAAAATCTTGGCAGTTACTACTATGTGAGTCGTGATGAAAATGGCCTGATGACATACGATGCAATTGACAATGCCGGCGTTTATCAGTACCGTGCATACTCAGACCACTTCCAGACCGGTATCATGTCTTCCTATGACACCAAAGTCATGAACCATGACATCACTGCCGGGGCCGAACTGCGCTACTGGAAAGCCCGTCATGCCGGTGAAATTCTGAATACCTTCAGCATGGATGATATCAGCTACTACATTGGTAATAACAAACAATATTTTGAACAAGGTGAGTTGTATTACGATTACACCACCACCAAACCGCAGGTGACCATGTTTGGTCATGCCATGTGGCATTTTGGTAATTTGAACGTGATGACTGATGTGCAGTACTCCACCATGACCTACAATGTTGTGGAAGACATACCCAGCAGCAACAATTATCCAAACAACGACGATGATGAGGCCGAGGCCACTCATGGCGGAGGATCCTGGTCAGGAACAGCCACATATGATCATGACGGGAATCCCGATACAGATGAAATTCCCGTTGTTTACACACTCTGGGATTATGAGAAAACTTTCGATTTTGTTTCTCCCAAGATTGGTCTGAACTATAATGTCAATGAACAGATCAACGTGTTTGCCAACTGGAGTGCCGCGGTGAACGAACCCCGGGTGAAATACTTCTTCAACTATGGCGGACCCAATGATGATCTTGATCTGGAAGAAACCAGTGATCTGGAACTGGGTGCCGGTTACGTGGGTGAACTGGCTGGAATTCCAGTGAATGTGAAACTGAATTGGTACAATATTGATTTCACCGGAAAAGCACTGAAAATCACTGATCCGGAAAAGGCCAATCAACCGGGATACGACTACAAAGGCCGCCGCTATATTCCCATCGGTGACAGCAAATACACCGGTACCGAACTGGCTGCCAATTTCATCCTGCCGTATAATCTGGATCTGGGTGTGAACCTCAGTGCGGCTGCCAATGAATGGGGCAACCCGGAAGATTCTGAAGGTGCCCAGTACCTATATTCCAATGCTGATGTTGAAGATGGTGTTCACTTCATTGACCAGGATGATGATGACTCTTGGGATACCGGTGAATTGGCTGTGGACGGTGTCGATTTTGCCGATGAATTCGGCAACCGCGTCGAAGTGGGCATGCCCCAGCTGATTTACGGTACAACCCTCAACTGGAACAACGGTCCCTTCACTGTGGGTCTGGCATATCGTCACTATGAAGACATCTATATTTTGGAAAACAATTCAGAAGTCTGTGTCGAGGGTCATTTTGATGATACCGGTGCCTGGGTTGAAGATGAAATCAGTGATACGCTGCCCGACGCCAATGTGGTCGATGCCGTGGCCCGTATCAATGCCCCCGTCATGGGCGGCCTGGATATCTCACTGCACGTGAAGAATATCTTTGATGAAGAATACTGGCAGAAAGGCGACAATTATGGCTTCCTGCCTGGCGCTGCCCGTACTATTGAAATGAATCTCGGTCTCACTATCAAATAAGATACGTCTATCAGAACTGAAAACGCCCCTTTCGAGGGGCGTTTTTTTATCTTGGCTGAATATTTATGCGGAAAATGCCAGAATACTCAGCCGCTTGTTGAAAATCTGCCTTTTGGCGTGGCGGCGCAAATGAATGGCATTGGGGTTTGGGGGCAAAGTCCCCATTCGTTTTCCGTTGACAGATACCCCTACGCTCTGCGTCGGGGTTCTTCATATTCCCGAAGAGGAATCGCCAAAAATGGGTCCTGTCGGCACACGTTATGCAAACGTTTTAAAAACGTTATTACAAACCGGAAGAACAGATTAATATTTGTGCAGCAATATTAATTGATGTGCATCGCAATAATTGATCCTTTAATTGACGTCGTCCTTTCAGGACTTCGAATTGATTTGTTTTCCGGTCCGGCGGCTGAAGCCGCCGGCTGCATAACTTGAT
>CAZGNZ010000069.1:0-5685 GCA_964527215.1 uncultured bacterium | reverse complement strand
TGGCAAACAAAATTATATGGTAAACCAATTTGGCCAATGTGCATCGCAATAATTGATCCTTTAATTAACGTCGTCCTTTCAGGACTGCGAATTGATTTGTTTTCCGGTCCGGCGGCTGAAGCCGCCGGCTGCATAACTTGATCCCTGCCGGGATCGGTTCAATCCGCCGGTAAGCAAACAGATTCCCTACCTCTGATTGAAAATCCTCTTAAGCAGTTCGCGCGATTTGGGAAATTAAGTTACTGTTTTAAAACAACTGAATTCAAAAGGTCGGCACTACAAGCTGAATTGCTTAACATGTACCAGCAGGCAATTGGGAGCTTCGTCAAAATGGGTGAAAAGATGTATACCGGTGAAAAATGTTCGTTTCACGATCCATATGCGCGGTCGGAAATTCCGGTGAATCCAAAATTCCCCGAAGGGGAATGGTTAATCAGCCGGTGGCTTCAGCCACCGGAAACAATATGAGGAAAATCCAAGTCCTGAAGGGACGCCGTCCACCCGTATTCGGGTGTTTATTTAGCCGCAATTTCTCCCCGGGCGGCTTGGCAAACAAAATTTTGTGGTAAACCAATTTGGCTAATGTGCATCGAATTTATTAATCCATCAGTTAACGTCGTCCTTTCAGGACTGCGAATTGAATTGTTTTCCGGTCCGGCGGCTGAAGCCGCCGGCTGCATAACTTGATCCCTGCCGGGATCGGTTCAATCCGCCGGTAAGCAAACAGATTCCCTACCTCTGATTGAAAATCCTCTTAAGCAGTTCGCGCGATTTGGGAAATTAAGTTACTGTTTTAAAACAACTGAATTCAAAAGGTCGGCACTACAAGCTGAATTGCTTAACATGTACCAGCAGGCAATTGGGAGCTTCGTCAAAATGGGTGAAAAGATGTATACCGGTGAAAAATGTTCGTTTCACGATCCATATGCGCGGTCGGAAATTCCGGTGAATCCAAAATTCCCCGAAGGGGAATGGTTAATCAGCCGGTGGCTTCAGCCACCGGAAACAATATGAGGAAAATCCAAGTCCTGAAGGGACGCCGTCCACCCGTATTCGGGTGTTTATTTACCCGCAATTTCTCCTCGGGCGGCTTGGCAAACAAAATTATATGGTAAACCAATTTGGCCAATGTGCATCGCAATAATTGCTCCTTCGTAAAACGCTGTCCGTTCAGGATTTCGTAATTTTTCTAACCGGTAATATCCTCACCACCGTCCACCCGAATGGTATTTCCGGTGAGCCAGGTGTCTTCCGACAATCCAATCAATTTAACTATTTTTGCAACATCCTGCGGGATCGTCAACCGCTTTCCCGGATTCCGGGATCGGGCATACTCGATCATTTCTTCATGACCCGGGATCTTTCGCAGCGCCGGCGTATCCGTTACTCCGGCCTGCAGCGCGTTGGCGGCAATCTGCCGGGAGCTGAATTCATAGGCCAGCTGGCGGGTAAAGGATTCCAAAACGGCCTTCGCCGCTGATACAGCCCCGTAGGTTTCCCACTGCCGACGCCCACCGGCACTGGTCATCGTAAAAATCTGACTGCCCTTTTTCAACAGCCCGGCCCCGTACAGATCCTGCGCCCAGTACACCACGCTGTTTCCCATGACGTCCACTGTCATTTCCACCTGTTTCTGGGTCAGGGCAGTGCCCGTATCATCACCGATGACCGGTTTAAGTCCCCCGAAAGCCAGGGAATGCAGCAGCACTTTAATGCGAATGCTGCCATGGGATTTCAGCTCCTCCACCACATCTGCCCGCTTGATGGGATCTGTTGCACTCATATTGTGAAATATAACCGAAACTCCAAATCCCTGCAGTTCGGCCACCAATTCGTCAATGCGACTCATGGCACTGCGGCGGTCCAGATGGACGCCGTAGATATTCAGTCCGGCCCGAGCCAATTCCCGGGCTGATTCTGCACCGAATCCGCTGCTTGCACCCAGAATCAGTGCCCAATCTGTTCTTCTTTTTTCGTCCGCTGCCATTATTCTCCTGTTTTACATATCACATTCCGCTGAATCCAACGGAACCACGCAAATATCCGATCAAAATTGTCGTATAATATATAGTTATTCTTGAATGTATGCACGATTATTTTCGCGGCGGCCGGTTTTCAGGCTCTGAAAGGATTTCTGCAGCCTTTGCGCGCACCTGTCCATACTGGATTTTTCCAAGATCGGATCGGGGAATACTGTCTGAAAAAATATAATTCTTGGGACATTTTTCACCTGTCAGCCGATCCCGGCACCATTTCGTCAGAAACGCAGATAAATTCGGGTCAGATTGGGTCGATACCACCATTGCCACCATACGCTGGCCCCATTCCGGATCGGGTATGCCCACCACAGCACAATCAGATACATCGGGATGCTGCCGCATAACTTCTTCTACTTCCATTGGATGGATGTTTTCACCGCCGGTTACAATACGGTCATCCCGGGGCGCAGTCAGTATCAATCTGCCATTTTCATCCAGTTTTCCGAAATCACCGGTGTGAAACGGCTGAGAAATACGTCTGTCGGAAAAATATCCGGCAGAAATCATCGGGCCGGCCGCGCATATTTCTCCATTGACTATGGACACCTGCACATTGCTGAATGGTTCAGCCCCCAATATGTTATTGGACGGATCAATGAATGATGCAGCAATACCACTGCAGGTTTCCGTCATCCCGTAACTGACTACCACCGGCAGCTGCTGTTCACGGCATTTGATCATCAAACTTTCAGAAATTGGACCTCCACCCAGGATGACGGCTCTCAGTCTGCTGTCAGGCAGTCTATCCGCTTCCACCAGAATACGATGCAGCATTGTGGGTACCAATGATATCAGAGTGATATCTTTGTTCAGCAGCAAATTGGTCACTGTATCAGGTCTGAACTGTTCCAGCAGCGATACTTGAAATCCAAAGATCAGCGCACGAAACAGGATACTTAATCCGCCGATATGGAACATGGGCAGGCAAATCAAGAAATGATCATCCGGTGAAAAATGCAGGCGTTCATGCCATCCCAAGGCACTTGCCCTGAAATTGTCCAGCGTCAGTTCAACCGGCTTTGGATGACCGGATGAACCGCTGGTAAAAAGGATAATGTCCGGGATATCTGACCGGTTTTCAACTTCCTTCCAATCCAATCCGCAGACAAACGACTGTGAAAGCCGGTTCGTTTTCAGTACCCGGAACGGCGGACATTCGAAATCTTCTTCTTCAGGGATTAAAACCATATCCGGCTGGATTTGTCGGCACATCTGCATCAGTACAGAGTTTTGAATTGCAGGTGAAACCGGTACAAATACTATCTTCAGCTCCATGCAGGCCATCATCAGGATGACAAAATCCAGGCTGTTGGAAAGACGACACATCAGCCGCTGACCGGGACGAAGACCCGCAGCCTGCAGGGCAACTGTATTTTTGACCACCAGATCTGCGGTCATTTCAAAAGTATAACGATTTCCTTCCCAGTAAATAAATACATTGTCGGGATTGCGTTCAAGATTGGTCAGCAGCAGGGATTTGTTACCACGCATTATCCACCAACTGTTCCCTCCATTGCCATCCGAGACCATCTCCGTCGTCAATGCGAAGAGAGCCTTCAACAGGAGTTGGCGGAGATGTCCAATCCTGCTTGAACAGATGCCCTGTGAGCAGACCGCACGGCTGCAGAATCCGATGGGCGGCAGCCAGATGCAGCACTGCGGATCGACCGACGGCTGTTTCCAATGTGGATGTAAATACAACGGAGATATTTTCCGATTCTGCCGTTTCTTTCATTTTCCGAATTTCGTCATAGCTGCCGGTCACCGTCGGTTTAATCACAATAACATCTGCGGCCTGATGCCGGAGTATCCGATCAAGGGAGTTGGAATCCGTCACCGATTCATCCAGCGCAATGGGGAAATCGGTGTGAAAACGCAGTTCAGCCAGATCCTCCAGCGCATCTGCGGGCAGAGGCTGTTCCAGATAATCGATGGGGTATTTCTCCGCTTCCCTGGCAAACCGGATCGCCCGCGGCAAATCCAGTCCGCCGTTAAAATCCAAACGGAACCGGACGTAATCCGGGTAATCACGGCATATTTTGTCCAATACCGATAAGTTATCAAACAGATTGTCACTGGCCATTTTCACTTTGACAGTATCCACGCCATGCAGCTGATCGGAAGCCGCCGGATGAATGGCATTCACCGGTACCGCATGGGCAGCTTTCGAATTCAGGTAGCGCGCAAGGGGCAGATTCTGCTGTCTGGCGGCCAAGTCAAACAGAGCCGTTTCCACGCCAAACCATGCGGATGGACTGTGAGCGCAGTGTTTCTGCAACAGCCCCTTCAGTTTTTCAACATCGGTTTCAGCATTGGGTCTGACTGCTTCTTCCCGGAACTTTGCAAGTCCGTCGCAGCATTGCTGAAGAGTATCCGGGCTGTAAACCGGCAGCGGTGCCGCTTCTCCTACTCCAAGTCCATCATCCGACCGTATCTCAATGATATACCCTTCACGATGGATGTAGGACTGTGCAGCGGTTTGATAGATACTCTGAAAGGGAATTTTCCAGGGATGAATAAGGATTTGCTGAATTTTCACAGGATGAATCCCAGGGCCAGCATCAGGCTGTACAGCATCAGCAGCCGTCCGGTCTGCCCCAGCAGCGGATTCAGATCACCGCCTTCCAGGGACCAGACGTCTATCAGGCAGCGGATTGCCGGCGGTAAGGAAAACACCGGCAGAAACAGCGTCAGGTTCGATTTCCAGAATAGATAAAGAACAACCGGTACCAGATAGGCGAGAAGGATCATTGCCGTATATTCCAGCCGAGTAAAGGTTGCTCCAAATCTGACGGCAAGTGTACGTTTTCCGGTATCTTTATCGGTACGAATATCACGGAGATTGTTTGCTGTGAGAATGGCGGTAGACAGCGCTCCTGCCGCCGCTCCCAGCAATAGTGAAGCTTCGCTGACGGTACCCGTCTGCAGGTAATACGTACCGGCAACCGCAATCAGTCCGAAATAGATAAAAACAAATAAATCTCCCAGACCAAGATAGCCCAGTGGAAATGGACCGCCGGTATACAGGATGCCAAACAGAATGGACGTCAGTCCAATAATGATGATCGGCCAGCCACCGAGCCAGGCAAGGTATGCACCCAGCAGAAGCGCAGCGCTGAATATGATAATGGTCGCATTTCTGACCTGTTTTTCTGAAAGCAGTCCAGCCTGGGTAACCCGAGTGGGACCGATCCGGTCATCGGTATCAGTGCCTTTCAGATAGTCAAACAGGTCATTGGCGTAGTTTGTGCCGATTTGTATCAGAAGGGCGGCACAGAGTGTGGCCAGTGCCGGAACCAGTCGGAAGTGTCCTGTATCAACCGCCAGCGCCAAGCCCAGAATCACCGGTGCTGCTGCCGCAGGAAGCGTTTTGGGACGTACTGCAAGAAGATAATATTTAAAACTGCCGGACATTTTCAATGTGGGTTCTGTATGCCGGAAAAAAAGCCGTAATCCGCGACATGACATGGTTCGTCATTGGAAATAAATGCTGCCGCCTGGATTTAAATTACCATCCACTCATCTACTATTACACCATTAACGAATAATTAATGAATTTCCCCGCCCGTCAGCTGACGGGACGGGGTATCATTAGTGACTAACATTTCTCAGTTCAAATCTGCAAAAGCGGGTTCACAAAGATTTT
>CAZGNZ010000068.1:0-10657 GCA_964527215.1 uncultured bacterium | reverse complement strand
ACATAGATGACTGTGACGTCTGTCCGGACGGTACGATGGGACTGATCAGTGATGAACCAGCACCGGACGGTTATACCTATGAAGACGGTCCGGACTGCAATATGGACTGTTTCGGCGCGGCGTTTTTTGACGACTGCGGCATCTGCTCAGGTGGGAACAGCGGTCATACGGCCAATTTTGATATTGACATCTGCAATGTCTGTCCGGACGGCACCATGGGGCAGACCAGTGATGATCCAGCACCGGACGGTTATACCTATGAAGACGGTCCGGACTGCAATATGGAATGTTTCGGAACAGCCTTTTATGACGACTGTGGCATCTGCTCAGGTGGGAACAGCGGTCACACCGCCAATATTGACATAGATGACTGTGACGTCTGTCCGGACGGTACGATGGGACTGATCAGTGATGATCCAGCACCGGACGGCTATACCTATGAAGACGGTCCGGACTGCAATATGGACTGTTTCGGCACGGCGTTTTTTGACGACTGCGGCATCTGCTCAGGTGGGAACAGCGGTCATACGGCCAATATTGACATAGATGACTGTGACGTCTGTCCGGACGGTACGATGGGACTGATCAGTGATGATCCAGCACCGGACGGCTATACCTATGAAGACGGTCCGGACTGCAATATGGACTGTTTCGGCACGGCGTTTTTTGACGACTGCGGCATCTGCTCAGGTGGGAACAGCGGTCATACGGCCAATTTTGATATTGACATCTGCAATGTCTGTCCGGACGGTACGATGGGGCTGGATAGCGACGAACCCGCTCCGAACGGATACACATATGAAGACGGTCCCGACTGCCATGAAACCTGCTTTGGTACGGCAACCATAGATGAGTGTTCAGTCTGCTGTGACGGAACCACTGGGGTGGATTGCTCCTATTTTGCTGATCAGTTTGATTTTGCCGGTGCCTACGACTGTGCGGGAGTCTGTTTCGGTCTGTCTGAAAATGATGTCTGCGGTGTCTGTGACGACGACCCTGAGAATGACGGTGTGTACTGCTTCGGATGTGCGGATGAGACAGCGCTGAACTTTAATGAACCCTGCCTTGATACATACGGAATAGAATGTCTGGAATCTGTTGACGGCAACCTGATCTGTGATTATCAGGGTGATTTCAATGATGATCAGTCGGTGGATATCGCGGATATTATCGCCATGCTGGATTTGTATCTTTATGATGGTGAGCCTACAGAATATCATTTATACACCTGTGATCTTTTCGAAGATGAAACGGTGAATATTCTGGATGTGGTTATGGTGATTGAAATCATACTGGGTGAAACCCTGCTGAAACCGGAACTGCCTACCTTTGCCGTGCTGACAGCCAATTCCGATGGTTACAGTCTGGACTCAGACGGCAGCATCTCCGCTGTAGAACTGCTCGTGAACGGAGAATTTGAGCTTGTCACAGAACCGGATTATTCCGGCTGGATGGTAACTGCAGCAGAGGACCGCATTATTGCACTCAACCTTGCCGGCTGCACCAGCACTCAGACGCTTCAAATTGCTGTTGATGGTGATATTCAGATAGTAGATAATCTGGTGTACGACTGGGATGGCGGTTCGATGACCGCCGCAGTTAAGGAGATTCCCGACGGGTATGCCCTGAATAATCCGTATCCCAATCCATTCAATCCGGTCGTCAATGTGCAATACGAAGTACCGGATGCTGCTCGAATCAGCGTTATTGTGTATGATATTACCGGCAGACAGGTAGTGGAACTGGTGTCTCCAGACCATGTGACGGAAGCGGGTTATTATACCCAGCGCTGGAATGCAGAGTCATACACCACCGGCATCTACTTTGTCAGGATGCAGACCGCGAATTATAAATCCACAAGGAAAATAATTCTGCTGAAATAGGACCAAGACTCACCACTAATAAGTCATGTTACAATGCTGCCCCGGATTTCCGGGGCAGTTATTTTTAGTGGGATTAATGATGCATAGGAATGGAATGTCCTGCAGTGAAACCGGTGGAAAATGCAGCCTGAAGGTTATATCCACCGGTATCACCGTCCAGATCCAATATTTCGCCAATCAGGTAGAGGTGCGGGACAATCTTTGATTCCATTGTGTTTGGATTGACTTCCTTGAGAGAGATACCGCCGCGGGTAATTATTGCTTCCTCCCATGATCGGATGCCTGTTACCGGCAGTCTGAATTCCTTCAGCCAGTTCCGCAGCGTTTTCCTCTGTTTGCCGGTGACTTGATGGCATGGCTGCTGCAATACCAGTCCACACTGTCTGACCGCGATCGGATGAAGTTTTCCCGGCATCAGGCCTGTCAGCAATTCCTGCACTGTATTTTTTCTGTTTAAATCTCTCAGAAGTCTTTGATCCAGCTTCTGGTGATCAAGTGCCGGTTTCAGATCAACAACAACTTCCACTGAATTGTCTGTGGTTACGGCATCAGAAATCAAGCTGGACAATGTGAGGATGACTGGACCGGAAAGCCCAAATTCGTAAAATTCCAATTCCCCGAACTGACCACCGGCTTTTCGGCCATCGATATACACATCCGCCTGGATATGACGCAGACGCAGCCCAACTGCAGGTTTAATAACATCCAGATCGGTTTCAACCGGAACCAGCCCGGGACGCGGCTGGATGATGGAATGGCCCAACCTGGATGCCAGCCGATATCCATCGCCGGTACTGCCGGTGGCAGGGTAGGACATACCGCCCGTGGCAATGATGACTGCTCCTGCATTGAATTCTTGAAGCTGATTCTTTTTGGCCTGTCTCTCTGTCTGGATAATAAAAGACCCGTCGGTGTCAGTTCGAAGTTCTGTCACAGCGACCTGTGGTAAAATGATGGTGCCGCGGCTTTCCGCCCACCGAATCAGTGTACGGACCAGATCTGTTGCCCGTCCCGAGGCCGGGAAAATCCTGCCGCCCCGCTCTGTCACCAGCTCCAATCCCAGATTTTCAATAAAGCGGCAGAGTTCTTCACTGAAGAATGTTTGGAATGCCTGCCGAAGGAATCGCCCGTTGCGGCCGAAATGTGCTATGAACTCGTTCATCGGAGCGGCATTTGTCAGATTGCAGCGGCCTTTTCCGGTGATTCCCAGTTTCCGCGCGGGTTTGTGCATTTTCTCCAGCAGTATGGTATTCAATCCTCTGCCGGCAGCTGTCCCGGCGGCAGTTAAGCCGGCAGGACCGCCTCCAATGACGATGCAGTCAGCCCTTTCCACTACACACCTTCCAGAATCTGACGTGTTGATTCTTCCTGGAATTGCGATAGATACAGCTGATAGTAGTTTCCCTTTTGTTCCATCAGCTGTTTATGGGTTCCATCCTCAATGATGCGCCCTTTTGAAATTACCAGAATACGATTGGCCGTACGAATGGTGGACAGACGATGGGCGATAATGAAACTGGTGCGGTTTTGAATAATCAGTTCGATGGCCTGCTGAACCAGATGCTCCGTTTCCGTATCAACGGAGGAAGTGGCTTCATCCATAATTAATAAACGTGGATCCGCCAGAATCACACGGGCAAGGGATATCAGCTGTTTCTGTCCGGTACTGAAATTGGCGCCGCCTTCGCTGACCTCTGTATCATATCCATCCGCCAGCCTGATGATGAAATCATGTGCGTGTGCGGATTCAGCCGCTTTAATAACTTCCGACTCCGATGCTTTCAGGTTTCCGTATCGTATATTCTCACGGATGGTTCCGCTGAAAAGGTGAGGGGTTTGAAGCACTACCCCGAGATGAGTGTAATACCAGAACAAAGGGTATTTCCGATAATCCGTATCATCTATCAACAGCGAACCTGAAGACGGTTCATAAAACCGGCAGATAAGGTTGACAATGGTTGATTTTCCTCCGCCTGTCTCGCCCACCAAAGCCACAGTTGATCCGGATTCAACCGTGAGATTGAAATGATCCAGTACTTTCTGTCCCTTTTTATAAATAAATGACACATCCCGAAAATCGACTTTTCCGGACAAATCCTTCGGCGGCGGGCTGGTGACGGCATCATCCGTGATTTCAACGGGTGTTTCAATGAGGGAAATCACCCGTTCGGCAGAAGCCTGAGCATTCTGCATTTCGGCAAAAATTCTTGCCACTTCCTGAATAGGTATAAAGAAGAATCCTGCGTATGAGAGGAACATCACCAGGAGACCATAAGAAATATCACCCGTGATCACGCTGCTTCCGCCGTACCAGATAGCAAGGGCGGTACCCGCCATTGCTCCGATCTGTACCAGTGGCAGATACAGGGCGGACTGAACTGCAGCCCGGTAGCTCGATGAGAACATTCGGTTGGTCAAAACCTGGAATTCGCCAAGGTTGGATTTTTCCCTCACAAGGGTTTTGGTCGTCAGCGCACCCATAATGCCTTCATTGAAGGCAGCTGTAATTTTGGAGTTCGTTCTGCGCACATCCCGATAACTGGCAAGAATCATTACTTGGAATTTTTTACTGATCCAGGCCAGCAGCGGCACAACAGACAGGACAACCAGGGCCAGCTTGAAATGCATAATCAGCATCACGACGGCAATACCCGACATCAGCGTTACACCCCAGACAATATCCACCAGTCCCCAGGCAATGATCTCTGAGAGTTTGGTGGTATCTGTGGTCATGCGGGCCATAATCCATCCGACAGGCGTTTGGTCAAAATAGCTGAACGAAAGGGCCTGCAGTTTTTCAAAACCTGCTTTGCGGATAAGATAACTGACACCGGTTTCCACTTTTCCTGCCAACCAGATAAAAACGGCCACATTTGCTGCCTGCCAGACGGCGATTGTCAGGTAAAGCATTCCAAAGGCCAACAGACCGTCAGCAGTTTTCCGTGCAATGAATCCGTCAATGGCATATTTGGTAAGAAAAGGCATGATGATATCCACGGCCGCAACGCCGATCATGAAAAACCCAATCCAGGCCATTGTCCCCTTGTACGGCAGCGCGAATTGGAGGATCTTTCTCCAGGTGGAAAGGTCAATGCGTTTCTGGAAGTCTTCTTCTTCGTAGTATTGAGTGTCCTGCATGAAAGCCTATTTTGTCAGATCACCGGTGATGGTCATTATTTCATCCCCCCCGGCACTCTGCATTTCCCAGAGCCGCTGATACAGCCCCGGTTTCCGTATCAGTTCATTGTGGCGTCCCATTTGGGTGATTTGTCCGTTTTCCAGAACAACCACCCTGTCCGCATGCATTGCCGTGGTCAACCGGTGCGCAATGATGATGGTTGTGGAGCGGCCCTTCCGCTGTTTCAGGGCAGACCGGATCCTGGATTCCGTTTCTGTGTCCAGGGCACTGAGTGAGTCATCAAAAATCAGAATGGGCGGATCCTGAATCAGGGTTCTGGCAATGGCAATCCGCTGTTTCTGTCCGCCTGACAAGGTCACCCCACGCTCTCCGACCATGGTAGAGTAGCCGCCGTCAAAAGACAGTATTTCATCATGGATAACTGCTGTGCGTGCCGCATCGTGAACTTCTGCATCATTCAGGTTTTTTGGTGTGCCAAACCGAATATTATCAATGAGTGATTTAGAGAAGAGGAAGGGTTCCTGAAGCACAATGCCGATTTGAGACCGAATATATCTGCGGCTGTATGAACCCAGTTCCCTGCCATCGATTTTAATCGATCCCATTGAATAATCCCACATACGGGGAAGAAGGTTCACCATGGTTGATTTACCGGAGCCGGTGGGCCCAATCAAAACAACGGTTTCCCCTTTTTCAATTCGCAGGGTGATATTGTGAATAACCGGATCATCGGTTCCGTACCCGAATGTGACATTGTCAAACTCAATGATGCCTTTAACAGACTGATCTTTCGGGTGAAATCCTGTTGAATCCTCTGCCTTTTCATCTAGGATATCGCGGATACGGCCCAGAGAAACAAATGCCTTTCCCATATCCGTCAATGTCCTTCCCGTCTGCCGAATAGGCCAGAGGAGAAATTCAATATAGCTGAGAAATGCCACCAGTGTGCCCAAAGTCATTTCATTCTGGATGGTCCAGTACGTGCCCAGGACCAGCACGGTACCTGTCTGAAAATAAATCAGGAAGTCTGACAGCCCCCAGTACATGCCCAACAATCGGATCAGCCGGTACACTTTAACCCGGTAATCATCATTCCGTCCGTTAAATTTCCCGGTTTCAAAATCCTGCCTGGCAAATGCCCGAACCACCCGTATACCGGTCAGATTTTCCTGGAGCACTGCGCTCATAATGCCTTCTGCCTCGTCAGCGGTTTGAAAAGTTCTTTTGACTTTCAGGAAGAAAAGCACCGCAAAAGTGATGATAAACGGCACAATGATGAGAGAAATCATGGCCATTTTGAGATTCATCATTATCAGGAGAGGAATAATCAGGACCAGCATGAAAACCGACCGACCGACTTCGACCACCTGCACTGCCAGGAATTTCCTGACGGTTTCCACATCCGATGTACAGCGTTGAATAAGATCACCGGTTTTGTGGTGATTATAGAACAGAGCCGGGACCTGCTGCAGATGGGTGTACAGAGTGTTCCGGAGACGCCGTGCGATTGATTCGGAAGCCTGGGCTGCCCACCTTCCGCTGAAATAATTTACAAATCCCCGCAGTACGGCTGCTGCAGCAATGAGTACGGCAATTCGCCAGAGGTGTTCACGCAGATTCTGGATTCCGCCGACCATATTGAACAGGGCAGTGATGAAGGCAGGTGCTTCAAGAGGCTGGTCGCCAATCACTGAATCAATCGTTGATCGAATAATCAGAGGTGTCAGATAAGTGAAAAAAGTTGCCAATGCAATTGAGGCCACGGCACCGGCATAAAGCAGCCGCTGTCCGCTCAGAAATCGCCATAATATGGAAAAGTTGGATTTGATGCTGTTCCCCAGGTTTGAAATGCCGATGTTAACAGTGGTGCAGTTGACTGGTTGTCAATCAGTATTTGAAAAAATAATTTACATCGTATCCCTGACGGGCCAGTTGGTGTTTGTTTTCCTCTATGAAGCGAACAATGGTCTCAACGGATATGGAATATGTAATTCCGTAGTTTATATCGGTTTTTTTATGTACAAATGTTTGACCGCGATAGGGAATATGAGGATCAAACGATGTGTCATTCATATCAGGTTCAGGAACCAGAATGTAATCATGGCTGGCAGAGACTGATTTTGTCATACCCACCAATTCAAAGTTGGGTACACCGTCCCGAATAGCCAATACAATCCCCCCACTGAATCCACGGTTGAAAAGGGCGTCAATCAGGAAAGAGCCTTCAGAATCCCGATTCGGATTGCTGACGATACCGCGTGTAATCATCTGATATCCGATGGGATAACCCATAATGTAAACAAAACTCCCCCATTCCAGTTGGCTGGATGCGCCGATGGGATAATTGAATACAGGTACATCGATTGTGAGTGCCGCAGAAATCGTTTTCCCCAGTAATGCAATATCACGATCATAATCAACTGCCAGTACTTTCAGCTGGCCTTCCTGCGGCAAATCGCCAGCCCAGTAGTTCTGCTTCAATTTTACTGCCATATTCTGGATGGGTTTTGGACTGCCGGCGGCATTTGAAAAATGGATTACTGCCGTATCGGGAAAATCTATAACATGGGCGCACGTGAGCAGGGCCAGTCTGTTGTTTTTACTGTAAACCACGGTAGCAGTGCCGTGAGCGGATTCATTATAATGAATTTCACCAATTGCCGTTTGTGATACATCAATCGATGACAAATCCTCGGTTGTCACGTTTTGTGATTCTGCGAAAATGTATGACTGATAAAATGCGGTGCATCGGATTTTTTTCAGTGTTTTCGTGATGGTTTCCAGCTGCTCAGAACAGTTTTTATATGGGAATTCTGTGTCATATTCTCCGTCATTCAGTGTTGGGTAGGCGACATCATAAACAACTTTGGAGCAGCTGGTTATCAGAAAAATGGAGATGATGCAAAGTAACAATATGAAATGCTGTTTGGCTGACATGTTGTGTCCCTGAATTGCATTCAGTGTCGAGTCCGTTAGGAGCGGGGCTCGGCACGGGTTAAAAGCTGAAACCGATATTAAAATATGTCAATGGTTTGTCAATCAGGTTTGAGCCCATCAGAGAAATTTCCAGAGGGCCGATGGGACTGTCATATCCGACAGTCAGACCGTATCCGTGAAACTCACTTTCTCTATGTGACAGTGCAATGTTATCGACTGCATAGTCATCTGCATAATCATATTCACGACGCCCGATACCTCCTTTGAGAATGACAAATAAATCCGGGAAGACTTCCCGCTGTATGCCGCATTGAACCATCATGATTTCCCTTGCGCTGAGACTCATGAAGCGAATTCCGATAAAGGGAATGACGTTGTCCTCAATTCCATTTTGACCGCCCACATAAAAATAGAAGTCATCCGCAGGTTCTTCACCGTCCAGTTTTCCCAGAAACAGTTCCCCGAATAATGAGGTGAGCCGATTAAGCGGCACATAGTTTTTCGAGTTCAGGTGCAGCCGCCAGAAAGTTTCACTGAAGGTCAAACCTCTTTTTGCGCTCCATGAGAATCGCTGTGCGTTGGTGCCCCGGAAATTCAGCTGCATGCCTTCCGACGGATAAACGGACCGATCAAAAGTATCTATTAAAAGAAAACCATAATACGTCCATGTGTTCTCATAGTCCACGGTACGAATCCACTCCGCCGGGATAATGAGCGGATCAATCCTGGACCACATGATCTCACTTCCGATACCGATACTTGAACTGCAGGATCTGAAAGTCTGAAGCCGAGTGTCCAGACTGTAGTTCGTATAATCAAAACTGGCAATTTGATGGTCGTCTTCATTGGTGATGGGTACCGTAAAATTTGAATAGGCAGCATAACTGGCCCATCCGATTCCCATCTGCAGGTTTGTATAATGGATGAAGGATGCTGTAACCTCAGGGTTTTCACCGAGTTTGGCATCAATAGACAGCTTGGATCCTCTTGTACCCACATTCCTAATCGTGGTGTTTAACAGAATCGCAGATTTTAGATCACTGTCGTAATGTATGCCGAATTTGAATTGGTTGATATTACCTTCAGTCAGACGCACCACAAGAATGACCCCGTTTTCCTGAGGTTCAAATTTATAGGATACTTTTTTCATCATCCGGGTGCCGAAAACCCGTGAGACAGCGGTTTCCAGTTCTGCCGGACTCACCCAGGCAGGGGGTTCAATATCGAGACTGCGGTGAATCAAGGCATAGGATACATTGTCCGCTCCTTCAATGCGAACATCCGTGACATACACCGGATTCCGGTTGGTGCTTGGAATAAAGCGCGGAACGTCTGAAGGTTTTGGATTCTGCTTTTCTGCCGCTGCCAAAAGTTCCGGCATGACTGCCCTTGCAGCGGATTCACCGCTTGCGATGAGGTCTTCAATTTCATCGAAGCTGTTTTTACTGAAATCACTGATATCCGGCAGGATCAGGATATCGGCAAAACGGCGCTGTTCCATTGTTGAACTATGTCCCAGAAATCCAGCGGTCTGTTCCAATATTGCAACAACAGAAGTCAGTTCATCCCGCCAGTGAAGCGGCGCACCTACATCCACAGCGATGATGATATCCGCACCCATGTTTATGGCATCGATAACGGGCAGATTTCGAACCACCCCGCCGTCAATAAGCAGTCTGCCGTCTATTTCAACCGGCGCAAGATAACTGGGAAATGACATACTGGCCCGAATCGCGTCGGGAAGGTATCCTGAATTCTGAACCACCGCTTCGCCAGTTACCAGATCAGTGGTCAGACAGCGGAACGGAATGGGGAGGTGATCAAAGTCATCCACATGATTTACTGGCCATGCAAGTCTGGAAATTTCCATCGTAAGTTTCTGACCGGGGATCAGAGACTCCGGCAGTCCGATTCGACCATCACGGATTGGGAATTCGCTGATGTACCGCCCGGAAGATTCCTTTTCTTCCATTGACAGGGTGGATCGGGGCGCGGCATCTCTCAGGATATCCCGCCAGTTTTGATCCAATACAATATCTTCAATCATTTCAGCAGAATACCCGATTGAATACAATCCGCCAATAAAGCTGCCCATGCTGGTACCGGTAATACAGTCAATTCTGATTCCGCTTTCCTCCAGTACTTTCAGAACACCGATATGCGCCATACCCTTTGCCCCTCCGCCGCTGAGAGCGAGCCCAACCTTGAGAGAATTGCCGGTATTTCCTGAAATCAGCAAACTGCTCAGAAACAGGGCAAGGATTGCAGAGGACAGTGAATTATTTATACGACTTGAATTCATACTGATTGATTCTTAAAACGCACAGGCGATGAATATTTTTTTGAATGATTTATCTGAACCCGATACTTCCAACGTCAAAACCGGACCATAAAATAAGGCAATTTACTATTTTTGAATATTTGATTTGTGATTGACTTTTGAACCTGGGGCAGACATGTTGGTCTGATCGGGTGAGTTGACTGCTGTTTCAAGTCGAAAACACTCAACAGACTGGCAGTGAAATGTTTCATCAGGCAGGTTTCTGTTTTCGGGTAAGGGAATCCAAGCTCTGATATCGCAGTATGGGTAACCGGCAGACCCTCCCGGTGCAAGGACGAATTCTGACCAAGTCACCAAAAGGTTTAGCCCGAATATTTCATGAGAATATCTATGCGTAAAATGCTTCGCATTTTCCGG
>CAZGNZ010000067.1:0-10908 GCA_964527215.1 uncultured bacterium | reverse complement strand
TTCTGTATAATATGCTAACCTCCATTCTTGGGAGCAAATTTTTGTATTGATAAGTCAAAATTTTTTTTTCAATTTTCAACATAAACTCGTCCCGTCGAAAATCAGACGGGGAAGGAACGAAATTTGAAACTTGAAACCGGAAACTTGAAAAAGATCAATTAACAACTGACACTGAAAACGGACGGTTTTCCCAAACCCATCCAACTGCTCGACCAATTGACAACACCCGATCCTTCAGGTTTTTTTTGCCTGCACCCCTTCAGGGTTCGGCCGTAATTCTATCCGGTTCCCGGGGCGATGCCCCCGGGCTGACGTACTTCAGCCCCTTCAGGGCTGTGGATTTGATTTATACTGGTGATCTGTGGAACCTCAGATTGAAAGATTCCCCGCGTCCACCCATCCCAAACCCCCACCCACCTCAGGGGAAAGAGGCCAAATGGCGGGGACGTTCAGAATACACCGATCCCAAACCACTAACCGGCAGTCAGCGGGGCAAATCATCAGTACCGAGAATTCATCCTCTGTATATACTATGCATTTGGCGGTGCTATCCGGATGGGCAACACCTCACTTATTGAATTTCTGTTAACATTTTCAGACTACCTGCCGGCCGTAATCCCCCTTTTGCGGTCAAAAATATTTTACTCCGTTCATCTGCTGAAATTGAGATATTTTTACTGTCCTATGAATGAATAAATACAGGCCGATCCAATGTCATTTTTTATCATCATTCTCTTGCTGTGCTGTTTTCACATCGGGTACGCGGATCACAGCCATGATCCACAAGATACCCTCACCGTTCCGGTAATTTCTTTTGATATGCCCAGTCCAGAAGGCTGGGGAGCTCAATATACATCCTTTGTCCAGTTTCCTGATGATGATCACACCTGGTCAAAAATACTGATGACTCAGACATTGAAATGCGATTCCACTACCAAGGCGGATGAATACCCCTGCGGTGAATGGGATTACATCTGGGATACATTTCTGAAAGTACCGGCGGGTGATTCCACTGAGGTTTTCAGTTTGGGCAGTTTTGTAACACCCTACGGAAAAAGGCTGGAACTTGGCGGAGAAACCGGATGGGTATGGACTTATGACGTGACCCGTTATGCACCGCTGCTTAAAGGCAGCCGTGAGATCAAGACAGGTAACAATCAGGAATTGCTGGATCTGAAATTTCACTTTATCCCGGGAACACCAGTTCGGCAGGTGCGGTCAGTGAAAAATATTTACCCGTACGGGAATTACAAATATGAATATCTGGCTTCCGACAGCCTGCTGAAAGAACGGGCGCTTGTACTCGATCCGGACGCCGCCGGCTTCCGGCTGCTGGCCCGCATTTCCGGACACGGACACCACGGACCATTCAACTGCTGCGAATGGGACAGCAAAACCCACACATATTATATCAATAAATGGGAAAAACTGCGCTGGAACGTCTGGAAAGATTGCGGTCATAATCCAATTTTTCCGCAGGGAGGGACCTGGCCGTTTGATCGGGCCGGCTGGTGCCCGGGTACAAAAGTGGATGAGTATGAATTTGAAATCACCCAACTGGTTCAGCCGGGAGATACCATGCTCATCGACTATGCAGTTGAACCGTTTCAGGATAATGGCGAAAGCAGCGGAGATTTCCGAATGTCTCACCAGCTTTTCTCATTTGGTCCGCCCAATTTCCAGTATGATGTCGAACTGATTGATATTTTAAAACCGACTGCCGTCCAGGCCCACAGCCGCCAAAATCCGTCCTTCTCGGCACCCATTATAAAAATCAGAAATTCCGGGTCTCTGCCGCTGCAGACGCTCACAATTCAATATGGTCTGTCCAATGGAGTAAAATCCAAAACCCACTGGCACGGCAGTCTGAATTTTTATGAAGAAGAACTCATAACACTGCCGGTACCGGACTGGACAGGGCTTGCATCGGATCGTCGGTTTGAAGTTCATCTGAGTGCACCAAACCAGACAACAGACCAAAATCCTGGCAACAACAAAATGTCAAGCAGTATCCCGGAACCACTGGTCATTGAGTCCGATTTCATCCTGCATATTTTCACCAATGACGTCAATCGCTCTAAAGAGAACACAGCCATCATATCTGACATCAACGGTACCGTTTTTTTCTACTACGACACGTTTCTCGACAGTACCAGCTACAATTTTCAGGTCAGTCTGCCTGAAGGCTGGTATGAATTTCGGTTTCTGGATGATATGGAAGACGGGATTTCCAGACATTGGTGGCTGCGCAGCAGTCATCCGGAATGGGTGGGCATCAATGGTGAAATTCAGTTTCAAACCACAGACGGCGAATTGATCCGCCGGTTTCCAGCCGATTTCGGAGATGAGCTGTTTCTCGGATTCCGTGTTGGTCGATTGCCGTAACTTTACTGCCATTTTTTTTAACATTGTTAAAACATGTGAAAACTGCCATGAATCAATATCGCCTTTTTCTCCTCACTCTGCTGCTGGGAATACTCATTTTTGCAGGATTTTCATGCCGCAAACCCGTTCACTCTGAGTCCTGCGCCCATCATCCGGAATGGTCACGCAATGCGTCCATTTACGAGGTCAATCTGCGGCAGTACACCCCTGAAGGAACCATTCAGGCCTTTCTCCCGCACCTGCCCAGACTGAAAGAGCTGGGAGTTGACATTCTCTGGCTGATGCCAATCCACCCGATTGGTGAACTGAATCGCAAAGGGACTCTGGGTTCCTATTACTCAGTACGTGATTATACCGGTCTCAATCCTGAATTCGGCACCCCGGAGGATTTTCAAATGCTGGTCCAGAGGATCCACGATTTCGATATGAAAATCATCATTGACTGGGTGGCCAATCACACCGCATGGGATCATCAATGGACAGAAACACATCCGGAATTTTACACCAGGGATGATGCCGGAAATTTTGTTCCCCCGATGGAAGACTGGAGCGACGTGATTGATCTGGATTACGGCAGCAGACAGCTGTGGGATGAAATGATTTCAGCATTGAAATTCTGGGTGGAAGAATTTGACATCGACGGATATCGCTGCGATGTAGCCGCGCTTGTACCGACGGCGTTCTGGGAACAGGCTCGAACCGAACTGGATAAAATAAAACCGGTTTTCATGCTGGCGGAAGCCCATGAACCAGAACTGCATAATCACGCATTTGATATGACTTATGGCTGGCAGTTCAAGGATTCGATGAATAAAATTGCTGCAGGTGATCAAAATGCCAACGATCTGTTTGAAGAAATTCAGAAGGAAAAATCAGAGTATCATCCGAATGCATACCGAATGCTGTTTACGACCAATCATGACGAAAACAGCTGGAACGGAACTGCACCGGAACGTCTGGGTGACGGACTGGAGTTGTTTACAGTGCTGTCAACGATTCTTCCAGGTATGCCATTGATTTACAGCGGACAGGAAGCCGGACTCAGCAAAGCCCTTTCCTTTTTTGAAAAGGATGAGATTGAATGGAAACAGGATCCAATGGCGGATGTGATTTCACGACACCTGAAACTGAAACGCGGCAATCAGGCACTCTGGAACGGTGCAGCCGGGGGTGATATTGTCCGCCTTCACACAAGCCATGATCAGGAAATCCTCGTGGTTTCCCGCAGCAAAAATACCCATCATGTGCTTGCTGTATTCAATCTGTCACCTGAAACAGTCCGGTTCAGTTTTCGGAACGATGCAGATTTACTGCCTGATATGAGCCGGTACAGCGGTTCATTCACTTTGGATACTTCTGAGGAAACCTGGGCCATCGGACCCTGGGAGTATGCAGTGTATGACAGCAGATAAAAAATTCGCAGGCGTCATCAGAAGGCTGAACAGCTGTCCGTGAACCTGCTGCAATCATCAACGAATAAAGGAAGCCAGGCAATATGTTTTTCCATTCCATCTACCGGATACGGCTGGCAGCAGCCCTCATTTTTGGTGCTCTGACTCTGGCGGCAGACGACGGGCATCATGTAGAGTTCAACGGCCGTCAGATTGATCTTACACCCTACCTGGAAGGATATCCCTTCCATGGGTTTAAACCATCCTACGATTCAGGCCAGGTTTTCTATTTTCACCGCGACTCGGTTACAGTTCTGAAAGCCATCCCGATTGAGGGCTCCGTGTCCCCATATCAGGGGCGAAAACTGACCAACATCGATTTTTCCCGGCGGAATGCGGAACGCCTGCGGTATCGCGTAAATGACGAATGCCTGTACTGGCTGGGGGATGAACGGAATGATGAGGTGTACAATATTTTTAAACTGGATCCCGAAACCGGCAAGCTGACAAAACTGACAGATGAACCGTATATCTTCGGCTGGAACTGGAACCAGACCAGGAACAGAGTGGCATATACCGCCCGGTTGGGTGTGATTGATTCCAGGCTGGGAGAACTCCATATCCTCGATCTGGAGTCCGGGCGCGATGAAATCATTTGTCGGGATCGTTCAGAATTCCGTTTCACCTGGGATACTCCCAGCTGGCAGCCGAATGATCAGGGACTTGTTTTGCCGGTGTACCAGAACGCTGACCGGACCACCGGGAATCTGGTCTATATCAATCTGAACACACTTGAGTGGACCATTGTCTGTCCACCAAATGTGCCGCGGTCTGATTTTTCAGTGCATGATGAATGGCTGTCCCTGAATGAATTCCTGTTTACGTCCAACGAAACCGGCTGGACCAATATTTACAGTTATGATATCCAGCACAGCACCCGGCGTCAGCTGACCGATTTCAGTAAAAATGTAAAATCATTTGAACTGCTTGAAATCGACGGCGAAAAAATCCTGTTCTCCATTCTGTCAAATCCGGTTGAGAGCGAACTGCTTCTCATTCAGCCGTTTACCGGTGCAGTTCTGCATCAGCAGATTATTGATGAGAATATTCAAATCCTGGATTATCAGTCCAACCGCGTACTTGTCAGAATTTCGTCAGCCACAGCGCTGGGAGGGATTGCAGAAATAACGGCCGCGGCCGATCAGTTCGAATTCCGGACCATTCTGGCACCTCCGTCAGAGCTGACTGCCCAGCTGATTCATACCCGTCGGGAGCGCCTGCAGTATCCCACCTTTGATATTGATCCCGCAACTGGAAAAACCCGTATGCTGCATGCCTATCTGTATCATCCGAAGGACGTCCTGCCGGAATCACAGCAGATTGTCATGATTCAGGCTTTTTACGGCGGTGGGAATTATTTCAGCAACCGCACGCAGATTCTGGGTGAAGCCGGAATTTATGTACTCAGTCCGGCACCGCGCGGGTCTCATGGATTTGGACGGGAATTTGCATCGCTGAATGACGGTGATCTGGGCGGCAGCGAAATCATTGATATTATCTATGCCGGGCAGTACATATCTGACCGTCTCGGTATTCCGCCGGAGAGGATCGGTGTGTACGGCGGCAGTCACGGCGGATATTCAACCATGCGCCTGATGACATTCCCGAATGAAGTAAACGGGATATCTGCACGGTTTGACTGGGGATTCGGGATCAGTCATGCCGGATTTTCAGACATCAGTCATTTCCATGCGCACTGCAATATTCCCGACTGGGTGCTGCTGGAAGCCGGTAATCCTGCCACTGAAGCACTGAAACTGATTGAAAGATCACCTCTCTATCATGCCGATCGCATGTCAGGCAGACTGCTTTTGACCCATGGATCAAACGATATGCGTGTACCGGTTGAAGGCAGCAGAATGATGGCAGACAGTCTGAAATTCCATGGCAAAAAAGTCACCTATGTTGAATATGAGGGGCAGGGACATGGGATCAAAGGACTGGAAAACACTATTCATCTGTATCAGACCTGGTTCGATTTTTTGAATCAGAATGACCAGTAATCATTCCAAGATGAAAAACCGGAATTCATAAATGCAGTTTGAACAGAAATACTGTCTGGTATTAAGCGGCGGCGGTGCAAAAGGCGTCTATCACATTGGCGTATGGAAAGCGCTCAAAAAACTGGGAATACAGATTGAAGCAATTGTGGGAAATTCGGTGGGAGCACTGATAACCGGATTTCTGGTTCAGGGCAAAGAGCAGGCTCTGGAAGAGATCGGCGATGGCATTGACATCAATTACATTCTGAATATTCCTGATGAGTTCCTGACAAACGGTGAATTGAAACTCACGCACAATACGCTGGGCGCATTCAAGGAATTTTACCGCTCCTTCACAAAAAAGAAAGGTCTCGATACCAATCCGATGCGGCAGGTGCTTGAACATCATCTGAATGAAGATGCCATTCGACGCTCCCCCATTGACATGGGTGTGGTGGCGTTCAATATCTCAAAGTTCAAACCGGTGGAGATTTTTGTGGATGACATGCCCGCCGGAACCGTTCTGGATTACCTGATGGCCAGCTCTGCGTTTCCCGGTTTCGAGAGTCCCGAAATCGCAGGGGACAAATTCATCGATGGCGGCGTGCATGATAACATCCCCTATAAAATGGCCCGCAAACGGGGATACACCCGCATTATTGTGGTGGATATTTCCGGAGTCGGACGACGAAAACGCCCCCAGATTGAGGGCAGCAATACGATTTATATCAAAAATTCGATAAATATCGGCGGAACGTTTGATTTTGACCGCTCGCTGCTGAATCAATATAAAACGCTGGGATATCTGGATACGCTTCGAATTTTCGGCTTCCTGCAGGGCCACCGTTATTTCCTGCATCCGAATCAGTCCGCAGAGACCCGTTTTCAGGATTTCATACGGAACCGGGAAAATCCTCTTAAACTGCCTGAATCTGGAATTGGAAGCATTCCGGACAATCTGCGGGAACTGCTGCCGGAATACATGCGGTTTGAGCGTAATCTGCTGATGGCATTCATGGAGTGTACCGCCCAGATTTTAAAAATCAACCGTATTCGGTCATATACCTATACTGAACTGGATCAGTGCATTGCCTCGGCTGTCAGTGAAATCAGACAGCAAATCTCCAGTTCTCTGAACAGCCATAACGAGAACCACTCCGGGCTTCGGGGAAATATCGAAATCCTGGTGAAGGATGCCATTCGTCGAAGATCGTTTTCGGAGTCACTGTACTACTATGTCCTGGCCATTGACGGGACCCTTCCCTCCCATGTGGGGAAATTCCTTTTAAAAACACTCATGGATCTGTCACCGGAGCTCAAACCGGCCCTGTTCACCATTGCCAACCGATCCGATATCTCATCCAGTATTTTTTCAGGTGACAGCTCTTGAACCGTGATCAATGACGGATGATACACATGAAAAGACCTTTTTTCTTGCTGCCGGCTCGTAATCGAAATTGTTTTTTATGATGCTGTTTATGCGCCATCTTCAACCGCTGCTGCCGTCACCGCCGGAATTAATGAATCCGGTCCTGAGGGCCATGAAGGAGATGGATTCATCTGCGTATGAGGAACAGCATGAAGATCAGGTATGCCGCATTCTCCAGCTGACCGATGAGCAGCGCACCATCCGCTTTATAAACGGTAAACCGGCACTGACCCATTTTCTGGGCATCGCCCGTCACTTTCTCAGTCTGTTCGGTCTGATGGCAGTCAATCCCGGAGGACTTTGGCTGCTGACCCGCAGAGGCAGGGAGACCGGCTTTGTTCATCCCGCTGAAGTGATTCGGACGGTTCGCGGCATGAATCCTGAAAAGTGTGCAGATATCCGCAGTATGCTGGAAGAGATCGATAAGGCCGGTGACACAACGGTAAAAAGCAGTCTGATTCGGCTGATTTGCACCGAGACAGGGAACCGGTATTACCCGTTGAATTTTTCAAATGATCTGATGAAGGAATTTATCGCATGGGCCGCGGATATCATTGATCCTGAATTCCGGCATGAGCTGTTCTGCCAGATCACTCACTGCTGTCAGAAGGATCTTGACCTTCGCATTGACCTTGACCCCTTGCTTGTTCTCTTTGCGGAAAACTGCTGCGAATTGACGGCCGGCACCATTCGACTGCTGCCGTTCAGCGACAGTGACGGCGCTCGGCAGGTGGCTCTTTCCCACCTGGAACACCCTGATTCGAAGATTCGAAAAAGTGCCCGGTTCGCCCTGAGCTGGATTACGGGTGCCGGAATCCAAACCACCCTTGCGGATTTTCCCTGATTCTCTCGAAAGAATGGACTCAGTAATGATGCTGGCAGGCCGCAGTGCACCCCATAATAATGAATTTCCCCGTCCGTCAGCTGGCGGGGAACGCACCCTGTTACACTTATCCGTCAGGAGACGGATTAACAACCCGCCAACCGGCGGATTCAAAGTGAGGTGATTGGATGAAGCAGTGTTCAGGGATTCGCATTTCCGTCAGCACGGATGCCGGCGACCTGGAACGGATGAAGGAAATCCTGATCAATGGACTGGAGAATGACGCTCCGGAAGAATTTCCCCGCAATCTGCAGATTTTTACGGTCATGGTTCAGGATGGATCTGCTGTTGTGGGCGGGGCAACCTGTGAAGTGTATTGGAACTGGGTTGACCTGAAGCTGCTGTGGACAGCTGAATCCGTCCGTGGTCAGGGGATCGGACGCCAAATTATTAAATGGGTGGAGGAAGAAGCCCGGCAGCGCGGCTGTGTCGGCATTCATGTGAATACCTATGAATTCCAGGCGATGGAGTTTTATCAGAAACTTGGCTTTGAGCTGTTCGGAACCCTGCCGAATCATCCGGTGGGCAGCAGCCGGTATTATTTGCAAAAGCGGATGGATGGGGCTTGATTTTTTCAGTTCGGAATTTGGCTGACAGAATACAGATATAATTCACACCGTTATTTTTTTCCACAATAGTAAGTATCTTTTTTTAACCACATCCGTCCCAAACGTTTTATTGAAAACCCGTTTATCCTTGACCATGAATGAGTTAATCAGACACAAACTGCACATCTGCCTTATTTGAGTTTATGAATCTGGGCGTCCTTTTCTTCAAAGAAAAGAACCAAAAGAACATGCGCTGCAGACCAATTTCATCTCGTTTGAACGTTTCATTGGATGAGTCGCATTTATAATCCCAGGCACTCAAGGTGTATTAATTGTGTCGTGATTTACATCGTGATAAAATGCGTTAGTGGAAATTGTAGCACTCACTAGAATTCACTGATTTTTAGAGCTTCAGTTCTGTATAATATGCTAACCTCCATTCTTGGGAGCAAATTTTTGTATTGAAAAGTCAAAAATATTTTTTTCAATTTTCAACATAAACTCGTCCCGTCGAAAATCAGACGGGGAAGAAACGAAATTTGAAACTTGAAACCGGAAACTTGAAAAAGATCAATTAACAACTGACACTGAAAACGGACGGTTTTCCCAAACCCATCCAACTGCTCGACCAATTGACAACACCCGATCCTTCAGGTTTTTTTTGCCTGCACCCCTTCAGGGTTCGGCCGTAATTCTATCCGGTTCCCGGGGCGATGCCCCCGGGCTGACGTACTTCAGCCCCTTCAGGGCTGTGGATTTGATTTATACTGGTGATCTGTGGAACCTCAGATTGAAAGATTCCCCGCTTCCACCCATCCCAAACCCCCACCACTCCCGGGGAACACCAGTTACGGGTTATTCAGGATGCAGCAATCCCAATCCCGGCAACTGACATCTGCCGAACTAAAATATGATTACTCGAGCACTCATCTGTATTATTACTATGCATCCTGAACCGTGATCCGGACAGCAATTGACGGGAATAGAAACCTGAAATTTGAAATTTGTCTGTGATACTGCTGTTACTCCAATTCACCATTACACCATTATCCCACTCAATATCACCCTGCCGGGAACGTTACTCAACCACTAAACCAATAAGATTCTGCTAAGCCCAGACGCAGTTGCAGTGCAATGAATTTCTCTGAAATGGAATGTTCTTTTCTTCGAAGAAAAGAACCAAAAGAACATGCGCTGCAGACCAATTTCATCTCGTTTGAACGTTTCATTGAATGAGATAAACTCGTCCCGTCGAAAATCAGACGGGACTCGAACAACAACATCTCATTCGCACCATGAAACATCCAATCTCGACAGTCTGCTCTTCTGATCAGACTGACTGAAATTGTACTGAATGCGCGATAATACTTTTACACCTTAGAGCTTGTGCTGACAAACGACCACTGACCACCCAACTTTTCCCTGACAGCGAATCCGCACTCAACCAATTAGCCATTACACCATTATACCATTTCACCAAGCCCCCAGATCACCCATCCCAAACCCCCACTACTCCCGGGGAACACCTGTGACGGGTCATCTCCATTTGAATATTATTACCTTGATGGAAAGACTGGTCTTTGAAGTCTCAATCCCCTGTGACGGGTCATCTCCATTTGAATAGAGTATTAAATGAAAGGAAAAGTGATGGTTTGGTTTAGTCTCAATCCCCTGTGACGGGTCATCTCCATTTGAATTGATGTTTATCAACCAATGAATCACATGCATAGAGAAGTCTCAATCCCCTGTGACGGGTCATCTCCATTTGAATAGGACCACTGAGCAATGGAAAATGTCCGGACTGTCGGAGTCTCAATCCCCTGTGACGGGTCATCTCCATTTGAATCAAGTGGAGAAAAAATCATGGAACTACCCGAAGTTAAAAAGTCTCAATCCCCTGTGACGGGTCATCTCCATTTGAATTCACATTGTCTGGGAAAATAGAGCTGAGGGCACGTCTCAATCCCCTGTGACGGGTCATCTCCATTTGAATTTGGCAAAGTCAACAATGAAAGAGATGAGAAATTTGTAGTCTCAATCCCCTGTGACGGGTCATCTCCATTTGAATCTTGTGTTGGAAATGGAATCATATTTAGAAGGGGTCTTATGTCTCAATCCCCTGTGACGGGTCATCTCCATTTGAATATTATTACCTTGATGGAAAGACTGGTCTTTGAAGTCTCAATCCCCTGTGACGGGTCATCTCCATTTGAATAGGACCACTGAGCAA
>CAZGNZ010000066.1:0-12534 GCA_964527215.1 uncultured bacterium | reverse complement strand
AACTAAATTCTCCATTTTCCGTCCTCTGATATCAAAAATGTCAATTACTACTTTTGATTCTTTGCTTACATCAAAATTGATTTTTGTAATAGGATTGAATGGATTCGGATAGGGCGCATGAAGAAAAAATGATTCGGGAATCGGTGCTAAAAATTCGGTTCCATGAATAATTCGAGTCATTTCATCGTCACCAACCACATTAACATCTAACAGTTGATCAGGTGAGTTAGTCATTTGAACTTTTAGTAATGGTTCTATTCCAGAATAACCGTTTCTAGATAGTCCTTCAGAGATTAAACCTATTTCTAATATTGGTCCATATCCTTCTGCAAGATAAATACCATCCATATTATAAAGTATGAATGAAACTTCGCTGCTGTCGGCTGAAACATAATACTGGAGATCCCAGTTTTGTGTTCTTTCTCCATTTACTATAAGTGATGGGACAAATCCTTCAACTACATCGATTGAAGCATAAATCAACCTGATTTCTGTTTCGTTTAATACGTTAACTGTCAGAGAACTCATTTCTTCTTCAAGAAATGCAGAATCATTGAAAACTGTGGAAATATAGACATCTCCTTCATCAAAACTTCCACCGGATCTTTGAAGACCGATTAAGTCTAACAGGGCTTGTGTATCCAGTATATCTATTTCTTTATCACCGTTCAAATCTGCTGCAAAGAGTTGATATTCATCAGGTATTACTTGTTCAAGGATTATGTTATTAAGTATAACAACATCTAAAACATTTAGAGATCCGTCTGAGTTTAAATCTCCAAGTAAATAAACGCATTCATTATTATCTTCATTTAATGTAGCTGGATCATAGTTTAATGCGCCTATATCTTTACATCCATCACAGTAGTTATTATCCAATAAACAAATATAGTCTTGATAATCAGCGTATGATAGAAACTCATTTATTAAATATTGTCCATCATTTCCTCGGTTAACGATTGTGCGGTCAGTAAAAATCAAATTGTCTAATGGATAAATTGTTGTAAAGGGTTCAATTGTTAATCTTGCAAAAATTCCACTCTTGGATTCCTTTAAATATTGACGATTTGAATCATATATGATCAAATTCATCGAGGTACTATCTTGATTATCTATATGATAGGCAAAGTCCATGTGAGACGTATGATTCCAAGATTCAACGCTACAAATTTTGTATCCATAACTTCCAAGGTTTATGCTGAAACTCATACCCTCAATTATTGGTTCATGAGCAATAAACAAATTTAGAATTTGCTCATCAGGTGAAATCGTTTCCAATAAGTGTGACAACTTAACATCACCATTAATATATACACCTCTAGATGGTGGATCGGTTAATATAATATCTACCAAATATATTACGTCAAGAACATCTAAAACTGCATCCCCAAATAGATTTCCAGCGTCAAAAAGACAGCCTGTTCCCTCAAGTTGTCCAAGGATAACCGCAACCAACATGACTAAATCCAATATATCAGTAGAATCACTTAAATCCAAGTCACCTATAACATCTGTGCAAATACACGATCCATCATCACTCACTGCATATTGATTAAAATTTGTCGCATACTCATCTGTGCAGCCTGCAACTCCAAACTCAAATGCGCCGATATCCGGAGCTGTCCCAAGATAATCATCGGGCTCCAGATCCAACTGACCGTCATTTTCATAATCGGCTGTTCCGCTGTCAATACATGGTGATTTTGTGCTCTCATCTGGGAATCCGTTCCAGGTTAAGGAATAATCATCATTCACAACATCAGCGAATAACGGATCTGCATTAAGAATATTTTCCGTGATGAGCGACCCCTGCCCGCTAAATGTAATTCCGGAAACCCCGCCTTGAATATCACAGTTTCTCAGTAAAACATCTTGCCCAGCATAGGTTGTAGATGCATGAATTTGAATTCCATTAGTACTTACATTATCCCACAGGAGTGTATTGGAAATTGTAACTATATTATTACTCCCTACTCCCGAAGATAATGCATTTGGATCTAAAGCAGAATTGTTTGATATGGTTGAATTGGTGATAAATGAATAATGCCCACATGAAACACCACCCACGGATTGACCAGTGTTGTTTGCTACTACAGTTTTATTCATTTTCAGGCAACCAGAGGAAATCCCTCCTCCGGAAGATTCAGAATGATTTCCCAAAATCAGGGAATTCCGGATATCGAAACTTCCGCAAATACCACCTCCACTTCCTTCTGCGGTATTATTTACAATCTGGCCGTTTTCTACAATAATCTCACCAAATGAAGACTCAATCCATAGTCCTCCTCCGTCAAAGCCGGCGGAGTTGTTTTGTACGGTCAAATTTTCCAGAATAAAACTTCCTTCACCGTACAGCCCGCCACCGTGACTTGTTGAGTGATTATTCTCAAGTATAATCTGGGAATACTCATCATATAAGAGTTCACTACTGTCAATATAAATTCCACCCCCAATTTCCGATGTATTTGAAGACACCGTATTATCATCCCTAAAAGTTACTTCAGTATGGTCAAAATATAAACCGCCTGCGGCATAATTTGATTCGTTTTCATCAATTACGCAATTATCAAACAAAATTGAGTTCCACGTAACTGAAACACCACCTCCGTAAGCGTCTGATGGATCTGACAGTCCAAGTACGTTATTGCCGGACACAAAAACCGAGTGTAATTCTACATCTGATTGATATAAAAAGAGCCCACCACCTGAGAAGTGTAATACGACATTATCAGTGATATTACCGCCACTGATTGCCACTGTCGATCCAAATACTTCTATACCACCTCCTGCTTCTTCTGCAATATTCCCGGTCGACACCAGATTATTCATTGTTACAAATGAATTCCCACCAACAAATACTCCTCCTCCGGTATAGCCGGCAAAGCATGACTCAACCCTGACATTTGTTAATTCCAAACAGTTGTTTGATTCACCAACAGAATAACAGTAAATGCCGCCGCCAAAATATGCCTGACTATCCTTAACAATCAAATTGGAAATTGTTGGATTTGAACTGTTAACAAATATTCCTCCTCCACGCCTAGAACCACTGGAAATTTTTCCATATCCATTCATCAGGGTAAATCCGTCTAAAACAGCTGAACTTGTCTCCTGATTTTCGAAGGTTACCACACTGCTGATATTGTAGCCGTCTATAATAGTATTTTCAATTATTGACTCATCTAATCCATCGTAGGTAGATGTGACGGTTATATTCTTCCCAAGGAAATTAATATTTTCATAATAAACACCTTCCTCAACGGTTATCACGGCATTTTCCGGGGCGGCATCAATGGCACCCTGTATGGTGGGAAAATCACCCGGCACGGAAATAGTCAGGTCCTCGGATGGCCATACAACAATATATTCTTCCTTTAAACAGTCATCTGTCTGGCTTTGCGAATCTGTTACTGTCAGCTTAACAGAATAAACTCCTGCTTCCAAGTATGGTGCGGCTGGGTTTTCAGAATAACTGTCGATGGTGCCGTCATTGTCAAAGTCCCATTCCCATGCTGTAATGCTGGTGCTCACACTGGTTGACATATTATAAAATTCAATATTCTGATAGGGAAATGCATTGACAGTACTGCACTCGAAATTGGCGATCGGTGTCAGATCAACAATGCATTTCAGCAGGATATTCTGTCCCTGCATTTCAATATCCGTCACCGCGATATTGGTTGAATTTCCCGCGTTATCATTGCTGTTTGGAATGATCAGCTGATGATTGTAAAACAGATTGACTTTTTCATATCCCGGGAAAACATCACCATTGTCACCAGAATTAATATTAGTCATCAAGTCTTCATTTCCATCTGCTTCTTCCAGATCCACACCTCCGGTACCCCCGCCATTCAGATCAACTTCAAATGGATCTGCTTCCCATGCAGAGACACTTAAGCTGTCTATATGCCATATCAGTAAGCCAGAATTCGGCAGGTATTCATCAAATCCAACTTTCCGGCGGTTTTCAATCAGAAAGTATTCAAGGGTGTTTGGAATGTTTATTCGCAATGCCTGATATGCCGTTTCAATGGGAAACAGCGTCATCAGCTCTGTATTTTGAACGATTTCATCCACTTCAATCCAGCCCAGATATGCTTTCGACCAGGCACATAAATGACTGGGTTTTTCTTTGTGATCCCCGTTTCCCCCATAACTGCCATAGCCCATTAAGCCCCAGGTGCCGATTCCCCTGTTGTCAGTCTGATCCTGTGAGTTGTACAAATCCGGCAGTCCGAATGCATGCCCCAGTTCGTGACAGTATGGACCTATATCCGTTAGATCATCTCCGGTAATGCCGTCTCCATTCATCTCCGCAGCAATGGCATAATCGTTTACTCTGTAGTAATCATTGGGACCGCCGCCGGGAATCAGATCATCCGTGACATACATTTGTCCATTATACTCTGAAAACTGATATCGATGCGAGAAAAAATTATCAGCACCTTCTTCACCGGCACCACCGGAATGGATGAATACAACAAAATCAATGATCCCGTCATCATCTTTATCGTAGAGCGAATTTCCAAATTCATCGACAGCAGCAAAATTGATGGTATCATCATGTATATCAAGAACATCCCCGGCGTAATCAATACTCCCGGTATTTAATTCCTGGGAAAAATAATGGTTCTGCGTGCTGACTGTGCAGTTCTCGCAGGCTGGAATAACCTCTCCTGTCAATGCTGCAATGCCGTTGGATACTTCAGAGTAATGATCCGTGATATTCCCGGTTGGATTATTCCCCAACAGTTTCTGATACAAATCATCATCTGAATAGGTAAACGGGGTATCATAATACGGTCCCATCAGAAAGGGTATATGCGCATCCACGGGCAGGGTACGAATTCCATTGATGTAATCCTGATTGGCCTGATAGAGATATCCGGACTGATACGTTTTACTGCACTCCCGAATGAATGAATCCAGGCTGTCGGGGATTTCGACCCCCGGTCTGACCGGCATTACTTAAAAGGCGAGTGAAAAAGAGATTACAGAGACAACAAACCATTGAACCATTGCTTGACTATTCCTGATAAGTGTTTAATAATGATAACTCGAACAATATGTTGGCAATAATTTATATATTCATACAAGATAGATAACAGAACTACCCCCCCATGTTACAACCCCTTACAAACACAGAACCCGCAGTCGGTTGACCGCGGGTGATAAAAGTCTGTCAGGGAAACCAGAACCGCTGATCACAGCATGACCCTTCCTGCCTTCAATTTGTAACCTTCCGGCTGTTCTTCCATCCAACGAGTAACGAAACTGAAAAATCAAAATTAATACACAGGAGCAGACATGTTTGGATTTGGCCGGAAAAAGGAAAAACACATCCGGGAGATTACTGATCAGAACTGGAGCGAACACATCAATAGTGATTCCGGTGTAGCACTGGTGGATATCTGGGCGCCGTGGTGCGGACCGTGCCGTATTATTGGTCCGGTTGTGGAAGAACTGGCCGACGAGTATGCCGGCAGAGCCGTCATCGGAAAACTGAATGCCGACACAAACCGGAAGCCCGGCGAGTTCAAGGTCTCCGGTATTCCCACCCTGCTGTTTTTCAAAAACGGCCGTCTGGTTGATCGCATCGTGGGTGCGCAGCCGAAAAACAGCATCAAGGCCAAGCTGGACCGACATCTCGGTCCTGCGGCATCCGCCTGACCGCTGTCTGATTTTCTCACTGCTGGCCTGTTTCCCGGCGTGTGCCGTAATTTTACCGCATGCTGGAAAATGAAAAAGAACTGGTTGCCCAGGCTCAGACCGGGCAGAATGCAGCCCTGACAGCCCTGGTGAAATATTACACACCGAAAATCTACAATTTGGGTCTCAGGCTGATGCAGAATGATAAGGATGCCGAGGATGTGCTGCAGGAAACCTTCCTGACGCTGATCAGGAAAATCAACACGTTTGAAGGACGGTCCACCCTTTACACCTGGCTGTACAGGGTGGCCACCAACATCGCGCTGGAGAAGCTGAAGGATAAGCACACCACCAATGTCACCGCCTCCCTGGACGATCCGGAGTATGAAGGACTGGGAAAATACGAACCTCTGGAACTGCCGGATTTCACCGATGATGTGCTGTCGGACGAGCAGTTCCGTAAATATCTGCACACCGCCATGGCAGAACTGAATGACAAACTGCGGGCGGTTTTCGTGCTGCGGGATATCGAAGGAAATTCGGTGGCGGAGACCGCCAAAATCCTGAATCTGACCGAATCCAATGTGAAAGTCCGCACCATGCGGGCCCGTCTTACATTGCGGGACAGTTTGGGTCAGATACTGAAAGAGGAGGGCTGGAAATGATCAAATTTGAACCGTCAAAAGAAATAAAAGTGATTATCTGTGATCAGATGGGTGAAGATATTGATAATCCGATCTGCGAGAAACTGGCCCAGTACATGGAAGAATGCCCGGACTGCAAAGTCTATTACGATTCCGTCAGAAAAGTGATCAAACTGGTACGCTCTTGCGAAGAAGAGCAAAGCGTTCCGGAGGATGTTTCTGATCGCCTGTTCAAAGTACTGAATCTGAAATCGAAATAAGTCCCCGTTGCCATCTCACCCTTACTGAAATGAGAAACCACCCTGCGGGGTGGTTTCCTGTTTTATGATCAATTTAAGGGATTGGATTTCAGCCTGTCTCAGGCATCTTCCTGTGCATACAGCGCTTCCAGTTCTGCCTGCACCATTTCCATGGTTTCACGAATCACATCCGATGAGAAATCAAACCGGATATTCATTGCATCCCATACTTCCGGCAGCGGTTTGGATGAACCCAGTGACAGGCCGGCGATGTAGCCCTTCAGTGCAGCTTCCGGATCCTGCTTGAAATTCCGGTACACCTGAAGCGCTCCAAGCTGAGCGATTCCATACTCAATATAATAAAAGGGCACACCAAAAATGTGTGACTGGCGCTGCCAGGTACAGCGCCGATAGTGTTCCAGGCCATCCCAATTGATGCTGCCTGTCCCGAAGCGTTTGTACAGTTTCAGAAATGCATCATCCCGCTCCTCGGCGGTATGTTCAGGATTCAGATACACCCAGTGCTGGAAAGCATCTACAATGGCACACCAGGGGAAAAAGGATATAACACCTTCCAGGTGTTCCGTCCGGGCGCGTACGTAATCTTTTTCATTGTAGAATTCCTGCCACTTGTCCGCTGTCATCAGTTCCATGCTCATACTGGCGGTTTCCGCCATTTCCGAAGGCGTATTCCGATAAATAGCCAGCGGCTCATCCTGGGTCAGAAATGTATGCATGGCATGCCCGCCTTCATGCATCATCGTCACCACATCCCGCTGCGCACCGGCTGCATTCATGAAAATGAAGGGCATCCCGGTTACTTCCAGAGGATAATTGTATCCGCCCGGAGCTTTCCCTTTCCGGGATTCCAGGTCAAACAGGCCGGCGTCATCCATTTTCTGCAGATTTCCTCCGAATTCGGGATACAGCCTGCTGAATATCGCAATGGATCCTTGCAGCAGTTCCTTACCGGTTGTGAACGGCTTCAGGGGAGTCTGGCCTTCCGGTACACCTGCGGTATCCCAGGGTCTGAAATCCTCAGCACCGAGTTTCAGTTTAAGACGCTGCCGCTCTGCAATTTCCTGCGCCAGTGGGACCACATGCTCTTCAATCGCATCATGAAATTTTTCCGCATCCTGGGGAGTATAATCGAACCGGTGCAGATCATCATGCTTGTAATCCCGGTAATTGTCATATCCGGCATTCCGGGCAATCTGATGCCGCAGCTTGAGCATTTCATCATAAATACCGTTCAGTTTTTCCCTGACGCCGTATCGGGTTTCATGGATGGCTTTCCATGCTTTCTCTCTCAGGGTTCGATCCGCAGAAAACAGCTTGACATTGGCCTGCGGCAAAGGCAGTTCCTCTCCGTCAATATTGGCTGTCAGTCCGCCCGTGGTTTGATCAAACTGCGAAGACAGTTTGGAAATCTGAGCACCCAGCGGCACATTTTCGTCCCGAAACAGCTTCAGGCTTCTTTCCAAATGCTTTACCAGCTGATCATAGCGTTCCTTCGGCAGTGAATCAAACATTGGATGTGAGGTCAGTTTCAAATCCAGCTGATTGGACAGCTTGCTGATTTCCGGTTGGATTTCTGTGCTGAATTTTTCGTACTGCTTCACATAATCCTGGTTTTCCGTATGACAGGACATGTTGATATATGACCAGGCAAACTGTTCATCAAACACGGACATGGTGTCACTGCAGTTCTGAATAAACTGTTCCAGTTCCTCCAGGGAAGCCGGTTTTGAGTTTAAAAGTTTGTCAAAATACGGCTGAATATCTGTCAGCGCTTCAATCTTCAAATCAAATGGTATAAAATTACGTGTTATCTGCATTGTTCACTCCGTGGTTTCCGGTTTGGAGAATTTTGCCAGCTGGCTTTGAAAGTAACCGTTTTCAGGATCCAGATCAATGGCCCGCTGAATGGCGGTTACCGCTTCGTCTGAGCGATTCAGTTTCCAAAGCACTTCGGCTTCCGTGTCAATAATATTGGCCTGCGTCTGGGAATCACCGGCAGTGAGTCTTACGGCTTTCCGGGCAAGCTCCAGCGCTTCTTCCAGGTTCAGACTGAGCTCTGTCATACGCCAGGCATACTGGTTCAGTACTCCGGGATCATCCGGGAAGCGTGCTGCCATGGCGTTTAATACATTAACCTCTTCATTCTGCTGTTGGTTGGCCCGATAAAAGCGAACCATTTCATCATAGGCGGCAAATACAAAATCCGATTGCGGATATTTCTGAATGAAATAGTCGATCGCGCTGCGGTCTCCGCTGAAAAAATCCTGCATCGCCAGGAAAAAACGGGCCTGGTTGACTGCTTCATCCGAGCTGTCGGAAAACTGATTCAGGATGGTTTCAAACACTTCACGGGCCTGCACAGCATTCATGGCATTCTGATATTTTTCAGCCAGACTTGATAGAACGCTCAGATCGCGGGGGTTTTCAAGACGCTGTTTTTCAAGATCGGGAATCGTGTTGATCCCGGCAATGATATCCGTCAGCCGCTCTGCATAGCCCTCCGCCTCGATGAATCCGATAATACGGTCAATTTCAGATCCGTCCTTATGGATAAAGACCATCTGCGGCACTCCCTGAATTCCATACCGCTCCGCCAGTCTCCGGCCGTCTCCTTCATTGGCATTGAGTTTCAAATTCAACATCCCGTCGGCGGTTTGAATCACATCGACATCTGTAAATGTATCGGCATCCAGCCGACTGCACCATGTTCAGGTATCGGTGTAAAATTCAAGCTGAACAATTCGGCTGCCCGCCAGCTGCATTGCCTCATCAAAGCTTCCGCTGTACCAGGGAAACGAAGGGGCTTCCCTGACACAGCCGACCGTCAGCAGCAGTATCATCAGAATCAGTATATTTTTCATTCAACCTCCGGGAATAAGTAAAAATGGCTTCATCACAACACTATCAATATATGGATATTTGAATATTCCGGTCGATTTTTTTGTCCGGTGATATCACTCCTGAGCCGCAACCCAGGCATCCATGGTTTCATCCAGTTTTTTGTTCAGATGCTCCTTTTCATCCATCAAATCCTGCAGTGCGACATAATCCCGGGCCATTTCGGGATCTGCCATCTGAAGATCAAGCGCTTTGATTCTTCCTTCCAGAGACTCGATTTCACCGGCGAGTTTTTCAATTTTGCGCTGTCTGCGGCGTTCTTCTTTCTGAATGGATTTTCGGGCTTCGTAACTCAATTTCTGTTCTGACTGCAGTGAAACGGAAGCTTCCGCTGTTTCTGAAACTTCCTGCTTCTGCTGATCCCGCTTCCAGATGTAATAATCATAATTTCCCGGATACTGGGCAATGGACCCGTTGCTGACCGCGACAACTTTGTTACAGATCGCATTAATAAAGCGGCGGTCGTGGCTGATACAGACCATGGTTCCGGTGTATTCCTGAAGCACCCGGATCAGCACATCCTGGGAAGTGATATCCAGATGGTTGGTGGGTTCGTCAAACAGCAGCAAATTGGCTGGTTGGATAAACAGTCGGGAAAGGGCCAGCCTGGCCTTCTCTCCTCCGGACAGTACCTGTACTTTTTTGAAATGGTCATCCCCGGAAAACAGGAAAGTCCCCAGATACGTCCGCAGCTGCGTGGTCATCAGTTCATTCGATAATTCCAATACGGAATCATACACGGTCTTTTCCGGATCCAGCGCTTCCAGCTGATGCTGGGCATAGTACCCCCGGGAAACGTGATGACCCAGGGTCAATTCACCGCTGTCCTGCAATATGACACCGGCCAGCAGTTTCAGCAGAGTGGATTTGCCGGCGCCATTGGGTCCGACCAGTGCAACTTTGTCGCCGCGTTCCAGCGTGTATTCCAGTGAATCGTACACCACATTTTCACCGTATGCCTTCCGGAGACTGCTGCAAACCGCCACTTTCAACCCGCTTCGCGGCGGTGGGGGAATGGTGATAAACATTTCTTTCTGTTCGTCGTCCGGCAGTTCAATTCGGTCAATTTTTTCCAATTGTTTTATTTTGCTTTTCACTCGGGTTGCCAGGGTGTTTTTCGCCCGAAAACGCTCGATGAACCGCTCCGCCTGGGCAATCTGCTTGGCCTGATTCTGGGCCTGACGCCGCAGCATATCCAGCTCGGTGGTTTTGAATTCTTCAAATTTGGAATACGTGCCGGTGAAAACGGTAAGGGACTGCCGGATCACTTCTGCGGTATGGGTGGTTACATTGTCGAGGAAAGTCCGGTCATGACTGATAATCACCATGGCCCCTTCATAATCCGCCAGGAATTTTTCCAGCCAGATGAGGGATTCAAGATCAAGGTGATTGGTGGGTTCGTCCAGAAGCAGTATATTCGGCTGCCGCAGCAGTACTTTTGCCAGGGCGACCCGCATTTTCCATCCTCCGCTGAGTGTATCCAGCGAATCTCTGAAGCGATGTTCCGGAAATCCAAGTCCGCTGAGAATGGTCTTTGCCCGGGTTTCCACCTGATAGCCGTCCAGTTCCTCAAATTGGTCCTGCAGCCTTCCGAGCTGCTTCAGCAGGGTTTTACTGCCTGGTTCGCGGTCCAGGTCTGCGGCCACCTGATTCAGTTTCTGCTGTACCTCTTCCAGTTCCGGATATGCCGTCAGTGTTTCAGCCAGAACACCAAGCCCGCTGAGGATTTCCACTTCCTGGGGGACATAGCCCATCTGGAGACCGCCGCGGCGCTGGATTCGACCTTCAGAAATAGATTCATCTCCCAGTAAAATCCGGAACAGAGTGGTTTTCCCCACCCCATTGGCGCCAATCAGGCCCAGTCTCATCTGGGATTTCAGATGCAGACTCACATCCCGGAACAGGACCCGGTCGCCGAAAGTTTTGGTAATTGAATCAAGTTGAAGCATACTGGTGCTCGGATTGATGTTCGCCGGTCAGAAATCGGTTCCCGGAAACAGCGTCTGAGTAAGAAGATGCGGTCTGAAAACAGGCCGCACCTTTCGAAATATTGTTTAACACACCGGATTTTGTTTCCGGTAATCCGGAGTAATCTATTTAAAGTCGATCAGTTCAACTTCGAAAATCAAGGTGGAGCTGGGTGGAATTACAGGCGGATATCCCCGTTCACCATATCCCAGTTCCGGCGGGATGATCAGGGTGCGTTTTTCACCGCGGTTCATCAGCTGAAAGGCTTCATCCCATCCTTTGATCACTCTACCCTGACCGACAGGAAACTCAAAGGGGGCACTGCGGTCGTGGGAACTGTCAAATTTCTTTCCGCTGGGAAGCATCCCGGTATAGTGGGCGACCACAGTCTGGCCCGCTTTGGGGGTCGGACCGGTTCCTTTTTTATGAATGATCATTCTTAGACCGGATTCGGTCACGATTTCTTCCCCGGGCAGCTCAAAATCAGGATCTTTGAATTCCGGTGTGATACCCAGCAGTTCGACATCAAATATCAGTGTGGCTTTTTCCGGAATGACCGGCGGACGGCCTCTTTCGCCATATGCCAGGTCATACGGGATAATGAGTTTGCGCTTGCCGCCGACTTTCATGGACATCACGCCCTCATCCCAGCCTTTGATCACCTGACCTTGCCCGATTGCAAATTCAAACGGAGTACCGCGATCCACGGAGCTGTCAAACTGAACCCCGTCTGTCAGCCAGCCGGTGTAATGCACTTTCACTTTGTCTCCATTTACGGGAGACTCGCCGGTCCCGATTTCATAATCAACATATTTCAATCCGGATTCTGTCTCCACGGCTCCGGTTTCGTCTGTGATATCTGTCACAGTCTGGGTTGTTTTCATAGGTTCTTCTTTCATTGCAGAGGGTTCAGCCTGGTCATTCTGAGCCTTGCAGCCTACTGCAACAAGACCAGTCAGGACACAGATCAGGGTCATTTTCTTCATTTTTGCTCCAAATTTATGACTTGAAACTTATCGCCAACCGGCAGTATGAGATAAGTGAATAATTATAACAGCGTGGCCACCCCCCGTTTTATTTAGCAAAAAAGAGTCATCTGATTTGGATTTCCT
>CAZGNZ010000065.1:0-13701 GCA_964527215.1 uncultured bacterium | reverse complement strand
CGCATCAATACATTTTCATCATCTCATTACGAAGTCTCATGAAATATCCGGGTTAAATCCGTTTGGTGGTCACTGACCGGCAAGCAATCATAAAAGTGTGAAATAAATACTAATATCAATAATAAATATTGCTCACAGATAACGAAGGTTCTTATCTTCCAATGACGATTATTCCAATTTTTACAAATGACGGAGCGGTGTATGAATTTTCTCCCGTCCATTTTTACTGCGTCCGGTCAGGTCCGCGAACTGAGTCATGTTCAATCTGCTCAGAGCAGCACTCTCTGGACTGAATTCACAGCACATCTTTCCCACTTCAGTGAGAGCAGTCTGGAGGAAACCCAACTCCTGATTCAGAAATTACTGGAGAACAATCCTTCCAGACTGGAAAAGGCGGTTTTGCTCACAGGTCTTGCCCGATGCTGTATTCATTCCGGAAAACTGATTGAAGGACCGCAGGTTCTGGGGCAGGCTTACGGTCTCACGACGGTCCATGAACTTTCGGAGCGGTCATTCATATTGCTGGAAATGATAGGATTTCTTGCCATTACGGCACAGTATGATTTGGCGCTGGTCCTGTATCATCAGTTTGAGTCAATGGTATCATCCGATTATCTGAAAAGGGTGGGGCAGTATTATCGGCTGGTTATTGAAAGTCGCCGGAACGGGGCAAACCTTGCAGGAGAACTCACTGAATCATTGTCGTATTTTCTTGATATCGGTGAAACTGCCCTGGCGGCCTACCATCTTAAAAACATTGGAAATATAAATCGCTGGCGGAAAAAATACTCTGATGCGGATGCGGCATATTCCCGGGCAGCTGAGCTCACGGAAGCTCCTGAATTCACCCATATTGCAAATGCTGTTCGGCATGACCAGGCCATGCTCCGCCATTTCACCGGCAGTTCAGAATCTGCAGTTCAAATGCTCAAGGACTTGTCAGAAATCGCTGAAAGCCCCTATACGCGAAGTTATGCATTGGGGAACATCGGGTTCATTTTAAAATCCCGAAACGTCTGGGATACTGCAGCAGAATATCTTACTTCCGCTTTTCAGCTTGTCAACACGAATCAGCTGTATTTTGCTGTCCCGAGCTACGGACTCCACCTGGGTGAATGTCATTTGAAGCTGGGAGAACCTGACAAAGCACTTTCCTACTTCCGGACAGGTGCCGATGCCGCCCGGATCCTGATGGCCAATAACTATCCTTATAAGGGCGACCGGAAACGGGTGATCGAAATTTATCTTGATGCACTGCAGAATCGGCTGCCTTCGAAAACAAACCGCAGATTCGAATTGCTGCAATTTGCTGTTGATAAACCCATGGAGGAAATCCGGAAAGTATTTCAATCTGCTGTTCTGGAAGCCTATTCACGAAAATATCCCCTTGTATCAAAGATGGCCGCATCTCTGGGGATGGCGCGGCGAACCTATTACATCGTTCAGAAACGCACGATCGATGTTTCCGCTGAACCGGCACGTCCCTATATTTCAGAATTTCTGGCACATCATGGTGAACTCCCATGGAAAACCCTGAACCGGACATTTGAATCCGAACTGTTTCCATTTCTTCTTAAAAGCTATGGCGGTTCCAAAAAACGGCTGAGTGAAAAACTCAAGATGAATTATGTTGCTCTGGTGAATCTCACCAACCGTCATGACCTCCGTAAAACCGATTCAATATCCCAGCCGAAGGAGAAATCATGATTCAGCTGTGCATAAATAAAAAAGCATGCCGCAGAAAAGTGCATCAAACATCAGGAGCTGATATGAAAATCCGGTCTGCAGTTGTTGTTCTCATTTTCTCAGGTTTGTTGGTGGCAGGCGATTTGGGAAGACTAGGAGACTATCTTCCGGTCCGGTCCGGACTGTATTCACGGGATACCGCTTATCTGGAGTTCGGCACTGTTGACATCGCCAGCGGGATCCTGGAAATCTATCTCACCAATGACGTTCCCGTCAGCGGATTCCAGATTCAACTCTCCAACGTTCTGGTGACCGGTGTGGATGGCGGTATTGCCTCTGAACTGGGATATCAGCTTGAATTCAATGCGCAAGGACTGATTCTGGGGTACTCATACGATTTTACGACCATCCCGGCAGGAACCGCTTTGCTTTGTGTGGCACATTTCAGTCAGGTAAATGATATCCTGAGCCCGATCTGCATGGAATCTGCCGTTGTCGCCAATGAAGAACCAACCTATATGGAACTCACTCTGGGACCCTGCTGGGACGCTGGCGGCTGTACCGATCCGGAAGCCTGCAACTACGATCCGAATGCAGAATATGACGACGGCAGCTGTCTGTACGAGGTGGACTGCATGGGAATCTGCGGTGGGGAAGCCTATTTTGACGACTGCGGAATCTGTTCCGGCGGAACGTCCAATCATGAACATAACTCCGACATGGACTGCAATAATGTCTGCTTCGGCCTGGCCTATGAAAATGAATGCGGCTGCGTTGGGGGAACTACCGGTCTGGATCCGGACTTCTGCTTTGGATGCATGGATGAAAATGCCGTTAACTACAATCCGGAAGTCTGGATTGATGACGGCAGCTGCCTTTTTCAGGGCGTCATTCCCGCGGTTGAGCTTTTCTTTGACTACAACGTGTCCACTCAGCAGGCCTTTTACTTTTTTACCGATGCTTTTGTCAGCGGTTTATCACTCACTTCAGAAGACTGGATCGGAGCTTTTCGGGATACCGTCTGCGTGGGAGCCCGGCAGTGGAACGGTTCCTACACGGATGTGCCCGTAAACGGTGATGACGGGTCCGGCTTTACCGAAGGATATCTTCTCACCGGTGAATATCCGGAATTCATTATTTTTGATGCTTCCGAAAACACTTACCATTTCGCGTATCCTTCCGAGGACGTCCCCTTTGCTGCCATGACCCAGCCCATCATCGAGTCACTGACAGCCGCTGATATGGTTATTTTCGGCTGCCATGATCCCCTGGCCTGTAATTTCAGTCCTGATGCTCATTTTCATGATAATGTCTGTCTGGAATACGACTGTGCCGGTGTCTGCGGTGGGATGAGTTTCATTGACGACTGTGGTGAATGCATCCCCGAAAACAGCGGCATTGAGCCAAACTGGGCCATGGATGACTGCGGAATCTGCTTTGGAAACAATGAGGACATGGACTGCGCCGGAGAATGTTTCGGCAGCGCTTTTGAAAATGAATGCGGCTGTGTGGGCGGTTCAACAGGTTTGGAACCTGATTTCTGCTTCGGCTGCACAGATCAGGATGCTTTGAACTATGATCCGGATGCCGTTTTCGATGACGGATCCTGTCTGGAAGGCGATTACTACAATTGGATGGTGGAGCCCACGGGTGAGTATCAGCTGTTGATTCTGAATGACTCCATTACCGCTCTGGAGCCATACGATCAGATTGGAGTTTTTGATTTGGCCGGACGAACCAATGCCTATGACTGCTCCTCTCAAGCGGGCGTAGTGCTGGTGGGCACCGGTATCTGGGAAGAAGAGCAATTGGAAGTTTCTGCTATCCAGTCCTTGGACTACTGCGATTTCGGCGGGTATCAGCTGCCGGGATTCATCGAAGGTAATCCTGTGGCGCTGCGGGTGTATCGCGAAAGTCTCGACCAGGAATATCTGGCGGAACTGACATTCTCCGCTGGCTCAGGGAACTACGGTGATATGTTTTTGGTGGTATCAGGAATGAGTCTCATCCCCGTCACCTCCGGTTGTACCGACCCCGAGGCCTGCAACTATGATCCGGAAGCGGAAGTGGACGACGGAAGCTGCGCGTATGAATTCGACTGTACCGGTCTGTGCGGCGGAACCGCCGTCATAGACGACTGCGGTGAATGTACCGGCGGGGATACCGGCCTGGATTTCAATTATGCCATGGACGACTGCGGCGTCTGTTTCGGCAGCAATGCGGACATGGATTGTAACGGCGACTGTTTTGGGGAGGCTTTCATCGATGACTGCGGAGTGTGCTCCGGAGGAAATTCCGGGCACGAAGCAAATTCCGATATGGATTGTGCCGGTGTCTGTTTTGGGGAAGCCTTTCTGGATGACTGCGGCATCTGTTCCGGTGGTACCTCCGGTCATGAGGGCAACAGCGACCAGGATTGCGCCGGCGACTGTTTTGGGGAGGCTTTCATCGATGACTGCGGAGTGTGCTCCGGAGGAAATTCCGGGCACGAAGCAAATTCCGATATGGATTGTGCCGGCGTCTGTTTTGGGGAAGCCTTTCTGGATGACTGCGGCGTCTGCTCCGGTGGTACCTCCGGGCATGAGGTCAACAGCGATCAGGATTGCGCCGGTGTCTGTTTCGGGGAAGCCTTTCTGGATGACTGCGGCGTCTGTTCCGGCGGCACCTCCGGTCACGAAGCCAATTCCGATATGGATTGTGCCGGCGTCTGTTTTGGAGGGCATGTCCTGGATTCTGAAGAGAATTGCTGTCTGTTTGAGGAAGTGGACTGTATGAACCTTTGCTGGGGAACCGCCGTGCTGGATCCCAACGAAGACTGCTGCTATGAAACGGATTTTGACTGTGCGGGCTTCTGCTTCGGAGAAGCTTATGAAAATGAATGCGGCTGTGTGGGCGGCGATTCGGGCCTGGAACCGGACTACTGTTACGGCTGCACCGATCCCCTGGCACTGAATTATGATCCGTCTGCCATCTTCGATGACGGCAGCTGCGGTTATGACGAATGCGGCGAGCAGGGGATGCTGACGGACTGCTCCGGGACCTGTTTCAATCCCGCCCTGCTTTCCTGGATTGGTGACGGTTACTGCGATGACGGTTCATTTCTGGTGGATTTGTTCTGCGCAGGGTATTACTTCGATTCCGGTGACTGCGCCGGTGTACCTTTGCTTTTTGCGGACGTTTCCGTCACGGGGGAGAACGGCTGGTTTGATATTGGCGATCCTATTTTCTCGGGAAACGGCGGTCAGCAGTTGAACGTCCTGGTGGCCGGACCCTATATCGTGGGCGACGGCGGCAGCATTCCCTATCCCGCACATGAGGATATGGAAAACTGGGATGTTCTGGTGATGATCTCTGATTTCCATGACGGCCAGCTGGAAGTTTCCTTCGAGAGTAACGAACCCATAGCCGGCTTCCAGTTTACGATTTTGTCCGGCTTTGAGGAATTTGAACTGCTGAGCGGCGGCGGGGGAATGGCATCCCAGCAGGGAATGATGATTTCCACCAATTCCAGCGGCCTTGTGCTGGCCTTTAGTTTAATGGGATCTTCCATCGAAAACCAGGAAGTCAATACCTGTGCCGATGAAGGATTGGTGGAATCGTGCACCGGTGTCTGTGTCGATCCCCTGATTCTGACGCAGCTGGGCAGCGGTGTCTGCGATGATGCTCCCGAAAGCGGTCTGAACTGCGATAAATGGGGATGGGACGGCGGTGACTGCATCGACTGTTCTGGAGAACCCAACGGCGGAGCACTGATCGACGACTGCGGTGAATGCGTTGGCGGCAGTACTGGTCTGGAACCCAACTGGGCCATGGATGAATGCGGGGTTTGTTTTGGAAATAACGAGGATATGGATTGTGCCGGTGTCTGTTTTGGGGAAGCCTTTCTGGATGACTGCGGCATCTGTTCCGGCGGTACCTCCGGGCATGAGGTCAACAGCAATCAGGATTGCGCCGGTGTCTGTTTCGGAACCGCATTTGAAAACGAATGCGGATGCGTTGGCGGATCCACGGGACTGGAACCGGATTGGTGCTTTGGCTGCACGGATCCAGAAGCACAGAACTACGATCCGGATGCCTGGATCAATGATGGATCGTGTCTGTATGCAGGCAACTGCGAGGAGCAGGGCCTGAACACCGCCTGTAACGGCCTGTGTTTCCCGGACTGGTATCTATACTGGATCGGCGACGGCACCTGCGACGACGGCTCGTTCGGCATCGACCTGTTTTGCGCCCAATGGGATTTTGACAGCAATGACTGCGTTGAAAACACCCTGTTGTACGCAGAGGTAGAGGTTGCTGAACCCAACGGCTGGTTTGCCCTGACGGATGTTATTGTTTCGGATACCGATGGAGGATCATATCCGGTTCAGGTTGGGATGCCGCTGATTATTGGAGACGGTGGAGCCCTGCCGCCGCCCGAACCCGTCATTACGGATGACTGGGAAGTCTTTCTCACCATTCTTGATTTTGAAAACGGTACTCTGGATATCGGCATCATCAATTCCGGACCGGTCTCAGCTGTCCAATTCCAGATTGCGCATGGCTATCCTGATTTCAGTTTCGTGGCCGCATTCGGAGGACTGGCTGAACAGAACGGCTGGATGTATAATGGATCACCGGACGGATTTCTGTCCCTCTTTTCATTGACAGGCGATTGGATTGAATCCAATGAACTGGAAACCTGCTGGAGCCAGGTGCAGATTGAGGATTGCGACGGCAACTGTTATGATCCGGCGGCACTGGACAATGCGGGGGATGATACCTGCCACGACGGAACCGATCTGGGTGGTGAGTTGGGTCTGCTCAATTTCAACTGCGGGAAATATTCCTTTGACAATGGCGACTGCGAAATTCCCGAGGATTACGACTGTCAGGGGATTCTGAACGGTGAAGCTTTTCAGGATGACTGCGGTGAATGCGCCGGCGGACTGACCGGTATCGAAGCCAATTGGGCCATGGACTGTGCGGAGGTATGTTTCGGAACGGCGTTTGTCAATGAGTGCGGCTGCGTAGGCGGCAGCACCGGACTGGCAGCGGATTTCTGCATTGGCTGCGGTGATCCGCAGAGCATCAATTTCGATTCGAATGTCAGTATCGAGGACGGATCCTGTTTCTATCTGCCGGCACCTGAAAATCTTACGGCTGAGGATGGCGAGGACAGCCTGCTCGTCACCTGGCAGCCGACGGGTATCGCAAACTATTCCGAAAACGGCTGGATGTGCGTGTCGGAGGTCAGTGACACCGCCGTCAGTGTCACCATCGAAAATCATATCAATATTCGGGATTTCTCGGTGCAGATGGAAATTCCGGATTGCTTCAATCCCAGTGATCTTTCTTTGCAGCCCGGCGGGTTGGCTCAGGAGGTGGGATTGATGGTATATCTTGATATTGCTGAACCGATCCAGATTCTGGCCAATGCCCCTGCAGACGAATATCTGCCGCCAGGCAGTGGTGAACTGGTTCGGTTATCATGGAGCGCGGAGGAATGTCAGGATGCGTGGGTCACACTTGAAAATCCGATCGTGAACATTACCGAAGGAGAACCGGTGGAATTTTATGTCTGTCCGCCGCTGACGACCCCCTTTGACATTATGTACCAGCTCCATCGGGATGATGGTGTTTCGTTTGAAGATATCCCGGGAAACTTTTACCTGGACACAGGGATGGGGGATGGGGAGTTCTGTTATGAAGTCAGTGCATGGGTCGATGGAATCGAATCGGAGCGCTCGAACAGCAGCTGTGCCCTGGATGTCAACGAGCCGTCGACCATTCCGGATCGGTTCGGGATTTCTGCAGTGTGGCCCAATCCGTTCAATACCCAACTCACCATCGAATTGGCCAGTCCGGAAACGGCTAATGCAGAACTGATTTTGTACGATGTGAACGGACGTCGACTGGAAGTGCTGTTTCAGGGAACGATTCATGCCGGAAAACGGAAAATTTACTGGGACGGCACACAGTATTCTACCGGAATTTATTTTATCAGGGCGGTGACGGGCAGCCTGCAGGACACTCGAAAAGTGGTGCTGCTGAAATGATCTTCGCAGTAATTTTGCCCGGTGAAATTATAAATAGTAAGCAGTAAAAGTCATCGGCAGTTGGTATTCATATTTCATCACGGTCAGATTTTTTGCTGCAGAGATATTATTGATTTCATGACACATACAAATACTGAATAATTCTACTGGGGTTTAATAATGAATCGCAAAATGAGGACGGTTTTCTCCCTTCTGTTTTTCTCCCTGACCATGTCTCAGGTACAGATTTATATTTCCGGTCATGATGATGAAAACGGCACGCTTGACCTGACCATGGTAAATCAAAATGAGAATGTGTACGGTATACAGATAACGGTAACCTGGCTGCCCGGTGAGTACTGCAGCCGAATCACCATTGACAATGAAACAGACTGTATCGCCAATGGACAGGATTGGTTTCAACTTGACGGTTTGACGGGTCCGGATGTAGGATCGGTTATGTTCGGCAGTGCAGAGGGAGGACTGCTGGATGAATACGGTTTCCATACTTCCACCAATGAATCTGGGCTTATCCTGAGTTACAATCTTGCAGGAGACTACATCCCGGCCGGTGAGGGGCTGCTGACCCAGTTAAGCTGGAATGGTGCTGACCTGGATATTTCCGGTGAAATGGTTATCCAGTACACCAATGTTTCGGACTGGGGCGGGAATGCCCATGAGTTTGAACTGGGTCCGACCTACTGCTATCGCTGTACACCGTTGGGAGATATGGATGACAATGGGGTTCAGAACGTGCTGGATCTGGTGCTGATGGTGAATCAAATCGTGGCCGGCAATTTCGTGGCGGAAGGGGATCTGAATGAAGACGGCATGCTGGATATCCTCGATGTAGTGCTGCTGCTGAATATCGTTCTGGGGATTAATTAACAGAACGGCCGAAAGATAGCGGTAAATGGTAAATGGATATTGGTGAATGGTCAATGGTGACCGTTAATTGGTGTAGCCTTTGACACTGCACAGGCATTACATTCTGACGACTGACCTCTGAAAACTGACTGCTCGCATCTGACTGCTCAACAGCTCCCTTTTTAACTGACCCCGACTCAGCCACTCGATCAATACACTGTTCAACCATTCCCCCAAAACAGATAGGAGAATGTTGAGAGAACTGCTGCCATTATTAATCATCGGAGCATTTCTGTTCCCGCAGGACGGTATTCTCGATTTTGGCAGTATCAATTTTGAGGACAATTTTTTGGAAGTTTTGCTGGATATTCAGGAAGTGACCTGTGGATATTCAGCAACGGTGACGGGCATTGAATTCACCGGCATCGAGCAGGTGATGTGGCCGCAGTGCGCCGGGGGTGTGAGTGATGACGGCTATTTTTTAGGCTGGTTCATGACCGGCATGCCGTTGGATCCCGGCAGCGGAGTGCTGGTCAATTTGTTTTTTGAATCGGGGCCGGACACGGTATCCTGCATTATTGATCCCTATTTTGCCGACTGCATGGGAGGGGGTCAAATGGAGATTGTAACCGGTGAATGCGTGTTTGTGGATTTCCCGCCTTTTCTTATTGCCGGTGACATGAATCAGGATGGCTCACTGGATGTGCTGGATATCATTCAGGCGGTTAACCTGATTTTAAGCGATATAGAACCTGACCCGTTTGAGCAATACATAGCTGACTTGAATGAGGATGGTGATGTGGATATCCTCGATGTGGTAATTATTGTTGACGTCATAGTGCAGGGGAAATAGATGCGGCAATCAAGGGGCGTTAGTGAAATGATCAGATTATCAATAATTACCGGCATACTGGCAGGGGGAATACTATCCGCTCAGGAAGTAGAACTCAGTATCACTGATATCAATTTTAATGAAAACAATTTCACGGTCAGCATTGCCAACACCATGGATGTCTATGCATTTACCCTGACGGTGGAGGGCGTGGAGATCACGGATGTCTATTTTTACCAGGATCCCTGGTTCTGGATGATCCAGGGCGGTGACATGGAGGATGGAATTATCACAGCTTATACCTTTGATACGCCGCCCATCCCACCGGGTGAGTGGACGCTGATCGATGTTACATTCGAGCCGACAGCCGATACGGAAGTCTGTCTGGTTGATGCAGGATTTCAATGGCTGGACGGCTGGCCGTGGCAGTATGTGAATCAGGATACCGCCTGCTGTGCCTGGTTCGATTTTCCACAGGATATTGTGTTTGGTGATTTAAATGAGGACGGAGCACTGAATGTGCTGGACATCATTCTTCTGGTGGAGCAGATTCTGAGTCAGGAAGAACCCACATTGTTTCAGCTGAACATTGCTGATTTGAACGGGGATAATGACCTCGATGTGCTGGATATCGTGATGATGGTGGAAATAATTCTGGAAGGCAGTGAGGGATGACTGATTTTGACGCAGCAGTAATCGCTCACAGCAAACACTTTTGAAATCAGTGAATTAAATTGAATTTAGATATGTATTGCCATATATCGCATTATATGACGATATAAATATAATTATCAACGTATATCGCCAGATATTACGAATAATATAATTTGTAAAAATGTTCTGTATATCGTAATATATGGCGAGGTAATCTGATATCTTTACTTAACTCGTCATTGGGAGCGATTTATGGAAAGCAGTATACAATTATTCACCGACCAGGCCGTTCTTGGTTTGATTGGAAAGCGAATCCGTGAATACAGAGTAAACAGAAACCATACGCAGGCTCGGCTGGCTGCCGAGGCCGGCATCGGAAAGCGGACCCTGGAACGGATTGAATCCGGGGAATCGGTGCAGCTGATTTCAATTATCAGGGTGATGAGATCTTTGGAAATAATGAGCAATATCGAAATGCTGATACCCCGGATAAGTCCAAGTCCGATTCAGCAGCTTGAGCGAAAAGGTTCGACCCGGAAACGCGCCTCATCAAGTATTCGGGAGAGCAGGCCTAAGTCTGAATGGACATGGGGAGATGAATCGTGAGCGTCACTGCCAGAGTGAAATTGTGGGGACGAACGATCGGGGCGGTGCTGCTGGAGGATGGAAGCAATGTGGCTGCCTTCCAGTATGATCCGGATTTCGCTGGCAGTGGTATCCAGGTGTCACCGATGGTTATGCCATTATCGCACCAGATTTACTCTTTCCCTGACATTTCAAAGCCAACATTCCACGGCCTGCCCGGGTTGGTCGCCGATTCGCTGCCGGACAAATTTGGTAACGCCCTTATTGATGCCTGGCTTGTTCGCAACGGCCGCAATCAAGGTTCATTTTCTTCGGTGGAACGTTTGTGCTATACCGGTAAACGCGGGATGGGTGCGCTTGAGTACGAACCGGCAGCAGGACCGAAGTCCACGGAATCAGAACGAATTGAAGTGGCGGGAATGGTTGAGCTTGCATCCAAAATCCTGACAGAGCGGACCAGTATTCAGCAGTCAATTGCACCCGATGTTGCGGAACATTCTCTCAGGCATATTCTCAGAGTTGGAACATCCGCCGGAGGAGCAAGAGCGAAAGCGGTGATTGCATGGAACCGTGAAACAGAAGAGGTCAGGTCCGGACAAGTCAAGGCACCTGATGGATTTGAGTACTGGCTGATAAAGTTTGACGGGGTATCAAGGAACAGAGACAAAGAACTGGATGATCCTGAAGGCATGGGTCGGGTCGAGTATGCCTACCATAAGATGGCTGCAGATGCCGGAATTGCGATGAGTGAATGCCGGCTGCTGGAAGAAAACGGCCGCAGTCATTTTATGACAAAACGATTTGATCGATCAGACAATGGACAAAAACTGCATATGCAGTCCCTGTGTGCGCTGGAACATTTTGATCATGGCATTACCGGGGTGTATGGATATGAACAGGTCTTCCATACAATCCGGAAGCTGGGTCTGCCGATGGAGGCCGTTGAACAGCAGTATCGCAGGATGGTGTTCAACATTCTGGCACGCAATCAGGACGACCACGTGAAGAACATTGCGTTTCTAATGGATAAAGACGGCAAATGGCAGTTATCACCGGCATTTGATATGACCTATGCTTTTGATCCGACTGGAAACTGGACATCCGTTCACCAGATGACAATGAATGGCAAACGGGATCAATTTACACTGGATGACTTCCGGCAGTGCGCGAAATCCGCTATGCTGAAACGGGGGCAGGGCGAATCGATTGTTAAAGAAATTCAAGGCATTGTTGACAAATGGATGGATTATGCAGAGGAAGATGGCGTGGATCCAATATTAAGAGATGCAATAAGTACCGCTCAGAGAGATGCCAGGATCAGCTGATTTTCAAGGATGACGTTTCGGGTAGAAGCAAAAAAATCACCCCAATGTGATTGTCAACTCACAAAAGGAAAATACAATATGACGCTGCAGGATTTGACAGTTAATATAGCATTTTGGAGTGCGGGAGCCATCGGAACAGCTGTTGCAAATCGACAGTTGGAAACAGGACTGCTGCCGTCTTTGGGAATCGGTGCGATAAGCGCTTTTTCCACAGCAGGGATTCTGCTGCTTCTGATTGCACTCAGGGATAAGGTCAGGAGTAAACCGCCGGGTGTATCTGACGGGAAGTGAGTACCGATTATCTGGAGTTGAGATTACTTCGTCCCTTCAGGACTCGGAATATGTCGGCCTTTTTCCCGGTGGCTGAAGCCACCGGCTTCACAGCCATTCCCCTTCAGGGAATTCAGGGTTTAACGATCTATCTGGCAGTGTGTGACCGGATAGTATATTACTTTTTCAAACAGATTACGTCGTCCCTTCAGGACTCGGAATATGTCGGCCTTTTCCCCGGTGGCTGAAGCCACCGGCTTCACAGCCATTCCCCTTCAGGGAATTCAGGGTTTAACGATCTATCTGGCAGTGTGTGACCGGATAGTATATTACTTTTTCAACCCAGCGTGATTTCTGCCAGTTGCAGTATTATTCAGATGATTTAATAGAGTAACTCCAACTGCAGTTTTCAAAATGTCGATATCAATTAAGCGAACGTAGAAGGTCCCGGCAGGGATCAAGGATTATAGCCGGCGGCTTCAGCCACTGGTATGGTAATTAAAAATCACAGTCCTGAAAGGACGACGTTATTTTGAAGGATCAATTAATGGGCAGCACATTAACCAAATTAGTTTATCATATCATTTTTTCCACAAAAGGCAGAAAACAATTCATTATTCCTGAAATTCGTGATGAGCTATTTCTATATATAGGAGGAATAGTAAATGGAGAAGGAGGTTATCTCATTCAAGTTGGCGGAATAACCAATCATATTCATATAGTTATGGAATTGAAACCGACTCATTCATTATCCGAAATGATGAAAAAAATCAAAGGAAATTCTTCAAAATGGATAAATGAACAGAGAAGGCTACAGTTCAAGTTTGCCTGGCAGGAAGGATATGGTGCATTCACCGTCAGTAAATCTCAGATATCGATGGTTAGTCAATATGTAAGAGATCAGGAAAAGCATCATCAGAAGCAATCGTTCAAGGAGGAGCTGATCGAATTGCTAAAACTCCACCGGGTGGATTACGATGAACAATTTATCTGGAGTTGAGATTACTTCGTCCCTTCAGGACTCGGAATATGTCGGCCTTTTTCCCGGTGGCTGAAGCCACCGGCTTCACAGCCATTCCCCTTCAGGGAATTCAGGGTTTAACGATCTATCTGGCAGTGTGTGACCGGATAGTATATTACTTTTACAACCCAGCGTGATTTCTGCCAGTTGCAGTATTATTCAGATAATCAAATAGAGTAACTCCAACTGCAGTTTTCAAAATGTCGATATCAATTAAGCGAACGTAGAAGATCCCGGCAGGGATCAAGGGTTATAGCCGGTGGCTTCAGCCACCGGTATGGTAATTTAAAATTCGCAGTCCTGAAAGGACGACGTTATTTAGAAGGATCAATCAATGAGCAGTACATTAACCAAATTAGTTTATCACATCATTTTTTCCACAATAACTCCCCTTCTATTGTGCCAAATGGCAATAATCAGTTAATTTCGTTTTTTCAGATCATC
>CAZGNZ010000064.1:0-14070 GCA_964527215.1 uncultured bacterium | reverse complement strand
CAGGGTATCGTTTACTCTTATCGTGCGCACAAGCACCTTTTCGGAGTGGACTCATCTATTCTTTTCGTAGAAGTTGAATGCTATTGATAACCCCATACCCCAAATTGAACTTATAAAGGCAGTGCTCATTCCTGACAACAATACCGCAATACTATCTTGAATTTGATCAGGTGTATCAATTCGAAAATCACTTATACCTAATGCTAAGCCAAAAAATGTACCCAAAATTCCCCAACCAACTAGTAATGAAGGTATTGCTAAATACAATCTAAGATTCATTTTATTAGCTAGAACGGTGTCAAAGTTGAAGGTTTCCTCAGCATCATTTTTTGTTACGAAAGATGAATCTTCCATTTCTATTAATGATTTCCTGTAGGAGGTCCAGAATTCGGATAAATAGCTCTTATCTTTAATTTCGTGATGTAAGCCATCAGATTCTAACTCATCAATCGAAGTGGATATTTGAGCAAGCTTTTTTCTTAGTGAGATTAACGATATTAAAAATCCAAGTATTGATAACAACACCCATAAAAATGAAAACCAATTAGAAAATGGTATTAGTTTTGAAAAAAATCCTATCATAAATGTTTAACCTACAATTTCACATTTCATATTCAAAGGGATGATTAACTGACCTATTTTAAACTTCATAAAATAAAAAAACCATGCTTAGGGTTTTTCTTTTGAACTAAGACATTTTATACAAATCGAAATTAGTACTTGGAAATTGATGCTCTCGCAAAAAGTCTAATACGGAAAATACAGATTAATAATATCAACATGTTACAATGATGATAAATCCGTATTTTTGACTTTTTGGCAAGCCATCAAAATTGATAATCTATCTGAGAGATCCTCCCGGGCTTCCGAAATACCTCATTGTAATGCCAATCCACAAATTCAGAATTCGGTCGGTATTCCTTCGTCTGAGGGTTCCTGAGTTTCTGACCGCTATATTTTATCAGCAATTCCTGTACCTGCCTCCCGCCATTTACCAGTTGCGAAATTATAATCTCTGAGTTGTTGCCCAAACCAATGGCACCTCTGTCAAACATGCGGTGATGAAATACGCACAACGCCAGTCCGTTTTTCTCTGTATCAGGACCGCCGGCAGCAAACCATTTTATATGCGCTGCTTCAAGGGCCAAATCCTGAGTACCCAGCCTGCCGTCAAATCCGCAAATTGCACAGCGATATTCATAAATGCGCAAAACCATATCCCGAAATTCACTTGAACGCTTTCGCCCTGCCGGTCCAATTTGCTTCCACGGCATTCCAACGGCATCCAAAATCGATTCGTGCATGGAAGCAGGGAAATGACTGTCAAGCAAATCTGTAACCAATTGGTTGACTATTTCAGGGTGGGATTTCAGAAAAGAATACGCCGCCTGGGTAAATCCTCCACATGTATTAAAAGATTTTAAAATTTTTGACGACACGTTAGTGTTTCGGGAATATACACCCTGATGACGCATTATTGAATCCGACACTGGAATCTCCCAGAACTCTCCATCATTCTGTAATCTCCAGAATGGTAATTCCGGGTGATATGATTTTCGTTGCGGTCCGAAATCAATCAGCAGATGAGAGAGTCTTTCAAATACCTCTTCAAATGCCATTAACCTGTTTTTGTTATTCTGCAGGTCTGCCAGCGCGAGGATCAGCAACAGAGGTTTATGGGGGCTCGCTGACCTCTCTTCTTCCAAATTGTGATATTCTGGATCTGCGATATCAGTGTTTCAGCAGTAACTGTATTCATTCAGAATGTCCTGTTTTACTTAACAGATATTTATCCTGCAGATCGAAATCTGTCATATCGTTCTTCCAGCCTTTCCTTATCCGGCCACTGTTCACGGTTGCGAGGAAGAATCAGTTTACTGTTTTCCAGGGACTGAATTCCATGTTTCAACATTGGTCCATCTGTTTCTTCCAGGATATCTTCCCTGATTTTGATGCGGTAATCAGGAGTAATGCCCAGAATATTCTGATCGAAAGCAGCATGATGGATTTTACACAGTGATAACCCGTTCTGGACGACTGGTTCACCGCGCAACTCTTTGTCCGGGATAATATGAGCCGCATCCAGAAGTTCGGTATGCTGCAGGTTGCAGCATGTACAACGGTTGCGATACGCGTCCAATACTCTCACCCTGAATGACTGCTGATGAAGCCTCATTCTAGTATTGGTTGTAATATAGGATCGCCGAAAATCCATCTCCGGATCGTGATCTTTAATCGTGTCTGGAAGAACTGCCTGCACATCATCCACAACCGCTGTAAAGGTCAAGCCCTTGATATCATCAGCAATGATGAATACCGGCCAGGCGGCCATGTATTTACTGGGTAAGATCCCAAAAAAATAGATCAGTGGAACCTGATTCCTCATACATTCACGCAATTGCACATTCTGATAGTGATTTGGGTCTGTTCCTCTATACCGGTACATCAGATCATTATCCGATCCAATTCCGTCATGGTATGGACCGCCATAAGATGTAGTAATGGAGATTGGCAGGGACATCTGCTTCGGTTTCCAGATGCCGCTCGCACCAATTAATACAACTCTCTGATCATGAAAATAAAAATTGTTAACCAGAATATTTCTCGGCAGAAAATCCCGATGGATGAGTGCCTGTTCATCCAGCCAGGCAAAAGCAGCAGAACGTATTTGAGAATTAGTCATGGCGGTTTACTCCAAGATTATCGAGTAAATTTTGCTGTGCATTGTACGATAGCTCAATTTCAGATTTTAAATCCTGATAACTGACTGGTTCTGACAATTTCCGTAAGGTATTCAATGTAATGTTTTTCTTACCTATATCATGTTTATCAAGTTTTATTGTAGGTAATACAAAAAAATCCCACTGCTCCAATTTTAACGGGTTGATGGTTTCCTGATCCTTATGGCTAAGAAGACAGAAAACATAGACATCAGCATGTCTTCTTGGTTTTTCTTCATGTTTCCCCGTTTTATCATCCCAAGCCCGTGCCGGTTTTATTGAAAATGATATGTTTGACAGTTTTTCCTGAGCCCAGCTTTGTATATAGGATGAGGACTTCACTTCAATTTTTATTCCATCCTCAGTCTCCAAATCAACCGGTGCCCATTCATCTCGTACAGTATTTCGATTGATTCCGACCGCAGTTCCAACAATAAACTCCGCCAGAACCCCGCGAGTGGCATTACTCAGTAAATTGGAAGTACTCCAGCGCCAGAAATCATAAAGAATGGTGCCAACAGGCTCACGTCCAATGACAAATTCCTCCTTCCCTGATTTAGCGACTGTCTTTATTGAATGTAATGGTTTCACTTTCAAGTTACATCTCACAGCAAACTGAAATATCCAAAATTCTATAATCTGCTTTACTTATTGATTCACGCTCTGTTATTCAGCAAAATTTGAGTTTCCGCATGATAAACTCACTAAGTATTGGATTTGAGAAAGGAAAATAACAATCGTTGGATTTAGCCCGCATATTTCACGAGAAAATCTATGCGGACAATGCTTCGCATTTTCCAGACGATGAAAAATTCGGGTTGGCTGCAGCCTGCAAATCGCTTACAAACCGTGTGTATCAAAACAATTCATTACAACTGGACAGGAAAATTCCGCAGGCGGAGAAAGTAATTCAGGATTCAGAAATCATATTCGTCGGTGAAGGATATACCGGTTGATTCGAATTTACAGGGTTTGGTCTTACTCCACAAAATATAAATATCTGAAATAATGTTATCTAATCTTGAAAATTGATAATACGAGCCACAGAGTTTACCGGACCGGGCAGGCCTATACCGCTTACCGTTATCCTGTACGCATCGTCGACGTTATGGTTTGGAGGGTTGTGAAATATCTGTCCGAAAAAATATTACCTGATACCGGCCGAAAACAATCTGCCGTCTATGCTTCGGCCATGGACCGGTTCGTCGCTCTATTGGGTCGAATCTACTTCGTCATTTTCTCTATTCTTTGCAGAATGTGCTTCGCCAAATCCTCAGCCTCTCCCGGATCAATACCCGCCTGCTCAGCCAACTGAGGGATATCCGGTGTCTTACCCGAATTGTGTAACTCAATAAATATATTCAGGAATTTATTCACTCGATCCATGTGAGCTTGTTCTGAGGGAGACAGCTTTTCAATAAAAATATCTTCCCAGGGGTTCATATCCGGTTTTTTATTCAAAATTTTACTCACCGCGTTCAGCATCACCGGCGTCACCATCTCCTCCGGAACCGCCGGAACGGACAATCCGGAGTTCCACAGCACTTCTGCCAGTTTTTTATATGCTGCAAATGTACTGGATGTCAGAATGATACGATTGGTTTTCCGGTTATATATTGCCTGGGCTATGTGAGGTGGATCAGCCCAGCGTTTGAGTTCAAGCCTAACCATCTGGTTCTTTTTGGTAATAAAAAACCGGTTGGACAATGAATCCGGATCGAAAGCCTTCACAACGCAGTCCGATTTGCATAAGGCCATCAAATGTTTCTTTGAATAGACAGGCGGTATTTCGGATTGTGAGAAAAGCATCATGAACGGCAGTGGATTGAGATCAATCATCCGCATGATATCCGCGTTGGAATTGCACTTGGGATTTAACATTCGGGCATAAAACAGAAGATCAAAATCCTGAAGCCCTTTCATGTATACCAGAGTTCCGTAGGTTTCCCAGCAGCGACCGTTGAAACTGGTCAGGAAAAAAAGCAGTGGCTGTCCGCCAAGTTTATTGATATCCACCAGTCCTGGTGAATAAAGCAGGAATGTTTCTTCCGTCAGGACATCAATCATCGTATAGAATCGCGGAGAGGGATTGCCAATTACCCGGCAAAACCGAAAGCGCCATGGTGCAGCAACCTGTTCCATCATGTAGGCCAACTGATCCGGCCCCCTGCTGATGATTTCGGGTCTGTTGATATATTTCGCTCCGTATCCCCCTTTGCGAAACAGCCGATGGGCAATATACTGGCTTATCAGAATCAGCGGCCATTCCTCCGGCATTTCATTGATTACATGATTGTACGTCCGCAATTCTTTTATAAATCTTTTGCTGCACCCTTCCTTCCTGTCACAGTACGGGAGCAGGAAATCACCAATAAGCAAATCTGATAGTTCCCTGGAATTTTCACAAACGCGCTGAATATCTTTAAAGTCCGTCATATTTTTTATCTTTATTAAAATAACAAATTCTTTCCACCCATGTGTAATGAATGATTCGAACCTTGCCCATGAAGCAGGAATCCCACAGTCCTGCGAAACCGGGAACCCACAATGTGGATATCTGTCAATCAGCAGGAATTTTGAATTCTTCGAATACGCGGTTTCTCTTTCGAATCACTGAGTGTTTTGGTATTGGAATTTTACGGCATGATGTATATTTCAGGATACCCTGTTTTTCCGTATCTTAAAAAATGCACACCCCTGCCGAATGCGTCCGTTTTCCAAAAACACAAAACCATCATTCGCCGCTGAGTCACCGGATTGAGACCGCAGATCAGAAAAACACCTGAGGCAGCCACCTTATCAAGAGGCACATATCCGTTTTTTATATCCTAAAAAACCACACTAATTTTCAGTGCTGATTTTGCTGTTTATTCCAATATGATGCGAACTTAGATACAAACATCTGACTGAGGACAGTAATGAGACATGAATGCTATTTCTGCCATTTACGGACAATTGAAAAACTGATCGAAAAATTTAAACCGGACAGCACTGTTTCCGAAGCCTTTGTCTTTGCTCTCCATAAACTGATTGAAGCCAACTGGAAAATGGCCAACCCGGAGCTGGCAGCTGAAATCCACCGAATGGCCAGATCTCACCTGAAAACGACAGATTTGTACGCGGAAGAAAAGTCATCTGCCAATGAAATTCTACTAAACAAGTACTCACACTGGAAAGATGTCGTGAACCGGAGCAGTAATCCATTTTCAACCGCTGCAAAGCTGGCTGTTATCGGCAATATCATAGACTATGGGGCAAACAGTGCAACCGGCAGCATTGCAGATCAGGTCGAATCCCTGTACCGAAAAAACTTAAAGATTGATATGACGGCGGACCTGGAAAATCAAATCCGCAACGCAAAGCATGTATTATACCTGGGTGATAACTGCGGCGAGATCATTTTTGACAGGCTGTTCATTGAAACAATGAATCACCCGAACCTTACCTATGCGGTGAGAGGGGAACCGGTTATCAACGATGTTACACTGGATGATGCTGAACAGGCAGGCATGAATAATATCTGCAGGGTGATATCCAACGGTTCTGATGCACCCTCAACTATTTTGGAATTTTGTTCAGATGAGTTTACTGCAGAATTTTACAAAGCCGATCTCATCATATCCAAAGGTCAGGGAAACTTCGAAGGACTGATGGATAACACCCATCCCAATATCTTTTTTCTGCTGATCGCTAAATGCCACCCAATTGCCAAATTACTGGGTGTCAGCAAAAATGACATGGTGGTGGTGCAGGATTCTTTCAGATAATCCATCGACCGCACCACACACCCACATCAAAACCTGCATTTGCAGAGTCGTACTTACCACCGCTCTCAGTAATCGGCAACACCCACACACTGAAGACACAGGTTGTTAAATACAGCACAAATAAAAGCTTGACGGAAGATTGCTGCTATACCTTAGGTCCCGTCAATGATGATATGAATTATCTGCACCACATCCAGAATATTCAAAGTACCATCCGGAATCATGTCGCAGGTGAGAAGCTGGTATTCTGTCGGATTGTATTCATTTAAAAACAGATCAATCAATAGGATTATATCCGTAACATCCGTCGATGCATCACCGTTGAAATCACCCCAATAGGTACAGCTGCCGTCATCAAAAGTGGCACCCTGTGAAAAATTCATTGCCGCTGGATCAGTACAGCCGCCGCAGGTTTCATTGTCATTTTCGGGGATATCATCGCAGACACCGCAATCATCATAATATGCTTCTCCAAAGCACACCCCCGCACAATCCATATCAATTCCGGCAGGATGCCCCGTATTCCCTTCCGAACAGACTTCGCAGATATCAAGGAACGCTGAACCAAAGCAGTCGCCGTTACAGTCCATTGCGGCATTTTCACCAAAACAGATTCCGCAGTCATCAATATCCGAATTTGGGATATGACCGGTATCCCCGCCGGAGCAAACCTGACAGTCATCCATAAATGCGGTGCCATTGGGGACATCATTGCAGTCGAAGGGCGGTGCTTCTGTCAGCAGACAATCTGAAAACTGAACCTCCGGAGTATGTCCCGGCGCAGCTGCCACAATGACTTCCGACAGGCAGACCTCCACATCATTCTGGCTGTACTCGTAGCTGATAATAACCAGATCACCGGAACCGGATTCGTACACACCGCCAGTGAACGACAGCCCGATCACCTGCCCGTTATCCGGATTGACAGAAACTTCAAACCACTCATTGTCTGTTTGACAGTTAATGATGGTTATCCCGCTGATATTAAACTGAAAACCAAAGATTTCCACATCTGATTCATATCGTATCGACAAAGTACCGTTTTCCTGTCCGCTGTTGTCATAAGCTCCAAACAGGATCGACACAATTCCGTCATCATACTGATCACTGCAGTCCTGAACCCAGTTTTCGGGGATAATTTCAGCATACATCGAGTTTTCTGTGAGATTCAGACCCAGATATTCACAATACTCCGACTCAGTCCCGGATTCACCGTATCCATCGCCATCCCAGTCTTCGCAGACTGTTATCGGTCCAGGTACATTACACCCGCATCCCTGATCGGCAAACAGGTCAGATAATCCCGTTGTCCCCTCAACGCAGTATCCGCAATCATCCAGAAATGCGGACCCGAAACAAAGTCCGGTGCAATCCTTATCACTGTTCTCGATATGCTCCGAATTGCCTTCGGAACAGACACCGCAGTCATCCAGAAAAGCCAGTCCAAAGCAGTCTCCGTTGCAGTCCATTTCCGAATTCTCGCCAAAACATACGCCGCAGTCATCAATATCAGAATTTGGAGTGTGGCCTGTATTTCCTCCGGAGCAGACATTGCAGTCATCAAAGTATGCCGTGCCGCTGCAGTCATTGTTGCAGTCCAGAGTATAACCTGGAGTGAGTCCTGTAGTCCCGCCCACGCATTCACCGCAGCTGTCAGTAAAGGCCTCACCTCCGCAGACACCGGCACAGTCAACAACGGTTCCGCAAATCACTTCTACATTGAAATCCGTTTGAGTGACACCGCCGGAGTTATCAGAAGCAGTGACGACAACCTGAGCAGAACCCATCCCAGCACCGTATAACTCGATATTGGGAAATTCATAATTCAAAACCAGAACGGATTCGTCGGTCGAAATAACTTGGTATAAGACAGGATCATTCTCCACATCGATGAAAACATCCATATCAACAACCACCTGATTTTCCAGTATCAGTTCAAGATCAGGAAATTCGCTGGTGAGGATCGGAGCATCATTCTGAGATTCCACGTTGAACTGAACCTGCCTTAAATCAGACAGCTGATTCTGCGTATTGTCCGTGGCCACCAAAGTGATGATTTCACTGCCGAACCAGTGTTCATACGGAGCTGAAACCGTCAGGACATTTGCATCATCCAGTACCGCCAGCAGCTCATCATTTCCACCGTAACTCCAAATCACCTCATCACCATCCAGTTCAAGCAGGTAATCATCCAGGTCAAGTAGCGGAAATGGCACGTCCTCCAGGGTCGTCTGGTCCGGTATTTCCTGAATAAAGGGGGGCAAATCATTTGAACTGGCAACTGTGTAGGTGACGATATCACTGGCACTGTACTGATTCAGAGTGTTTACATCTGTAACGGTATATACTACCATTTCACTGCCCAGCCAGTCGGGATCAACGATTTCAATCTGCGGCTGATTTTGATCATCAATCTCCAGACGCAGGAATTCTGCATGAAGATGTTCAGGCTCATCCGGGTTACCGTGGATTGCATTTGATACAAACGTGATGCTTTCCACGACCGGGACCACCACCGCATTTTCCGAATCGTAGTATTTAAAGGTCAGTTCCTCTCCATTATTATTGGAATAAATCGTCAGGAAAAAATACCAGCCATCCAAAATATTGATGGGATTAACAATCCCGCGGCACTCATCTTCGTAAAAAGCGGCCAGAATATCATCCGGACCTTCAGACAATTCTCCTCTGACGGTAACGATAGTTGTCAGGGTCATGGTCTGCTCAAAATCCGACGGATCAACCTGCCATTCCGGAACATCTTCCGAGACAACCGGATCCAGAAATGTCCAGCTCCACACTGTCTCATCACCATCTGATTCTATCAGATAGTCATCCAGATCAATGACTGGAAAATCCGATCCTACCTCTATTATCTGGTCGGGAATATCCAGGAGTTCCGGTAAATGATCTTCGGGATTGATGGTAAACATCACGCTCTCGGATGCACTTAAGCCCGCCTGTGTATCATCTGCGGCGATGAAGGTTATCAACTCCGAACCTGTCCAGTCAGGATTAAGCGGTTCAAGAGTGACAATGTTTTCCTCATCTATCTCAATGGCCAGATTCGCATCCCCAATCCATGACCAGAGGATGTTATCTCCATCAAGTTCAATCAGATAATCATCCAGACTGATTGGCAGAAATTCCTCACCAAAATTAACGGCCTGATCCGGAATTTCCAGCAGCTCCGGGGGGTTATCAAAGTGCAGGATCGCATTCAATTCAAAAGGAGAAAAGGGTGAACCATACATCTGATCAGGTTCAAATACAATGGTTTCAAGCACATTAACACTCACTTCTTCCGAGGCGATATAGGCTTGAAAAGTCAGAATTTCTCCTTCCGTATCTGAATATATTTCCAGAAAGTACATCCAGGTATCAAAGACATACACGGGCTGTGCCAATCCCCGGCACTCTGTCCCGGCAAACACGCCTACGATGTTTCCCGGATCAGTTGTCAATTCATAATCAAGATACAGTTCCGCTCTCATTTCAGACTGGAACGTAAAATTCTCCGGATTGACATTCCAGTCCGGCTGCGCCATCAGTGAACTCAGCAGTACTGTTAGCAGCATCAATAACATACGCATTGTCTGGTTCGGCATCCATTTTGGTTTCATGTTCACTGCTCCTACTTCAACAACACAATTTTAGTATTACCGAGATACTCACCTGCCTGGAACCGGCAGAAATACACACCTGACGGCAGCGGCCTACCTGTGTCATCACAGCCGTTCCACTGCACTTCATGGAATCCGGCATTCTGGGTTTCCAATACAAGCGAACTGACCTTCTGGCCGGATAGATTGTACACCGCCAGCTCCACAAACTCCTTTTGCGGAACCGCATAACGGATTGTTGTCCTGCCGTTAAATGGATTGGGATAATTCTGCTTCAGACTGAATTCCGTCGGGATATTGTTTTGGTCTTTGCCAAGCAGATCCACGGTCCACTGCAGCGGAGTCAGCACAGAACCAAGAATGGCATTAGCTTCAAATACGAGTTCATCAATCAGCTCATACTCATCCCCTGTTTCTTCATTATACACTTTCAATACAATGTCAGACCCATTTGAACTGCCATAGATCGTGAGGAAAAACATGATTTCATCCAGTTCCTGAACGGTTTGAGGTTGTGCAACTCCACAACAAACACCATTACAGAATGCCCCAATAATCAATTCATCCTGTGACCATCCGGTGTCCGGGCATTGGATTTGACTAATACAGGACATGGTGTTTTCCCATTCACCGGGAATGACCTGCCAGCCGGACCCCGAAAGGGTGGTTTCTTCCGCAGCATCCACTTCTGACAGGACGCGGCCAAGTACCGGTCCAACATAAAAGGGATACCTCAAACTGTCTTCCGTTAATGAGTAGAGCTTGTATCCTGCTCCCGGATTCATGTAGTACAGGTCACCAATCCAGCCCAGACCTTGCGTAAACATGGCGAAACTGCTTTGACCCTTGATCAAATCACCAGTGTGTGAGGATAGTGAATCCAGTGCATCATTCAGTTCATAACTTTGCTGCGGCAAATAGCTGATCCAGTTCCATCCGTCATCTATCTGGATGCTGGTGGATTCAAGATCAACAGGACGCCCCATCATCTCAAGTGTGTCCTGACTGGCTATCCGGACAAGGTACAAATCGTCATTTTCGATTGTAAGCAATGTCCCATACCAGCAGGAGTCTGAGTACTGTGTAAATTGTCCGGAGAGTGTTTTTATCAGATCTCCCCTGTTTGGACTTAACGAACTGAGGACATTGGAGATTGACATATCATCGTTGGTCAGATTCAGAGAAAACCAGTTCCACCCCGGAAGAAACTCATACTCACGGATGATCTGATCCGTGGCCGTAATCGTCACCGGGGCTGTGGTTGTACCCAGTATGGTATTCACATTAAAAGTGAACGTTTCATCCACCTGTCCCAGCAGCCGGCATTCCGACGCATCCCAGACTTCCATGCGCAGTTCTTCCCCATATGGACTGTTGCTGAAAACCGTCAGATAGACCTCATAAGGGTGACTGTCCCCCAGACCATCCAGCTCCGGGTAGTAATCCACTGATGCAAAACCGCGCAGCTCATCATCCACAAAAACGCCGACCATATCATAGACATCATCAGAAAGTTCATTTTCCGTATATAAAATAGCGATGATGTTCATTGAGAGCTGGAATTCCTGCGGGATTACTGACCACTCCGGTTCCTGGCAGAGAATGCGGATATCCACCGGAAGCGGTTCATCACCCATCGTACCACTGGCATACAGGGTCTGGGAATAATGCCCGTATCCCATTTGTTCAGTCAGTGATATTGAAATTTCCTGCTGATTGCCGGGAGTCAATGTGCCGTCAAGCGGATATACTTCCAGCCAGGGTGGAACATTGATAATGTTCCATGAGCGGTTGCTCCCGCCGCTGTTTTGCAGCCAGCGGGTTGTGCTGAATTCCTCTCCCACATACAGAACCGTGTTTTCAATCCCCCCGCCAGTCCACTCAATCGGATTGCGATTGACAAAGAATTCCCATTCAATGGGTTCAATTCGAGTATTGCCGAAACTGTCAGTAAGATTGTTTACCACTGCCCGGAGTGTCTGGTTTTCAATAAGGGAGTTCTGTATGCCCGGTTCAATCGTAATGGTTGTTCCGGAGCATGTAAACGTAAAATCTAAAGAATCAGACAGTTCAGTATTCACCAGCAGAATATCTCCCATACCAGGACTGATCAGATCACAGTTGACGGATTCGTCCAGATTGATAAGAATCTGATCATCGAGGCCAAGCACGCCGTCCACCGGCTCCGGCATCCCCAGAACCTGGGGTGGAGAACGGTCAATAAAGCCGCTCACCACGGGCGATATACCAGGATATTTCCCACCGCTGCAAACCGCCTGCGACCGCAGTTCATATTCCCCGTCCGTGACAATGTCTGGGCTTATAATCCAGGGGAGCATTTCATAATTGCTAATCAGGTCTGCGGCAGGAATTGAGGAACCGGTTATCCAGTCACCACCGGCAGCTCCGCGATACTGCAGATCAATGCTTACCAGATTTGAGTCTGCCGGATCAAATGAATCCACCGTCACCCAGAGTGTATCTCCTGCATCTGCTGATGTGATCAGCCAGCCATCCTCCGGACTGCTGATACGGCTTTCGCTGCAGGGCTCCTGGAAATCAATATTAAAAGATACCGTATCCGCCAGCTGCAATACTCCGCCGTTCCCCCAGTTCTCATACTCACAGGGTGAAACAAGCTGAAGCTCAATATCCTCATATTTATACTGCTCCGGCCCACGACCCACCAGCATGGTGGCTTCAATCTGTGTTCCTGCTTCTACAAAATAGGACAGATGATCCTCAATGAAAACACCGTTCACGCTTATTTCGGCTCCATCCGGATTGGTGGCATTAATAATCCTCAGCCAGTATTCGCGATCTGCCCCTATGGGACTCTCATTCCCGATTAACAATGTGAACGAAGCCTGGTCATCGGGCGGGATATCTGTCAGAATGGACGGTGTAATCGCCAGAGTCGGTGAGTCAACCGGAATGGTTGACGGCAGGGAGTCCGTATCAGACCAATTCTCCCATGGACAGCTGCTGATTCCGCTGACCAGTTCAAAGGCCGGACCAAATCCCGCCTGATCCAGATTGAGCACATTCACCATAAAATGGTCGCCAATATCATCGTCCGTCAACACATATCCAAAAGAAGTAGAATTTATGGTTTGGATGGTTGTATCAATTACTGTCTCATTAATAATGTCAACGGTTTGGCCATTAATTCCACTATTATCATTACAGACTTCTGTCAGATCAAGATCTACACCAATTTCCCCTAAGAGGGACTCGACAGTATCTAAAACAAAATCAATTTGCTGATCTTCATCAAACAAGATTTCAATTATTGCTTCAGCAATCCAACCAGCTCCGGGAAATGAAATAATTGAGGCTTGTATAATACTGTAAATAATTTCACGGCAGCCCATGGTACGATTCGCCACAGACAATCCTGCCTGTCGTGCAATAGAAGTATCCATTGCTACTGAATGGATATTTGAATTGATCGTTGCACCAATGATTGTGGAAGAGCTTTCATATGCAGCCCCGGCATCAAAGGAAATAGTTTCAACAGATTCAGCTGATTCTTTCAGTTCCTGTACTGATTCGATTAAAGCCAGCCAATCCAGAGCATTTTGAATATCATCGAATTCAGAGTCAGAATTGATCAAAGGTCCAATGACAAGATCATTGAGGATATGACTTTGAGAAAAGGCAAACTGGGTTTCATAAGAACTCTCAGCCATCGTCAAGGTGGTATCAATTTCAATTCCACATTCAGAATTAAAATTCATTGAGTAGGTTAAGGCATAAACCCAATTTACTGCCCCTCCCACATAGATATCAGCATTCGCTCCAACAAAGGTTTCCTCTTCGGATGTCTGAATAGTCTGACTAAACGTAAACTCTTCAAGATGCCGATGATCTTCAGTAACCGTTACAGTTTTATTATAATAATGCACTACTGTCCCAACGTTTCTTGATTGTCACCTCGTAACACTATGAATTACATGA
>CAZGNZ010000063.1:0-15215 GCA_964527215.1 uncultured bacterium | reverse complement strand
TGAGCAGATCCATCATCGGAATAGATTTCTCATGAAATATTCGGGTTAGTTCAGTTGTTTGGGTTGTATTCCAAGGCCGGATCCCTGCCGCGGGACAGTCACGGTAAAGGTGGTTCCGGTAGCACCCTGTTTCGGGTCGTTGTTGGAAACAACATCAATCTGACCGCGATGCATTTTTATAATGCCGTAGATCACAGCCAAACCGAGGCCGGTGCCTTCACCCATTTTTTTGGTGGTGAAAAACGGCTCAAATATCTTTCCTAAATTTTCTTTGCTGATGCCGGTGCCCGTATCCTGTATTTCCAACTGAATTCGGTTGTTGCCAGCCGGACGGGTCCGAATATGGATGTCTCCGCCGTCAGGCATGGCTTCCATGGCATTTTTCACCAGATTGGTGATCACCTGTATAAACTGGTCAGCATCCAGCTGACAGTCGGGATTGTCCAATTCGGATTCCGTATGTATTCGGATATTTTGCGGCGTTTCAATGGCTCTCAGGCAGTTGGCGATAAGATGATCAATATTGACCGAGGAGAGAGCCACCTCGTTTTTGCGTGAGAAGTCCAGCAGACCGGAAGCGATTTTCCGTACCCGGTTGGCCTGTTCCACAATGGTTTGAAGATCTTCATAATCTTCAGATTCCGGATTGGCTTCTTCCAGCATGGTGTTGGCGAAAAGCAGAATCACGCCGAGAGGATTATTGATTTCATGTGCTATCCCTGCCGACAGCTGGCCCATACTGGCCAGCTTTTCTGCATTGTTCAGCGCAGCCTGGGTTTCCGCCAGCTTATGATTGGACTGTTTCAGGTCATGCAGGGACGAATGAAGGGCGTCAATGGTATAAGGCAGGCACATTTCACTTTCCGCCAGTCCCTTGTAGATAGCAATGGCATGTTCCCGGCAGGTGTCATACCCGCAGGCACGGCAGTTGAGTTCATCTTCCGGACCCTTTTTTCCCATCTGGGCCAGGATGGCCTGGATTTCTTCTTCCGAAGGAGTATCCGCAATGCTTTTTCTGGAATTGAAATGCGATTCGAGATGGTTCTCAAGCCATTCATCTCCCGGTTCCCAGTCATTCTTTTCATCCAGATGGGGCAAAATCCGAGTGCGGGCATACTGGCTCACGGCAGAGCGGCGGTGATATTTTGGTTTGTTTGTGGTCATTCCCGCGCCCATGATGCAGCCTTCGCATGAGAGCACTTCCAGCAGCTGGGTGTCCAGCGTCCCGTTCTCAAATTCCTTGATCGCCGCCACGAAATTGTCACGGCCTTCCGCGGTCACCACTTGTCCTGAAAGAAGATCCTCCTGTATTCCGGCAGCCTGGAGCAGCCCGCGGTTGATGGGAAAGAGCACTCCCAGTCCGGGATGAGGCGGATCGAACTGTTCCTCATGAACCGGCTCCGGAGTCGGCGGCAGAACCGAGAGCATTTCCCTGAGTTCGGAAAATGTCAATACTGAATCAACATCGCATTCATCAAGGGAGATCGCCTCGGTTTTCTTTGCCAGACAGGGACCAATGAAGACCACCTGTTCCAGATCAGGATGCTGTTCGCGCAGCACTCGGGCGGTAGCCGTCATGGGAGATACAATCGGAGCCAGGTTTTCAACCAGATCAGGGTGGTATTTTTCCACAAAATTGACAATGGCGGGGCAGGTGGTAGCTATGTAGCGTTTTTCCGGTGACCCGGAAAGGAGGTGTTTGTAGCGCTGAGCTACCAGATCTGCCCCATATGCCACTTCACACACCATGTCAAATCCAAGTTTACGAATCTGATGTATCAGCATGGAGGAAGATATATCCGTAAACTCGGCTGGAAAACTGGGGGCGATAATGGCCGCCTTTTTCCCGAATGACCCCAGCAGCTGCCGGGTTTCCGGGATGGAATTGTAAAACTTTTTGGCATCCTGACTGCAGACCCGCACACAGTTGCCGCAGCCAATGCACCGGCTGGATACCACCTCCGCCTGACCGTTGCTGATTCGAATGGCTTTGGCCGGGCAGTCCCGCACGCAGGTATAACAAACCTTGCAGGAATCCTTGATGGTGGTGATGAGCGGATCTGTGGATTTCATAATTACTTCAGCACTTCCCGTGTTTCATATTCAGTATGGAGAAGCTGGTGAGATTTTTCTCCCAGCGGGGCATCCAGAAAGTCCCGATACAGCGCCTGAACACAGGTGTTTTTATGAGACAGCTGAACGGACTCGTTCTGGTCGATTTTGTACAGTGACTGGGTTCGTGCCCGAATACGTTCAGGATCGGATTTCAGTGGCTGACCGCCGCCGGCAATGCATCCTCCCGGACAGGACATAACCTCTATGAATTGAATGTCATCGCGGCCGGCTTTGATTTCTTCAAGCAGCATTTTGGCGTTTTTCAATCCATTGGCCACAGCCACACCCACAGTCAGATCACCGACAGGCACCTGTGCCGTGCGGATTCCCTTGTTTCCGCGCACGGAGGCAATGCGAACCTGATCCAGTTCGGATCCCGTAATAAGATGATAAGCCGTCCGCAGGGCCGCTTCCATCACGCCGCCGGAAGCTCCGAAAATCTTCCCGGCCGTACTGCGTTCTCCGAAAGGCTGGTCAGGTGGAACCGGAGCCGTTCTGTTCAGGTCGATTCCCGCGGTCTTCAGCATTCGGGCCAGCTCACGGGTAGTCAGACTGGCATCCAGATCCGGTAATATGTCTCGGCCCATTCCCGGTCGCTGCGCTTCAAACTTTTTGGCAGTGCAGGGCATAATGGAGACACTGAAAATGGATTTGGGATCGATGTTGTTCTGATCCGCCCAGTAACTCTTTACCAGAGCGCCCAACATCTGCTGCGGACTTTTACAGGTGGAAAGATTGGGGATAAACTCCGGGTAGAACTGTTCAACATATTTGATCCAGGCCGGGGAACAGCTGGTAAACATCGGCAGCGGTCCGTTGTTCTGAATCCGGTGCACCAGTTCAGAAGCCTCCTCCAGAATGGTCAAATCCGCTGAGAAGGACGTGTCAAACACATAATCAAATCCCAGACGGCGCAGGGCGGCCACCATTTTGTGATCCACATCCTGGCCGGCATCCAGGTTGAATTCCTCCGCCAGCGTCACGGAAATGGCCGGCGCATGCTGCACCACAACTGTGGTGTTCGGATCCTGCAGGGCATCCCACACCCGTTTGACGTGGCTCTGTTCACGAAGGGCACCGGTAGGACAAGCCAGAATACACTGCCCGCAGTTTACACAGCTGGAAACATTCAGGCTTTCATTAAAGGCCGGTCCGATGACAGTATCGCTGCCGCGCCTGATAAAATCGATGGCCGAAACAGCCATCACTTCTTCACAGGTTCGCACGCAGCGGCCGCACAGAATACATTTGGACTGATCACGGACGATGGATGCCGAGGAAATATCCAGGGGGTAGGTCCGCGGAGGGGCATGAAAATGACGCTCGCGTATCCCGTAATCAGCAGAGAGGTTCTGGAGCTGACAGTCGTTGCTCCGCACGCAGTACAGGCAGTCATCAGGATGATTGGCCAAAAGCAGTTCAAGGATGGTCTTGCGTGCTTCGACAGCTCTGGATGAATTGGTCTGGATTTTCATGCCTTCCTGAACAGGATGGCAGCAGCTGGTGACCAGGTTCCGGTACCCTTCCACTTCCACAACGCACATTCGGCAGGCACCGCTGGGAACCAGATCCCGCATGTGACACAGAGTGGGAATTTCAATTCCTGCACGATTGACCGCATTGAGAATGGTTTCGCCTTTTTCTGCGGCTATGGTCTGGTGATTGACTTCAATTTCAAACATCGCGTACTTTCTCCTATGCCACCATTACTGCATCAAAATTGCATATATCCACACACTGACCGCATCCGATGCAGCGCTCATGATCAATGTAATGCGGATGTTTTTTCTCACCGAAAATGGCTTCGGCCGGACATTTCCGGGCGCAGATCATACACCCTTTGCATTGATCTGGATCAATTTTATAAGTCAGCAGCTCGGAACAGGCCATGGCCGGACAGCGCCGTTCATAAATATGGGCTTCATACTCATCCCGAAACCAGCGCAGCGTGCTCAAAACCGGATTTGGAGCAGACTGGCCCAGCCCGCAGAGGCTGGCATCCTGAATAACTTTTGCCAGGGATTCCAACTGCAGCACACCTTTGAAGCGATCAAGAGCACCGTGACCGGTTTCCGTGCGGCGGCTGCTTGTGATGGTTTCCAGAATGTGAAGCATCTGACGGGTGCCTTCCCTGCACGGAATGCATTTTCCGCAGCTTTCGCGCTGGATGAAATCCATAAAGAATTTTGCCACATCCACCATGCAGGTTTTCTCGTCCATAACCACCATGCCGCCCGAACCCATCATGGCACCCACGGTTTTCAGCGATTCGTAATCAATGGCGATGTCCAGGTGCTGAGTGGGGATGCAACCGCCGGACGGTCCGCCCATCTGAACCGCTTTAAAGGGGATGTTTTCCGGAATTCCCCCGCCGATGTCAAAAATAATTTCACGGACGGTTTTACCCATGGCCACTTCCACCAGGCCGGTGCGCCGAACTTTTCCGGAAAGCGCAAAGACCTTGGTGCCTTTGCTGTTTTCAGTTCCGATACCGGAAAACCATTCAGCCCCTTTTTCCACGATCGTGGGAATGTTTGCCATGGTTTCCACATTGTTGATAATGGAAGGCTTTCCGAAGAGTCCGGAAATGGCCGGGAACGGCGGTCGGGGCCGGGGCATGCCGCGCTTGCCTTCAATGCTGTGAATGAGGGCGGTTTCTTCGCCGCAGACGAATGCTCCCGCCCCCATTTTTATGATCACATTCAGATTAAATCCACTGTCAAGAATATTGTCTCCCAGAAGACCGAACCCGCGAAGCCGGGTGAGACATTCCTCCAGACGGGCAATAGCCAGGGGATATTCGGCGCGAATGTAGATGTACGCTTTGGTGGCGCCGATGGCATAGGCTGCAATGGCCAGTCCTTCCAGCACCCTGTATGGATCGCCTTCAATGACGGCGCGGTCCATAAATGCACCCGGATCCCCTTCATCGGCATTGCAGATCATATATTTCTGATCAGCATTCTGTGTCTGGGCTATTTTCCATTTTCGACCCGTGGGGAACCCGCCGCCGCCGCGTCCGCGCAGCCCGCTCTCTTCCACCAGCTCGCAGAGTTCAGCCGGCGTGCAGGTGTGGAGTGCCCGGGCAAATGCCCGGTAGCCGCCGCGGGCAATGTACTCTTCAAGATTGCTGGGTTCTGTGATTCCGCAGTTGGCAAGCACCAGACGCTCCTGGGGAGCGAAAAATGGATGTTCATCCGTGAACGGGACACCCTCCCATGGTTTCAATGCGGGGTGATGGTGCTGCCCAAACAGATTCCGGGGCGGAATGGTGCCGTTCAAGACTCCGTCAAGAATTTTTTCCACCTTGTTCTCAAAGACCTGTCGAAAAACCAGACGGGTACGGCCCGGCAGCTGAATATCCACCAGGGGTTCTTCAGAGCACAGTCCGATGCAGCCCACTTCGATGACGGGAATGTCCAGCTGATGGTCTGCCAGATACTTTTGAATGCGGTCACGGGTTTTATATGCTCCGGCACTGATGCCGCAAGTCCCTGCGCCAAGAAAAATGACCGGATGATCTGCTCTTTCATGGCGCAGGGTACAAAACGTGTCGTTTAGTGTGTCAGGAGTTTTACTGGTTTTACCCGTAATGCAGGCGTGGGAAAACAGCTGCTGAAGCTGCAGTGTGAGTGTTTCCGGATTGGTGGGTATTTGACTGGCATTCATGGTTACCTCAGGCGGCATTTCGTTCACGTTTTTTATAACCGGCAAGGATTTTTCTCAGACTTGAACTGGTAACACCGGCATAGAATTCGCCGTTGATGCTGATCACAGGTGCCAGTCCGCAGGCCCCGATGCAGGCCACGACCTCAATGCTGAACAGTCCGTCACGGGAGGTTTGTCCCGCTTTGATTTTCAACTCGGTTTCCAGGACGGACAGCACGGATGCAGAGCCTTTCACGTGACAGGCGGTGCCGCGGCAGACCATGATGTGATACTTGCCGACGGGTTGGAATCGGAATTGATTGTAAAACGTGGCCACACCGTAGATTTTGCTGGTGGGGATATCCAGATGCTGTCCCAGCAGCCGGACAGCGGCACGGGAGATAAAACCTTCCTGCTCCTGAATATCCTGCAGCATGGGAATGAGACTGTCCCTTCCCGAGCCGGGATATTTCTGCAGAATGCGGCTGAAATGGTCTGTGGTCATTGGTCCTCCGAAAGATCAGTTTATCAGATATGCCAGTTTTTCAAGTTTCATGGTGATGTCCAGTTCATCCTGGACCACAGTGTCGGGCAGATGCAGTTTGACAGGGGCAAAATTCAGAATGGCCCGAATGCCTGCGTGAATCAACTGATCGGCGGCGTCCTGGGCAAACTGTGAGGGTACGGTGATGATGCCCATTGTAATCCCGACATCGGACACCACCTGTTCCAAGTCTGCCATATTGTACACACGGCAGCCGGCAATCACACGGTCAACTTTGGCATGATCGGTATCAAAGGCGGCTTCGATGGAAAGTCTGGGGTGGCGGCTGCTGAAGTAGGCCAGGATGGCCCGGCCCAGATTTCCGACACCGATGAGGGCAATTTTATGGGGATCCGGTTTTTGAAGTATAGATCGGATTTTGGCAATCAGGTCTTCAATGGCATACCCTTTAGAGGGGCTTCCGGAGTACCCGATGAGCATAAAATCCCGCCGAACCTGTGGTGACGTATTTTTCACCAGGCGGGCGATATCGTGGGAGAAGATGTGTGATTTCCCCTCGTCCAGCAGATCCTGCAGGATGCGTTTATACAGGACCAGCCTTTCCACTGTTTTAATGGGTAATGATTTCATTTGCTACAAACCTCCTAATTGTGATCTCAATCACGTTGTTAATTTATTCACAATACACAACACGCACCAAGAAATTTCTTGTGAAATGATTCACAGCGCGCATTAAAATGGGACGTGTATCATCCATAAAACACTTGAAATAAGCGATTTATTTCACATATCGTTAATTCTATCTTTTTGCCTGATACAACTGCGTAAACCATTGCTGAAGCGTGCAAATCTACCGGTGATGATCAACTGCGCTGCAGCAGCTCAAGGTTCAACAGACGGCATAAACCACTGAGGGCATGTCCTGCACCCAGGATTTCGTTTCAAGCCAGGGGATTTTAACCAGGCACTGCCCTTTTTTCAGAATCAGGGTTTGACTGCATGGTTTAATGAGGGAGGGATACAATCATAGATGTTTCAGATTCCGCCAGCGGCATCAACTTTTGACCAGAAGCTTTTTTTAAGACCGTGAGCCTTTCTGATCCGCTCGAAGAATGTGTTATGGCTTTCAAATCCTTTCCAGTCGCTAATGCTGTCTGCCAGAATTTCAAGTTTTTTCAGATACCGGGCACCGTGACCGTATGCTTTGGTTGATGCTTTCTTCAGTATCGAGAGCAGCAGACTGCGGTAAATCAGGGAAGCCGGAAGATACCCCTCGGCAGATTCAAAGACGGTTACAAGGTCAAGCAGGCCGGGATAATACTCGCCATTCAGCTGATCCGCCAGCTTCAGTAGATGCGTTTCTGCCTCCGCACTCTTACCCGTTTCAAGCAAAAACCGGATATCCGATAAGTTCAGCAAGGTACTTTGAGAAATCAGTCTGCATTCTTCAGCAATGATTTCTTCCTGTTTGTCGCTTCCAACGACTTCCAGAAGGGCATTCAGATAATCGCGGCAGCGGTGAGCTCTCAATTTCTGTCTAAGCAGCCCTGTTAACTGAACAGTATCATCCTGTTTCCGGTAGATTTCAATCAGCAGTTCCCTGCACTTACTTTCATACACCGAGTTATCAGGGATTTTCTGCAACCAGGAATGAGCTGTTTGCACATCTCCGCTTTCAATATACGCCTCTGCAATATCGATGGCGGCGGCCGGATTTACCGCATCATATAATGACAGCACCGTTTTCTCATGGAGCTGCGCATCCCTGATTTGCCGGGACAGAGACACAATCTGCCATAAATAGTGGCTGCTGTTGTATTCGTTCATTTCTTCGTCAGCCAGTTCCTGGAGTTTTTCGATCATGCCACGAATAACCGATTCGGACAAATACTCTGAAGAACAGTCAATCAGGTAATTTCTCACACCATAATTATCCTGCTGATTCAGCTTCAGTACGGCATCTGCTGTTTTTTTTTGATCACTGCAGCGGGCAGCATATTCAACAAACAGGTCTCTGGCATCAAACCGGAATACATCACCCACCATTCCGTTGGAATCATCACACTGCTCAAAGACGCCCGCATCCGATTTAAAAAAAGCCATCACAAGGCTGAGCCCTTCCTGGGGATCGGACACACTTTTTTTTATGTCCTGCAGAAGTATTGACAAATCCCGGGCATACGTGGCAGATTCACTCCTGTGAATAAATCGCTTCCTGCGTTTCAAACCGGTCAGCTTACGCTTAATGCGCAGAATATTTTCCCGCGGTGTCGATGTAAGACGCTTAATCACTTTTTCAGCTTCTTTTTTTTAATCCGTCTCCTGACTGACGAGTGTAACTGGGTGCATTCCCCGCCGCTTGTTGGAAATCCGCCATTTGGCGTGGCGGCGAAATAAAAAATGATTATATCACTAATGATACCCCGTCCCGTCAGCTGACGGGCGGGGAAATTCATTATTCAGAAATTTCTAGCAAAGCCTCAGCCAGTGTCTCTGCTCCCAGATCAGTCAGTGTTTGTTTAAGTTTTTCATCCATGGATTGCTCATTGACCTCCGTCAGACATCCTTCGTTATCGGTGCTGCCGGCCGGCTGACCGCTGCAGTCAGTGCCATATGTTCTTTCAGCTGCACAAGGCTGTCACCGCCGAATTTTTCCAGCAGAGCATCCGCCAGGACCAGTGCCGTCATCTGTTCCGCAATCACCGCTGCTGCCGGCACAGTACATGTATCCGTGCGTTCCCGGTGGGCTTTTTTTTCCTCCCCGGAAGCAATATCAACGGAGCGCAGCGGTTTCCGCAGCGTGGGAATTGGTTTCATCACGGCCCGGAAAACGAGCGGTTCACCGTTAGTCATGCCGCCCTCCAGACCGCCGGCATTATTGGTGGGACGACACAGTTTGTCTCCGTCAAGTATCATCTCATCATGCATCTGGCTTCCCTTATTTTGTGCATACCGGAACCCGGCACCAAACTCAATTCCCTTCACGGCATTTACAGACATCACCGCGGCAGACAGACGGGCAGTCAGTTTACGGTCCCAGTGGGTGTAATTCCCCAGTCCCGCCGGCAGCCCGGCTGCCCGAATCTCAAATACACCGCCAACGGAATCCCCGGTTTCCATGGCCGATTTTACTGCCGCTTCCATCGCCCGGGCAGCTGTCGGATTCAGACAGCGCACCGAAGATGCATCGGTCAGGCGATTCATTTCCATCAGCGGAAGTGTTGGATTCACCTCATCAGTATCGCGCGCAGAATGAATTTGTATTACGCGGCTGGCAATCTGAATATCCAGCTCGGAAAGCAGCTTTCGACAGACGGCACCCAGTGCATTGCGCATGGCGGTTTCCCTGGCGGACGAACGCTCCAGGACATTGCGGATATCGTCAAATCCGTATTTCTGCACCCCCGCCAGATCGGCATGACCCGGCCGGGGGAGTGTCACCTTCGTCGGGGGATTCTCGGACGGAGAAATACTCATTTTGTACTTCCAGTTGTCCCAATCCCGGTTCGGCAGCAAAAGCCCAATGGGTGATCCCAGGGTCAGACCGTGACGTACCCCGGAAAGTATTTCCACCTGGTCAGACTCAATCTGCATGCGTTTACCCCGCCCGAACCCAAGCTGTCGGCGGGACATTTGATTCTGAATGTCTTTCGATGACAGGGGAATACCGGATGGCAGACCCTCCAAAATGCCGGTCAGGGCCTGACCGTGTGATTCACCTGCAGTTAAAAATCTCAGTTTAAATAACATGATAATTCCCATCCAAGATCCGGATTAAAAAATCACGAAGTTCGTCCAGGTCAATCGCAGCGGAAACCTTTTTTCCGGTCCAGAATTCCAGACTGGCGAGTCCCTGATAAATGAACATATCCATTCCGCCAACCGTTTGTGCGCCAGTGTCGGCGGCAGCTTTCAGAAACGGGGTGGGGCAGGGATGATAGATCAAATCCACATAAGTATTCCGGTCCGCCATAAACTCAGGCGGCATGGGCAATGCCGGTTCACTGCCGGGAAGACCCACGGGTGTTGTGTTGAGAACCACTGTCGGTTCCGACAGATACTGTTCGATGTCGAACCAGTCGGCCGCCCGTAAAACAGTGCATCCCTGAAGACAGACAAAGTCACTGACCAGCTTTTGCGCCCGCTCCCTGTTCCGGTTAATGATGTACACAGATGCCGCTCCCTCTTGCAGCAGCGCAAAAAGAACCGCCCGGGCAGCGCCGCCTGCGCCCAGAAGGATAAAGGTCCGTCCCATGGGAGACACGCCGGCTTCTGAGAGCAAATGTGAAAAACCCCTCCAATCGGTGTTGGCACCCGTTAACTGTCCGGATCTGGAAATAATGCAGTTTACAGCCCCGATTGCTGCGGCATCCGGTTGCAGTTCATCCAGATGCGGCATAACGGCCTGTTTATGCGGTATGGTCACATTAACCCCGTCAAGTTTTCCGCTTCGCAGCATATCCATGATGCCGGGAATTTCATTCGATGTCACATCCAATGCTGAATACTCTCCGGCCAGACCGGTTCTATCCATGATCCATCGATGCATCAACGGGCTGAGTGAATGTGAAATGGGATGGCCGATAACGGCGAGTTTCAAAATATATGCTCCTCCGTCAGTGAAAAATCTGCCGGATTATTTGGGTGAATTCAGGACAGGAAACTGCAATGCATTCAGGATTTCGCACTTTAACAGTCGCATTCGAGACCATATCGGCAATTTCAAATGTCATGGCGATTCGATGATCTCCAAAAGAATCCACCTCGGCATCCTGCCAGTTTGCAGAACCGGAGATGACCAACCCATCCGACAGTTCTTTGATATCTGCACCCAGTGCAGTCAGATTGCACCTCGTTGCGGACAGCCGGTCGGATTCCTTGACGCGCAGCTCAGATGCACCCCGAATCACGGTCTCGCCTTCTGCCCGGGAGGCCAGCAGTGCCAGAACGGGTATTTCATCAATAACAGCAGGAATGACAGATTCCGGAACATCAGCACCCTGCAGGGATGACTCTCTGATACGAAGCGTACCCGATGGTTCCCACGTCGAATCATCAAATTCAACCCATTCTGCCGATCCGCCCATCTGCCGAACGATGTCAATGAATCCTGTTCTCGTGGGATTGGCTGACAAACCCTGGATGATCAGATCTGATTTGGGGGACAACAAAGCGGCGGCGATCAGGAATGCTGCAGTGGACGGATCCCCGGGTATGGCAACGGAAAATGGGTCTGCCGAGTGGAATTTCCCAGCAGTTGTGAGAGAACGTCCTGTCTGGTTCAGAGGGACATTCAGAAGAGAAAAAAACCGTTCCGTATGATCCCTGGATATGAATGGTTCTGTAACGGTCACCGGGTCATCGACACCCAGGGAAGCCAGCAGCAGACAGGATTTCACCTGCGCACTGGCCTGTTTCAGCAGAAATTCAGAGCCTTTCAGCGGACCCCATTCCAGCTGAAGCGGGAGCCGGTCGTTCGTCGAGTGAATACGCATTCCCATGCGGGTCAGCGGTTCTGTAATCCGTCTCATTGGGCGCCTGCGCAATGACACATCACCCGTGAGTTCTGCAGAGCAGCGCTGACCTGCCAGCAGTCCGGAAAGGAGCCTTGCGGTGGTGCCGGAGTTGCCGCAGTCCAGAATCCTGTCAGGATCCTTGAGCCGCTGCCCGAATACGCGCAGTTCTTTTTCTGCTGTCTGAAAAGACATGCCGCAAGCTTCGAGACAGTGTCGTGTGGCCCAAACATCCAGTCCGTCTGAGAGATTTCGAATTCGGTTCAGCCCGCGGGTCCAGGCGGCCATCATCAGAGCCCGGTGCGATATGGATTTATCACCGGGGAGACAGATGGATCCTGTAACCGCCATGCCCGAACCGTTCCTTACTCTGCAGCCAGCCGACGGAGAATTTTACGGGCGGCTCCACTGTCTATGGACTCCTGGGCCAGTTCCATACCCTCCTGTATGCTTTCGGCTTTTCCGCCCACCATTATGGCTGCGGCGGCGTTCAATATAACCACATCCCGTCCGGGACTGCTGTTCCCGTCTAAAATTTTGAGAATAATCTGTGCATTGGCTTTGGGACTGCCGCCGATCAGGTTTTCAAGGGGGGTGGTCTGGAGTTTGAAATCGGACGGAGAAAGGATACTGGATTCGATTTCACCGTTTATTTTCAGGTGACTGACCTTTGTGGAGGAGGTGGTCGTGAGTTCATCCATACCGTCATATCCATTCACAATAAAGGCTTCACGGGTACCTCTTTTTTTCAGGACTCTGGCAACAAGATCCGTGAGAGTGGTGCTGTACACTCCAAAGACCTGACGTTTCACCCGTGCGGGGTTGCAGAGCGGGCTGACGATATCGAACACGGTCCGGACATCCAGCGAGCGAGTAATGTAAGCCATTTTTTCAATTACGGGATGCAGGGTGGGTGCATACATGAATCCAAATCCGATCTCATCCACATTTCGGGCCACTTTTTCCGGAGGCAAATACACATCCACACCCAGGGAAGTCAGAACATCCGCTGCGCCGGAGGACAGATCGCGGTGACGGGTTCCGTGTTTGGCCACCGGAACGCCTGCACCCGCTGCCACCAGTCCCGCTGCAGTTGAAATATTGAAAACCTCCTTGATATCCCCCCCTGTTCCGCAGATATCAATCGCGTCCGATGAAATGGGAACCGGCTCAATATTCTCCTGCATGGCAGAGATAAATCCGACCAGTTCTTCGGATGATACGCCTTTTGCGCGCAGGGCAATGAGGAAACCGGCAATCTGGGCGTCGTTGAATACTCCATGCATTTGATGTTTCATCAGTTCGTAAGCCTGTTCCCGTGTCATTCCCTGGTTGCCCAGCAGTCGTTCAATTATTGATTTCATTGTTTTACTCTGTTTTTAAAAGATTTCATGTGTTGGCCCGGATATTTCCTGAGGCTTCGAAATGAGATGGTGGAGCTGGTTGATTATGCAAGGCTTGCAAAGAGATTTGAACGACATTGTACTGGACAGTACAATGAGAACAAATATCAAGCGCAAATGAATATCCGTCTCCTGACGGAAGGTGCAAAATCGACCAGATGGTTCATCGTCCGGAAAATGCAAAGCATTTTTCGCATAGAAATTCTCGTGAAATATGCGGGTTTGATACATCCCATTCAGTCGTATTCAGCAACCCACCTATTCATGGCAGGAGCACGGCCGAAGAGCCCGCTTGGGGTTTCATGTCATTTGATTCCGTGTATCTGCAGCCCATGTCGATATTCTCAATCTGAATCACAATGGTGGTGGTTCAAAAAATCCGATGGTTCCAGCTGAATTGTTGCATGTTCTATTCGGAATCTGGCTTGGAGCATTTGCTGTGCATTGCGGAGACATTCGTTCCATGCACTTAATTCAGCACACTCCTTTTTCAATGTCAGATGAACACTGAGTGCCGGTTGATCCGGAGAGATGGACCATATATGAAGATCATGGATTCCGGTGACGTTTTCCAGTTTGAGCAGTTCTTTTTCCACGCTGGAAAAACGGATATTGTCAGGAACGCCGTCCAGCAGCAGATGGATGCTCTGCCGCATAAGGGGGATGGTTCCGGCAAGAATGAGAATAACGATGAAAACGCTGGCCAGCAGATCAATGAGCGTCCAGTTCCAGAGCCAGATCACCAATGCGGAGACAATGGCACCCAGCGATCCAAGAGCATCGAAAATGAGATGCAGAAACGCACCGCGAATATTCAGATTATCATGCTGTTTCCCCATCAGTACTGCAGCACTGACGGCATTGGCCAGCAGACCAAGTACAGCAATAACAAGCATGGGTCCGGCGGAAATCTGTACCTGGCTGTCCAACCGCTTCCAGGCTTCCAGAAGAATGAATCCGCTGATGCCCACCAGGGATGCTCCATTTAGAAACGCGCCGATGATCTCAGCCCTTTTATAACCGAAAGAACGCCGCTCATCCCGCTGCCGGCGGCCAAGCCGGGTTACCAGTATCGCCAATCCCAGTGCAGCCACATCCGTGAGCATATGTCCGGCATCTGAAAGCAGTGCCAGACTGTGTGTCCAGATACCGCCGGCCGCTTCAACTATCAAAAATGCGGCGTTTATCCAGAAAGCCAGCCACAGTCTGTTCTCACAGGCTGAACGGGTGTGATTGTGGGTATGGGAAATGTGCAGACGGTCCGTCATCGAAAGAAAAGCCGGGTTATCTGTTCTGAACCTGTTTTGAAGATGTAAATACCGCCTGGTAGATGCGGATCAGCTGTTCTTCAGTAAGGTTTCCGCTGGCTGAATGGGTGAGACGATGTATGATTTCCTGTTCCCGCTGCAGGTCTTCCAAGGGCATTTTAAGAGCCTGCTTTAACTGTCCGATTTCCCGGCTGAGTTTCTGACGGGCAATAAGCAGGTCAATGATTTTTTGGTCAATTCGGTCGATATGTTTTCTGATTTCAAGTATTCCGGGTTCCATGCCGGGATAAATTAAAACGATTGAGATTAACCAAACCACGGAATTAGCCTGATTTGTGAAGGGACCAGAAAACCCCGGTCACTGAACTTAGTCTGTTGGACAGGTTCCTTATTCTGCAGACCGTTGAAGATCGTTTAATGGTATAATGGTTAATTGGGCTTTCTGGCATAATGATGTTGTGTAGGAACTGAAAATCGTCATTTTGCAGATATCAGTGGTCACCCGTCGTCCCTTGATTGCGCTTTTCCAAATCCAAATTTCTGATTTCCGGTTCCAACTCCCCGTCGACTGCTGTCCGAATTCCGGTTCAGGATGCATAGTAATAATACAGATGAGTGCTCGAGTAATAAGATTATAGTCCGGTAGACGTCAGCTGGCGGGATTGGGATCGCTTCATCCTGAATCCCCTGCCACATGTCATTTCCCCAGAGGTAATGCCATATGGCAACCGGAAGCAAATCTTATTTTGCGTTTAGACATTTT
>CAZGNZ010000062.1:0-16816 GCA_964527215.1 uncultured bacterium | reverse complement strand
TTGCTGTCCGGCTAATCACCGGAATGGTGTCCGAGAGTCGCCGGATTTTCCACTTCTCATTTTCCGGACGATGACAGTTCTGGTCGATTCTGTTTCAATTACGCTCGATATTTGGTCTCATTGGTCTATCCAGGGCAAAGTCGTTCAAATCTCTTCGCAAGCCTTGTATAATCAACCAGCTCTACCATCTCATTTCAAAATCTCATGAAACATCCGGGTTAGTAACCTTCGATTCTGGCGGAAAGGTTTTCTCAGCAATTTTTCTGCACTCTCACCAGGTATTTCAGACTTTTGGGTTAATCCGTTTTTCAAACAGCAGATTACCCTCAGCCCAACTTCGTTTTCATCCATTTGTTTGACAATTGAACAGGTTGAGTTCTTTGGGTAAAATAAAACATTCTGGTTCGTCCAATAGGATTTCTCGCCGGTCCGAGTCGCAGCCGGTTGCCGTCAAGCCGCAACCAACCGGCATTGTGGTATATTGCATAGGACCTACCTATACAAGATGTCATAGTATCAATCTGGAATTTCTGTTTAATAAAACAATTTATTTTTCGAAATTTGATTATGGAAACAAGGCTGAAATCAATCATATGTAAGATAGAAAACGAAATCCCAAAATTCAAGGATGCATACAAAATTGATTATCTGGGTATTTTCGGTTCATTCATCAGAGATGAACAAAAGAATACCAGTGACCTAGATATTCTTATTTCCTTTAGTACGCCCCCTACCCTGTTTGAGTTCATCAGATTAAAAAACTTTCTAACAGAAATTACTGGGGTTGAAGTAGATCTGGTAATGAAAACCTCACTAAAACCAAGTCTTGAAAAATCAATACTTGATGAAGCAATGCAGATAGCATGATTAAAAGAGATCATCAATTGTATTTGTCTGATATTCGGGAAACAGCTGTAAAAATACTTCAATTTTGTGAAAACTTGACTTATGAAGAGTTTTCAATCGATGAGAAAACACAATTTGCAGTTATCCGTGGTCTTGAAATTATTGGTGAAGCAAGTAAAAAAATTCCAAAGCATATCCAGGATACATATTCAAGCCTTGCCTGGAAAGAAATGGCAGGGATGAGAGATGTACTAATTCATGATTATTTTGGTATTGATATCGAAGTTGTCTGGAAGACGGTTAAGCAAGAACTTCCAAAGATCATCCAAATGATTAATTAGAATTTTAACAATACAACAATCAGGTCATGCAAAATGCAGCTTATCGAATCTTCAATTCTGGCGGAAAGGTTATCTCAGCAATTTTTCTGCACTCTCACCAGGTATTTCAGACTTTTGGGTTAATCCGTTTTTCAAACAGCAGATTACCCTCAGCCCAACTTCGTTTTCATCCATTTGTTTGACAATTGAGCAGGTTGAGTTCTTTGGGTAAAATAAAACATTTTGGTTCATCCAATAGGATGTCTCTCAGGTCCGAGTCGCAGCCGGTTGCCGTCAAGCCGCAACCAACCGGCGTCGTGGTATTCAGCAGACAATTGTGTTAACATAAAGTGATGAAATGATGTTAATCAAATATTTCCTTTTTACAGCAATTTTGATCTTATTCAGTTTTCTCGTTTTTCGAGTAATCGTAAGGAATGACTATCTTAGAATAAACAATTTATCTCCAGTATCCTGTTTACTCGAATTGGTGGTATTTGCGTTTCACGCAAATTTCATGTACTTTTTTATTCCGTTTAGCTGGCCGAATTTCGCTGCCTTTCCAGGGAATCTGATTTTGAATATACTCTTTCTTATCGTTTTCTGCCTGGGCCTGATTGTTTTACTAATTGCCTGGTTTCGCTTGGGAACCGGAACAAGTTTCGGACTGGATAAAAATAAGTTAAATTCAAGCGGTATATATCGGTATTCCAGAAATCCGCAAATAGGTGGATATGGAATTCTGCTGCTAAGTTTTCACATATTATGTTTCTCGTGGTATTTGGTCGGTTGGTTTATACAATATTTGATAATTTCATTCTTCATGATCAAATCTGAGGAGGAATTTCTTTCACACAAATATGGTGAAGAATATGATAGATATTGTAACAGTGTACCCAGAATAATTAAACCGTTTTGAATTATATGTACGATTCCAAATATAAATGCGTAGCTGTGAAACCATTTGCACAGCCCTTCCCTGACTCGCATCGCTCGATTGGCTCTGCCTGAAGAAACTGCGTCCTTTCACGTTAAATCACCTCGTTTAAAAAATGTATCAGGGCATTCTTAATAAAATCTGGTCCGTTCTCGATTGGGTTTAACAGATGCCAAAAACGGTGTATATTTTATTGACGGGTTCATTCGATTCTCCATTTTGGCTTTTGCAGGCTAATTTCAGATTCCTGAACCTCACTTTTTAAATCAATTTCACAGAAAGAAAATTACACTGCCCGAATGAGCGACGGCGTTTATTTGCATATGCTCGTTATGAAAATATATTGCATCCATAATTGAGATTATATACACCAGACGAGTTAAATGATTCTTATATTACAGAGTCAAAAACACAAAAAATAATATTACGCAAACACCTTCCGTAACTTTTCTTCAAAAAATATATCTGTATGATAGTCACATCGAATGGTCAGCATGATCAAGGAAAAAACGTCTTTATGGTGAAAAATATTTCAACTTTTCTGAAGACGTACAGAAGTTTTTGATTCTATAATCGGCCAGTGAGACAGACAGAATTTGAATGGCTTCCAGTCATCCATACGATGTCATTATGATCATTCGAAACAGAAAAGTCCTTCATTTGGAAATGGCCTAGAATGAGGAACATGATGATGTGACTGTATCATATTAAGGGATTGATCTTCATGTCAATAGTTTGTCATGAAGGCGTAATTCAAATCCAACAGCCCCGCTTCTATCGGTAAGTGCGGCTGAACGACGGAGCGATAACAGGCTTACAGAAATTGAAAAATAAGGAATCAAATCCATGGAGAATGGGAAGATCAGAACCAATTTAAAAACACTGGAAAAATCAAGAACGGGAATTCAAGGACTGGATGAAATTACGGGGGGAGGTCTGCCTAAGGCCAGGCCCACTCTGGTGAGCGGGAGCGCCGGGAGCGGGAAAACCTTGCTGGTGCTGGAGTACCTGGTGAAAGGAGCCACACTTTATAATGAGCCGGGCGTTTTCATGGCTTTTGAAGAGACAGAAGACGAATTGATAAAAAATGTCGCTTCACTTGGATTTGATCTCGAAAAGCTTATTCAGGAAAAAAAGATATATATAGATTTTGTTCACATTGAACGAAGCGAAATTGAGGAAACCGGGGAATATGACCTTGAAGGTCTGTTTATCAGACTTAACCAGGCGATCGACTCGCTGGGTGCCAAACGGGTGGGACTGGATACCCTTGAAGCCCTTTTTTCCGGATTTCCCAATGAGGCAATTCTGAGATCAGAGCTGCGCAGGCTTTTCAGATGGCTGAAGGAAAAAGGTGTAACAGCCATTATTACGGGTGAGCAGGGTGACAAAGCCCTGACACGCCATGGATTGGAAGAATATGTATCCGACTGCGTTATTTCCCTGCAGCACCTTGAACAGAATCATGTGTACACAAGACGCATGAGAATTGTGAAATACAGGGGGACAAAACATGAAACCAATGACTTCCCATTTCTGATAGACGACGATGGAATTTCAATACTGCCGATAACCTCTCTGTCCCTGGATCATGATGTGTCAAAAGAGCGTATTTCATCAGGAATCACAGAACTGGATGATATGCTGGACGGAAAAGGGTTTTTCAGAGGCAGCAGTATTCTAGTATCCGGCACAGCCGGAACCGGCAAGACAAGCCTGTGCGGCCACATGGCTGATGCAGCCTGTCAACGAGGTGAAAAAGTGCTTTATCTAAGTTTTGAAGAGTCCAGCAGACAAATAATAAGAAATCTCGCTTCAATTGGCTTGGACCTGAAGAAATGGGAAGAGCAGAAACTGCTGAAGTTCCACAGTGAAAGAGTATCCATGTTTGGACTGGAAGCACACTTGACCCTGATACATAAAATGATCAATACATTTGGTCCGGACATTATCGTTATAGATCCAATGAATGCTTACCTGTCCAATGAAGATGCATTGGAAGCGAGATCAATGGTTATTCGACTGATTGACTATATCAAGGTCAGAAATATAACAGGATTTTTTACAACGCTTACATCAGCGGCAGGGACTGCCGAGACAACTGATATCAATATTTCCTCACTCATGGATTCTTGGATGCTGTTGAGGGATATTGAAGAGAATGGTGAACGCAATCGCGGTTTGTATGTTTTGAAATCCCGGGGAATCGCCAACAGCAACCAGATTCGAGAGTTTCTCATCACTTCACAGGGTGTGCAGTTAAAGGAAGTATATTTGGGAAGTACGGGTATTCTCACAGGATCATCTCGTTATGTGCAGGAGATGAATGATAAGGAGGAAGCAGACAGAATTGGAGTGAAAATTAACCAGCTGGAGATCGAGCTGAAGAGAAAACAAAAAGCCATGAAAGCACAGATCGAGCTGACCGAAATGCAGATGAAAACCGATGAAATGGATATCAAGGACAGGATAGCTGAGCTGACAAAACAACATTTACGTATGGAATCCAGACAGCAGGATGTATTCGACAGCAGGCAGAAGTAAAGGAGAACCCTCGATGGTTATGAACAATCTAAATGATATTGAGAATGATGTCTGGGTTTTAAAGCTGTATGTTGCAGGTCATTCTCCAAAATCGGTGACCGCCTTTAAAAATCTGAAAGAAATTTGCGAGAAACATCTGAAAAACAAATATGAGATCAAGATTATTGACCTTCTTAAGGATCCGCAATTGGGAAAGGGGGATCAGATATTGGCCATCCCAACCTTGATCCGGCAACTGCCTGAACCGGTAAAGAAGATAATCGGTGATCTTTCGATGGAAGAAAAAGTATTGGTAGGGTTAGACTTACAACCGGAAAGTGCGGGTGCAGCAAGTGAAAAATGATCAAGACAACATTCTCAGGGAATTTGAAAAGCTGGCCAATCGGCCTGTTTCTGAGCACTACATTTTAAAATTGTATATTGCCGGTTTAAGCCCAAAATCCAGAAAAGCCATCGCAAACATCAAGGAAATCTGTGAAACCCATATGAAGGGAAAGTATGAACTTCAGGTTATCGATTTGTATCAAAATCCCAAATTGGCGCAGGGCGAACAGATTGTTGCAGCTCCGACACTGGTGAAAAAACTGCCTCTTCCCCTTCGAAAAATTATCGGGGATATGTCGGATGAAGACAGGGTATTGGTAGGGTTGGATTTAAAACAAACTGAAGAATAATCGCCCATATGCAGAAGAATATTGAAGATCTCACTCTGAAAAACAAATCATTGCAGGCCAGAATAACAGAACTGGAAGACACTCTTTCGGCAATACGAAAAGGGGAGGTCGATGCTCTGGTTATTGATACCGATGAAGGCGAAAGAGTCTATTCACTGACTTCTGCTGAAACCACCTATAGAATTCTCATTGAGCAGATGAACGAAGGTGCCGCTATTCTTTCGCTTGACGGAATTGTATTGTACTGCAACAAACGCTTTTCCGAAATGACAAACACCCCGCTGGAAACCATCATCAGCAACAATCTGGATCAGTTGCTGGACAGTGATCAAAAAAAACGCTTTGCGACCCTCCTTGAAAATGGCTCAATCAAAAATGTCAGAGAAAACTTCACTTTCCCTGCCAATGGCGGTAATGGTCAGAATGATATGCATTTTATGTTTTCACTTTCACCTTTTGTTCACGATGCGGGCCAGGAATTCCTGATTTCGCTGCCTGATTCGAAAATGGTAAGTTTGATTGTTACTGATATTACTGCCCTTAAGAAAATTGAAAAGAAATTGGAGGGTTACAAAGCCAACCTTGAAATCGACGTTAGAGCGCGAACCAAGGAGTTGGAGCTGACCAACAAGGAGCTGGAATCCTCGCGCCTGACAACACTGAGCATGATGGAAGATGTGTTGGAAACCTCATCCCGGCTGCAGGAATCCGAGAGAAAAATAAGCACCTTGCTGAGTAATTTGCCGGGTATGGCATACAGGTGTGAAAATGTTCCTGATTGGACGATGCTGTTTATCAGTAATGGATGCATCAACCTGACAGGTTATCCACCTGAGGAAATAATCAACAACAGGGAGACTTCCTACAACAATATTATCCATCCGGAGGACAGGGTATTCGTCTGGGAAAAAATTCAGCAGGCGCTGAAAAACGACAAACAGTTTGAGTTGGAATACCGGATAATCCGAAAAGACAAAAAGGAAAGATGGGTTTGGGAACGTGGAATCTGTGTTTCAACCAGCAAAAACGGACCTGCAATACTAGAAGGATTTATCTCGGATATTACTCAGCGAAAGCATACAGAGGAGATGCTGAGAGAAAGCGAAAATAATCTGGTAAATGCCCAGAAGCTGGCTCATGTCGGCAGCTGGAGATTGAATATCCAAACCGGTGCCATTGATTGGTCTGAAGAAGTATTCCGCATATTTGGAGCCGACAGGACATCAATGCAGCCAGACAGTCATTTTGTATTCAGCCGGTTTCATCCCGATGATTTATATCTTTATGATGAGGTGATCAAACAGGCCGCGGAGCACGATGAACAATTTACTTTCGAGAACCGCATAATACTGCCGGGGGGAATTACGCGGTATTTAATTTCGACTTCCGAGGGGCAGCGCGATAAAACCGGCAAACTGACCCATATCACCGGCACTGTACAGGACATCACAATTCGAAAGGAAGCACAAGCCCGAATCGAACACCTGAACCGTGTGCTGCGTGCTATTCGAAATGTCAATCAGCTCATCACGAAGGAAAGGAGTCAGGCCAAGTTATTGAAAAATTCATGTAAGCGCTTAACGGAAACCGGCGGCTATTCCAGTGCCTGGATCGCACTGCTTGATGACGACGGCAAGTTTTTCAAATTTGCCCAGTCGGGATTAGGAGCCTACGGTGATACAATGGCCAGGCAGCTTGACCAGCCAGAAAGCGTTTACTGCGCGCAAAAGGCTTTGTTGAATTCGGGCGTACAGTCTATTGAAGACACGAAAAATCAGTGCCAAAACTGCTGCCTGACAGACGTTCATGATGCAAAAGACGCACTGGCGGTTAAATTGGAGTATGAGACCAAACTATATGGAGTATTGTCGGTGTCGCTTCCTCCAACTGCAGCACTGGATGACGAGGAACATCAGCTATTCGAAGAGGTGGCTGGTGACATCTGTTTTGCTCTGCATACCATTGAAATGGAAAAGAAGCGTACCGGGGCCGAGGCTGCGCTGGAAGCATCACTGCAGGAAAAAATCCAGCTCATCGGGGAATTATATCACCGTACAAAAAACAATATGCAGGTCATTATTTCGATGCTGATGATTCAGGCCGGTATCACAGACAATGAAAAGGTGAAGGAAATACTCCGGGATACCGTCAGCCGTATTCAGGCAATGTCTCTTGTTCATGAAAAGCTGTATCAGTCCCAGACATTGTCCCGCATCAATTTAGACGAATATATAAATGATCTGACACAGCTGCTCGTAAAAACTTATCACGTAGAATCCAATAAGATAAAACTGTCTTTTGAACTTGAGCAGATTCCTGTTCTTATCGACACTGCCGTACCGTGCGGCCTGGTTCTGAACGAACTGATTGCCAATGCGCTTAAACATGCCTTCCCGGAAAAGCGGGATGGAGAGATTAAAATTGTCCTGCAGCGGACACAAAACCAAGACATAAACCTGGTTCTGACCGATAACGGCATTGGCGTCCCGGATGGTTTTAATTTCAGGAATAATGAATCGTTTGGTCTGCAGACTGCCATTCTTATTGTTGAACACCAGCTGCAGGGAAAAATCGATTTTGCTGCAGACCATGGTGTATCCTGTCATTTGCGGTTTCGAGACGATCTGTATCAGGAAAGGGTGTGAGAATGCCGGGAAAAATAAAAATGATGCTTGTGGAAGATGAGGCCATGACAGCAGTTTTACTGAAAATGAATCTGGAGACAGCCGGGTATGATATTGTCGGTCCGGTTGCTACCGGTGAAGCAGCAATCGATTTGGCATCTGATGAAAAACCCTCAGTGATTTTAATGGATATTCGACTCGCGGGAAAAATAGACGGTATTGAAGCCGTTGCAAACATCTTGTCTTTTCATAATCCATACATTATTTTTATGACGGGTTATTCGGATGAGGAGATTAAGGCGCGTGCAAAAGCGCTGAACCCTGCTGCCTATATGGTCAAGCCAATCACACCTGACAGTATTGAGACTGTGATTTCCAAGCTGTTTTCTGAAAAGAAATGAACCTGGAGCCGATACCTTTTCCCTGACCACATTATTCCGCCATTCATATCTGCAGCAAAAACCAGTACCGTATGAGTTTGGGCTTTATCTGCTGGTGATTTAGGCATATCAATTATTTATATATTGATTCCCAAGTTTCCATTTACGGTTTATATGAATCACATTGGCAATTCATAACATCATCGACAGGAAAAATCTGCATGAAAATAGTAAGAACCATATCAAAATGCTTTTTTTGGATCTTTCTCATTGGACTGAACGGACTGTCAGAAAACATACTGGCAAATGAGAATATCCAGCACAATATACTGGACGGAGAATGTTACGAGGGAAAAATCAGAGCAACAGGGTTTTGGGGGTTATTCAGTGTGAAGGGCACTTTGTCATTTTCTGACGGGGCACTGTTCTGGACAGTAAAATATACCGTTGACAAATGCCCATACAGTATTTACGAGACCGGCAGCCAGACGAGATTCAAGTCGAAAATGATCTTCGATTCTGGAGATTCTGTTGAATGGGACGGGCATTACGATGGTTCGATGATTCACGATGTGACTGCAGAATGGATTCGGGTCGAGGGTGATTTTATTCATGATCTGCTGCTGCCTGATGTCGTCACACTGGTTTTCACTCCGAAAAAAAAGTGTTCGGGCAAACGAAAAACTGGATAAATAACTGGCACAACTCTGCAGTGGTCCATGCTTGCCCCGGTCAAATCCGTGCCGTCATGATGAATGAGCTCCTGATTCTCTCCACCGGGAATATAATGGAATTCTGGTCCGATCCAGGCAAACCAGGAACAGGTACGCACCTTCAAATATGTCATCAGCAGCGTATTGGATACAGCTGACAATATCATGAATTTTTCTCCCGAATAGTACCTCAGTCAGATAAACTGACGGTGACACAATATGATCATTCACAGTTTTGGAATTCGGGCTGCTGGTTGAACACAGGCGGAGGTTCAAAACTGTCCGAATGATCCATTGATCCCACCTGTCCAGCCCGCCGTTTTCTGACTGTTTCACATCTGCATCACCCTGCTGATCACATGAATGATCAGACTAGATTCATTCATATGGAAAGCCCTGTTGTTTTTTTTATAAGGGTTTAACGAAAGTATACTATATACTATTAACTTATGCATCATATTAATAACTCATAAATTCATATTTCGGAGTTAGAATGCTGATTACAATACAGGAAATTGCAAATGACTTTATATGTCCCTCAGACCATTCCCCCCTCATAAAAATCCAGACTGGCATGTACAGATCACCCGCCGGCAAAACCTACGATTCAATTGGTGAACACCCGGTGCTTGTTGATTTTGATACAAGCATTCTTGACAGGGAACAACTGTTCCGGTCACAGGGTCGATCCATTTTTCCGCGTCGAGGCACATCACCGGCGGCAAAAATGATCAGGACATTGATATCTCCAACCTCAGGAAACACCATCAAAGCTGTCCGCCTCTTTATTCAAAAACTGAAGCACAACCGCCAATCCCCCGCCTCTTCCGTCCGAGTTTTAATAATCGGCGGCGGTTCCAAAGGGAAAGGTCTGCAGTCATTATATGATGATGAGCAAATACATGTGGTATCATTTGATATTTATCGAAGTGTAAATACCCAGTTTATCGCTGATGCACACAGTATTCCTCTAAAAAACGGTTCATTTGACGGCGTGATTGTTCAGGCGGTTCTGGAGCACGTACTAGATCCGGCTAAAGTGGTATCGGAAATAGATCGGGTACTTAAACCGGGAGGTATGGTGTATTCCGAGACTCCGTTTATGCAGATGGTGCATGAGGGTGCTTATGATTTTACCAGGTTTACAGAAAGCGGACATCGTTTCCTGTTTCGGAAATTCTCAGAGGTTTCCAGCGGAGTAATTGCCGGTATTGGAACACAGCATTTATGGTCGCTGGAATACTTTTTTTCAGGATTATTCAGAAATCGTAATATTGGCAAAATAGTGAAACTCTTATTTTTCTGGCTGCAGTATTTTGATCGGCTGGTACCGCAGAATTTCGCGGTTGATGCGGCCAGTGCAGTTTATTTCATTGGGGAAAAAAGTCAGAGCAGCATTTCAGAAAAGGAAATGGTTCAGTACTATAAGGGTGCACAGCACCCAGCCGATGGTTATCGTGGAAATAAATGACCTGAATACCAGTCATGGTCAGACGAGCTTCCACTCTATCGATTTAAAGTTTTAACGACCTGTTATCATTTTACCGCAATATGCGGAACATCCACCCCCACTGCAGCTGAACATTGCAGATGACGCGATTCCCCAGACAGGATAAACAATCAAAATCCTGAAAATGCCACTTGAATTCCTACCGACCGTTCAACCTTTCAATTGGTTATGTGAATTGCGGGATGCATAAATGCAAATATTTTCCCCTCAGCACCTGCCCTGTACGCCAAGGGTGCACGAATTCGGAGAACGGGCAAACATGTATTCCGGGATGTATTGTCTGGGAATTGACGTGGAATCCTGAACCCGGAATTGATCCGCATCTCCTATTAGCTGATTTTTACCAGTAAAATACAATATAGAATTCACTCAAAATCACGCTTATAGCACGCTATTTCACCCATATCTGCATAAATATATGTAAATTTCTTGATGACAGGGTCGCCAAAAAAGGGTGGGATATGATCTGGGTAAACGGCATTTTGCAAACTTCAAAAAAACCTTTTTGATGGAAAACACCCCTCAGATCGCAGTATCGCTGCAGCGGTATCGTATGTAAATCCGATAGTTTTCGCTGCCGCCGGAGCGGAAGTGTCACCTGACAGCTGAGACACCCCTTTCCGGGTTTAACCCCCTGCTTTTTTGCAGGAATACTTGATTCATTGATGCTGTACTCCCTGTCCCATGACATCATAGCCTAATGCTGCAAACCTGCAGTTTGTGGTGTAACAGCCGCTTTAATCTGCGCTCGATGATCGACCAATTGAATCTTTTATTCTTGAAGATTTGATTATCAAGCGGTTGCCGTTAACAGATTAGGATCAGAAACGCAAATTGATTTATCACCCAGTGCGTTTTGCAAGGCAGCATACCCGGAAACAGATCACCCTGATAACCCCAGGGTTTGACTGACTGGTGAAAACCAGAAATCCATGGTCAGCCATGGGAGTTGTTTTCACACGTACCCGCAGGCATTACCTGTCAATGTATGCGGGGCTTGTTGATTTTAGTAACCGACATCCTAACATGTGAGATAAACTATGAAATCCGCTGATGCAACTGCACATGAACTGTTTTTACTCATGGGAGAACTCGCCCGCATAACTGATCCGGAGCTTGCAGTGTCGCGCTTTATGAAGGTTTTTGGGAATATCTGGCCTGATACCGACGTGCATATCACCGCGAACAATATCAGTGCCCCTCCTGAAAGTATTCCCATTAAGTCGGGTGATTTACAATTTGGGTATCTTGTATTTGATCATTTCAATGATTTGAATACTGCGGATCAGATTCTTATCACCAGTGCGTTGTCATTATTGGCAGTGATCCTGAAAAAACACGAACTGGAATCACTTTCAGGAGGTGAAACACAAAAACTGCAGTCCATGCTTGAAGAAAAAACACAGGAACTGCTGACACAGAACTCACTGCTTCAACAAATTGCTGAAAACTACCCCCATTCATACATTTCAATTATTGAAAAGGACTTCACCATCGGCTTTACTGCCGGAAAGGAATTCCAGGAAAATAATCTGGACCCGGAATCATATGTTGGTCTGACACTGGAACAGGTGTTCGGCGAACAAGCTGCATTTGTAAAAGAGCAATATGTTAAAACGTTTCGCGGTAATCAGCAGGAGTTTGAACTGCGTATCAACAACCAGGACCAGCTGTACAAGACCGTCCCTCTCAAAAGCGAATCAGGAAGGATTGACAGGATTCTTGCGGTTGTTGAAAATATAACAGACCGGAAAAAAGTTGAAACCCGGTTAAGGGAAAGTCGGGACCACTTATCCATTATTTTTAACAGCAACAGGGATTTGCAGGTTCTTGTTGAATATGAAGGCGACAGAACATTCAGAGTTGTTGAAGCCAATCAGTCATATCTGGATACCTGCAATCAGTATGGGTTATCCATTACCGCGGATGACTTGATTGGTCAGACTTTGGCAGATATAATTCTTGGGTTGCTGGGGTTGGATGAAGAAACTCTGCTGAACACGGTGAATCGATATCAGAAAGCCATCGATACTGGAAGGCAAATCAAATATGAAGACAGCATCATTGTTTCCGGACAACCGTATCATTCCGTGGACACATTGTATCCAATTCAGAAAACATCAGACAATCGTCAATTTGTCGTCTTCTGCTCTCACAATGTTACCGCGGAAAAGGAAGCCCTTTCGGCACTGCGGAAAAGTGAAGAAAATTATCGTCTGCTTGTTGACAACACACCTGATTTCATATACAGCTTCGACCGGGAAAGCCGTCACACAGCGGTTAACAGGAGTATATGCAAGGCCATGGGTCTTTCAGAGAGTGAGATCGTGGGCAAAACTCATACTGAACTTGGTTTTCCCAGAGAAATAGCAGAAGAATGGCAAGCGCTTCATGAGGAGGTGTTCAGAACCGGGAAAACCATAGAAACCGAAACCGATACTGTAATGCCTGATGGAAAAATTCACAATTATCTGGTAGTGTTGATACCTGTTTTCGATGAGCAGGGAGAAGTAATCAGCATTCGGGGGACAAGCAGGGATATTACAGAACGCAAACGGGCTGAAACTGAACTGCAGAATTTAAAAGCATTCTTTGAAGATGTGACCGAAAATGTGCAGGATGGTATCTGGGTTACCGATAAGGATGACGTAATATTTTATGCGAACAGGGGAATGGAATCCATCGCCGGGGTACCAAAAGAGACGTTTATTGGAAAGAATGTCCTCTCGGATTTTCCCCAAAAGAGCGCAGATCACTTTAACATCAGTTATAAGAAAGCCAAAAATTCCCTTCAGCCCACCTGGTACGAAATTACTTTTAAAAATTCTGAGGGAGCGGATGTCTGGCAAAACGGCTGGTTGGTTCCAACCCTGAAAAATGACAGTTTTGACGGCATTATATGTACAATCCGCGATGTGACAGACAGTAAATATGCAGAGAAAGCACTGCGTAACAGCGAAGCAAAATACCGTCTGCTGATCGAAAACCTCAGTGAAGGCGTCTGGTATATTGATCAAAATGCCAACACAACCTATGTCAATCAGAGAATGGCTGAAATGTTGGGATATACGGTGGACGAGTTGATTGGAAAGCATTTGTTTGAATTCATGGATGAACCAGGCAGGAGTATTGCTCAAAATAAACTTGAACACCGCAAAAATGGGTTTCGGGAACAGCATGATTTTGAATTTATCCGCAAAGACGGAGAACATATTCATGCACTCATTGAGACCACGCCTGTTCTGGATGAAAACAACCAATACAGCGGAGCAATTGCCGGCGTACTCGATATTACAAAGCGGGTAAAAGCTGAAAATGCACTGAAAATAAGTGAAAAAAAATTCAGAAGCTTTTATGAACACTCCCCCTTCGGAATCCTTTCCTGTGAAATCATTCGGGATACAGAGGGGAAGGCTGTTGATTTTATACATCTTGAATGTAACAGTGCAACTGCGGAACACGCGGGCATTGGCATAGACAGACTTATGGGCAAAAAAGCTTCAGAAATTGTTGAAGAAAAAGTCCTGGCTGATTTAATCGAGCGATATGACAATGTTATCACAACCGGTGATGCACTGAGTTATAATGAACATTTTGAAGTGTATGACAAGACACTGCAGGTGACAGTATTTGGACTTGAGGGTGACCGGTTCATCATCAATTTCATTGATATCACCGACCAAAAACATGCAGAGGACGCCCTTCAAATCAGCGAAAATCGATTGTCTTTGGCAGTATCCGTTTCTGGTTTGGGGATTTATGAACATGATATCCCGATTGATAAAAACGCATATCACAGTGAACGCTGGGCCCGGATTTTAGGATATACGCCGGACGAACTGCCGTTACCTGAAAAACGCCGCGAATGGCAGCTGAAAAGAATTCATCCTGAAGATTTGCCAATGGTGGAAAAGGCATATTACCGGTTCACAGAAGGATCCATTTCCAAATTTGACGTTGAATTTCGAATACAGCATAAATCGGAAAAATACATATACATTCATGATTCTGCCGAAGCAGTCAGATGCGACAGCAAAGGGAAAGTTCTTGCACTTATTGGTACGACGAAGGATATTACAGAACATAAACAAATTCTACAGAGACTTCAGGATCGAAATGAGTACATTGAAAGAATTCTGGACAACATGCCGATAGGATTTGCAATTAATACAATTGATGATGGCGATGTAAAATACATGAACCGCGAGTTTGAAAAAATATACGGATGGTCCAAGGATATAATCACCAATTTCGATATATTTTTCGAAAAAGTCTTTCCCGACCCTGTGGTTCGCAATGAAATGAAATCGATGATCATGTCTGATATTGAAAGTGGAGCCCCGGAACGGATGCGCTGGAAAGATCTGAAAATCGTCACCAGTACCGGTGAAGAGAGGTATGTATATGCCTGGAATATACCATTGTCTGATGAGAATCTGATGATTTCAACGGTCCAGGATACAACCAGGCAAAAATTGAATACTGAGCAAATCACGGATGCACTCAGAGAGAAAGAAACACTTCTGCGGGAATTGTATCACCGCACCAAAAACAATATGAATGTCATCCAGTCAATGCTCAAGCTTCAGGCAGCCTTTAGCAAAAGCACTGAGGTGAACCGTATTGTGAAAGAAATGGAACATAAGATCCAGGGAATGGCGTTGGTACACCAGAAACTGTACCAGTCGCAGAATCTTTCCAGAATTCAGCTCCAGGAATACATCCCTGAACTGGCAGAACTTATACGACAGGGGTATTCTCTCTCCCCCTCGAAAGTATCATTGAAACTGAACATTGAACCGGTTTCTGTGCTGATTGACACGGCGATTCCATGCGGGCTGCTGCTGAACGAACTCATGTCCAATGCCTTTAAACATGCATTTCCGAACGACAGATCAGGCGAAATTCATATCCGGCTTACTATAGACGATCATGAGAACATCGCGTTTCACGTTTCCGATGACGGAATCGGTGTACCACAGGGATTTGACTTTTATGCACAGGAAACCCTGGGCCTGCAGAGTATTATCATGATTGCAACGCACCAGCTTCAGGGAGCGATATCATTTGCAGCGGATGAGGGTGTAACCTGCCGGATAGAATTCGCCGATACCAGTTATCAGGCAAGAGTTTAGCATGTGGATGGCACCGTTGTATTATTAAATTGGAAAATATCCCGTCGGATGACATGACTGATATAAATTCAATCCGTTTTGATTCAGTTGATCAGTCCTGCAATGGCGCATAAATGACCAGTAATCATATCGGTTCATGCGATGATGAAAAAGGCCCGTAACCGCCTCTACTCATCGGTCCTGTATTAAGTGACCTGGATATACAACCGGGTTTCAGCTCAAGACTGTCACGTTCAAAGCCGCGTAATCCAGGAATTCTGAATTTTGCCGCGGTACTTGGACTGATTACAATTTTTGTTCGTTGCAGGTTTCCTGTTGGATGGTGTCCGGAACCTTTTGGATTTCAGCTTGCTCATTGTCCCCAGTATGTCATGTTCCTGATTTTAGGTGCAGCGGCGTACAAAAATCGCTGTCTGGATTCGCTGACATTCAAAACCGGTGCTGCCTGTTTTTTACAGCACAGGGAATGATGTTTTTTCTGTTTCCAACGATCATTTACTTGGGCGATGCTGCCTTAGGAAATATTGATCCCTTCATGGGCGGATGGCATGTCCAGTCTCTTGTTTTTTCAATTTGGGAACAAGTCAAAGGCACGGTATTGATAATTGGAATTGTCGGCTTATCAAAACATGTGTTTCACCGCCAGGAAAACTCTGGCGAGAATTTTCAAACTGTGCCAACACCGTTTATATCATTGATCCGCCGGTGGCAGTGCTGATTTCCCTGAGTGCGCAAAAAATTGAAATGCCGCTTGTATTAAAATTTATGTTATTGGCTCTTCCAGTTGTCGGCAGTTGTTTTGCGCTGCCATTCTTTATTCGCAGGATTCCGGTCGTCAGGAAAATTCTGTGATATTTCCTATCTATCACCTGGTTTGAACGTCAGGGGTAATTCTGGTCCAATGACTCCATATCAATCCACGGAAAATGGTTTTGGGACCGCATGTCCGTCGTGGTTGCGGGACAGGTCTGCTGCTGCGGGAAAGACCATCCGTAAGCATATTCCCACTTGCTGTCTGATTTTTTCTACAATATGATTCTTCGCTGAACCGTAAAGAATACTTGTTCTTAAAAGGTCTTTATTTTGGCCACCCCCTGAATACTAGATTGGTAATCAGTGTAAGTTAATAATAT
>CAZGNZ010000061.1:0-16820 GCA_964527215.1 uncultured bacterium | reverse complement strand
ATCCGACAGCCTGGGAGTGGGACTTCAACAATGACGGCACCATCGACTCGGTTGAAGAACATCCTCAGTTCACCTATCAGATCGACGGGCTGTATTCAGTCAGTCTGACCGTGTACGATGAAGAGACAAGCGATTATGCTCTCAAGGAGAATTATATCCAGGTTACATCCGATGTCATCTACGGTGATCTGGACAGCAACGGTTCACTGGATGTGAATGATCTGGTGATCTTTGTGGCAATCATACTGGGTGATCTGGAACCCACCGACTCCCAGCTGCTGGCCGGTGATGTGAACTATTCCGGAGAGATTGACATACTGGATGTGGTAATCGCGGTGGATGTGATTCTGGGAATGTAGTAAGTGGAGTCAGTGAAACTTGAGATTTGAAATCTGAAACTGGAAATTCGAGGGGCAGATTCTCCTGCTTTTCTACCAATGCGCTATTATACCATTTCACCACTGCCCCAGTTAACCAACCTGTTATTCAATTAACCCCTTAAGGATTCATTCATTCATCTACCCGGTTCACGGGATTTCACCCCAGGCTGACATATTCAGCCCCTTCAGGGCTGGGGGCCTTATTTTGGCACGTAATCAGTGGAATCTTTGATTGAAAAATCACCCAACGTCCACCCATCCCAAACCCCCACCACTCCCGGGGAAATACCGCCTGGCATGGTATTCAGGATGCAGCGATCCCAAATCCCCGAAACCAGCGTCCGCAGGGCTAATTCTTTTCTCTCGAGTACTCACCGTTATTATTACTATGCATCCTGAACCCCAGTTCGGACAGGCATCGTTGGTAAATGGTCAATAGTATTTTGGGTTCTGGTCATCAGGGATTGGTTTCCCGTCTGACTTCTGAGCCATGCAAGCCAACGGCTCAACCACACCCTGCCTGCAAAGCCTGACTCAACTACTAACCAATCACAAATACACCATAAACTCAAAACTCAAAACCTCTTCCTCACTCTCTCCCCGCTTGCCGGTCCCTGACTCAATCCGTTAACTTACATATTGTGATTTTTTATTGTTATTGTCAGTTTGGCCGGTGACCGGTCAATTTTTCTGGCGGAAGCTGTACCGTTTGTCCGGTACGTTTGTTGTCCGGATCGGGATTAGCCCGTACATTTTTAAACCATTGAACTGTAAAGGTCATCATGTCCGTATTTGCCAAAGTAATCACGAAGGTTTTCGGAAAAAAATCCGATAAAGATCTCAAACTGCTGTCTCCAGTTATTGATCGGGTCAACGAAGTTTACAAAGACCTGGAAAAACTTTCGGAAGCGGAACTGAAGGAGAAAATTACCCATTACCGCACCCGGATTGACGAACTGCGGGAAGCGGCACGGGCAAAGGGTCTGAAAGAAAAACTGAAAGGCTCTAAACTGGATGATGTTATTTATCAGGCAGAACAGGACTACCTGAATGAAATCCAGTATGAAGTATTCGCCGTTGTGAAAGATGCCGCCCGCCGTCTGAAGGGAACCACCTGGAATGTGATGGGGCACGATATGACCTGGGAGATGGTCCATTTCGATGTGCAGCTCATTGGCGGGATGGTGCTGCATCAGGGGAATATTGCCGAGATGAAAACCGGTGAAGGGAAAACCTTGGTGGCCACCCTGGCCATCGTTCTCAACGCCATCACCGGCCGCGGTGTGCATATTATCACCGTCAACGATTATCTGGCGGAACGGGACAGCCAGTGGATGGGGCTGATCTACGAATATCTGGGTTTTTCCGTGGGCTGTATCCTTAATCAGATGAACAATGCTCAGCGCAAGGAAATGTACCAGCGGGATATCACTTACGGCACCAATCAGGAATTCGGATTTGACTATCTCAGGGACAACATGTCCATCTCTGCCGAGGAAATGGTGCAGCGCGGGCATGTGTACGCCATTGTGGATGAGGTGGATTCGGTGCTCATCGACGAAGCCCGGACACCGCTGATCATTTCCGGTCAGGTAAATGCCCCTGGCAATCAGCAGTACAAAGAACTGAAAGGCAGTGTGGAGGCACTGGTCCGGCGGCAGGCCACTCTTGTGAATCAGTTTGTGGCAGAAGGTGAAAAAGTGCTGGAAACCGATGATATGGCCGCCGGCGTCAAACTGCTTACCGCCAGCCGCGGGATACCCAAAAACAAGCGCCTGATGAAGCTCTATCAGCAGCAGGGCGTGAAACAGCTGGTGCGTTCGGTGGAAAGCGAATACATCCGCGATAAAAAACTGGGTGATATCGATGAGCAGCTGTATTTCAGCGTGGATGAACGGGCCAATGTGATCGATCTCACAGAGATGGGGCGCACCACCCTGTCACCATCCCATCCGGAGGATTTTATCATCCCCGATATCGGTGAAATGTATGATGATATCGATAAAGAACCGGGTTTGTCGGACAGCGATCGCATCCAAAAAAGGGAAGAGGCCCAGAATCTCCACGCCCAGCGCAGCGACCGTATCCACGCCATCAATCAGCTCCTGAAAGCCTACACCCTCTTTGAAAAGGATGTGGATTACATTGTGCAGGGCGGCAAGGTTCTCATTGTGGATGAACATACCGGCCGGGTACTTCACGGCCGCCGCTACAGCGACGGTCTGCATCAAGCGCTGGAGGCCAAGGAAAACTGCTCCATTGAGAAAGAAACCCAGACCATGGCCACCATCACCATCCAGAATTATTTCCGGATGTACGAAAAACTGGCAGGCATGACCGGGACCGCCATCACCGAAGCACCGGAATTCATGGAGATTTACAAATTGGATGTGATAGAAATCCCCACCAATCAGCCGGTGGTCCGTGCCGACAATGAAGATCTGGTGTACCGCACCAAGAAAGAAAAGTACACCGCTGTCATTAAGAAAATCAGCGAACTTTTTCAGAAAGGCCAGCCGGTGCTGGTGGGAACCACATCGGTAGAGGAATCGGAAACACTGGCCCGGATGCTCAAGCGCACCCGGGTGCCCCACAATGTGCTCAACGCCAAGCAGCATCAGAAAGAAGCGGAAGTCGTGACCCGCGCGGGACTGACCTCCGCTGTGACCATTGCCACCAACATGGCCGGCCGGGGTACGGATATCAAACTCGCCGACCCGGTAAAGGAACTGGGCGGTTTGTTCATTCTGGGCACCAGCCGGGCGGAATCCCGCCGTATTGACCTGCAGCTGCGGGGCCGGTCCGGTCGACAGGGTGATCCAGGTGAATCGGTGTTTTTCCTCAGCCTGGAAGACGATCTTATGCGTCTGTTCGGCTCCGACCGAGTCACCAAGGTGATGGACCGCATGGGTTTTCAGGAAGGTGAAGTGATTACCCATTCAATTATCAGTAAATCCATTGAACGGGCTCAGAAAAAGGTGGAAGGACACAACTTCAGCATTCGGAAACATCTGCTGGAGTACGACGATGTGATGAACAACCAGCGGGAGATTGTCTATGACCGCCGGAACTATGCACTCACCGGAGAGGATATTGATTCCGAGGTGGGTGAAATCATGGAAGAATACATCGATTACCTGATCTCGGAATACTGCGAAAATCCCGAAACCACTTCCACCTGGGACTGGGATGAACTGAAACCGGAAGTGCTTGGGACCTTTCTCATTGACATCAAGCCCGATGATGTCACGTTTTCCAACGGTGCGGAATTCAAGGAAATGCTGCTGCAGGGCGGCCGGGCAATCATCAAAACCAAAAAGGATATCACCGGCGAAGAGCTGTATGAAAACTTTATGAAATTTGTGGTGCTGCGCACCATTGACGAAAACTGGCGGAACCATCTCTATGCCATGGACCAGCTGCGGGAGGGCATCAATCTGCGGGCCTATGGTCAGAAAAATCCGCTGATCGAGTACAAGTCAGAGGGGTACGGCATGTTTGCCCAGATGATGGTTGACACCAACCGGGCCACGCTGCGCCGGCTGTTCAGAGCCCAGATCCAGGCCCGTCCTCCCATGCAGATGAATCAGGCCCGGAATGTGCGCACCCGCCATGACGAAAGCACCGGAATGGGGTTTGTGGCCCCGCCCCCGGGCGCACGGGAACAGGGCGGAGCCCCTGCCGCGCAGGCACCGGGCAAGGTCCAGCCGGTCCAGGTGGGAGAAAAAATAGGTCGGAACGCCCCCTGTCCCTGCGGGTCAGGCAAGAAGTACAAGAAGTGCTGCGGGAAGGAAGCGTGATGACTTCAAGTGATTTTACAATGCATTGCATGCACTGAATAGAAAGTATCACTTCGGCAAAAAATCGCACCGATCTCGATGCTCAAATTGAATCCGCCAGTTGGCGGATTATTAATCCGTCTCCTGACGGACAAGTGTAACTGGGTGCATTCCCCGCCGCTTGTTGAAAATCCGCCATTTGGCGTGGCGGCGAAATAAAAAATGATTATATCACTAATGATACCCCGTCCCGTCAGCTGACGGGCTGGGAAATTCATTCACCTGACCTTGGATCAAATGAATGTATTTATCATAAGGGAGAGATCAACTTAGATAATTGTATAAATGTTTTGGATATAGTTGTCCTTTCAAATTTTATCAGTTCAGGTATTCCTCCATCAGATCCATATGAATTTTGGGCAGCGGATTTGAATGAAGATTATTTAATAACGTTACAAGATGCATATTTGCTTTCTGACTATATCCTGAATCATCCTTGTTGCCCTCAACAGGGTCCGCGAGGAGTTGATTTGGTTAACGTATCCGTTGACTATATAAATGGGTTATACAGGAATGATTATAATTCATTTACAATAAATCTTGATTCTGAATATCAATTACGGGCTATACATATCAATCTTGTTTATGAAGGGCTTATTTTCAATAGTATTCAACCTTCTGCAGAGTTGGATGAATTACATTTTGTGTCAAACGCCGAAGCCAATGAACTTGGTTTGATTGTCTTTGGTATTGGTAATCACGATATTCCACAAGGGATTGTGGAGTTAGCCACTGTTTACTACACAGATACATTAGAAAAACTCAATGACAGAATGTTATATATCGAGGGGCAAGCTGTGACATCAAACAATGAGTTATTGCAGATTAATATGAACTCATCAAACAAGATAGAAGAAGAATCACCAGAAAAACCGAAAGCATATGGTCTGCTTAATCCATACCCGAATCCATTCAATTCAATTACTACAATACGGTATTCACTCCCAAAAGAAGAGACGATTTCCATCAAAATCTACTCAGTTAATGGACAGGAAGTTTTTCATTTGTATAGTGGGGTAAGCCCTTCAGGAGATTGTCAGTTAATGTGGGATGCAGAGGGATTTTCCTCAGGATTATATATTGTTAAAATGTATTATTCTCGAGGAGTTATTTCAAAAAAACTTTTATTGATAAAATAGAAATGCAGGATGAAAAATGAACGTCAGGACTATATTGCTGTTATGTGTGTTTATTGGTATTTGCAGAAGCTCCGGGAGTGACGAATATTTCGAACACAAATATGTTCTGGAAAACAGTGAGTTTCCGGACGGCTTTGGAGCAACGATTGAGGTTGACAATGAAACAGCAGTCATTTTAGGTGATAACACCCTCCATATATATGACATTAACGAAACCCAGCTGGCTTTGGTGCAAACTGTTGACGAGGAGTCACCATTATCGGGATTTGGGCTTGAGGTGCATCTTCATCAGAATAAGTTAGTCACCAGTGCACCTATGGTCAATAATGGTGAAGTATATCTTTATGAAAATGAAGAGAGTCAATGGATTCAGGAAGATATCCTTTTACCACCCATTGAAAATATCCATAACTTTGGGACAAACATTGCAGTATATGAAGAGTTCATGTTCATCACAGGTCAGGAGTTGTATTCAGATATCCCGAATTTTAAAATTTTCACATATCAGCGTTCAGGTGACTCCATTCAATATACGGGTCAGCTGGAAACCCCAGAAGGAGCTGAAGGATTCGGAGTAAGCTTTTCTATCAATGGTAATGTGGCATATATCGGCAGTCATTGGGATGATAATGCCGACATGGATAATGTTGGATCTGTGTACAGCTATTTATGGAATGGGTCACAATGGCTGTATCAAAACCGAATTGAATTGGTTAATCCCACAGCAGGAGCAAACTTTGGTCACAGTGTGGTTGCAAAAAACAATCTGTTGTTTATTGGGGCACCCTATTATTCGTCACAGGATATAGATTTAACCGGGGCCGTATTTGTTTTTGAAGAGGATAATATGGGTGTTGAGGAAATAGCTGTGTTAACACCATTTGATTATGATGCTTATGATTGTTTTGGTGATGTCATTGATTTTAGAAATGAAACCCTGGTTATTGGTGCCAGATCGAATCAGGATGCCGGTTCCGGTTCTGGATCAGCCTATTTGTTTAAAAATCTAAATAGTATATGGTCTCAATACAAGAAAATATGCCCGAGTGACTTGGAAAGTGGTGATGTATTCGGAAGTACAACTGCCATTAATGACAATATTGTTTTCATTGGTTCACCATTAAAGGATAACTTCACTGGTGCGGTCTATTTATTCAATCCTCACGAAAATACTCTTCATTCCAATTTTGCCGCCAATATTGTCAACGGCAGCGCTCCCCTGCCGGTACAGTTAACGGATCTGTCCCAGGGCAATCCAACCGGCTGGGAATGGGATGTCAATTCGGACGGGATCATCGACAGTTTTGAGCAGAACCCGGTTTTTACATTTGAGATTGACGGACTCTACACCGTCACGCTGACGGTTCACAATGACGACGGTTCGCATACCTTCACCAAGTTGGACTACATCCAGATTATGTCTGATATCGTGTTCTGTGATGTCAGTCTGAACGGGATTCTGGATGTTTCGGATATCATTATAATCGTCTCGTTCATCCTTGGAGATGCAACTCCAACCGAAGATCAGTTTACGGCCGGTGATGTCAATTTCTCCGGTACACTGGATGTTCAGGATATTATTGCGATTGTCAGTCAGATTCTTGAGTTGTGAATCGTCTCAAAACAGTTTCGTGCACATCATTTTCATTCTCACTGTCATCACCGTTGGGCGATTCAAAACGGCTTTTTCGGTCCGGTTTTCACCGCGATTCACGCACCTCCATTCCATCCGAGTTTCCACCTTCCGGCAGCCTGAGAAATCCAGGTGAAAATTTCCCCTCCCCCTTCGGGAAATGTAACATCCTGACACAAATTAGTTAGAATAATTACGGCGGGGTTTTGTAATTTTTCTGACACGTAATGATCGTATGTATCAGGAATGGAGCCGTGGTTCAGACAAATATTGTCACAGACCAACCTAAACCTTTTAAATCAAACCATCGCAATCACACAGGACATCCGTATCAGACCCGGTAAAATCAGCCCAACCCTTTCTCTGATGCAATGTTGTGGGATTGCCCTGCAATTAACACTAAACGGAGGATAACGAATGTCTTCAATGAAAAAGACGCTTGTAGTTTTTCTGACCCTCTTTGCGTTCATGAGCGCTCAGGCCGTGACCCTGTCGTACGGGGATGTGGACCTGGAAGGCGGGACAGCAGAAATATACATGCAGAATTCAGAACCCGTTTTTGGATTTCAGTTCACAATGGAAAATCTCATGTTAACCGGAGCATCCGGGGGACTGGCTCAGACAGCCGGGTTCATGATTTCCACAAACGAAAGCGGACTGGTTCTGGGTTTCAGCCTCATCGGCTCATCGATACCGGCTGGTGAAGGAGTATTAACCACTCTCACTTTTGACGGCCTGCTGGATGACAGTATGCCCATCTGCTACAGCGCTGCCACTATTTCCGGTGACGGCGGTGTACCGCTGGATGTGGACTTCAGTGCCTGCTATCCGGAAGTGGAAGAACTGGATCCCCCATACAATCTGGTGGCCACCGGCGGCGACAATGAAATTGCCCTCACCTGGCAGTACGATGCCCCCGCCCGGGAAGATGTGCATCTGGCAGTTACCAACTACGATGCCGGGTCCGGCCAGCTGGAAATCTGGATGGAAAACCAGATTCCCGTGGGTGGTTTCCAGTTTGATCTTGAATCTTCTTTCCCTGATTTTATCGTAACCGGCGCGTCCGGCGGATCTGCGCAAAGCAGCGGCTTCATGGTATCCACCAATGAAAGCGGTTTGATTCTGGGATTCTCCCTCACCGGTGCCACCATTGCGGCCGGCGAAGGCGTCCTCTGCTATGCCGATGTTCAGTTCACGGGTGAAAACGGCAATTTTTACGTTGATGCCCCCACCCTCAGCGACTCCGGCGGCAGTCCCCTCAGTTATACTCTGGGTGACCCCTACTGGATCGGCGAAATGCCTGTTGAAATCACCTACAATGTTTACCGTGACGGCACTCAGATTGCCACCGGTCTGGATATGGAAAACTATGTTGATTCCGGTTTGGGCGCAGGTGAAACCCACTGCTACACCGTCACCGCTTTTGACGGCAGCATGGAATCTCCGCACTCCAACGAAGACTGTGCCACCACCAACTCCGGTGTGGAAGGCGTGCTCCTCAGTATCGGCGAAGTGGTTGATGACGTGGTCACTATCACAATGCAGAACTCTGAAGAAGTGGCCGGCTTCCAGTTTACCATGTTTGACAATCCCGACATTCTGGATACCGGCACCGGCTACGGCGGCATCTCTCAGCAGCTGGGCTTCATGGTTTCCACCAACTCGGAAGGCCTGGTTCTGGGATTCAGCATCACAGGTGCTACCATCCCCGTCGGCTCTCATGACCTGGTATTTGTCCCGCTGGAAAATATTACCGGCGACTTTACCGTTCTGAGCCTGGGTGAAGCCATCATTTCCGATACGGAAGGCGATCCCCTGGATGTGATATATGGTGATCCATTTACCATCGGCACCCCGCCGGAAGTTCCCGATGCACCTGGTGGACTGGCAGCTGAACTGGTTAGTGCCAACACCGTGGGCCTGTCATGGAATGCTTCCGACGGTGCAGATTTCTACACTGTTTACCGCGACGGTGCACCGCTGGATGACACCACCGACCTGGATTACACCGATGCCGGTCTGGCTTATAACACGGAATATCACTATTTCGTGACCGCCTCCAATATCAGCGGTGAATCCGAACAGTCCGATGCGGTACATATTACCACTGGCGACATTCCCTTTGAAGCATATCCTCCCGAAAACCTGACCGCTGAAGGCGGTGATGCCATTGTGCATCTGGAATGGCAAGAACCCATTGATCCCAACATCTACGAAGAAGGCTTTGAAGATGGTGATATTCCCGCCGATTGGGAAAATGTGGATGATGACGGCGACGGCGAATCCTGGTTTGCCTATACCTATGCACCCCATTCGGGTACCTACTCTCTGGCCAGCGCTTCCTGGACCAGCACCATGGGTCCCCTGAATCCGGACAATTATCTGATCGCTCCGGCCATGAACCCCACTAACGGCTCCATGCTCTCCTATTGGGTAGCCGCTCAGGATGCCGCGTATGCAGAAGACCACATTGAGGTATGGGTCTCCACTACCGGTACCAATATCTCTGATTTCAACACTGAAATCGACGGCTACACGCCCTCTGCCGGAGATGATTCCTGGCATGAACGCACCGTGGATCTGTCCGAATTTGCCGGAGAAACCATCTATCTGGCTTTCCGTCACACCGACACCTATGACATGTTCTATATCAAGATTGATGACGTTTCCGTTACCGGTCTGATGGGCGGTCTGAATTTCCATGCCGGTTTCGAAAATGCTGCTGATTTTGATCAGTTCACCGTCCGCAGCTCTGCTGCCGACTATCCTGTCCGCGTTGAAGGCGTTTCCGATGAAGAGCTGGCTCTGATCATTGAAGAATACAACCAGGCTCATCCGTCGGTTACCGAACGTGTTCTCACAGGATACAATGTTTACCGCGGTGACATGAGCGGCGGACCCTACACGCTTGTTGGTTCAACAGCTGCCGACGTCCTGGAATATGATGACGTCACCGTTGAAAACGACAATACCTACTACTATGTGGTCACATCCGTCCATGATGACGGTCTGGTTGAATCCGATTATTCCAATGAAGCCATGGCCACTCCGGAAGGTCTGGGACCGCTGCCTCCAATGGGTCTCACAGCCACAGGCGGTAACGGCTTTATTGATCTGGAATGGATGGAACCGGCACCTCCGGAAGAAATTGAACTGGCATACTGGGAAGGTACTTTGCAGAATGCGTTCTATTTCTATGATACCTTTGAAGCCGGTTTCTGTCACGGAACCAAATTTGATGTGGGCGGCCCCTTTGACGTGGTTGCCGCATCCGTAAAGATTCTCTCAGCCGGTGATCAGTACTGGCCATGGCCCAATGATACCCATGGACCCGTTCGAGTGATCGTGCTGGCCGATGACGGCGGTATGCCCGGTGATGTTCTGTATGATGCAGAAGCAGTCGCCGAAGACGGCTGGGCAACCGTTTATCCCAACCTGATGGGCCTGGAAGGAACCTTCTATGTGGTTTCTTCACATACTCTGAACTGGTCCACCGGCGGTGACGCTGAAGGCTACGGGATTGACGGCAGCGTGGACTTCCCCGACAACATGGTCACCATGCAGGAAGGTGCCTGGTCCACAGGTGATCCGCTGGGATACGGCGGTGACTACATGTTCTCCGCAGTGGTGAATGCATTCGGTGCCACTCAGACCCTGGGATACTTCGAAAACAATATGCCGGAAACACCGGCCCTCGACCTGTCCGTTGCCAATTCCGTGCACGACGGTACCGCACCTCTGGCCGGAACGGTTGTAACCTATCCCAATTTCGTGCTGAATGAAATGACCCGTGAACTGCAGGGTTATAATATCTACCGCGATGATGTCGTTCTGGATTATGTGAACGCCGGAACGGAGACCTATCGTGACGAAGCAGTCGTCAATCTGACAGAATACTGCTACTATGTCACGGCCGAATATGATGAAGGTGAATCTGATCCTTCCAACATCGCCTGCGCTACTCCGGCTGCCGAAGAAGCCAATCCGCCGCGCAACCTGGTTGCCACCGGCAATGACGGCATGGTTGGCCTGGAATGGGATGCCCCCGTCGGCGGACCGGTAGGCGATGAAATTGAAGAAGGTTTTGAAAGCGGTGACGTGCCCGAAGACTGGGCGAACGTTGATGATGACGGAGACGGTGAAATGTGGTTTGGCTATACATACGAACCGCACACCGGCACCTATGCCATCGCCAGCGCTTCCTGGACCAGCACCGGCGGACCGCTGAATCCCGACAACTACCTGATCACACCGGCATTGGATGCCTCTGCAACCACTGAACTGACCTACTGGGTGGCAGCTCAGGATCCTGCATATGCCGAGGATCATATTGAAGTATGGATTTCAACTACGGGAATGGCTCCCGCCAACTTCACTGATGAAGTGGACGGCTACACACCGCCGGCGGGCGACGATTCCTGGTATCAGCGCACGGTGGACCTGTCAGCATATGCCGGTCAGACCATTTACATTGCATTCCGTCATACGGATTCCTACGATATGTTCTACATCAAGCTGGATGACATTATGGTCACCGGACTGGCCGGCGGGCAGACGTTTGCCTCAAGCTTTGAAAGCGTCAGCGATCTGGCTCAGTTCACTGTCCGCAGCAGCCATGCCGAATATCCTGTGAAAACAGACGGCGAACTGTACGGCTATGAACTGGCACAGCTCATTGATGAATACAATGAAGACCATATCAATACCCGGGTACTCACAGGCTACAATCTGTATCGCGGCACAATGGCCGGCGGCCCGTACACCTATCTGGATTCAACCGATCCTGCAACCCTGTTCTATGATGACCTGAACGTCACCAACGGAACGACTTATTATTACGTTGCCACGGCCACCTATTCCGAAGCACCGGAATCTGAATATTCCAACGAAGCCATGGCCACTCCGGAAGCTTTCGTACCGAACCCGCCGCTGAATCTGGTTGCTGAAGCCGGCGACAGCGAAGTGGACCTCTCATGGGATCCCCCGCAGGGCGGCGGACCGGGCGGATGGCCGCCATGTCCCGATCCCACCTATCAGTATGTGGACTGTGCCGGTACCTGCTTTAACAATGAAGACTGTGCCGACGGTACTTATGACGGCTGTGTGGATGGAGAAAATACCTGGCTGGGTGACGGTTTCTGCGATGACGGCACCTATGGTCTGGTTCTGGACTGCGAAGAATACTTCTGGGATATGGGTGACTGTGAAGAAGATCCCGGTGAATGCGAATCACTGGATGAATTTGACGTTGTGCCCAATGGCTGTTATGAAAATTCCAACGCCTTCAGCCTCAGCTGGAATGACGGCTGCACCCTGACCGCCCTTTACTACGGTGAGAACGATGTCACTGAGAATTTCTTTGACCTCACCGGTATGGGAATGGATTCCGGTATTAATTTCTACGGATTCGGTCCCAACGAAACCTACATGTTCATGATCGAAGCCGGCGACGTTCAGTCACCGATTGTGACAGCTACTTCCAGCGATGATGACTGCGGAACCCCGTTTGGTCCTACTGTTGCCTGGCTGGATCCGGCTGATCTGAAGCATTTCACGCAAGGTACCGAACGTACGGACCGTGAAGAACTGACGGGGTACAATGTGTATCGCGGTACTTCTTCAGGATCCTATGATCCCACGCCCATCGGAACCACCATGGATGAATTCTTCACCGATGAATTTGCCGTCAACGGCACCATGTACTATTATGTGGTTACCGCTGTGTACGACAATATTCTTGAATCCGACTACTCCAATGAAGCATCCGCCATGCCGCTGCCGTTCGAACCCGATCCGCCGACTGAACTGACTGCGGAAGCCGGTGATGAAATGGTCTCCCTTGAATGGGTTGCACCGTCCAGCGGCGGAACCGGTGAAGGCTGGCCGCCATGTCCTGATCCCACATATCAGTACGTAGACTGTGCCGGTACCTGTTTCAATAATGAAGACTGTATTGACGGCACCTATGACGGCTGTGTCGATGGTGACAATACCTGGCTGGGTGACGGCTTCTGCGATGACGGCACCTATGGTCTGGTTCTGGACTGCGAAGAATATTTCTTTGACATGGGTGACTGCGTAGATCCCGGTGACTGCGAATCACTGGATGAATTCGATGTTCAGCCCAACGGCTGTTACGAAGGTTCCAATGCCTTCAGCCTCAGCTGGAATGCCGGCTGCACACTGACCGCCCTTTACTACGGTGAAGCCGATGTGACCGAAAACTTCTTCGATCTTACCGGTATGGGTATGGACTCAGGCATCAATTTCTACGGATTTGGTCCCAACGAAACCTACATGTTCATGATTGAAGCGGGTGATATTCAGTCACCGGTGGTCACTGCCACCTCCAGCGATGACGACTGCGGCACGCCCTTTGGCGGACCCACCGTGGCTTGGCTGGATCCGGCAGATCTGAAACACTTCAACCAGGGTACGGAACGTACCGAGCGCGATGTGCTCACCGGGTATAACCTGTACCGCGGATTCGTCTCCGGCGGCCCATACTTCCCCATTGCTTCCGATCTTGATCCGGAACTGGTAACCTATGTTGACAATGACGTCATGAACGGCATGACTTACTATTATGTGGTTTCAGCAGTCTTTGACGGCAACAATGAATCCGATTACTCCAACGAAGCCTCCGCGACACCAATGTCCACAGTGATGTTTACCATTCCGGATGCCTCCGTTATGGGGGGTGAAACAGTAACTGTCGATGTCGGTCTGACCAATGATGAACCGGTTGGCGGCGTTCAGTTTGATCTCACCGACGTGCCTAATTATCTCACACTGACCGGTGTGGAAGGCACTGCCCGGGTCCCGGCCGACTGGATGCTCCAGGGTCAGGAACTTACCAATGGCGACGGACGCGTACTGGGCTTCTCCCTGCAGGGTACCCTGATTGAACCCGGTGACGGTCCAATCCTCACTCTGACATTTGATACAATGATCCCGTCAGAACCTGCGGATGTGAACCTGTGTACCACTGCTGAAGTGATTTCAGACGCAGCCGGTCAGGGCTATTTTGTAACTTCCGGATGCGGCACCGTGACACTGACAGTTGAAAGCATTGAAGTTTTCATCGAAACCGTGACCGAAGCAGTGGATCAGGGCGGCATGGTTGATATCAGCGTAGATGTCAACAACCCCGTTGCATTCTATGGAATGGAACTCCATATTGCGGATGTCCCGGAAGTTGTGACAACGGTGAACGTAACACCGACAGAACGAATTCCGGATCAGCAGATGTTCAGCTTCAGCGAAATCGACGGTGAACTGACCGTACTGTGGTTCTCAATGACTCTGACTCCGGTTGAAATCGGCAGCGGTGAACTCTTCACCATCAGTTACGAAGTGAACGGTGATGCTCCGGACGGAACCGCCGATCTGGTACTGACGGAAACTTCCGTCTTCTCCGATATGGCGGGCGCAAGCATGTATCATACGGCTTTCAACGGCTCACTGGCCATTGGTCTGCCGGATGTGTATGTGTCACTGGTTCAGACCGGTTCAGGGATGTTTGATGTTATCATGAACAACAACGGTCCGGTATCCGGATTCCAGATTGACATCACCGATGATCCCGATTACTACACCTTCTTCGAAGCAGCTGCCACTCCGCGGGTACCCACCGACTGGATGATCAGCGGCAGTGAAAACAACGGCAACTTCCGAATCCTCGGCTTCTCACTTTCCGGAACTCAGATTCCGGCTGGCGAAGGTGCCATCCTGCAGGTGACTGCCAATCTCAGCATGGAAGAATTCACTTCCATCCTGTGCTTTGAAACAGCCACCATTTCCGATCCCAATGCCGATCCGTACTACACGGTCACGGAATGTGCTGAATTTATCGAACCTCCGGGCGGCGGATGTGAAGATCCCGAAACCCTGGTGGTTGAAATTCCGCCCACCGGTGAAAGTTCACTGATCGTTATCTCCGATGTATTCGGTGAAGGCGTGGAGATTGAAAACTGCGACGAGATCGGTCTCTATGATGCTGCAGCCATCACCAACTCCGGTGACTGTTCCAACCAGATTGGTGAACTGCTGGTCGGTTCCGCTGTCTGGAACGGCGAACAGATTGAAATCGTTGGTATTGGTTCTCTGGACTACTGTGCCTATGGCGGTTTCCAGTATCCGGGTTATGTGGCCGGCAATGAAATCGTATTCAAGTACTACGATGTATCTGAAGACATGCTCTACACCGCTGTTCCGGATTTCTCTGCCGGTAACGGCGAATGGGGTTCACTGATTACGGCTGCCACCCTGACAGTAATCGGAAGCTACACGCAGGAAGTCGAACTGCAGGCCAACTTCAACAACATGATCTCATTTAACGTGATGCCGGAAGCACCGGCTGCCGAGACCATCTTCGGCGATGATATCTTCATCGGCTGGGATGATCAGGGCCAGTACTACGTGCCTTCCTACAACGTGGATCAGATTGGTGATATCAACTATCTCGCCGGTTACAAGGTCTTCGCCACTGAACCGGTAACCCTGGAAGTCACTGGACTGCCGGTGGATCTGATGGAAGCCATCACCTGGAATCCGTTCATGGTGAATATGTTCTCCTTCACTCCGCAGGCTGAAATGGCTGCCTTGGATGCCTTTGAGGACTACGATGATGATATTCTCATTATCAGCAATGATGAGGGTGAATTCTACGTACCGTCTCTGGGTGTGGAAACACTGACCATGCTCTATCCCGGAAAATGCTACACCTGCTTCCTGGATACGGATGAACCGGTTGACTTCTATTATCCGATGGATACATTCCTGAGCCGCGGACCCCAGATTGAAGCTGTTGAGCAGTTCAAGGAAGCCAGTATTTCACAGCAGTACGATGTGGTGAAAACGGGTATGCCGTATGCTATCGTCCTGACTGAAGTGGACGGTTATGTGTCCGAAGGTGATGAAGTGGCTGCCTACGCCGACGGTGAAGTCGTTGGTGCCACCCGCATCGTTGACCTGTCACAGCCGGTGACCATTGCCGCCTGGGCCGGATACAATGAATACGGTCTGGAACTGCCGGGCTATGAGGCCGGTGAAGCCATCGAACTGCGCGTATGGAGCGCTTCGGAAGGTAAGGAACTGCGGTTCGAAACCGATCTGAACAACTACTATTATGAAGGTGCGGCACTGACCTACGGATCCGGTACGGCATACAATATGGATGCTGTGCCCAGTGCATTCACCCTGTCACAGAACTATCCGAATCCGTTTAACCCCGCCACCAGCATCGACTTCAGCGTACCTGCTGATTCGAAGGTGTCCATGAAAGTCTACGACCTCACCGGTCGTCTGGTCACCACCCTGGTGAACGGCAATATGACTGCCGGTTATCACACAGTGATGTGGAACGGAACCGACATGAACGGTCAGCCGGTCTCAGCCGGTCTGTACATCTACACGCTGCAGACTGACAGCGATCAGATGTCCAGCAAGATGGTTCTGATGAAATAAAGCGGCAAGGCCTTGAATGCAAGGCAGGTTGCTTGAGATTTACAGGGGCTCTTCGGAGCCCCTGTTTGTTTCCGGTCAGTTACTGACCGGACATAAGCAGTTCGCGCGATTGTGAAAGTTAAGTGAGTGTTTTTAAATACTTGATTTCAAAAGGTCGGCACACCAAAGCAGATTCAGGCCGTTGAAGGCACTTTTACGGGAGCGGTGATTCCAAGGCGGATAGTCAGAAAAATTATATCTCAGATTTATATGATTGATATTTCCAGGGACAAAAACCTCAAACAGTCCGACATCCAGACAAACCGTTTAGCCCGGATATTTCATGAGACTTTGTAATGAGATGATGAAAATGATTGATTCT
>CAZGNZ010000060.1:0-18236 GCA_964527215.1 uncultured bacterium | reverse complement strand
TATTATATTATATATCAATTAGTTATACACCATTTTTCAAGTGAGAAATGTTAATGACTTATCAATACAAAAATTTGCTCCCAAGAATGTAGGTTAGCATATTATACAGAACTGAAGCTCAAAAAATCAGTGAATTCTAGTGAGTGCTACAATTTTCACTAACGCATTTTATCACGATGTAAATCACAACACAATTAAAACACCTTGAGTGCCTGGGATGATAAATGCGACTCATTCAATGAAAGATCCAATTGAGATGAAATTGGTCTGCAGCGCATGTTCTTTTGGTTCTTTTCTTCGAAGAAAAGAACATTTCATTTCAGTTAATTACCCTACAACTACGTTTCGGGCTTGGCAGAAAGGTATTGGTTGATTGGTTGCGCCAGGTTACCTGCAGGGTGTTGTTGAGTAGTGAAATGGTGAAATAGTGTAATGGTTAACTGGTTGATTTGTCAGTGGTCAGTCGTATGCTGTGAATGCAATCCCAGATGACCAGTTACCAATATAAAATATAACAATTGCCAATGATTCCCGTCCGGATCACGGTACAGGATGCATAGTAGTAATACAGATGAGTGCTCGAATAATGATATTTTGGTCCGGCAGATGTTAGCTGCCGGGATTGGGATTGCTGCATCCTGGATGGCCCGTAACTGGTGTTCCCCGGGAGTGGTGGGGGTTTGGGATGAGTGAACTTAGTGGGATTTTCTATCTGAGGTTCCACAGGTCGTTTGCAAAATTCAGATCTTCCAGCCCTAAAGGGGCTGAATACTTCAACCCGGGGCATCGCCCCGGGAATCGGATAGAATTGCGACAGAACCCTGAAGGGGTGCAATGGATGGAAACAGAATGTATCGGTGAGTAAGGTTTTCCGGAAGGGTGTCATTGAGTAGCGAGATGGTGAAATAGGGTAATGGTGCAATGGCTGAATGGGATTTCGCTGGCTTGAAACAATTGGATCGTCAGTGGTCACTGTCAGTGCAAGGGCAGAAGGGCGCAAGTATTATCGCACATGTTCTTTTGGTCCTTTTCAGAAAAGGACTTCCAAATTCATAGATTCAAGTGAAGTAAATGTGCAGTTTGTATCTGATGAACACATTTATTGTCAATGTTAAAAGGGTTTTCAATAAAATGTTTTGGACGGATGTGTGCGCCGTCAGTCTTCTGAAAAACCATGGGTCGAAAGCCGGATAAGGTCTAAATTACTGCAATTGTCAGTCTGATAATTAATTAAAATCCTGTAAACATTTTTTGCTGTGCTGACTGCGTATCTGATCACTCAAATTCAATGATTCTGACATTTGATATTATCATATTATTTCTAGTGATTTCCCTGGCGATAGTCATGTTTGCCATGGAAGTGGTGCCGATGGAGGTAACGGCAATGGCAGCCATGGGCTGTCTCCTTCTGACCGGAGTCATCACCCCCGAGCAGGCCATAGAGGGATTCAGCAACAAGGCTGTGGTTACTATTGGATGTATGTTTGTAATCAGCCGCTCTTTGTCCCAAACCGGATTTTTGGAGGTGTTTGCCGATAAGGTATATAAATCCATCGGGGAAAACCGGTGGCTGACCATATTCATTTTCTTTCTGACAATTTCTCTTATTTCCGGATTCATTAACAATACTGCAGCCGTTGCAATATTCATCCCGCTGGCAATCAACCTGTGCCAGAAATTTCATATCAGCCCCACAAGGGTGCTTCTTCCCCTTTCATACGCAGCCATATTCGGCGGAACCCTGACACTGGTGGGAACTTCCACCAATCTGGTGGTCAGCGCGGTGATGGAGCAGGAGGGAATGCAGCCGTTCCGAATGTTTGAGTTTACCAAACTCGGTATTATATTCATGCTCATCGGTCTGGCATATAACATGATCATTGCCCGCTGGATGCTGCCGACGCGATCCATTCTTTCATCACTTGCAAGAAAGTATCGGCTTGGCCGGTATCTCACAGAATTCCGGGTTTCGACAGACTCTCCGCTGATTGGACGAACCCATGATGATGAAAGGCTCGGCGAAAAATATGATCTCCAGCTTTATATGATTATTCGGGACGGGGTCCGGTACCGGTTCAATTTGAAGTCTATGGAAATTCGGGCCGGAGACATTTTCCTGGTGCACATTGACATCAACAGCATGGTACGCTTCAAGGAAGACCTGAAAATGCTGCTGCTTTCTGATGTCAAGATGACCCATCAGGAGCTTGCGGGAAAAAATCATGTCATTGTTGAGGCGATTATCAGTCAGGGTTCGGCATTGATTGGGAAATCCCTTCAGCAGTTCGATTTCAGGAGCCGCACCAGCGGATTTGTTCTGGCAATTCGCAGACATGGTGAAAACCTGATGCAGAAAATTGCCCATATTCGGCTGAAGTTTTCTGACACGCTGCTGGTGCTTATTCCCAAAGACCGGCTGGATATGATTCGGAATTCAAATGATTTGATTTTGGTGGAGGAACTGGATCTCAATCTGCGCTATGAACGATACTGGTGGCTGTCTATTGTGATTATTCCATTTATCATGATATTGGCCGCGATGAATGTCATTCCGCTGGTTAAGGGCGCAGTCCTTGGAGTCATTCTGCTGCTGATTTTGCGGACAATGTCGGTCCAGGATGCATACAACTCAATCAGCTGGCCGGTTATTTTTCTGATTGCAGCGCTGGTTCCGGTGGGAACAGCCATTCGGTCAACAGGGGCGGATGTCATTATTGGAAAAGCCATCATTTCTCTGGGCGACATGATTTTGGGACCGGACGGTGAAGGATATACCGTCTACCTGTCAATCCTGTATCTGGCTTCCTTTTTTCTGTCGGCATTCATTTCGAATACCGCGATTGCGATTGTAATGACGCCCATTGCCATTGCATTGGGCAATTCTCTGGGTATTGACAGTCGTCCGCTGCTGGTTGCAGTGGCATTTGGAGCATCAGCCAGCTTCATGACCCCAATGGGATATCAGACCAACTTGATGGTTTACGGCCCCGGACAGTATCGATTTTGGGATTTTGTCAAGGCCGGTTTGCCTCTGACTCTAATTTTTTGGGGTATTGCAACATATTTTATTCCCCGGTATTGGTCTTTTTAAATATTTTTACCAGTAATATATCCACATAAAAATAGTACTTTGTCAGGTATATAGACACGAAATCATATGCCAGGCAAGTCATTTAACAGCTAAAAGCGGAAAGTTGAGTATGAATACGGAACTTAGCATAGAGAAAATTACACAGGCTGCACGGACACTGAAAGTATTGGCACACCCAGTACGTCTGAAAGTGGTAGAGTTTCTGGAAAACGGTGAACAGAATGTCGGCAGTATTCAAGAATTTATTGGTCTTCAGCAGGCTGTGACCAGTCAGCATCTGAAAATCATGCTGGTAAACGGGCTGCTGGAAAAACGGAGACAGGGCAATTTCATTTTTTACAGTTTGAACGGTGAAATGCTGAAAGGGATCATGAACTGCATCAGGGATTGCAAAGTCTCGTAGGTATACACGTTTACTGATATTTTGGTCAGACTGGGATTCAGATGACTGGGGTGATAGCAAATGAATCTGCCTGGATCGTGCATATTGAGATTCAGTTCCAGATTCAGAGGCAAACATATTCTGGTAATTTTTTTCTGTAACTTCCGTTGAATAATCCCGTCAGACTCAAAAAATGTTTCTGATTTTGGCGGGTAACAATGAGTAGCGGAAATGAAATTGTAGATCTCATCCTGATTGCAGCAGTCTGGTTTGGACTGTCAAGGTGGCTTTCCAGTAAGGGAGTTCTCACATGAGGACCACTGGATTCCAGGCGGAATCCCGATTGCGGAAGCAGTTACCCCGGCGAACAGGATAAAGACGGATAAACCGGAGAAATGCAGTGCCTATATACGAGTACAAATGCAAGTCTTGCGGAAAAAAATTCAGTGCCCTGGTAAAATCATTCTCCACGAGGGATGAAGACGTTAAATGTCCCGGCTGCAGTGAACATAATTCTGAGCGTCAGCTGTCATTGAAGGCAGCCATTGGGGGAAGTGACTCCGCCGGATCCGCTTCGGGATGTTCTGCACCGCTGGGCAGCGGATTTACATGAGGCTGAACTCACCCTCAGGCTGAGGGTTTGGTTCTGCACTCAGCGCAGACTGAACATTATCGACTGAACACCTGATCTGTACAGCACGACTGTATCTTGATCAGGTGTTTTTGCATTTAGTCTGGATATTTCATGAGATTTCGTGATGAGATGATGAAAATGTATTGATGCGGAAAAAGCAAAAATTCAACACAATTTAGTGCTGACTGTCAATGAAGCTTTTTCCGGTTAAGAACCGATGGGTTCTCAATGAATTTCCCCGCCCGTCAGCTGACGGGTGAGGTATCATTAGTGATATAATCATTTTTCATTTCGCCGCCACGCCAAATGGCGGATTTCCAACAAGCGGCGGGGAATGCACTCTGTTACACTTGTCCGTCAGGAGTCGGGTTAAAAACCGCCAACTGGCGGATTCAATAGAAATCGACGCAAGATCGATCTTTTTAACTCAGCTGGTTATCATCTGTAAACGGATTGGCAGCACTCCTTTAAAATACAGTTTATATTTCCGAAACTTGCCTTGCTTGGAGTTTTTTACAGAAAATTATCAGACCTGCACCGAAACAACCGGTTTTCTGCAGTTTACTGCGAGTGATGTTTTCTGCGAGAATGTAATATATTATATATAATAATATAGATGTATGATAATTCATGGCTGAAATTGATTCGAACTCCAAGTCTGAATGCTGAAAATGTTGGCAATCGGGGCAGTTTTTTACGGTTTGCGGGTACAGAATGATAATAAAAATAGGTGCTGGTTTTTGGCTTGAAATTGATTCAGATTTTGGGGCGCGATTTTGGCCGTTATTAGAGAGAGTAATACGCCACAATATCCCATAAAATTTTAATTTAAACTTTGTATATAAATCCAACTGTTCTTACCTTTAACAGTACTTTTTTAGGATAATTTAAATTTTAATCCATCCGTCAACCTTTCAGAAGAGGAGAAACTAATCATGTCAATGTTCAAAAAACTGACTTCTTACATAATTATAAGTACAGTTTTTTCATTTTCCATTGGATTAGCACAAGAACCCCCGGAGGAATTTCAGTTCAGCCAATCCTCCCTGCAGTCTTTCTTTTATGTTGTGAATGCCACGATAGATGGGGTAGAGCTTGCCTCGGGAGACTGGATAGCGGCGTTTAACGGCGATATTTGTGTTGGTGCATATCCATGGAGTGGAGCGTGGAACACCGTTATCCCGGCCATGGGAGACGATGGATCTGACCAAACTGACGGCTATCTGCTGACAGGAGAAGAACCCACTTTCAGGGTATATGATGCATCAGCAGATGCCTATTTAGAAGCGCTTGCCTCGGATTCTCCTCCATTTGAATTTGATGGTTATCCTTTTGCAAACCTTGAAAGCTATTACATAGATATTACAGCCACTGGCGGATCCGGTGATATTCCCGGCTGCATGGATGACACTGCCTGCAATTACAATCCGGATGCTACCGTGGACGACGGTTCGTGTCTGTACAATGACTGTAATAATGAATGCGGCGGAACAGCGTTTATCGATGACTGCGGTGAATGTGTCGGCGGCAGCACAGGCATGGAAGAAAACTGGGCCATGGACTGCAATATGGAATGCTTCGGTGAAGCCTATATCGACAACTGCGGTGAATGCGTCGGCGGCAGTACCGGTCTGGAACCTTGCGTTGCAGACTGCAACGGAGATTTTGGCGGCACCGCCTTTATCGATGACTGTGGAGAATGCGTTGGCGGCAATACCGGTATGGAAGAAAACTGGGCCATGGATGACTGCGGTGTCTGTTTCGGTGAAAATGCCGATATGGACTGTAGCGGTGAATGTTTTGGCACTGCCTTCATTGATGACTGCGGTGAATGCGTCGGCGGGAACACAGGCATGGAAGAAAACTGGGCCATGGACGACTGCGGTGTCTGTTTCGGTGAAAATGCCGATATGGACTGCAACGGTGACTGCTTTGGCACTGCCATTGAAAATGAATGCGGCTGTGTCGGCGGGAATACCGGACTTGAAGTTGATTACTGCTTCGGGTGTACCGATCCGACGGCTGAAAACTATGACCCCGATGCCTTTGTGGATGACGGCTCCTGTACATATGACGGTGAAACTCCGCCGGTTGATGAATTCTTCGGCTACAACCAGTCTTCTCTTCAGGCCTTCTTTTACGTTGTAAATGCCACTGTTGACGGAGTGGAACTGACGGACGGTGACTGGATCGGCGCATTTAAGGGCGAAACCTGTGTGGGTGCATATCCGTGGAGCGGCGCCTGGAACACAGTTGTACCGGTGATGGGCGATGACGGTTCAGAACAGACCGATGGTTATCTGCTGACCGGTGAAGAACCAACTTTCATGGTGTATGTTGCATCATCTGATGCATATTTCGACGGAGTTGCAACAGGCACTCCCCCATTCGAGTATGATGGATTTCCATTTGCCAATCTGGAAAGCTTTTACATTGATATTACCGCTGAGGGCGGCATGACGGATATTCCTGGCTGTATGGATCAAGAAGCCTGCAACTATGATCCCGATGCCACTGTGGATGATGGTTCATGTCTCTACAATGACTGCTACGGTGACTGCGGCGGAACCGCCTTCATCGACGACTGCGGCGAATGCGTCGGCGGGAACACAGGCATGGAAGAAAACTGGGCCATGGACTGCAACATGGAATGTTTTGGTGAAGCCTATATTGACAACTGCGGTGAATGTGTCGGCGGCAGTACTGGACTGGAGCCCTGCGTTGCAGACTGCAACGGAGACTTCGGCGGAACCGCCTTCATCGATGACTGCGGCGAATGCGTTGGCGGCAGCACCGGTATGGAAGAAAACTGGGCCATGGACTGCAACATGGAATGTTTCGGTGAAGCCTATATTGACAACTGCGGTGAATGTGTCGGCGGCAGTACCGGACTGGAGCCCTGCGTTGCAGACTGCAACGGAGACTTCGGCGGAACCGCCTTCATCGATGACTGTGGCGAATGCGTCGGCGGGAACACGGGCATGGAAGAAAACTGGGCCATGGACGACTGCGGTGTCTGTTTCGGTGAAAATGCCGATATGGATTGTTACGGTGAATGTTTTGGAACTGCCTTCATTGATGACTGCGGCGAATGCGTCGGCGGGAACACAGGCATGGAAGAAAACTGGGCCATGGATGACTGCGGTGTCTGTTTTGGTGAAAATGCCGACATGGACTGTAACGGAGAATGTTTTGGGACGGCCTTTATTAATGAATGCGGCTGTGTTGGCGGATCAACCGGTCTGGCAGAAGATTTCTGCTACGGCTGCACGGATCCCGAGGCTGACAACTATGATCCAGATGCAACCATTGATGACGACTCCTGTACATACGACGGTGAAACACCGCCGGTAGAGGAGTATTTTGCATTTAATCAGTCTTCGCTTCAAGCTTTCTTCTATGTCGTTGTTGCAACGATTGATGAAGTTGATTTAGCGGACGGCGACTGGATTGGCGCATTCAAAGGTGAAATCTGTGTTGGGGCCTACCCGTGGAGCGGTGCATGGAATACTGTGGTTCCCGTGATGGGTGATGACGGATCCCAGCAAACCACTGGATATCTACTCACTGGCGAAGAACCGGTGTTTATGATTTATGACGCCTCTGCAAATGCATATTACGATGCGGATGCAGTCGGATCCCCGCCGTTTGTGTATGATGGATTCCCCTTTGCAAATCTTGAAAGCTTTTATATTGACCTCACTGCGGTCACAGGCATGATTGATATCTACGGCTGTATGGATGAAAATGCATGCAACTACAATCCCAATGCAACCATTGATGATGAAAGCTGTGTGTATCCCGAAGGCTGTAACGACTGGTGCGAAGGCGATCCTGGCGAACCTCTTTATGAAGACTGCTTTGGCGAATGCGGCGGAACTGCTGTCATTGACGACTGTGGTGAATGCGTCGAAGGATCAACCGGTCTGGAATTCAATTATGCCATGGACTGCAACATGGAATGCTTCGGTGAAGCCTACATTGACAACTGCGGAACTTGTGTCGGCGGCAGTACTGGTCTGGAACCGTGTGAAGCTGACTGTAACGGCGACTTCGGCGGAACCGCGTTTATTGATGACTGCGGCGAATGTGTCGGTGGGAACACAGGCATGGAAGAAAACTGGGCCATGGACGACTGCGGTGTCTGTTTCGGTGAAAATGCCGATATGGATTGTTACGGCGAGTGTTTTGGAACCGCCTTTATCGATGACTGCGGTGAATGTGTCGGCGGCAGCACAGGCATGGAAGAAAACTGGGCCATGGACGACTGCGGTGTCTGCTTTGGTGAAAATGCAGACATGGACTGTTTTGGCGAATGCTTTGGCACTGCATATATTGATGACTGTGGTTACTGCGTGGGTGGTTCCACAGGCCTGACGGAAAATTTTGCTCAGGACTGTTTCGGGACCTGTGACGGGTCAGCATTCATTGACAACTGTGGAGATTGCGTCGGTGGCGAAACCGGTCTTGAGCCTTGTGTTCAGGACTGTGCCGGCGTATGGGGCGGCGACGCTGAAATCCTGATGTTCTATTTGGATCTGGACGGGGACGGACTCGGTGCAGGAGACGGTGCGGAATTTTGTGAACCGTTTGCGCCGGAAGGCTGGGTGTCCAACAACATGGATGAATTCCCCAATTGTGCTGCCAATTATGTGGATGAATGCGGTGTCTGCGGCGGTGACGGATCTGATGTGGACTGCCTGGGCGTCTGCTTCGGAAATGCTGTTGAAGATGAATGCGGTGTCTGTGCAGGTGACGGATCTTCGTGCAACACCCCGACGGCAAACGAAATGGCTATTGAAACGGATGAAAACCAGGCGATTACTTTTGACGTGGATGCCGAATCCAACCCTCTTGATCCTGAAGTTATCGACTTTATGATTGATGAAGTTTCCGGCGCTTCCAACGGAACACTGACTTTTGACGGACTGTCTGTTACATATACGCCGAATGTTGACTTTGCGGGAAGCGATGCATTCAGCTATCGCGTGATTGAAGGCGGTATGTATCTGTCCGAATGGGCCGATGTGTTTGTAACTGTCAATGCAGTGAACGAAGCCCCGATCGCAGAAAATCTGGAAATTACCGTCCAGTCCGGAAATACGGTGTCGTTCAGCGTGTTTGCATTTGATCCGGATAACGATGACCTGAACTACTTTTATGTAGACGACCCAATTGACGGCCTGGCAGGCGATCTTCCAGATCTGGTTTACACAGCACCGGAAAATGTTGACGATGTATTTTCGTTTGAGTTTTATGCGATGGATGCGGAATATGCATCAAATAACGGAATGGTAACCATTACCGTTGTTGATGTAAACGACCCTCCGACTATTGCGGCCAATACATTTGTTGTTTCTGATGGTGACATCATCGATTTCACACCCTTTGTGGATGATCCCGAAGGAGACGAACTTACCTTTGCGTTCCTGCCGATGGCAGTAACGTTCCGGGGTGGTTCGCTGACTCACACTGACGGGTATTCATATCAGTACAATGCTCCCATATTTGATTTCTCAGAAGACTATCTGCTTGTCGCTGTCTCGGACGGGCAGGCTGCATCCGATTATGTGATGATGACATTTGATCTGCCTGGAAGAAATATGGCTGACAGAGATATGCCTTTCATCGCTCCGGGTGTACCCTATCTGATGATGGAAGACGAAGACGTGCTGATTTCAATTCTGGCACTGGACAATTCCGGTGGTTTTGACGAAACAGCATTCTATACCATCTATAATGACGCAGCAAACGGAACACTTGAATATGTCAGCGGTCCCGTTCTGTATGCTGACAATACTGCCGCGCTTTGGGAACTCAGATACACGCCTTTCGAAAATTATAATGGAGATGACAGCTTCTCCCTGACTGTCACCAGTCTGGATGGTGAGTCACTGGAAAGCATGATCGATATTTCAGTAACGGCTGTGGATGATCCTCCGGAAATTGTGGCCATTGCCGATCAGGAAACAGACGAGGAATCAGATCTGACTCTGGATATCAGCTTCCTTAATGTGGATGAATTTGATATCTCAGCAGATTTTGATATTTTCGGTACGGATGAAGTGACCGTCCAGGTAAACAGCCTGGATTTGGATGGCGTTAATTTCACCATTTTGCCTGCAATGGATTATTTCGGTGATGCCCAGATAAGTCTGGATATCTCTGCCACAGGAGAAGCCGTTTACACGGATAATTTTGTGTTTGATCTGATGGTCATGAATGTCCCGGATGCTCCGGTACTCAATCCCGTCGGTCCTCAGACGCTGACGGAAGATATCCCATACACAATTATCTTAAGTGCCACGGACGTGGACGGGACTTCGGAATTTACATTCAGTGCAGTTTCTGCCGATCCCGCTCTGGTTGCAGTTGAGGTGGTTGAAAATCAGCTGACTTTCACCCCGCAGCCTGATCAGCACGGTCAGACCACTGTAGAAATTATGGCAATTGATGGCGATCTGCTGGAATCTGTATCCGAAATAGTATCGGTTATGGTGAATGCAGAAAATGATGCCCCGGTGATCATTTCTAATGCGCCTGAATCAGTGGAAGCCGGTGCATTGTTTGAATATCAGGTGGTTGTTGAAGATATTGACAGCGGAAACTTTACGTATGAGCTTGATGGTGAACCTGCAGGCATGACTGTTGATCTTACCGGACTGGTTACCTGGACTGCAGATCAGGATGGTGTGATTGGACCGATAACACTGACTGTCAGCGACGGAGAAGACAGTGATCAGGAAATTTTCTTTATCACGGTTCTGTATGTTGACTGTGCCGGTATGGTAGACGGTTTGGCCTACCTGGATGACTGCGGTGTCTGTGTGGGCGGAACCACCGGGCTGGAGCCAAATCTGGATATGGACTGTGCCGGTGTCTGTTTTGGAACTGCCTTTGTAAACGAATGCGGCTGTGTGGGCGGAACCACCGGGCTGGCGCAGGATTACTGCTTTGGCTGTACCGATCCGCTGGCTGAAAACTTTGATCCGGATGCGACCGTCAATGACGGCTCATGTGAATACGCGCTGGTATATCCGGAAGGTCTTGTATACAATCAGTCAACTCTGCAGGCATTCTATTTCATTGGAATGGCAACCATTCTGGGTGAAGAACTGATTGCTGGGGAAGACTGGATCGGTGCGTTCAATATCGTCGGCAATGACACTGTCTGCGTCGGTTCTATTCCTTGGGACGGAGCCTTTACTGCCGTTCCTGTAATGGGTGATGAAGAAGAAGACTACACCGAAAATTATATGAACCAGGGTGACCTGCCATACTTCATGCTCTATGATGGCAGCACCGGTGAATTCATAAATGCTGCAACCGTTCCTGAGCTCACAGTGCTGGAATACGGCTGGGCCAACTTGGGTACATTCATCATTGATGAACTGCTGGACACCTACTTCGATTGTAATGGTGATCTGGGCGGTACCGCCTTTATTGATGACTGCGGATACTGTGTCGGCGGCAATACCGGCCATGATGCGAACTACATGGATCTCGGCTGCGGATGTGATGTACCGGCTCCTGTGGAATATTGTTTTGACTACGACAATGACGGATTAGGTGCAGTTGGAAGCTGGACATCCTACTGCAGTGAAATGGGACCTGAGACTGTCAACACAATCGGTATGCTCCCGCCTGAAGGCTGGGTGCTGGACTGCTCGGATGAAGCTGATGAAGGGGATGTGTATCTTACGGTAGCCAATCTGAACAACACCATTATCGGAATGTCCGGTACATTTGACATTCTGTATGACAGCAATGTTGATTTGTATGGAGCTCAGTTTGATATCACCGGAGTGACAGCCCTCGAAGTGGCCACGGATAACCCAGACTTCACAGCTTCAGTGAATCCGGAGAACGGTTCAGTCATCCTGATGTCATTCAGCGGCAGTATTTATCCTCTTGGATCCGGAACGCTCATGACGGTCACCTACGAATATGGTCCAACCAGCAATATCGGAATCGAAAACCTGATAATTGCCGGTGCGCCTGGAACAGTACCTTTCGGTTATGACATTGACAGCCTGGAAGCCACGGAACCTCCGGTCGACTGTAATAATGAGTACAATGGACTTGCAGAAATCGATGTGTGCGGCAACTGTTGGGGCGGCAGTACCGGTATAGATGCACCGGAAGTACCGATGACTTATTACTACGACTTTGACGGTGACGGTATGGGTGACCCTGATGTGTCAGAAGAATTCTGTCTGAATGCAATTCCGGATGACTATGTATCCAACAGTGATGATGACCATCCGTTTGGTTTTGTTGAACTATATTACGGCAATGTGATCAGTGACCAGGAATACACAACCGGGTCGTTTGATATCTATTACTCCAGTGAAGTAGATCTTTATGGATTCCAGATGAATATCAGCGGAGTTGAAATACTCAGCGCTGATTCACCGGTTGAAGGCATGGATGTTACAGTCAACAGCAGTAACGGGCAGGCACTTGGAATTTCATTTACCGGCTCCTATTATCCTGAAGGAACTGACCTTCTGCTGGCAACTTTCACGTACACTTTGGCACCTGCTGTCGAATCCTGCATTGCTGACATTCTCTTCAGCGGAGCAGCCGGTGATCCTGCTCCGGATGTTGTCGGTGATTGCATGATGTTTGCTGAACCGGCAGCTGATTGCTTCGGAACGTACAATGGTGATGCCGTCATTGATGAATGCGGCGAATGTACCGGAGGATTTACCGGAGTTGAATACAACTGGGCCATGGACGACTGTGGTGTGTGCTGGGGTACAAATGACTGCTACGGCTGTACAGATCCTGCGGCTCTCAACTACGATGAAACGGCCACACTTGATGACGGCAGCTGTGAATATCCGCCAGAGGAGTTTGCTTTTAACCAGTCTTCGCTGCAGGCGTTCTACTTTGTTGAAATGGCAACAGCATTTGATGTTGAAATCACAACATCCGACTGGGTTGGTGCCTTCAACGTCACAGGTGAGGATACGGTATGCGTCGGTGCTGCCCAGTGGGAAGGACCTTTCACGACGGTACCTGTCATGGGTGACGAATTTGAAGAATATACTGAAGGCTACATGCTCATCGACCAGGTACCGATATTTATGATCTTTGACCGCTCGGAAGAACAGATCTGGAATGCCGATGTGACCAGCCAGGTAAGTCTTGCCTGGGCCAATACGGCTTTCTATGCAGTGGATCTGCTTGAAGCCATCGTTCCTGGGTGTGACGGGATTATCGGCAGTGGAACCGAATGGGATGATTTCGGCAACTGCTGTCTGCCGGAGGATGTAGACTGCAGCGGACTCTGTTACGGAACCGCAGTGGAAGACGGTTTCGGCGGCTGCTGTGAACCAATCGAAATGGACTGCCTTGGAATTTGTTTCGGTGATGCGGTTTACGATGACTGCAGCGTCTGTAACGGGAACAACGAAGACATGGACTGTGCCGGTGTCTGTTTTGGCAGCCATGAAGAAGATGGATTCGGCGGTTGCTGTATGCCGGAGGACATGGACGACTGCGGCGTCTGCTTCGGCGAAAATGCCGACTTGGACTGTGCCGGTGTCTGCTTCGGTACCAGTATACTTGATGATTTCGGTGACTGCTGTATGCCGGAAGATATTGATGACTGCGGAGTCTGTTATGGTAATAACGCCGATATGGACTGTGCCGGTGTCTGTTTTGGTGATGCCTATGTAGATATTTGCGGGGTATGCGATGATAATCCCGCAAATGACGGATTGTGCGTCGGATGCTGTGACCCCGAAGCCTGGAACTATAATCCTGATGCCGTTGAGTGCGGAATTGATGAAGAGGTCTGTTATTACACGTCTCCTTACGCATATTTTGCCTCCACGACCCACGCCACCTATATTATCACATCAGCCACCATTAATGATATTGATCTGAGTATCTATGACTGGGTGGCTGCCTACAATGGCGATGTTCTGGTGGGTGCTGCACAATGGACAGGACCCGGTACTTTCATCAATGTATTTGGTGATGACGGAAATCCCTCTGCAGCCGGCTACATGGAAGTGGGAGATGTACCCAGCTTTGAGTTTTTCGATGCCAGTTATCTTGCATACACAATGGTAAATGAATCTTCAGAGATCGCCCCTTATCTGCATAACCAGGTCAACTTTGTTGATTGGATGAATTCCAACAATATTGACTGTTTCGGCATTCCGTTTGGTACTGCTGTTATTGATGACTGCGGTGTCTGCGGAGGAATGAATGCCGATATGGACTGTCTGGGAATCTGCTTCGGAGATGCCGTCATCGATGATTGCGGCGTCTGTGACGGAAATAATGAAGACATGGACTGTAATGGTGTCTGCTTCGGTCCGGCTGTCCTGGATGATTTCGGTGGATGCTGTCTGCCTGAAGAAATTGACTGCTCGGGATTGTGTTACGGTACTGCTGAGAATGATGATTTCGGCGGCTGCTGTGAACCTGAGGATATGGACTGCAACAATGAATGTTTCGGAACGGCATATATGAGCGATGAATGCGGCTGTGTCGGCGGCAGTACCGGGCACGATGATCCTGATTATTGCTTAAACTGTATGGTCGATTTCGATCTGGTTGCCGGCTGGAACTGGTTCTCACTGAATGTACTGGGTGAAGATATGTCGCTGCCTACCGTGCTGGCCTCTGTTGGAAATGCCGGGCAGATTATTCGAAGTCAGGACGGCAGTTACAGTCAGTATGGGGAGGACTTCGGCTGGTTTGGCACGCTGCAAGAGCTGGATGTAAACAAAATGTACAAAATCCAGATGACGAGCGATGCAGACTTCCTGTTTGAAGACTCATGCTACGATCCGGAACCGTTCAGTGTATTTGAAGGATGGAACTGGATTGGTTACACACCGGAAGTGCCGATGGATATTAATACCGCGTTGGCATCATTGAACTCAGACGGTCTGTACATCAAAGCCAAATCCGGTGAGTACGCGCAGTACATTGAAGGATATGGCTGGTTTGGACCCTTACTTACACTGGAACCATTTGCCGGATACATGCTCCAGATGGCCAGCGATGCGGTTCTGGAATATCCTGCCGTTGTCCTCAGCGCCGAGTCAGATATCACTGACACTGAATCTGAAGCCTTTGGGCTGTTCCGTGATGGGATCGATCTTGGCTGGAATGTGGTTCCGGGTGATTTCGAATTCTCCGGATCAGTGACTGCATCTGTATACATGGATGAGCTTCCGGCTGGATCGGACGGAGACCTGCTGGCCGCATTTGTTGGTGATGAATGCCGCGGATTTGTCAGCGGTATGATGTATCCGCCCACCGGTGAGACCATCTTCATGCTTCCGGTATTTTCAAATGAACAGTCTGGTGAAGTAGTCACATTCAGATATTATGATTCCACCGGACAGGAACTCTACGACTATAGCGAAACCGTTGAATTCGTATCCAATATGGTCATTGGTAATCCTTCAGAATCATTTGAACTGCATGAACTGGCTCCGCTGGCAGCCGATGATATGATTGCTGATACTTACTGCCTGAATCCGGCATATCCGAATCCATTCAATCCTGTAACCTCGTTCAATTATGCAATTGAACAGCCGGGTCAGGTTCAGATTACCGTATTTGATGTAACCGGTAGAACAGTGGCAGAACTGGTGAATAGCTGGCAGGCAGCCGGGAATTATACCATCTCCTGGAATGCGCAGGATTTGACCAGTGGTGTCTATCTCATTCAAATGACTTCCGGGCAATTCTCAGCAGCTCAGAAGGTAATGTTGATCAAGTAATTCAAAATGATCTTTCACAGACTGCACCGCTTTTCTGTGAAAGAGAATAACCGATTTGGCAGGGTGGCTTCCGACCCGAAACCATCCTGCCTACCCTTCATCAAGATTATTATTATCAATGATCTTAACAAAAAAATAACCTAAGAGGATCAACAATGAAGGCATTAAAAGGGGTCTTAATTTTCTTACTTTCCGTATCAATGTGGCAACTGACTCTCGGACAGGATAATTTTCCTGACTGGTCGGTTACCCCCAGTGATTACGAATTTGAAGGTTCAGTAACCGCTACCGTGCAGCTTGACGGCGATCTGGTAGGTACTGCATCGGATATTGTTGCTGGTTTCGTTGGTGACGAGTGCCGAGGGGTTGTCAGTGGACTGTATTTTGCTCCCGGTGATTACACTCTTTTCATGCTTACGCTGAACAGCAATCAATCGAGCGGCGAAGTAGTATCATTCCAGTACTATGATGCGGCAGAAGACCGTGTATATGACATCATGGAAACCCTGGAGTTTTCAGCCAATATGGTGGTTGGTGATCCTCTGACCCCTTTTGCGCTGTCCATTTCTTCAGATGTAAATATTCCTGATGGCTGGTCAGTAAATCCCAGTGATTACGAATTTGAAGGTTCAGTAACCGCCACCGTTGCATTGGATGGCAATCTTATTGGATCTGAGACTGATGTTCTGGCTGGTTTTGCGAATGGTGAATGCCGCGGTGTCACAAGTGGGATTTACTTTGCTCCCGGCAACTACACCCTTTTCATGCTTACAATTTACAGTAATCTCTCATCAGAAGAGATTTTCAATTTTCAGTATTATCGCGCATCCACAGGAGAAATCCTAGATCTTGAAGAAGTCATCGTATTTACAACCAATATGGTTGAAGGGGATCCTCTTAATCCATTCGAATTTAATATTGGGGAGAGCGGATACAATCCGCCTGACTGGACCTATGATCCCAGTGCTTTTGAATTTGAAGGATCAGTTACAGCGGAAGTCATTATTGATAATGATTGGCTTGCGGGTTCTGCCAATGATATGCTTGCTGCATTTGTGGGTGAAGAACTGCGCGGTGTTGCCAGCGGACTCTACTTCCCACCTGGAGACCAGTATCTTTACTTTTTGACAATCAGCAGCAATATCGGCTCTGGTGAAATCGTATCATTTCAATATTACTATGCTGAGGCTGATACCATTTATAACATCATAGAGACGATTCAGTTTGAAGCAAATATGGTCGTTGGTGATCCTGTTAATCCTGAGTCGCTGCACACTGAGTATGTGATCGAAGGCTGTACGAATCCTGCAGCCTGTAACTACAATCCAGATGCAAATGTAGACGACGGCTCCTGCCTGTTCTTTGACTGTGCCGGTATTTGCGGTGGCAGTGCTTTTATTGACGACTGCGGTGTCTGTTCTGAAGGCACCACCGGTCATGTGGCCAACAGCGATCAGGACTGTGCCGGTGTCTGTTTCGGTGAAGCCTTTATTGACGACTGTGGCGTTTGTTCTGAAGGCACCACTGGTCATGTGGCCAACAGCGATCAGGACTGTTTTGGTGACTGCTTCGGCGCAGGGCTTACAGATTCTGAAGGTGCCTGCTGCTATGAAGCAAATCTGGACTGTGCCGGTATCTGTTTTGGTGAAGCCATTGTTGATGACTGCGGTATATGCTCCGGCGGTACAACCGGTCATGAAGCCAACAGCGATCAAGACTGTGCTGGTGATTGCTTCGGCGAAGCATTTGTGGATGACTGCGGTGTCTGCTCCGGCGGAACGACCGGCCATGAAGCCAACAGCGATCAGGACTGTGCCGGTGTGTGTTTTGGCGAAGCCTTCATAGATGACTGCGGTGTTTGCTCTGAAGGCACTACCGGTCACGAGGCCAACAGCGATCAGGATTGTGCCGGCGTCTGTTTCGGTGAGGCGTTTATTGATGACTGCGGCGTTTGTTCTGAAGGCACCACCGGTCACGAGGCCAACAGCGATCAGGACTGTGCCGGCGTCTGTTTCGGTGAGGCATTTATTGACGACTGCGGCGTTTGTTCTGAAGGCACCACTGGTCACGAGGCCAACAGTGATCAGGATTGTATGGGTGTCTGTTTCGGTGAGGCCTTCATAGATGACTGCGGCGTCTGCTCCGGCGGAACGTCCGGTCACGAAGCCAACAGCGACCAGGACTGTGACGGTGTTTGCTTCGGTGAAGCTTTCATTGATGACTGCGGCGTTTGTTCTGAAGGCACTACCGGTCACGAAGCCAATAGTGATCAGGACTGTGCCGGTGAATGTTTCGGTGAAGCCATTATTGATGACTGCGGCTACTGTGTCGGCGGCAGCACTGGCTTGGATCCCAATTATATGGATCAGGGCT
>CAZGNZ010000059.1:0-18269 GCA_964527215.1 uncultured bacterium | reverse complement strand
TATGCCTTGTAGAATCAATCATTTTCATCATCTCATTACGAAGTCTCATGAAATAACCGGGCTAACCCTGTTTGAAACCGTCCGGGACCGGTTTGCCGGTGCGTTCTTCCCAGGCACGGTCGAATTTTTTCCCGCCCCACTGGGTTCGCAGCGCCTTCAGATCGGGTATGAGCTGATTGGCCCGTGAAGATTTCAAGTGCAGCCACTCCATCAGGCTCTCAACCAGATGGAAAAATGCCGTGTCAAATTCACAGATCTCCAGATTAAGCAATCCCATGCCATGATGGCTTTCCGCCAGTCCAGCCTGATTGTTCAGGTGATCATTCATTTCAATCGCCTCATTCAGATATTCCACCGCCAGCTTGAAATTGGAACTGGCCCGGTACACCAGTCCAATCTGAAAACATGTATCCGCCTGACCTTTCTCATATTCAATGGCTTCATAGATTTTTCTGGCTTTCTCCATCGCTCTGACCGCTCGAATGTACTCTTTCTGGTCCCGCCGTATCATGCCAATTTCAAACTCGACACCGGCCACTCCTTTATAATCATCGGTTTCTATCATCATCCCGCGTGTGTCTTCCAGAAGTTCGACTGCCCGGCGCGTTTCGCCTTTTATTCGTGAAATTCGACCAATCTCAAACAGACTGCGGGCGATTCCCGGCTGATTTCCGGTTCGTTTAAAGGAACTGATGGCGTTTTCAAAATGCGCCATGGCATTTTCAATTTCTTTCTTATCAGCATGAATCAATCCCAGTTCATGCATCACCTCCCCCAGGCCGTCTTCATCCTGAAGATCTCCATAGATTCGGGACGCCTCTTCGAAACTCATCCAGGCATCATCAAAATCTTTCAGACTGCGGTGGATTCTTCCTTTCAGCCGGGCGGTTTCAGCCAGACCTTTCAATTCACCGGATTTCTGAAAATGCTCTCGGGCGGCGGAACAATCCTTCAGTGCATCCGCGTGTTTTTCCAGCATCAAACGGGTTTCACCGATATGGAGACATGCTTTCCCTGACATGGCAGTATCATCTGCTGCAGAGGAAACAGCCTGCATCTGCAAGAAATCCTGCAGTGCATTATGAAAATCAAAACGCCGAAATTTTATTCGTCCAAGCCGATAGTGGATGGAAGCGCGCAACCGGTCTTCTGCAAACTCCAGAAGTCGAATCAGCTGACTCTCACAGAGGCGGTCCAGCCCCCACTGGTTTTTCTCTGAAGTGATCTTCAGGATGATTTCAGCGCCTTTTCGAAATTCACCCGCTTCAATCCAGAGGCCGGCTGCTTCAAACTGGCTGAAAATCTCCTGAAGCGTCATGCGGTCCGGATCAGAATTTTGACCCCGGGCCTGGAAAAACGCCGCTGCACTGCATAGATGTTTATGCCAGATGTCGGGATCGGTCAAGTCACGGCAGCAGCGCCGGATAATTGGTCGGACGGATAATCCTAAAATCTCTGTTTTTTTCCGTATCGGTTCGATCAGATGCAGCCGAATCAGTTTGTTTACTGTTTCTGCATCCGGATCGGAATCATCCGGATCGGTATTGATGTGGCTGATCAGGCTTTCAAGATCCGCGTCAATCGCATCGCTGGCCGCCGGGACATTATCAGGGTTTTCAGGCAAGTTGGATCCCGGTTTGTTTCTCCTCAGCCAGTCCAGCACTCCCGCATCCACAGGAACCGGGAATGCAGCCAGCTGAATGAGCAGTTCGCGGATGGATACCGGCAGGTTAACGATGATGTACTCAGCAATTGCCGCCGCCGGCTCTGGACTCCGGGACCAGTCATTCAGCAGTGATTCGGCGGGTTCTGCATTTTCACAGCATATATTCAGGTAATCAAATGCCAGGGGAAGCCCTTTGCAAACCTTGTGGAGCCGAAGCTTCTGTTCAAGGCCCAACCGGTTCAGGTTCGGCAGGTTCTGGGTCAGGCAGATTGAATCGGGACGATCAAATTCCAACAGTTCCAGACTTATCACCAGTCCGGATTTAGGATCAACCAGATTCACCGGCCGTGCGGTCAGAAACAGCAGTACCGATGATCCTTTCAATGAGAAGATCAGGGTTTCCAGAAACTGGGTAAGTCCCGAATCGCGGAGCTGATTCTGACCGTTTCTCTCCACGACCTGAGCCTCCAGATTATCAAAAACCACCAGAATACGGGCATTGTTGAGCAGAGCGGAGACGCGCAGGGCCAGTTTTTCAGGAGGAAAGGAATTTCGAAACGTCCATTGAAGGTCCGGCATTCCCAGTTCATCCAGTACTTTGTGCAGCTCGCGAACAATCAGCTCCGGAGAGAAGTTAGCGGTTCTGCAATTCAGGGACACCGCTTTCTGGAAATGTGATTTGAATTTTCTGACCAGCCGTCGGCTGAGTGTGGTTTTTCCGATGCCTTCTCTGCCGTACAGCAGAACCGCTCCGGTTTTCTCGAACAGGACCTCCTGCCGAAATTTTCGAAAAGTTCCGCTCCGGCCCTGAAAGCTCAAACCATCCTGCTCACCGGATGTTGTACCGTTGTCGTCAATTCGAGTCGTCACATTGAGTGGTGCATCGCTCGCCAGATACATCACCATTGCCAGGGCATCCATCTGCAAAACGGGTTCATCCATCTGAAGCAGCTGACGCCGCAAATCCGAAATATGGCCGGTCAGTCCGCCGCTTTTTCCGATTGTGGAATAAATCTGATAGTCCAGCAGCAGTCCGGCATCTTCACTCATGGCATACTGCTGAGCCAGCACTGCCGGAATCCTGCGCCGCAGCATTCCCCTTGCTACTTTCAGAAAACTGGCAGTCTGATCCGTGGGGCAGGACAGATACCCTGTGAGAATCATCAGCCGCAGCCGGCTCTCGGAATTGCGAACAGCATGCAGCATATCGGCAACCGTGGTCTCGACAGCCGCACCATCATCATCAACCAGGAGCAGCCCTCCTTCACTTTCAGGATCGGCACCGGGTCCCACAAAATGAAATATATCAAACGCTTCGCTCAGCCGCTGGTCAACCGCGTCTATCTCGGCATGCGATTCAAAATTGACTTTCAGCTTTCCCTGACGAACAGATTCATCCATCGAAAGCAGCAGCATTTCCAGCTCATCTGTTTTATCCGGAACTGCGGAACCAAGGTTTTCGGGCATTGACAGAAGGACAAATGACTTCAGGGGATATGCGACATCAGGGACCTGGTAAAGCGGATGTCCGTCTGAGGGCAGACGGGTGACGGCAAATTCATCAAGACTGATGAGAAAGCTGCGGCCGTTGTGCAATGCTTCCCAGGGAAGATATTCCAGAAAATCAACCGCAGAGGCAATCCGAATGCAAATGACGATTCGGTCAGCGGAGAGGGAATCCAGCTGCTGCCGAACATTCGGCAGAAACAGGGTTTGATACAGATGCTGTCCCGTTTCAGTCAGCAGTTCCAGAGCGGCCGTTGGATTCGCCAGCTGCGATGCCCTAAGGGGATATGTTTCGAACAGTCTGTTCGGCAGAATAAATGGTATGACGGCCACCGGTTCCGAAGCGCCGCGCTGAATGATCTCCGCACTGAAATGCCCGTTTTCAGCCGGTTTTATTTGAAAATCTATAATTTCAGTCATTTGTGGCTGTCCATAAAAATATTGTCGGTGAACCGTTTCTGCCGGTTCAGGTTATCCCCAGACAGCTGACGGTAATGAATAGGGTGTCGGTTCACGGGGCAGGATAAACACACTTTTAAATCATTCAGCCCAGGTGATTCCCAACAAGGTTTCAACCATGAGGAGGATATCGGTGACATCCATGGTGCCGTCCTGATTCTGATCTGCGGTAATCTCCTGACATGGACTGGGCTGGGAAAAGAGAATCAGGTCCACCATCAGGACAATATCGAGAATATCCACTGCCCCGTCACCATTTACATCACCGCTGATGCTGCATTCGCAGGTACCGTCATCAAATACGGCGTCAGGACTGTAATTCAATGCTGCCGGATCGGAGCATCCTGCAGGAGCATCACTGATGTCAATGGCGGCCAGTATCGGTGCATCAGTATCGGCACTGAAGGTCAGTGTCAGGATTTCATTCACCGGCTGACAGTGGAAAACGGGAATTTCCAATGCACTGTCCGAACCGGCAAGATTATAAATATCCAGATCGGATATGATTTGATTCGAGTTGGCGTAAACATCAAACTGGCGGTTTTGGCTTTCCTGCCAGGAAGCCTCAGAGAAATGAAAAAACACCTGATAGTCAGCCTCAGGAAGCCGAAAGCAGTACTGCACCAGTCCGTTCCGCTGGGTCCAGAATATTTCATCCATTTCGGAATTCTGGATATCCGGTTCATCCCAGTCCTGATACACCGTGCCGTCAAGATAACCGTACTCAGTTTCAGGAAGCCATTCCTGATCCGTCCAAAAATCCTGGTACTGTGAGCCTCCGACATTTATTTTAATATGGTGATCCTGAAACACAAGGGGCTGAGGCATAATGATTGACTGCACCTGGCCCAGCTGGGAGTTGCCGAAGAGATCATCGATACCCAGAACCACCAGTGAATAGGACTGATCCGGCACCGGTTCGGAAACGGCCAGCACCACCGTTCTTTGATCCGGCTGAAGAACGGCATCCAGTATGTTCAGTCCGCTGATGATATATGCAGACAGATCTTCAGCACTTTCAGAATTGAGTTCTTCGGAAAACCGAATCGTCACCTGATTCGACCCTGCTCTGGCCCATATCACCTGAGGAGGGGTATTGTCCGTATAACCGGTGGCATTGTCATTGGTGAGACACAGAATCATGTATCCGTCCTGGAATACCACATTGTCCGGACTGAAAGTACACTGATTGCCCGGAAAGGTGTGTTCAGCCTTTTCCCAGCGGGATTGATCCCAATCGTCAAAATGATCCGTCCAGACAGCCGTAAACTGGAGATTGGTCCCGGTATTGCCACCCTCCGGCGTGTATGCTGCATAACTGACCTGATCATAGAATGCAAAGCGCGGCAGAACGGACTCATTCCAGTCTCCCACCCAGTTGTCAAATACCGGATTCCAGATATTCATCATGATTTTCTGAGGTTCTGTCAGCCAGGCGACATGTTCGCCTTCCTGTCGATGCATTTCAGTCCCGTCAATAAACCAGGCAACATACTCCGGCGTCCACTCAAAGGCGTAGGTATGAAAATCCAGCTGCGGATTGAACGGCAGCAAATGATGACGCAGATGGTTGATCTGACCGTCCGTGATTACATTGAACTGAGACAGGTTCGGATATCGGCCTAAAACCTCAATATCTATTTCGCACCAGGGCGTATTGGGAGTTTCGTCATTATACGTGAAAAATGAAGACACCAGGCCGTCCCCTGCTGCCGGACGAAAAACCGCTTCAAACCGTCCGTACATGAAGCTGTCCAGGGTTCGATATTCACCCCCAAGATAATCTGCGTGCAGCGCAGACAGGCAAAGAATAATGAAACATTGAAACAGGGAAACTCTGAAGTTGTGCATGATTTTTTACGAACTTTTATTAAGGTTGTGAGAGGATGAAATTTACTCTGAGCCATCTGCCAGTGACAATGGAATATATCCGGCATGTGATACCGGAAAGGGACAGTCATTGAAATTAAAAAAATTCCCTGCCTTGAAGCCTGTATTCTTTTGACTGCCGGACAGGGAATTCTGCAACTGCTGATATTTCAGGGTATTGAATCCGCCAGTGGGCGGATTTTTAATCCGTCTCCTGACTGACGAGTGTAACTGGGTGCATTCCCCGCCGCTTGTTGAAAATCCGCCATTTGGCGCGGCGGCGAAATAAAAAATGATTATATCACTAACCCGAATATTTCATGAGAAATCTATTCCGATGATGGATCTGCTCAATTCTACAGCGTTATACTCGAAAAATGTTCTCAACGTACTGTCCAGTACGATTTCACTCATTTTTCTTCATATGCCTTGTAGAATCAATCATTTTCATCATCTCATTACAAAGTCTCATGAAATATCCGGGCTAATGATACCTCACCCGTCAGCTGACGGGCGGGGAAATTTATTACCGGTAAATGTCCGGCGGTTTATTTCCAGTCACCTCCCAGTGACAGATAGAGGTTGACCTGCGACTGTATCACGGTGTTTTCGGCAGTGATGAGTCCGGTCCGTGCCTGATGACGGCTCAGGCGGGCATCCAAAACCTGATCATACCGCCCGATTCCCCTGGCATATTTCTGATTCTGAAAGCGAAGAACGTCTTCCGCGGCCTTCAGTTGATTCTGAGCCCATGTCAGCTGCTCGCCGCTGATGCGAATCATCTCGATTGCAGATTCAACTTCCCTGAACGCATCAAGTACCGCTTTCTGATATTCCAGAACCGCCTGATCCAGTGCTGCCTGATTCTGGCGAACCACTGCTTTTTTTGCTCCAAAGGCAAAGACGGAGCTTACAGAGCTTCCGGCAGTCAGCAGTCGGCTGTTTTCCGCCAGCAGATCTTCCAGCATTGTGTTGTTATGTCCGGCACTTCCGGTGAGAGCCAGCCGGGGAAACAAATCTGCCCTTGCAGCCCCTACCCTCTGACGGGCGGCTTCTACATTTGATTCTGCCGCCCTGATATCGGGACGACGAATCAGCAGATCCGAAGGAAGCCCGGCAGGAACCCTATTGAACTGAACCGATGCGGCCGGCCTGCTGGTTTGCTGAATTGCGGTATCGTCAGGGTATCGTCCCAGAAGGACATTCAGTGACCGAAGTGCACTGCTCAGCATATATTCTTCCTGAATTCGCTGCTGAACAGAAACAGCCAGGGCCTGCTGTGCCCGGGCAATATTCAGCCGGGAACCCACTCCACTCATGTATCTGACGTTCTGCAGTTCCAGATCTTCCGAGTTGATCCGCTCCATCTCCCCAGCAAGTTCCAGATACTGGACCCGTGACTGAATTTCAAAATACAAAAGGACCGTCTGAGCAATCAGTCCCTGATACAGGGCTTCGGTATTCCAGCGGACTCCCGCAAGATCAGAGACCGCTGCATTCTTCAGGCTTCGAATCCGTCCCCAGATATCCAACTCCCAGTTCATTCCTGCAGTGAAACTGTAGGTGGTATCCTTATCGATGGGGAAGGAGCTGCCGGCCATGTAGGCAGAACCGTGTGACAGGGAAACACTGCTTTCCGCTGAAAACGTTGGAAGCTGCTGCGTCTGTGTCTGTCGCAGAAAGGCCTCAACCTGGCTGACCCTGGCATGCGCCAGTTCCAGATCCAGATTATGGATCAGCAGGGTATCAATCAGATCATTCAGTTCCGAATTATTCAGCCCTCTCCACCATTGGGATTCCATCAGCGTATCGGCATACACATGCACTCTCTCAGCAGAATAATTCATGGGGATGTCATAATCAGGCGTCAAATCCGATTTCCCGGGATTCATGGTACAGGAAATGGTGAGTACGGAACCTGCAGCCAGCATGAATAGGGAGCGAATATCAGTCATGACTCCCTCCTTCCACCATAAACCTTTCCGGCGGTCCCGAAATTGCGTATTTTTTTTTTCAGACGGACAGGGATAGTTTTTAAATCCTCTATCATGATGACACCAGCCGGCACCATAATCAGAATAATGGCAGTACCGGTAAGAACCCCAAACCCGAGACTGAGAGCCATTGGGATCAGGAATCTTGCCTGCAGACTTGTCTCCAGAATGATAGGGGTCAGTCCCAGAAAGGTTGTCACTGATGTAAGGATGATGGGACGGAAACGGGACTGGCAAGCCAGGATCACGGCATCCTGAACAGAATGGCCGCTCCTCAGTCGATCATTTATGAAATCCACCAGAATCAGGGAGTCGTTTATTACCACACCGGAAAGAGCCACAACGCCAAACATGCTGATCATGCTCAGGGAATACCCAAACAGAATATGCCCCCATACGGCACCGATGATTCCGAATGGGACCGCACTCATGATCACCAGAGGCTGTATGTAGGACTTGAAAGGAATGGCCAGCAGTCCGTACATGACAAACAGGGCAATCAGAAATCCAATTCCCAGGCTGGACATTGATTCCGTCTGTTGTTCCTGGATTCCTTCAAACGAACTGGCAAGTCCTGGATATCTGACTTCAAGATCAGGCAGCACCTGACTGCGAAGTTCTGAATTGATGTCATTGGCGCTGGTCCGGTTGTTGTCCACATCCGCCATCACCACCACAATGCGGCGACCGTCACTCCGTTTGATCTGGGAATAGGCTCTGCCTTCTTCCACTTCCGCCACGGTATAAAACGGAACCTGATTGCCTTCCGGTGTGCGAATCCGCATCCGTTCGATATCCTTCAGGGAGTTTCTTTCACCGAGCGGGTATCGAACCATCACTTTCACCTCATCCTTTCCCCGCTGAAGACGAAATACTTCATCTCCGTACAACCCCTGCCGGACCTGACGGGCCAAATCCTGAAGGGTCAGGTTCAGGGATGCTGCACTGGATTTGAGTCTGAGTTTCAGTTCCTGTTTGCCCAGTTCGAAATCATCGCGTATTTCACTGACGCCCTCATAATCCGCAAGGCGGTCCTTCAGGTCATTAACAGCCTGATCCAGTACTATATAATCATTGGCAGAAAGAGTAACTTCAATATCATTGCCCATACTCATCAGGTTCGCACTGTAGGTGATGGATTCAATTCCTATCAGGTCTCCAACCTTATCCCGCCAGCGCCCAGCCAGCTCCGATGACGACAGTTCCCGCTGATCGGGAGAAACAATTTCAATATTGATTTCCGCCAGCTCGGGATTGGTCACTGTCAATCCGGTCCCGCCATGCCCTTCGCTTACCATGGGCTGATTTCCCACAACCGTCGAGATATGCCGAATAAACGGTTCCCTGTCGGGGAATTCACTGAGATATTCCTCCTGTACAATCCTGGCAGCACTTTCTATCCGCTGAGCTGCTTCAAGTGTCTGTCCGGAGGATGATCCCTTCGGCATAGCAAGGTGGACATACATGTTGTCTGAATCCACATCCGGCATGAAATCAAATTTCAGAATGCCGCTGGTAACCATTCCCAGGGAAATCAATAGAATCGCAATACTGACCGCTATGGTGGTTATTCGGTTCTGGATTGCCAGTTTCAGAAACCGGGTATATTTTCCATTTATGAACCGGTTGAGACCGGATGAAATGCCGGCTTGTATATCTGACAGTCTCCCAAGCCAGGAAATTCTCGATGTAATATTGATTTTGGACAGATGTGCCGGAAGGATAAAGAGTGACTCAAACAGCGAAAATACCAGAGCACTGATTACGATAATGGGAATAGCGCTCATGATTTTTCCCATGACACCTTCCACAAACATCAACGGCAGAAAGGCAACAATGGAGGTTGTGACTGCGAATATGACAGGGGTTGTCACCCTGATAGCCCCCCTGAATGAGGCTTCAGCCGGGTTCATGCCCCGAACCTGACTTGAGAAAATATTCTCACCCACTACGATGGCATCATCCACGACAATGCCCAACACAAGTATAAATGCAAAGAGGGTTATCATGTTGATGGTCACGTCAAAAATAAGCATGACGGTGAAGGTGCCCATAAAGGAGATAACAATCCCAATCGCGACCCAGAAGGCCAGGCGGATATCAAGAAAAAAGGAAAGTGAAAGAAGCACCAATATCAGTCCGAGCATTGCGTTCCGGGAAAGGAGTTCAATTCTTTCGTTCAGCAGAATGGAGTTATCCATCCAGATATCAGCAAACAGTCCTTCGGGCAGTTCCTGCTTCAGATCCGCGAGATATGTTTTGACGGTTTTTGCAATATCCGGTGCATTCTGGTCACCGACCCGCCGAACATTTACCATCGCGGCCGGATACCCGTCAAACTGCGATATAAGGTCGGAATCGGAAAATCCGTCTGTGACAGTCGCGATATCACCCACCCTCAGAGGCTGACTGCCGGGGATGTTCCGAAGAATGACATTTTCGTAATCCTCCGCCGTATAACCGAGACCATCAGACCGGACCAGTATTTCTCCATGGTCCGTTTTCACACTTCCCCCGGCCATCTCAAGACTGCCGGTACGAACTGCCCGGCTGACTTCATTGAAGGTCAGTCCGTATTCCTGAAGCCTGTCTTCCGAGACTTCGATTGAAATTTCATAGCTGCGGATTCCTGAAATATCGATCTGGGAAATATTGTCGAACAGCTTCAGATCGTCCTGTATTCGAGTGGCAAGTTCTTTGATCATCCGCTCCGGCACCTCCCCGTACACGGCAATCCACATCACTTCCATCTGGGTTGTCACTTCCTTGATTTCCGCCCGTTCTGCCTGCTCCGGGAAGGTCACGATCTGATCCAGCTCAGATTTTATGAGATCTTTGACATCTGCAATATCCTCCCCCATTTCAATTTCCGCGATAACAATGCCCACGCCTTCATTGGAAGAAGACGTAATTTGTTTTATCTCCGGGATTCCTTCCAGCCGTTCTTCAATTTTAATGCAGATGGATTTTTCCACTTCTTCCGGAGTTGCGCCGGGATAGACCACCTGAATCTGGACCATATCCATATTCATGTCCGGAAAAATTTCCTGATTGACGGATTTCAAGCTTAATAATCCGCTGAAAATGATCAGGATCATCAGCAGATTGGCAGCAACATGATTGCGGGCCATCCATTTAATGGCTCTTCTCATCTGGATTCTCCCGCCAGTTCCACCGGCATTCCGCTGACAGCATAGGTGAGCGCAGACGTCACTATGGCGGAAGACTTAAGCAAGTCTGACTCAACATAGGTGTGTGTCTCATCGGTGTGAAGTACATGAATCTGGTCAATAATCAGTTTTTGGTCAGGCCCGACCATCCAGATTCGGGATTCAGGACGGACCGCAATATTGGGAATCGCGGTTACATTGTGAACGGGTTTTCCGGTAATTTGGACAGCGGCAAACAAACCATTGAGCAGCGGGCTTTCATGGTTCGTGCTGTAGGGATGATCCACACGGATGACCGCAGTGGCGGTGCGGCTGCGCGGGTCAAGATTTCCTTCAATCCGATCCAGAAAACCGTCCCAGTAACAGGTACTGCCGCCCGTTTCCGCCGACACCCTGACAGGAATATCCTGACTGGGCGGAGATCCGGGCTGCAGCGGCAGCCATGTCAGATCGCCGGGCAGGATTGGAACGTCGATTTCAGCTTCATCGGTGTTGAAAATTTCCGCCAGCCGGCTCCCGACACTGACCAGCTGTCCCAGCGCCACTTCCCTGGAACCCACCAATCCGTTAAACGGTGCACGGACACGGGTGCGGGAAAGATTCAGCCGGGCTAGATCCAGCTGAGCCTGCGCTGCCATCAGATTTGCTTCCGCCATCTGGAGCTGCGGTGTCCGGAGGACCAGCGGACTGGGCTGTTCCGAAGGAGATGAGGATGAGTACAGCTCCCATTCCTGCCGGGCAATCGCAGCTTCCGCTCTTTCCTGATCCAGAGCCACCTGATTCCGGGCAAGGCTGGCCAGTGCCGACTCAACCTGCAGCACATAATCAGTTGAATCAATCATCAGCAGGATATCCCCTTTTCGAAACGGCATCCCGGATTTAAAATGGTCTGCGAGATAGGTCACGGATCCACTCACCCGCGGCATCAGAATGACATTCTGTGTGGGCCGGACCGTGCCGCTTCCGGTCAGGCTGAATCGGGCAGTTTGAGATTCCAGAGTAATGGTCTGCACCTTTGGCGCTTTTGAAACATGAGGGATTTGACGCGGCTTTGGCCGTGCCAGCGTCATAACAATAAAGATAATAAATGAAGCCAGTACCACAGCGGTCGGAATCAGAAAACGTTTGAATTTTGATTTCATTGATTTTCTCCTGAATTAGAACCCATGTTGGGCGGCATATGATGCTTCGGCATGCATTCGATGCGTTCGGCATGTTCCGCCCGCCCTTTTTCCGTCAGGATGCCTTCAAATATAATTCGACGAATCATATGATGCAGTTCATGTGCGGACTGTGAGAGATTGGCAAGGACCTCTGGAACAAAAAGTTTTTCCATGAGAACCGACTGCAGGATCAGGAGCGCATCCGGATCCACATCTGACCTGAATATGCCTTCCTCCACACCCGTTTTGAACAATATCCGAAAGTTTTCCTGGATTCGTGGTTTGGCATTATCCAATATGTCTCGATGCACTTCCGGCATAAATCTGGACAAGTCTTTCAGGAAAGTGGGATTCATTTTCTGATGAAATGAATGAAGGCTGTGCATGATATTTTCCAGCTTTTCAAAAAAACTCATGTTCGGGTGTTCAACAATTCCAGCCATATTTTCATATATTTCACGGCTGTGAACCTCAATGATGGATTTAACCAGTTCATCTTTGCTGGCAAAGTACTTATACAGAGTTTTTTTGCTGATTCCCAGTGACCGAACGATTTCATCCACGGACACTTTATGAAATCCATACTTTTGAAACAGCTGCAGTGCTGTCATCTGGATTCGAGCTTTAATGGGATCTTGAACGTCCATATTTCTCCAAAGAAACTATTTTAGTGTTATCAGTTTCCAACTATCAAAAAAACAGCAGCCCATAACCAGGAAACTGCTATCGTTTATCTGGTTTCTATATTATCGGTATTTTCATCTGAAATGCAACGGTTTTTTAAAAATGGATTTTTCTAAAAGGCGAAGGATAATTAAATGCCGCCCAGGATTTGCTGGACAATGAGAATCAAATCCTGAACATCTGCGGAACCGTCGCCGTCAGCATCCAGAGCACAGAGCAGGATGGAAACAGGTTCTGAACCGTTCAATATGAAATCAACACCAATAATGAGATCCAGAATATCGGTGGTGCCATTGCTGTTCAAATCACCATGGCCGCAGTTTATTTCCGGTGAATACGAATGTATGCCAATACTTTCTGAATACCGCTGATCTTCCCAATAAATGAACCAGCGGGACGGCTGAGAGGAGTATCGGCGAATTTGCGGATACTGCTGAGGGTAAGACTGACTGCAGACAGATATTCCACCGTGGGGGTACACTGCAGGTTGGTCCAGCCCCGGAAACTCCTGGAACCGGATATCGGCTTCGGTCTGATCGCAGTTCTGCTGCCAGACCACCAGAGTATTGCCGTAGTCCGACCGCACCACATCAGGGAAACACAGCCAGGCATCCCATTCATCCACCCGGGCCACTTCTGTGACGGGTCCCGGAACGGAATTCAGGGGCTGAACAGACCGGCAGTAGATCCCTGAATAATTGTCTTCCATTTCGTTCCAGCAGATTGAAATATCTCCGACCGCACTGCTGAAAGCCATGGCAGCATCACCGGCTTTGGCAAATTCATTTGAGAGACTTACCTGGTTCTGGGGGTATACTGTCCCGGCATTTGTAACCAGATTCCCAATTATTTCAACTTCATCATTGCGCCAGGATTTCCAGCAGATGAATACTCCATCCGGACAAATCTCGCCCACGCCGTCGTAAACCTGAATACCCTCAAATGAGACCTCCGTCACCTGATTCGCCCATGATTCCGGCGGCTCACCTTCGTCTGTCCAGGATGCAATGAACAAGCTCTGTGAATACCAGGGACCGCCTTTGAACAGAAGCCAGCAGCCGCCTGCTGTCCGAGGCAGTATCTGTTCGACGGAACAGTCATACGTATCATCGTCCGCCATTACCAGATTTCTGGTCCAGCGTTCATTACCGAAGGAATCATAGCTGGTCAGCCAAATGACTGGAAAAAAACTATCATAGTCATATTCAGCCCAGGCCAGATATACATTATCCTGCTCATCAGACGTCAGCTGAAAATCATACTGCCAGGGATATTCGACCGTGGTTTGGCCGACAGCCTGCGGCTCCGGGAACAGCGGCTGGAAATCCGATGTGAACACCTGATAATGAAGGACAGGGCTCCCCCATTCATCGGGATACCAGAATGCGGTAAAGATTGAGTTACCAACCTGAACCGCAGAGATTTCATCCCCCAGCTCAGGCAGTTCGGAATACGGCCCCTGGGGATTGAATTCTTCGGTGATATTTGCAGCATAGTAATGTAATTCCTCGGGATAACCCTGTTCTTCCCGCCAAATCAGCAGGTTCGGACCGTCATCTTGTGCAACAAAAACCGGATTGTCAAGATACCGCACTTCATTGGTCACCAGCACCGCCCCCTCAACGACGGGTTCAGGCGGATTCAGGCTGTAAAGGCTTCCTTTTATCTCCCCCCCGGAAGACAGCTGTTCGAACCAGAGAACCAGTCCGGCATCCGACCCGGAATTAACCGAGGTAACTCCCCAGAAATCATCTGGGATTTCAGTCAGTAATGCACCATCCACAGGAAAGGAAAACTCACCGGATCCGGCAAGATGCTGATGATGAACCTGAGCTGACTGATCATCTGACGTCAGCCACTGAAAAAGAAATCCGCCGGTTCCGTCAGGGGCGGCATTCAGCATCATCTTGTCGCCCGGGCTATCGGCGATTAATCCGCTTCCCGGGTCCAGGAGCAATCCTGTCCCCATGCGATATCCCTGGCAAAACAATTCGTCATCATCATTTTCCCAGATGGCCCAGATGTTCTCATCAGATATAATGATATCCTCATAGAAATCAGTTAAATCAGGGGTGTTATCCAGAAAGATTCCGTAGTATGTGAGCTGAGGTGCGGCATCGCAATCCAATACCTGGAGTTTCGGCCGGTATAGATAGTTTTGATTATCCTCCTTCCAGAGCATCACCCAATAGTCGTCATCGAGCCGCTCAGCTTTGACCGAACCCAAGCGGTTTTCGGTATTCCGGAGTATATAACCTTCCTCATCACCATCCGCCCACAGCAGCTCACCGGACAGATTAACCTTCTGGGTATGGAGCTTGTAACGGACCGGACTGTAATCAAAATCATAGGTTCTCCAGGTCACAACGGATTCATCCGCCGTCAACGCAATAATGCTCAAATTACAGACACTTGATGCACAGGCCGTATAGGTGCCCACACCTTCGTTTTCAGGTCCGTTATCTGTTATCCATGTCGTATATATTGGTCGGGAGCCGCATAGTGATGAATCAATCCAGGCGGCAACTGCTCCGCCTCCCGGAGCATTATTCAGAATCAGTCCGCCCTGGATTCCCGGCAGCTCGGTAAGTGCTCTCCCCCGGATATCCCAGGCGGCTATCCCCTGATCATTCACATGCTGAACAAACAGATCGGCGCGGTCATGACGGGCAGCAAAATCTCTCCAGGCCACATATACACCGCCATACCCATCAGAAAGCAGCTGAGGGTCCTTTTGATCACCCGGCGCCAGCGCGGCAGGGATTCCATTTTCACCCCAGAGCAGTTCTCCGCTGCTGCTGATTTTCTGCAGATATACGTCATAGTCGCCGTTTCTCATATCCGACCAGGCAATGATATACTCACCGGGATTTCCGGTATCAGCAGTACGATACCAGCGAACATGATTCCCGCTGCCGAGGACATATCCCCCCTCCGGCCAGTCAAACTGAGCGATCACCAGAGAGCAGATCAGGCCGGAAAAACCAAGATAAATGCAGCGAAAGGACATTACCTTGATTCCCCGACTTTTTTCACACAGCGAAAGCCGACTGCGAAATCGCACCAGTTGGAGGGCAGGGCATTCCGGTAATACACTCGGCAGCAGCCCGGTCCCGAATGCCAACCGCCGCCCCGAAACACTTTAAACTCACCATCCTCAGGTCCGGCAGGATTGACAGCAACCTGTTCATCATACCCATACCGGTAGTTATCCTGAACCCATTCCGAGACATTTCCGCACATATCAAACAGGCCGTAACCGTTGGCTGCATAGCTTCCCACAGGCCGGGACCCGCGTCGGATTCCTTTGAAAGTTATGTTGGCCAGCGCAGTATCAATGGTCATAGTCGAAGGATAATCATAACCGATCAGGCCGCCCCGGCCGGCAATTTCCCATTCGGCCTCAGTCGGCAGACGGGCGCCGCGCCATTCTGCAAATGCGGAAGCATCCCAAAAACTCACACCTATCACAGGATGATCGGGAAACTCAGGTCCGCAGTGAAATCTGTCGATACCCCAGAAATCCGGCAGTTGTCGTCCCGTATCCCGACAGAATTCTGCATACTGTGCGTTAGTCACTTCACATATATCGATATAAAAGGAATCAACGATAACTTCATGTACGGGACTGCAGCTGAAGTCATCGCCAAAGCCAACCTGATAGCTCCCGGCCGGAATCAACACCATCTCCGTTGGGGAAAGCGGTTCGGTCCCCGGGTGTCTGTGGCAGCCGAAAAACATAATACACAGCAGGATCAAAGTATATCTGGTAAAGGCATTCATGACAGCACCTCCTTTTCACTGCTGTTGCGCAGTAAGCTGGTCCACTGGCGGACAAGCAGCAGGGATGAAATGACACTGACGGCAATCATCAAACCGGCCGAAAGTGTTTGTCCATAAATCAGGGAACCCACTCCCAGCAACGCGCCATATACTGCAACGCAGCCCAGAAACATACAGACCAGTCCCATTGGCACTTCCCATGGTTTTTCGCCGGGTTTGCTGACCTCCAGATCTCCTTCCACTTTTTTCCAGCCGGGTCCGCCCGGTCGGACCAGTCTGCAGAATGAGATCAGTGTCTTTCTGTCTGACGGTTGAGTGGCATAAGTGACAGTCAGCCAGCAGACGGTGGTGATGAGTACCCCCGACAGCAGTTGTATGTGAGACGGGATTTCCGCCGCCCCCATTGCAGGCCGCAGAATCTGGAAGTAGATGGCAATGAGAAACGACACCGCCATTGCCGTGATTTCACTGAACGCATTGATACGCCACCAGAACCACCTAAGAATAAACAGCAGCCCTGTACCGGCACCGATCTGCAGCAGGATGTTAAACGCCTGGAGGGCATTTTCCAGAGCCAGTGCCATCAGTCCGGTGAGCAGCATCAGTACAACGGTGAACATTCTTCCTACCAGAACCAGATGGGACTGATCTGCATTCGGCTTCAGAAACCGGGCATAGAAATCGTTAACAAAATAGGATGATCCCCAATTCAGATGGGTGGATATAGTGGACATGAATGCTGCAATGAGGGAGGCCAGCATGATTCCAAGCAGTCCCGGGGGCAGGAATGTGAGCATCGCAGGATAGGCCAGATCATGTTGAATCACATTTGGATCAATATTCGGAAATGCTGACCGAAGCGACGCCAGATCCGGAAACACGATCAGCGATGCCAGAGCAACCAGGATCCAGGGCCATGGCCGCAGGGCATAATGAGCGGCATTGAACAGCAGGGTGGCACCCATCGCATTGGATTCATTCCGGGCGGACAGCATTCGCTGAGCCACATACCCTCCGCCGCCGGGTTCAGATCCGGGATACCATACACTCCACCACTGAACTGCCAGGGGAATGATCAGCAGAGTGATCCAGGCTTCATGATTTGAAAACTGGGGGAAAAAATGGATTTTATCCGCGACATTCGGGTGACGGATCAAGCCCTGTATGCCGCCGACTTCAGGCAGGTTCAGGGCGATCACAGCTGCCCCGACTGCGCCGATCATTGCAATAATGAATTGAAAAAAATCCGTTATCAGCACCCCGCGCAATCCTCCAAGAGTACTGTAAATCAGTGTTATTGCAGAAATAGTAATGAGCGTTCTGGCCGGAGACCAGTCCAGCATCACTCCCCCGATCTTAATCAGGGCCAGGGATACGGCGGCCATAATCATAATGTTGAAAAACACACCCAGATAAATGGCGCGAAACCCCCGGAGAAACGCTGCGCTTCTGCCGCTGTAGCGCAGTTCGTAGAATTCCAGATCCGTCAGTACCGCAGACCGCCGCCAAAGTCTGGCATATACAAATACGGTCAGCATGCCTGTCAGCAGAAATGCCCACCAGACCCAGTTGCCGGAAACACCATTTTGACGAACAATGTCCGTTACGAGATTGGGCGTGTCACAGGAGAAGGTGGTTGCAACCATGGATACCCCGAGCAGCCACCAGGGCATATTTCGGCCGGACAGGAAATATTCAGCCGTTGATGTGCCTGCCCGCCGTGCAACTGCCAGCCCTATACCCAGAGTAAGTCCAAAAAATCCAACGATAAAACACCAGTCGATAAAGTGAATAACCATAATACTCCTCAGTCGTATATGAATGTTGAATCAACCTGGCCAATCCGGCAGGCAGTTTAAAACACACCGTTTCTGACAGATTCCGATTTGTGTCAATCGTGATTATGCGCAGAGTGAATTTATTAGCCCGAATATTTCATGAGAATATCTATGCGTAAAATGCTTCGCATTTTCCG
>CAZGNZ010000058.1:0-19004 GCA_964527215.1 uncultured bacterium | reverse complement strand
TGGTCAAATTCGCAGATGCCTTCATCATCATTCCACCCGCAGAAATAGGCTTCATCACATTCTTCCTGCGTCATGTCTTCGCAGGGATCAAAGGGTATCCAGCCGCCGAAATCCTCAAGGCATTCGCCAATTTCATCATCCCAGTCGCAGTACAAGGCTGCTTCACATTCCTCAAGACTGAGTTCCGCGCAGGGATCCTGCTGGAATCCGCCGCCCCAACCCGGACCCGGTTGAGCAACGGCCAGTCCAACCATCAGAATGCTGATGCCAAGCCAAAGCACGATCTTATTCATTTTACTATTCTCCATCTTGAGCAGGCGCGAAATATTGATTAAATTTCACGGCGGGGTGTTGGTGAATTCTCGATTATACCAGCAATGAGTTCACTGACATCCTGCTTCTATTTCTACTCCTGCGGTTTTGTTTAACATTCCCGCCATTCATGCGGGCTCCTAATCAAAGATCAATTCAAAGATCTCTGAATCCTTGATTTTCTATTCCTCGCTGAAACTATATCACCGGGTTCACAATCCAGTTACAATTCAAGAACCAACTGGACAAAGATAACGATATCAAGAATATTCAAGACACTGTCATCGTTGATATCCAGCGCGGACATCCCCGAGGGCTCCAGCAACGTGTTTCCGAGAATCGTATCAATCCCAATGATGATATCCAGAATATCCACTCCGCCGTCACTGTTTAAATCCAGCAGCGGCTGTACGCTGAGAGGCAGATACTGGTCCTCGGGAGACCATGTCAGGGTCTGGGTTTCTGAGTCATAGTAGGCCAGATATTCCTGATTTTCCTCCGCTTTCCAGAGAACCATGCCAATGGGATTCCCGGACACCCAGCCCGGGACCTGGAGTTCATATTCGGTATCATCATTGCAGAAATCCATCGCTCCGAATGTTGTAATGGTCAGCGGTTCACCGGACCAGATTCCGGCACCCACCAGAATTTCACCGGTTTCATCTGAGCAGTCCCCAAAGCCGATGATGCCGTCATAGTCCAGAAACCCAATTTCGTCGCCCAGATCGCCTTCTTCAATGCTTTCAATCGTAATTGTCTGAAAAACACCATACCCCGTGGTGTCGACAAAATGAATATAATCTGCCAAGTGCCCGTTCAGGATATCCTGGAAATGCTGTGCAGGGAAACCGCCAAACATATTGGTGCATATCTCGAACATTGGATCCCACCAGCAGAACATATTGTCACTGCATTCTGAGACTTCAAGATCAAAGCATGGATTATATCCGCCAAATCCGTCTTCGCATTCATCCGTCAACTGATTCCAATGACAGAAAAATACATCATTGCAGCCTTCAGGAGTGAGTTCGGAACAGGGATCCTCAAATGAAACGACAGGCAGGCATTCCATCATTTCATCACTCCAGACACAGGACGGTTCCATCGTGCATTCCTGAGGATTCAGATTCATGCAGTACCCCCAGTTAAATCCGCCCCATCCCATTCCCGGACTGTAAAATTCAAAACATTCTCCAGAAATTTCATCCCATTCGCAGAAAAACACGGATTCGCAGTCATTTGGGCTGAGGTCTGCACATAGGTTTTGCTCTCCGACGTAAAAATCACACTCACCCAATTCATCATCCCAAATACAGAACGGATCAATCATGCATTCCGACATCTGCAAAAAATCACAGTAATGACGCGACGGCGAAACCCCATGCTGAAGGCTTGGGTCAGGAATCTGGGTCCAGACGAGGGAACCGGTTATGAAAATCAATAAATATCTCAGATGCTGATGGATCATGTTATGACTCCTGCCTGTCGAGATTGTTTGTCAGAGCAACCATGTACGGGTAACTGACTGCCAGTTTGGTGCTCATCAGTTTTTTATTGCTTTTATACTGCTGATACAGGAATGGAAATACGGCGGCCTCGAAGCGGCTGTTGAGTTCTTTCCAGTTTTTTCCGGCGTGGTCCTGGACGAATGTTCCCACAAAGGCCGGGGGAGGGGCGGTTCGGGATTTCCTGTTGTTCTGCCGAATGGCATAATAGGTTCGGCGGGAGATGGAAAGACGCCGAATTGTTTCAGCCGTCGAGCCGGTCTCTGCCATCAGAATATCCAGCACCGCGTTTTGAAATACTGTTCGAATTTCCCGCAGTGTTTTGTTAACCGTGAATGAAAGGCTGTGACTTTGCTCGTCGGGATCATCCATATCGGGATGTTGTCTTACAAATTCAGTGTAACCGGTAACGGCCTGTTTGCGGTCCCCGGAAAAGGGATAATGCTGATCCAGCAGCTTCAATGCAGTCTGATAGGCTGCCTGATAATAATAATGTGCCAGATGGAGAGATCCCGTGGATTCACTCACTTTGGCCAGATTGACGGCAATACTTGGAATAATGTTGTAAAAATTTTCACGGACGGCAATATCCAGAGACCGCTGCAGCCAGACACTAGCCTCCTCCGGTTGATCGTCTGCCTTCAGAATAAATCCCATATTTCCCAGGGACAGACAGCGCGTGTATTCATTGGCGGTGGATGCGTAATTCCCATACAGTATTTCCAATGCATCCGCTGTCTTTTTCTGGTGGTACCGCAGCAATCCCAGGTCATGCCGAACGGATGAGCGAATATGTTCATATCCATGTTCATCCGCCAATTCCAGACTCCGGGTATATGCTGATTCAGCAGCGCTGAGATTCTGCAGTTTTCTGTGAACGTTACCAAGATTTTTCAAATGATATGCGACGGTTCCGTATTCCTTGATCCCGGTGAAATATGCCATGGATGAATGCAGTTCATCCAGCAGACCCAAATCTTTTCTTCGGGACCGAATCACCAGCCAGTAGTAATTGGCAAGTCTTCGAAGATATTCAGATTCCGTCAGTCGCGGAATGCGGTCAAGCAGCATCAGTGCCAGATCAAACTGCGCGGTAACCGCCATAAATGAACTCATTTCCAGCAGAACAAATGCCTGTGCGTCTCCACCGCTGTTTTCAATAAGCTGCCAGGCACTGCTGAGGGCGGCAATCCCATCCATGAACCGGCCCTCATTGATCAGACAGCGCCCGATCCCGGTATAGAGAACGGCCCTGCGCTGCGGACTGCCCTCATTTTGCAACAGGATCTCCAGCTGCTCAACGGTATCCGGTATTCCCATCTCGCCAAACTGTGCCAGATGCGCAACAAACTCCGTCCAGCGGCTGCGACTGTGATTCGACGGCAGACGGGGAATTTCAGTGGTCCCGTTCTGCATTTGGAAAATTTCCGGAAGCGTGGTTGATATGACAGTTGTATCCATAATTAGTGCGGTATATTATACTATCTTCGCACAAATATTAATATTTCCCGCACTGGTTAAGCAAGCAGTATTTCCATTGTTACATAGCGACACACAGCTGTCAAATAGAAAACAAATTCGGCTCGCACCAGCTGATCCCTCCTTGACCATAGATGGATTTCAGCACTGAATTTCACGAAATGTAATTGGGAGCCTGATCCTTCGACGGGTTATTTGATCGGTATTGAATAATAAACAGTGTTGTTTCATTATCGCGCATTCAGAATTATTGCGGTCTGTTTGATCAAAAAAGCAGACTGTTGAGCTCAAATGATTCATAATACGAATGTGATTCTGATGTGTGAGTCCCGTTTGATTTTGACAGGGCGAGTGGAAGTTAACAGGACTCGACCTCAGGACCTGATTACAGCAGAACGGCAGGCCAGGTATCAATGCGGCAGCCTTGATTGATCAGGATTTTTCCTTCGTATTTTTTCTTCTGAGCTGGTCCCAAACGTGGTCCGGAACGGCATCCATTGCATTGAATTCACCTGCCCCGTAAAGCCATTCTCCGCCATCAATGGTGACCACTTCGCCGTTGATATATCCGGCAAAATCGGATATCAGATATGCAGCAAGGTTGGCCAGTTCATGATGACGACCGGTTCTTTTCATGGGAATTCGCTTCACCGGATCCACCAGATCGGAAACATCGTCCGGAAACAGACGGCTCCAGGCTCCTTCGGTCGGGAAGGGACCGGGCGCAACTGCATTGGTCCGAATGCTGTATTTTCCCCACTCGGCTGCCAGTGACCGGGTCAAGGCCAGCACACCGCCTTTTGCGGCGGCAGACGGCACCACATAGCCGGAACCGGTCCAGGCGTAGGTGGTAACAATATTCAGGATGACACCCGGTTTGTTTTCGGAAATCCAGTGTTTGCCTGCAGCCAGGGAACAGTTGCAGGTTCCTTTCAAAACGATATCCAGTACGATTTCAAAGGCATGATGTGAAAGACGCTCGGTGGGCGAGATGAAGTTTCCTGCAGCATTGTTTATCAGGGCACTCAATCTCCCTGTGCGCTCAATCGCAAACTGCAGCAGATTCGAAACCTGCCGATACTGACGCACGTCGCATACCTGATAATCCACCCCGGAATACCCCTTGTCCTTCAGATCCTTGCAGGTCTGCCTGAGGACATCTTCCTTTCGGCTGGCAATGATAACATCGGCTCCCAGCGCCAGCAGCATTTCTGTCATGGATCGCCCCAGACCTGTCCCGCCGCCGGTCACGATAACGGTCCTGTTATCCAATGTGCCGGGCTGCAGCATCGACTCTGTTTTCATCTCAAACCTCCTTTTCAACACGATTGAAAACAAACTTAATATAATCAAGTATAAACTTGACTGACCAAATCGAAAATGGATAATTTTATGTGACATTTAATAACTAAATAGTGCAAACTGGAGAAAAGATGGCAATTGTTCTTGAATTGACTCATTCGACGCAGAATTATACTGAAATTGAAACCGATTATCTGACCGCATGCATATATGAATCTGAATCCCTGCCCGGCGAACTTCAGACGCTTGATACTGAATTACACAAATGCATTTCAAATGCCATCCGGATTGAACATTTTGAAGGCAAGGCCGGACAGTCTGTACTGTGCTACGGTTCAGACAGCATCCAGCGAATTTCCCTCTTTGGTTTGGGGAAGCAGAATGATATAACAGCAGATACCGCCCGTGATTTTGGGGCCAAGATCACTCGCAAGGCAAATGGGCAGAAGGCGAAAAACATGGTTGTTGATGCCAGACCGTTTGCGAGCTCAGATACTGCCCTGCTCCAGGGATTTTGTGAAGGTCTTGCACTGGCTAACTATGAATTCCTTGATTATAAATCAGACGTAAAGGAACCCAATACGCTGGAAACGATCACCATTATCGGGATCGAAGATGACGCCGTTATCGGCAAAGTCAACGGAATCATCAAAGGGGTGTATCTGGCTCGGGACGTATCCAATCATCCTGCCAATATTGCCACCCCTCAGTACCTGGCTGACGCAGCCCTGGAAATCGGCAAGGCTGACAGATTTGAAACCACCATTATTGATGTCAGTAAATTCCAGGAATTGGGAATGGGTGCATTTTACGGCGTTGCTATCGGTGCCGACACGCCCGCCAAACTGATTCTGATTCAATACAACGGCGGCGCGGAAGATGAAAAGCCGTTTGCACTGGTGGGCAAGGGCTTGACTTTTGACAGCGGCGGTATTTCACTGAAGCCCGGCGCTAAAATGGACGAAATGAAATTTGACATGTGCGGCGGGGCAACGGTGCTGGGCATCATGAAGACGGTTGCAGAGCTGCAGCCTGCGGTAAACATCATTGCTGCAGTGGGAGCGACGGAAAACATGCCGGACGGAAGAGCGCAGCGTCCCGGTGATATTGTGAAAGCCTACAACGGCAAAACAATTGAAATCCTGAATACGGATGCCGAAGGCCGGCTGGTGCTTGCAGACGTGCTGTCCTATGTCGCAGATAAATACGAACCTGTCGGAATGCTTGATTTTGCCACCCTTACCGGTGCGGTCCTGGTTGCCCTGGGTCACAAGGCCACCGGCATCATGGGGAATGATGAAGGCATTATCGGCGAACTGAAAACCGCAGCTGAAACCACTGGCGAAAAAGTTTGGGAACTGCCGCTGTGGAAAGAATACTGCGATGATATCAAATCGAAAATTGCAGATATTAAAAACCTGGGAGAGGGCCGAAATGCCGGTACGATTGCGGCCGGTGCATTTCTCAAGGAATTTGTCGGGGACACCCCCTGGGTCCATCTGGATATTGCCGGAACCGCCTGGGGAGCCAAGAAACCGGCATATCTGCCATCAGTGGGAGCTACAGGGGTAGGCGTCCGCCTGGTATATGAACTCATCGAAAATCGTATTAAATAGGGTTGGTTCATAAAGTTAAGGAGACGTAATATTGCGTCTCTGTTTTCTGGCGGCGTAGCTCAGTTGGTTAGAGCATCGGAATCATAATCCGAGTGTCCGGGGTTCGAGTCCCTGCGCCGCTACTTAATCCCTCGCTGATGGCGGGGGATTTTTTGAACAAAATGAAAATCGTGAATCATGACACTTCACAAAGCTGATCCGGAGTATCGGAAACGAATCATATTGATTGTAATCCTGCTTTCAGTGACAGGGCTGCTTCTTATGAGTTTTTTACAGACATATCTGAACGGACTCATAGATGCCTCTGAGGAAAAACTGACATCCGTACACCAAAGCATAATGGCGATATTCTACATCGGCTCCGCGGTCCTCATTTCCTCTTCCCTCGGATTTGCCATTCATTTCTTCCGGTTGGCCGGTGATATTCAAAAATATGGTCAATATCCGGCACCGGGGATGAAGGTATTCAGAGACCTGGAAATCAAATCCGGCGCAGCTGCCAGAGTCTACCGTTTCTCCTTTTTATTCACCGGCTGCCTGATTTTGGTCATGGGCATTCTGATCCCTTTAGTGTTCTTTCTGCTGTTCAGTACGATGGAATAATTTTTGAAAAATAGACTGAATCACAGTTTATGTAAGATATTTACTTTCTGTCAATTACATATTGAAATATTCTGTTAAATAGTATTAATTTATACATACACAATTGATCTATTATATATCTTGCAAAATTATGAGAACAAATTGAGATTTTCTGTTGATTTCTCTATTTCCCGAGATTCCTGTTAAGACCTGATCCTGTAGCATCTCAGCCCGGACAATTTCCTCAATTTCCCAATTAAGCAACGAAGTTGATTCGTTTTGCATTAATTTATATTCTTGTATGAGCAATATATTATAGTCAAAACTAAATAAAATATCAATTCGCAAAACAATTAATTAAATAATGGAATATATAACATTTTATGTCACCTACACATTTTCGGAAAAACTGGTTAAAAACTGGATTTTTTCATCCGCAATTCGTGGTTGTTTCGGCAGAAATATCCGCAGAACCCATTGCCTTCAACGAAACACTTTGTGTTCAGACTGTGTCTTTTCCGACTGCCTGTTCCGTATTCTGTTTGAGCAGGATTCAAAAGGTCATGAAAATTTTCGACCTTACATCATTTTCCATCAGGAAACATATGAATTTTCTATAATAGTAAAGTTTACTGTTTTCCAGCCAGCTCTCCAAAAAATCCAGTCTATACTGCATTCTGTTCTACTGATGAATGGTTGCGAGATCTCCGTTGCAGGTACTCGTAATCAGATTAAATCACTTTCAGTTACTGATCAATATGGAAATGACATTTACAACCATGAAACCGGTATTATCTCTGAACCTGATATAGCAGTTTTCAGAAACGAATTCTGGAATTCAAATGATTGTGTTCTCGAATTTCTCAGCCCACTTCGAATCAAGTATCATAAGAAACTTATGAGGGAATTTCACTGGGAAGCATTTATAAGAAATCTTCTCAGCAGATACAGACATTATTCAAACTCCTGCACAGAAGCTGATATGACAGAGTTTCCGAGTATTCTTCCTCCAGAGACAAAAGTATCCAGCGAAATGAGATGGAAAGATACCACAAGGAAATCCTGGGTCCAGAATCAGAAGATGAAATTCGGAGGGTTAATCGGACAGGTATTTATCGAAGATGTGCCGGAGGAGTTACAGACTCTGCTGAAAGCAGGAGAAATAATACATGTTGGGAAACAGACAACATTCGGATTAGGAAAATACAAGGTGATACAAGTATCGCCCGCTAACCAGAAATGAGGTAAATGTGCAAATTGATATCCATGATATTGTCATTGCAAGTCTGCTGCATGATATTGGTAAAGTCATGCAAAGAGCAGAACTCGCCAAACCACTGCAGTTTGAGGATCGTTGCCCCCTTAATAAGAACTCTTATCCCAGCCGGCTGCATGTAATGTGGACTGAATCGTTTTTCCATGAAAACCCTGTTCGATCTGACTTAACATGGTGGGAAAAACTGGCGGCTTTGGCTGCCAGTCATCATAAGACAGAATCCTTTGAACCGCGTTCTGAAAAATGGATCGCAGACTGCATTGCAATGGGTGATCGAATCTCTTCAAACTGGGACCGCGGAGAATCAGAAAAATCAAATAGCCTAAAGTATAAAAAACGACCGCTTTACCCTGTCTTTGATAAAGTCAATCTGGATTTGAATAAACCCAAGTCAGAAACCAATTTTGGCAAATATTCAATACCTATGATGCCAAAATCCAGTTTCACGGAGCAAATCATAAGCAGCGGGCAAATTTACAACCTCGCAGATGAAACCAAATCTAAAAGCGAACAATATCGTTCATTGTTTGATCATTTCAGCTTAAGGTTTCGACTACTGGCTGAATCATACGACAACAGGCAGATTTCAAAAGAACAGTTTTCAAACTCTCTTGAGTATCTGGTTCAGGAATTTTTCTGGTGTGTACCATCCAATACGATGGAATCTCAGCCTTCCAATTCTCTTTATCATCATTCCAGAATGACTGCTGCTGTGGCTTCAGCGCTGTTTTCGGCATATAAAAAAAATCCCGAAGACATGCCTGAGAATCCTGAACCGTCAAAAATCCACCTTCCATTTCTTCTTCTGGGTGGTGATCTTAGCGGGATACAGGATTATATATTCGATTTAAATCCTGAAAAATCCAAACTGGTAAGTAAAACGCTAAGGGCAAGATCCTGCAAAGTCAAAATTATTTCTGACATGGTAATTCACTCAGTCATCAATACTCTAGGCTTGTCATGGCTGAATGTTTTATCCGACGTGGGCGGAAAGTTTATGATTTTGATACCTTCAACAGAAAAGATGAAATCTGGCCTGATTGCGATAAGAAAAAACTGTGAGAACGATTTCATTAAAAAATTCCAGGGGATTTTGAGTCTGAATCTTAACTGGGAGACAGAAATACATTTGGATGATTTAAACCAGGTTAAACTTGAAAATACTATGAGGCAAGTTAATCTGAATTTTGATAATTCAAAAAAACAAAAACACATTACACACTTCACAGAGTCCGGTAAATGGAACAGTTCCAATTTCATGGTGGACAGTAAACCGGTGTATGCTGATAATCTTTGTCCGATATGTGCCCGACATGCAGTATCCAATCAGGATTCTGAAGATTCCCTCTGCGTGAACTGCAGCGAAGACCGAAGCCTTGGCGCAAAACTGCCAAAAATGGGGTATGGCATCATTCAGTCTGAAAAACAATATGACACCGTCATCGCAATGGAGAACCTAAAAGTCTACTTCAGTATGAAACAGGAACCCCCGAAGAAAAACCTTGGAAACAGTTTATGTTTTGCTTTTAGACATCAGGATAAGCAAGAATACGTACTACCCGTTCGCAATATTGCTTCTCATCTTCCAACAGACAATGGGGATAATATTCTGACCTTTGATGAAATCGCGGAAAGAGCTGTCGATTCGGTTACTGCGCGAGGTGTTGCGATGAATGCGATTCTAAAAGGGGACGTGGACAATCTCGGCAGCCTTATCAGTGTTGGATTAAAAAGTAATGAATATCCCAATTCCATTACAAAATACAGCACATTTTCAACCGAAATGGATTATTTCTTCAGTCAATTGCTGCCAGAAATGGTGAAGGCAAAGTACCCTGATATCTATATTATTTATTCTGGGGGTGACGATTTTGCATTACTGGGCCCCTGGAATACTGTCATATGTTTTACCCAAAAGCTGAATGAGCTGTTCAAAATTTTTGTAAATGGTAATCCTGATATCCATTTCTCTGCCGGGATTGAACTGCTCCATGGAAGACAGCCGATTGGCCGCGCTGTACAACGGGCAGAACGAAACCTGAAGGACTCAAAATCTCATCCTGCAAGAAATAACAAGAACACATCAACCCATGAAAATGACAAACATGCTGTAACCCTGCTTGGCAGCACTTTAAAGTTTGATCAACTTCCCGCGCTGATTGATTTGGCTGAAAAAATGGACGAATGGCTGTCCAATGAGACTGGATTCACCACCCAATTCATTTACCGCCTGATGCAATACACCGATATGCACATTTCATATAAAGACAGCAGTCGGGCGAAAGACCTAATGTATGTAAGTCATCTGTCATATGACTCCAGACGAAATATCAAAAAAAGCAGGTACCGTGACGAGATTTTAAACGCTGTTCAAACCTGGATGGATGTTGATTATCCATTAATGGAGTACCTTAAAATCCCCATCCAAATAGCTTTATATACCAATCGCAAAACACCAAGGAGAGTGGAAGAATGAATGAAAAACACATTTTTTTCGAGGAGAATGGTTCCATTAAACTGGAATGGGTGAGTAATGAGGCTGAAAGATTTGCAAAACAGCTGGAGAGATACTCACTTTCCACCACACAGCTGCGGAAATTTTATAATGAGTTTCTGAGAATAAGAGATCTTCCAAAAAACAGTTCAGAAAAAATAGTACTGTTAAAGCTGTTGGTGGCAAAGGTTCAATACAAGAAGCACAATTCGCCAAAAGAAATGAATCAGATCTTTGTTGATTTTATCACGCAGTTGGTGGAGTCAGTTGAGACATCTGAAAAGCGTTTTGAAAATGCCTGCCTAATCATGGAAGCGGTGGTTGGCTATTTTCCAAAAAAATAAATTATCGGAGATTATATGTTTGAAAATATTATCATCAGTGGAAAAATCTTGCTGAAAAGCGGCCTTCATATCGGGGGAAGCGAGCAGGGAATAAAAATCGGCGGGATTGACAATGCTGTTATACGAAATCCCATTAGCAACCTCCCGTACATTCCGGGATCATCTCTGAAAGGAAAAATGCGGTTCCTGCTGGAGCATTATCTCAATAAAGTGTCCAGCACAGATGATGGGAAAATACCCGGTATCCGTACAAAAGATGGAATCAATAAAATCGCGATCCTTTTTGGCCACCTGAATCACGACAGGGAAGAAACCAAACCCACACGGGTTGTATTCCGTGATGCCCAGATTCATGGTGCCGTGAGAAATTTTATGGCTGAAAATCCATTGGATTTTCAGTTGATCTCTATTGAAGAAGCTATAAATCGGATGAACTCTTCTTTTTCAGAATCAAAAACAGAAGTCGTCATTGATCGTCTGACAGGTTCAGCTCGAAAAGGAGGGCTGAGAACAATTGAGCGTGTTCCGGCCGGGGCGGTGTTTGAATTTGAAATTGTTCTGCGCCTTTTTGAAGAAGAGGACAGAGAGTTTACCCAATTACTCCTTCAGGGTCTGAAACTGCTTCAGAATGATGCCCTGGGCGGATCCGGCAGTCGAGGAAGCGGAAGAATTCAGTTTTTCGATGTTGAAATGGATAATAATTCAATCGAACTGAGTACCATTGATCTAAAGGAAGCGGTATGACGGAATATAAAATCACTTGGCATCCGCGGGGACCCCAGAAAACGGAAATCCAGAGTGATACCCTGTTCGGCCATATCTGCTGGGCTATTCGCTATCTGCTCAGTGAACGTATTCTGACGGAATTTCTGAATGAACTGCAGTCAAGCAGCATTTTTCTGATTTCTTCAGCGTTCCCTGAGGGATATCTGCCCTTTCCAGGTTCGCTGCCAATGGATGAAAAAACGGTTGCAGACATCAAAATGCTTCCAGGAGTCAATTCAGAAAAAACAGGACAGAATATTCTTAAAAAACTTAAAAAGTCTGCCTGGATTGATGAACATTGGTGGCATGCTCATTCCAAGTCATACTCAATGATAGAGTTGATCAGGGAATGCTGGAATCTCAAAGACAATAGCAATCCTGAAAATTTCTTTCACGGTCAGACACTGCTGAAAGATGATGTGCTGAATGCCAATCATAAAACAATCACCCATAGTTCCATAGACCGCCGGACGGGAACTGTCCGAAAAGGACTGCTGTATGACGAAGATGTTTTGTTTTATCCCGAAACAGCTCAGCTGCAGTCCTTTGTTCAAACCGACTATTTCAGCTTTGACCAGATCAGTAAAATTTTCGGTTTCATAGAAGTAAACGGATTTGGGAAGGATAAAAACATCGGCAAAGGTCAATTCAGGATCACCGTAACAGAGCACAACAGAAATGAACCGGAAAATACCAACGCATGGCTTATGCTTTCAAACTGCGTTCCGAATGATGACGATCCGGTTAATGCATTTTACGATGGATTTACAAAATACGGAAAAACCGGGGGAGATTATGCGCTTGGGAAATCCCCGTTCAAATATCCCCTGTATATGTTCCGTCCGGGAACCGTATTTATTTCTACTGATCCTCCAAAAGGCAAAATGATCAGGGGAATTCACCCCGATATGGAGAATATCACACAGTATGCTCGCTGTTATGGACTGCCGTTTCACTGGAAGGAAGTAAACCATGGATGAAAGATATCGTCTGAAACTTGAAAGCATCACTCCGGTCCATATCGGTACCGGGGACACGCTGTACCCGACAGACTACATTGTCCTTTACGGCATCCTGTACCACTTGAATCCGATTGAAATAGTCCGATACCTGCTTCAGAAATATCCGAAGGAATTCCCTGGAATTGTGGACAGCCGAAACATGAACCGGATCACGAAGTATTTCTACCAGCATTTTAATCCCGATATTAAGGAAACCTGGATATCACGATTCCCGGTCAACAAAGAATATGATCAGCAATATCAGCAGCAGATATACAAACCTGAAAATCAGAATTTGCTGCACCCGTTTATTCGAGGTCAATGGCAGGCGCAGCCGTATATCCCCGGCAGTTCCGTCAAAGGTGCAATGCGTACAGCAATTCTGAATGCATTATGTGTAACGAAGAACATCCCCCTTCCAAAAAAACCTGGAAAAAATGCGAATGACGGTCAAATACAGTCTAAAATATTGGGAGTGACAAACAACATTGTCGGGAATGACCCATTCAAATATTTGAAAATATCGGACCTGCCATTTGAATCGGATTTCCTGGATGTCATGAAAATGGTTAACAGCAAACCGCAGCCGCGAACACAGTCACGTCAAACACATCACAATCGCCGCGGACATAATAAAGCGGGCGGAATTCCCTCCTGGCATGAAGTACTAAAACCATCTGGTTCATCCTGCATTATTGGTAGTATGACAGTGAGTCCCGGTTTTTTCAGTAAAATCGGAATGAATATGACTGATGTTATCAGCGCGGTAAATAATTACAGCAAATCAGGTCATGACAGCGATCTGGGATTTTTCTCTGATATGGGCCAAGAACCTATCTGGCAGGAAATAAAAAATCAGATTACTGACATTCCTGATAATCAGATGGCAATCCGTATCGGCAAAGGCACCGGCAGGCACTTCAAGATGTATCAGTCTGTCAGAAAAACACCCGGTACCCGCAATCTGTTTGAAGGATATCCGCCTGGATGGTGCATTTGCAGTCTTGAACGGCTGAATTAATTCGATAACACGCGTAATCATCATATTACGGGAGAATGCCATGAAGAAGATGCTGCTGTTGTTTTCTCACCAGCTGACGGCTGCCCAGCAGACAGAAGCTGAAAAACGATTTCAAATAAGCGAATTCATCTATTTACCGGAACCGATTCAGGCGAAATGGTCCAACATCTCTCCTGAAGGCGAGTTGGATCCCGGCGTTATAAATCTTTTTCAGAATTTTACGGACACCAGCACCGAACCCGGTGATCTGGTTCTTGTACAGGGAGATTATGGTGTTTCATATGCCATGGTTCGCCACTGTATTCGAACAGGCCGCGTTCCCGTATATGCTACAACCCACCGATTGGCAGATGAAAAAATCATCGACGGAGAAAAAATCGTTCAAAAGTTTTTCAGACATCAAAATTTCAGGAGGTACCCCGATGAGTAAAATTCTTGTTTCACTGGTCAGTGACCAGACCATCCCAAACGTTCTTTTTATTCATGAAATGGATCAAATGGATAAATACTTGTTCATCACAACAAAAAAAATGATTGATAAAGGTTTACTGGAAAATACCTTGGCCGCCTGTCCTCAGACGGCAGACAGAAATGAATCAATCATTGTGGATGAAAACTCAGTTCTGGATACGGTCAGGAAACTGGAGCAAATTTCTGAATTGAAATTTCAGGATAAAGATGAATTCATCGTGAATATCACTTGCGGTACAAAAATGATGATTCTTGGAGTGTATGAATACTTTAGGGAGCGACGATCCGAAATTAGATACATTCCGATCGGCACAAATACGGTAAAACTGCTTTTCCCGATGGTCAAAACGAGAGAGTTTCCACTTAGGTTCAGATTTAACCTGAACACATATTTCACCGCAAGCGGTATTAATATCATTAAGAATGATACACCCCAATTCACCAAAGAACAGGCTATACGAATGTACCGGTTTCTCGCGAATGCAAGGAAGAAACCGGCTGACTGGAAGAGGTATCGGGAACTCCAGAATTTCCTCAGAGCTGCCGGAGGTAAAATCGGGAAAAAAAGTTTCAGTCCAAACCAGTTGGCAGAATGGTGGGGAGAAAGAGATTCAGGGTTTGAACTGGAATATCTGGAAAAGGTCTTAAATGAACTTTGTATAGATGGGATGATTACAAAATACACCATGAAGTATCTTAATTATGCATGGCTGGAAGAATATGTATTTCATCATGTTAATGAACTTCTTAAACCAGATCCACAAGAAATTTCGTTAGGTATCCATATTAAAAAAGAAGAAACCATGAACGAGTTGGATACTGTTTTCACACATGAAAACAAATTGTATATCATTGAAGTAAAAACATCACTTAAACGGATGGTCGGCAATCGAATGCAATACTTCGTTGATGAAACGCTTTATAAAGCCGATTCTTTAAGAAAAGAATTTGGTTTACAAGTGAACAGCTCAATATTTACATTTGATCATGAATTGCTTAATCATCAGGGATATGAGGACCATATGAAAAGAGCAAATTTGATGAGTATCAGAATTTTTGGTCCTGATAAAATTGCGCCTGATGCTATAGATGAAACCCTGCGTGGCTTCATTGGAATTAAGAGTAATGAAGGCTGAATCTCCATCGGACCAGGATCAAGAATTCCCGTGGGATCACCACTCACAGACCGAATCTGATGTTGACAGGCTGTTTACTGAAAACGAATCCAATCCCGTAATTCTAAAGCAGTGTCTCCGCCAATATCGTGAAATTGGAAATACGGGCAAAGCCCTGAAAACCTGCAACTATTTACTCCGAATTGAACCTGAAAACATTCCGGTGATGATTCAGGCATCTGAAATGTTTTACGACTTGGGTAGATTTGATAATTTCGAAAAAGCGATTCGCCGTCTCATTACCCTGGAACCTGATAAACTGTCTCATTATCTCAACCTTGCCACCCATTTTCTCGAATCCCAAAAACCCGAGCAGTGTGAAAGTCTGATTCAGCAGTCCGAGAAGCATTTGACTGATAAAGACTTTCGAATTCTGAAGCAGCGGTGTATTCCTTCGAAGCCTGACTCAACTGATGATGCCGGATCAAATGCTGAGATAAATCCAGCCGATTTCCTGAATCTGTTCGGCGGCAGAGAAGACATGTATGCCAGGCAGTGGAAAAGCAAAGACGACCGTACCGGATACGTTCCGGTTCATGAACCGCTGACTGTGAATGTGATACGGAATCATCTTGCCGGTAATTTTACTGCAGGATTTTACCCGGTGAATCTGGATAATCAGGTTCGCTGCATTGCACTGGATCTGGATATACGGAAATATGCCCTGAAGCAGTATTTTTCTGATTAAGTGTATCGAGACAAAATACAATTCCAACTGGTAAACATATGTTCGAACCTGGCTCATCTTCTCAATGATCTGGAATTAAACCACTGTTTTGAAAACAGCGGGTATAAAGGATATCATTTATGGATATTTGCCAATGAAGAAATTTCTGCCGGTACGGGGAAAATTCTGGGACAGCTGATTGCACAGCAAGCGGATCTGAATAATACCGATATCAGTATCGAAGTATTTCCGAAACAAGCCAGGGTCACCCATGAACATCCGGGCAACCTGATCAAACTGCCGCTGGGTCTGCATCTGAAATCCGGAAATCGTTCCGCATTTACTGATTATACACTGAAGATACTACAGCCGGAAAACATCCTGCAGTCTCCGCCGCTTAATACGGCGGAACAGCTATATTCCGCGGTTAAGCTGCTCAAAAAGATGCCGATAAAAGAGATCAGTGTAACGGCTGAGCCATCACATTCCAATTCGAAAATAATAGATGAACTCCATATCCATTCTGTTTCCGAAAGCAGAAGTGCCGCAGAAACCCTTGATCTGGAACGTCATACGCAGTTTCAGTGGATGATTTCCCGATGTCATCCGCTGAATTTGATAAAGAATAAACTGGAAACCCGGCATGAACTCAGCAATCAGGAGAGACTGGTGCTGACCCACACACTGGGACATTTGGAGGACGGTGCCGCAGTAGTGAATGAACTGCTTCAAATGGCGCACAATATATCCCCGGACGACTATCTAAAAAGTCCGCTGAAAGGTAATCCCATCAGTTGTCCAAAAATCCGATCCCGGCTGCGAAGCTCAATCAATCCGGAATTGTGCAATTGCCGTTTTAGAGAGCCGCTGAATACATACCCAAATCCGATGCTTCATCTGAAGGAACTGGACACATCAAACTTGAAATCAGATGCCGACCAGTGGAAAATGAAGCATTTTATTGAAAGCTACCTCACCCAAAAACAGGAATTAAATGATTTGAAAAAACAAATTGATCAGAAGGAAAAGGATCTTTTCCGTTATCTTGATGAGGCTGGGATTTCAGAAATATCCACTTCTTTCGGGATTTTCATGATACATAAAGACGGTGACCGATATTCGTTTTCACTAAAGTTGTAGATGTCCCTGGTTTTCATTACCGATCAGGGGGCTTCCTTGACACTCAGCGGGGAACGGATCTTGATAAAAAAGGGCCGCTCAGTGATCCGATGGTTTCATGCCATGGATGTTGAACAGATTCTGCTTTTGGGGAATATTTCACTCACTGCCCCTGTAGTAACCTATCTGCTGAAGAACAGGATTGACACCGTTTTTCTTTCTTATTATGGCAAATACAAAGGCCGTCTTGTGGGTGAGTTCGGGAAAAACATACAGCGGCGAATTCAGCAGTATGATTATTTAAAATCTGCAGATGATACAAAAACTCTGGCTTCGGCCTGCGTATCCGGAAAAATTTCAAATACGGTTTATTTAATGCGTCGGCGCAATAAACGTCAGCGAAATGATAACCTTGTTGCAGCTATCACACAATGCAGAGCATTAAGGGAAAAACTGACGGCCCCCTATCCCAGCCTGGATGAACTGCGGGGGTATGAAGGTGCAGCAGCAAAATTGTATTTCGGTGTTTTTGATCAATTCCTGACCAATGATAATTTTTCATTTAATGGAAGAAACCGGCGGCCGCCCAGGGATGAAGTCAATGCAATGCTCAGCCTGGGATATACATTTCTGATGAATCAGGTTCAAACCGCACTCTATGTCACCGGTTTGGATCCCTACTACGGTGCACTGCACGGGATAGAATACGGACGGGAGTCACTGGCATTGGATTTAATGGAGGAATTTCGACCTTTGGTGGATGCCTGGATTATACGATGTGTCAACCGGAAAGAGATGAGGAAAGAACATTTTACATACAATCAGCCGGACAATGAATCAAATGATCCTGAGCTGTCCAACGTGCTTCCGGTGATGCTGACCCGTCCGGGAATGCGTAAATTTGTACTGTCGTTTTCAAGTATGATGGATCAAAAGTATTTCTGTGAAGGACTGCATGGTCGTTACAGACTGAAAGACATACTTGCAATGCAGGCGCAGAGATTGTCTCGAGTGTTTGAAGGTACAGAAACCTACCATTCCTTTAACTGGGAGTTTGGCCAGCCGTTATGAAGCGATTCTATATAATATGCTTTGATATTACTGATAACAAGCGCAGACGCAGGAGTGTCAAGCTGCTGCTGAATCATGGTATGCGTGTTCAAAAGAGTGTTTTTGAGTGCCTTCTGGATGATAAACGATATATCACTCTGAAGGAAAAGCTGGATGAAATCGCAGACCATACGGAAGATTCTATTCGATATTATCAGCTCTGCCAAAACTGTATCGGCAGCATACAGATTACGGGTCTGGGAAACTACAATACTGCGGAGAAAATTGTTATCGTCTGACCATGATTGCGAATACGAAAGGGACGGCGATTTAAATTAATTTGCTTGGATTCTATAAGACATTGATTATTTATTAGATATATAAATATGGAGGGAAATCAAGCGGAGGAAGATATGTCAAGTATTATTAATGATATAATATTGCATCAGGTGTTATGCCCACATATAACACCCAACTGTCACGGGGGGGTCCGCCAAAACCGTACTGTAAATAAAACGAAAATTTAGAGTTACAAGGCCTGCTATTCAAATGGAGATGACCCGTCACAGGGGATTGAGACGTATAGGAACAATTAGTAAAAGTAAGGCCATACTTCGCATTCAAATGGAGATGACCCGTCACAGGGGATTGAGACCCAAAAACAATTACCAAATCCTCATGTGAGGCGGTATAATTCAAATGGAGATGACCCGTCACAGGGGATTGAGACAGATTCTTGCGCCGAATTGTCGAACCACACTGGCGCGATCATTCAAATGGAGATGACCCGTCACAGGGGATTGAGACATAAACTCTCGCTCTCCG
>CAZGNZ010000057.1:0-19019 GCA_964527215.1 uncultured bacterium | reverse complement strand
ATTGGTCTGCAGCGCATGTTCTTTTGGTTCTTTTCTTCAAAGAAAAGAACATTCAGTTTCAGAGAATTTCATTGCAAACCAAATGCGTTTGGGGCTTGGCAGAATGGTATTGGTTCAGTGGTTGAGGAAGATTTCCCGGCTCGGTGTTGTTGAGTAGTGAAATGGTGTAATCGTATAATGGTTAATTGGTGATTGGTTAAGTGGCGCTTCCCAGGGGTGAGTTGGGTTGTCAGTGGTCAGTAGTCAATTGTCAATGCATTCCCCGAATTTCCATTTTCCAATTTCGATACACCAATTCGCTCATGGCCGTCATCCGGATTACGGTTCAGGATGCATAGTATATACAGAGGATGAATTCTCGAGTATTGAAATAATCCACTGGTAAATGCTTGCTGATGGGCTTGGGACCGCTGCATCCTGAACTCCCCGTAAGTGTCATTCCCCAGAGGAGGGTGGGGGTTTGGGATGGATGGCCGTGAGGGAATCTTTAAATCTGAGGTTCCACGGATCACTTGGAGAAATAAGATCCCGCAGCCCTGGTGGGGTGCAACAAATGAAAATTGGTTACTGGTAGAGTCAGCTTCCCAGGAAGGGGTGAATTGACTGGCTTGTTTATTCGCGCATTCAGGACAATTTCAGTCAGTCTGAGCGTAGAGCAGACTGTCGAGATTGGATGTTTCATGGTGCGAATGAGATGTTGTTGTTCGAGTCCCGTCTGATTTTCGACGGGACGAGTCTATCTCATTCAATGAAACATTCAAACGAGATGAAATTGGTCTGCAGCGCATGTTCTTTTGGTTCTTTTCTTCGAAGAAAAGAACATTCAGTTTCAGAGAATTTCATTTCACTGCATGTGCGTTTGGGACTTGCCAGAATGGTATTGGTTGAGTTGTTGAGTCGGGCTTCCCAACAGGACGCTATTGAGTAGTGAAAAGGTGAAATCGTATAATAGTTAATTGGTGATCGGTTGAGTGGCGCTTCCACGGCAGGAGTGAGTTTACTGGTTTGTTTATTCGCGCATTCAGTACGATTTCTGTCAGTCTGCTCTTACGATCAGACTGTCGAGATTGAATTTTTCATTTTTCGGATGAGATGTTATTGTCTGAGTCCCGTTTGATTTTCAACGGGACGAGCTATCTCATCCAATGAAACATTCAAACGAGATGAAATTGGTCTGCAGCGCATGTTCTTTTGGTTCTTTTCTTCGAAGAAAAGAACATTCATTTTCAGAGAATTTCATTTCACTGCATGTGCGTTTGGGGCTTGGCAGAATGGTATTGGTTGAGTCAGCTTCCCGACAGCGTACTGTTGAGTGAAATGTGGAATACTGTCAGTCAGCGGTGGTAAATGGCTGCCTGAAGCAAACGTACGGCATCGGGCAGTTAACCAATCGGTCTGAGCAGTTTTTCTGTTGTAATAATGTAACTGCCCCTTTGAGGCTGCATTTACAGAAAATTTTCCACAGCATCATCCGCCGGTGAAATAATAAATTACTGCTGGATAATGAATATGATATGATACCCGTTTCTGGATATCTGCATTTTGTAATAAATCCCGCAATGATCCACAATTGTGAACTAAACCTTGAAGGAGCAAAAAATGGTTAAGGTGGAATTAAAAATTCTTGCACAGAAGCATGTCGCTGCATTTATAATGCATACATCATTTGTGGAAAACCGGCAGGCACAGGAGATACCGCCGTTTTTTCATAAAATATTGCAGGAGCGAACGCTGGACTCCGTTCCAGACCGAACGGACATGAACCATATCTGCGTGTTTGATAAAAAGCAGTACTCCCCGGAATTTGACTACTATATGGGCGTGGAAGTATCCACTCTTGAAAATATCCCAGAAGATATGGGGTCAATCACAATCCCCGCAGGAAAATTCGCTGCCGCATCCTTTATTAAAAGAGGAAATCCAGATGTCATGAAAGTGATCGGGTATATAACCGAACAATGGATTCCCGAAAACAGTTTGGTGCAGAATTTCAATGTCCCCCCGTTTATTTACTACGATGATAGATTTCTCACTGTATACAATGAGAAGGGATACGAAGGCAACCCGGTGGCAGAAATTTTTATCCCAGTAAATTAACGTAAACGTTAAAAGCAAAAAGCCGACGAGTAGTCGGCTTTTTACGATAGATCAGATATATCCTCCCCATGAGCGGATCGGATTCAGTATCTGCATTTGACAGGTTCAGTTTTATTTTACAGCCTGAATGGCTTCCTCTAGAGCTTTTACGATGATGTCTTTCGGAGGTTCTTTAATGTAGTCGTGGTCGGTCATGTGATGAATCAGGTCACGGCTGTATTTGATATCCTTATCAGCCAGGGCATATATTTCATCGCGGGGCATTTCAATACGGGCAACACCATCCTTGATGGCCTGCATGGCCACATCAGCCGCTTCATAGGGAAACACGCCGGCTTCATCCATGGTGGGCATAATATAATCCGGACTGATGCCAATTTTTTCCGCGAACCTGGCCATGGATTCTGCCGCGGCCACAGCCATATTATCGGTGATTTTCTTCGCACGAACGATCAAAGCCCCTTTCAGAATTCCAGGGAATCCCAGGGAATTGTTCACCTGATTGGGGAAGTCCCCTCGTCCGGTAGCCACGATATACGCACCTGCATCCTTGGCGGCATATGGATATATTTCAGGAACCGGATTGGCACAGGCAAAAACAATGGGTTTATCTGCCATGGATTTGATCCATTCCGGTTTTATCACGTCCGGACCGGGTTTTGATAAAGCTATCAGAACATCCGCACCCTTGCAGGCTTCTTCCATGCTCGAAAAAGCTTTCGGGTTGGTTGCTTCGCAAAGTTCCCACTTCCGGTAAAAGCGCGGATCGGCCTTGATGTCGTCCCGCCCTTTGTTCAATGATCCGCGGGAATCAAAAACAGCCATCCGTTCCGGATCTGCGCCGGCCTGAAGGATCAGACGCGCAATGGTCGTGTTGGATGCGCCGGCTCCATACATGACAATGCTGATTTCATCGATTTTTTTATCCGCTACCTTCAGTGCATTTATCAAACCGGCCAAGGTTACACTGCCTGTCCCCTGTGCATCATCATGCCAGACCGGGATGTCGCATTCATCCCTCAGCGTATCCAGCACTTTGTAGCAGTTTGGCTGTGAGATATCTTCCAGATTGACTGCACCAAAACTGGGCTGAAGTCTTTTTACAAATTCGATAATGGTATCAGGATCATGTTCTCCCTGGGCATTCCGGCTGTCAATGCAAAGTGCCGTTGCATCCACGCCGCCCAGGTACTTCATGAGAAACGCTTTTCCTTCCATCACGCCAAGACCACCGGGAGGTGTACAGTTACCGTCACCCAGTACCCGGGTGGAATCACTGACCACCGCTACCAGATTACCGCGGTTGGACAAATCAAAGGATGTGTCGTTATCATCGCGGATTGTGGTCGATACCGCCGAGACACCAGGTGTGTACCAGACGTTGAACCAATTAAATCCAAATACCCCTGCTTTCGGTACAGTCTGCATCTTTCCACCATAAAAAGTGTGCGCGTGGATGGCCAGATTTTTCAGAAACAATGTTTGTGCTTTGGCAACCTGCTCATTGGTAAAATCTTTCGGAAACAGTTCTTTCAGATTATCCAGCTTCAGATTGATATCCATGAGTTCTCCTTTTATCATGACTGCACAGCAGCATTCCGCTGGCAGAAATTGAGTTCATTAGTTAAAATTCAGGCAAAAAAAATATGGTAATCAGTTGATTAGACAACCAAATATCCCCTCAGGCTTTCAGGTAAATTTACTCCTGATAAACGCAAATATGATAAAAATAAGATATAGGAGTATTATTTTATTCCAGTTTATATCTACAGATTGAATTTGTCTAAACTCCGCGGTTTTATCCGATTTCCGAAATTTCCGATTTATTCAGTGGACCTTGTAAAAAAAATTTTGTAGATTCATGCGCTTTGCATCTGACAGAAGGTCGATTTATATATATGTTTTTTCCTATGAACAAGTAAAATAACAGGAACAAACCATGGAAAAAGCAAAACTAATCCTTGAAAATCAAACCGTCGAACTGCCGATTGTGACGGGTTCGGAAAATGAGAAAGGTCTGGATATTTCGACCTTGCGTGGGAAAACAGGATACATAACTCTTGATCCGGGGTATGTAAACACCGGTTCATGCACCAGCGGTATAACATTTATTGACGGTGAAAAAGGAATCCTGCGGTATCGGGGATATCCCATTGAGCAGCTGGCAGCACAGAATGTCCGGTTTACGGATGTGGCACATCTGCTGATCTGGGGCGATTTCCCGTCAGCGAATAGGAAAAAGGAATACAGTGAGTTACTGACAGAACACGCCTACATCCATGAGGACATGCTTCATTTTTTTAATGGCTTTCCCGCCAATGCACATCCCATGGCCATTCTCACATCAATGGTGGCCTCCCTGTCGGCGTTCTATCCTAACATCCCATGTGATGATGGTGACCTGCCGGAAAACTGCAATGTGATTAAAATTCTGGCAAAAGTCAGGACAATTGCCGCCATTTCCTATCGTAAATCCCTGGGACTGCCCATTTTGTATCCCAATCCCGATCTGAACTATGTTGAAAATTTCATGCACATGATGTTTGGAAAGAAAAATGTTGCGCCCGTCATTGATCCAGTCGCTGAGAAAGCCTTGAATCTCATTCTGCTGCTGCATGCTGATCACGAACAGAATTGCTCTACCTCCGCCGTTCGGGTGGTGGGTTCAAGTCTGGCTGATCTTTATGCCACAATCGCTGCTGGAATTGCTGCACTCTGGGGCCGTCTGCACGGCGGAGCCAATCAGCAGATTTTGGAAATGCTGCAAATGATTCAGGACGATGGCGGGAATTACCGGAAGTATGTTGAATTGGCCAAGGATAAAAACAGTGATTTCAGACTGTTCGGCTTCGGACACCGGGTGTACAAAAACTATGATCCGCGAGCTCGTATTCTCAGTGAAATTTCTGATGAACTGCTGGGACAGCTGCACAAGGAAGATCCTTTACTGGAAGTAGCGCGGGAACTGGAAAAAGTGGCCCTGGAGGATGATTACTTTATTGAACGGAAGCTGTACCCCAATGTGGATTTCTATTCCGGCATCCTGCTGAGAGCCATGGGTATTCCCACCAATATGTTCACGGTCATTTTTGTGCTTGGAAGACTCCCCGGCTGGCTGGCACAGTATCGCGAAATGATGAAAGAACCAAAAAAGAAAATTGCTCGACCACGACAAATTTACATCGGAGAAACCAAAAGAGACTACCAACTCCAAGATTAGACAGCCTTTGCGGAATGATCTGAAGCCCACCGGGATACATTGTTTTCTGATAGATTCCGGGCAGTGAATTCAGGCAGAAATTTTCAAAAAAAACTCCCTTCTGAATTAGACAGGGAGTTTTTCTTTACTTGGGATTTCTCATTTAAACCAGACCGTACTTTAGTGCAGCAGAAGTACTGCCTGAGTTTTATCGAGCCAACTATTCTCCGGCAGTAATGATTTCCGGTCGATGTTCCGGATATCTTCGCTTGAACCGGTTCAGTCCTGATATTTACCCGGCAGGATCAGAGATCCGAACCTGTTTCGGGCGGCATCAATGTCGGCCCGGGCGGAAGCCCACCGGTCAAAGGCTGCTTTCGGTGTGTCGGGAAACTTGGTCTGGTAGTAATCAACGATTCGGTCAATCTTGTCAATCCAGGCATCACAACGAAAACTGAACTGATAATCGTACTCTTCCCGGGTGTATTCCTCCTTGATCAGATCCCTGAACAGCGGAACCAGGTCTTGATAAATGGGGATGTAACCGATGGGTGTTTTCCAGGCATCCAGTTCGCCATGCACCCTTTTTTCAGCCCAGTGCAGCCAGACTTGCTTGGCCAGTTTACTGGTACAGAATTCACCTTCCTCATTCCTGAGGAAATAGTTCACGCAGAAAACAGGCGGAACATTCTTCATACCCTGTACAAAATCAAGATTGTTTTGGATATACTGCCCAATGGGATAGCTGATGAAGTCCAGGTTTGACATCATATTGGGTTTCCGAACACCCGTCTGACCGAGCGTGGCAGCGGTGGTTTCCGATTCCAGGGTGCATGCCTTCAGGATAATGCCGTCCGACCAGCTGAAAGATTGCTCAATGGGCACAGATGTATCACTGTCCCGTCCGCCATATACAATCCCGCCGACCACCACACCGTTTTTATCTTCATACACGGGATCAATATTTTCAAGATATTCAAGCCGAATGGTGTATCTGGCGTTGGGATGCGCCAGCGGTATGACTTTCCCGTTGGCATCCGTCTGACCTTCTTCCCATGCATCGCCGGAATGATTTTTCCCTCTTTTGGGGGTTTCCTTTCCCATGTTAAGCCAGTAGGGTTTGTTCTCATCCGAAACCAACACATTGGAGAAAATCATTTCCTGGTTTTCATGGAGAATTTTGTAGATCAGTGGATCATCTTTCGTATTTACATCCTTGATGATGCCGAATATCCCATTCTCGACATTGACTGCCCTGAATTCATCCTCAATTTTTCGAAAGTAGGCTATATCATCACCGACAATTTTCTCTCCCGGTAGCATTGCTGTGGAGGTTTTTCCGCAGGCGGAAGGAAACGCGCCGCAAAAATAGGTGGTCCGGTCAGCCTGCTCATTTACGATCCCCATCACGAACATGTGCTCGCAAAGCCAGCCTTCCTGTCCGGACTGATTAATGGCCAGACGCATGGAATGCTTTTTCAAACCCACCGAATTTCCGGCATACTGCGCGTTCATTGAAAATACGATGTTGTTTTCACAATCCATATAGATTCGCCGCTTATCCAGATTTGCCACGCAGCCCCGGTCATCCAGTTCGCCGGCACTGTGCACGAACCGGTAAAAGTCGTCGGGATCTTCCATTTTCATGAAATGCGCATATCCTCTTCGGTACAGCAGCTCTTCGGAATGACAGACATAAAATGAATCGGTGATCTGAGCACATGGTCTGGAGAAAATACTGTGGGTCGGACCTTCGCAAAAAAGCTTTACCACCGCTTCCTTACCTCGCATTGCTCCTTTTGCGATCTCCCTGATTTCCGTCATCCCTTCATCAATATCCACGGAGTTCAGGTGCTTCATGGACTCATATTTTTCTTTCGATACCATGAACCGGGTGTTATTCTTATCCCTTCCCTGGTCCCCGTATCCATCATAATGGATGGTCTGACTGGAAGCCGCAAGCGGGGTTTCTTCCCCCAGTTCAATGGCTCTCTGACGAACATAATCTGCATCCTTTTCGCTGTCGTCGCAAACATACACCGTTTCAGGTTCGCAAAGTTCAATGTATTCGCCTACATAATCGTACAGCTTCCGGTTTTTCAGAGCGGTCAGCTTATTATAACTCTCTGCACTCATTTTTGATTTCAGAAGTTTATCATACCTTGGATTCATAGAATCTCCTTTTCTGTGACGGTTTAATTTTGTAGATATGATATATAGTTTTATTAATATCTAGGAAGGAAATATAAATAAAATTCGGAATTCAAATCCATCTGAATTTTCAAACTGACACGATTTCACCGGCATTCAGAGTTATTTCCTGTCCGCCATTTGGTAAAAATGTCAGAGTTCCATCGGGATTGATGTCCAGGATTCTCCCATTCAGCTGTTTCTTGCCCAATGAGATGGTGACCTCTTTTTTTGGCAGCAGAACCCGCTGCCGTAATTTAGGGAAAAGGAGGGTCATACCCGAACGAATCAGGTTCTGGAAGTTTGAATCCAGTTTGGATATGATAAGAATCAGGATTTCCTGAAGGGAATGGGTTCTGCGGGCAGATTCAAACATGGAAGTTGCTGTGCTGCGCTGCCCGATGAAAGTCTCTTCACGGCTGTTCACATTCAGTCCGATTCCCAAAACAGCATGAGGTTTCCTGTTCACCTTCATGGTTTCCGTGAGTATTCCGCAAATTTTTTTTTGCTGGACAAGAACATCATTGGGCCACTTGATCCGGGAATCTATTCCATAGTTATCAAGCATTTCTGCCACTGACACCGCTGCCGTCTGGGTAATATTCGGCCAATGCTGTGAGGCAACACCCGACAGCGGCAGCAAGACGGAAAACGTGAGATCTTCGCCGTTTCGGCTGGACCATATTCGTTCAAATCTGCCGCGGCCCTGATTCTGTTCATCACACCAGATTATCTGAAATGGTTTCGGATTATCCAATTCCTGTTTCATGAATGTGTTTGTACTCGGAAGGCTGCGATACCGCATGATGACATATCGCTGATGGGTCAGGGTTTGGTATGGCTGGTTCAGATTCAAATCAGTAATACCGTCCATGTTTAAGTTTGTTGTGTTTTTCGAAATCAGCTTTCCAGAATCCACTGGACAATGATAACCACATCCAGAATATCCACAAGGCCGTCCAGATTAACATCTGCCCTGAGAAACTGCTGATCGTTAAATTCCGTTTCGGAGAGGATGAAATCCAGTATCATCACGATATCCAATATATTGATTTCCAGATCAAGATTCAGATCACCGAGATACACGGGAAACTCTGTGAGGGAAAGACACTCACCGGTATCAACTGCAGAGGATACACCATATTCAGCAGTCTCAACCTGACCGGAAGTAATGCACAGTTCACTCGATTCGACTTCATCATACTCCACTGTAAGCAGCAGTTCCGCATCCGGTGTAAACAGCAGGTATTCACTGCTGATAGAAATGAAACCGTCGTAATTCCATTCTATATTGGGATTGTCAAAAATCGGTCCTGGAATTACCTGTTCAAATCGAACTCCGGATACAGTCAGCTGAATCAATCCCCGCAGCAGTTCACTGGACGAAATCAGCACATTGAATGACTCCGCATCCGGATTGAGACCATCCAGCGTGAGTTCGGCGATGTATTCCGGCGCAGCCCTGAGTTCAGCAGTATCTCCCAAGGTCAAAAACGGCTGTCCGCACCAGCCATGACTGTATGCACGGGTTAAATTCAGGCGGGTTGGCGGCAGAGTCTCTTCAATCGGTATTTTGAAAATTAGTAATTCACCAGTATCACCCGTTCCGATCCCGGTCAAGGATATTGACAGGAACCGCAGCCTGTTTCCAATCCAGTTTTTCATCGTCACTCCTGGATATAGCAGGTCTGTCGGTTCTGTAATGACCGTATCCGGCACAGATTCCCAGGATTCAAATTCCAGATCAAATTGAAAACTCTCCACACCGTGGTCACTTTCCAAATACACCGGAATCAGCAAAGTGTCACCAGCCTGAGGCAAAAACTGGTTCTCCAGGCTGAAGTGCACCGGCGGTTCCTCAGGATCGAAATCCGCCCAGCCATCGCAGATCAGCAGAAACACCATGACGTCGGTCACTGTGATCAGTCCGTCTTCATTCAAATCTCCGATACAGATTGTTTCGGGCGAAGGCGGTCCGTCGATTTCCATAATATATTCTACATGAATGACGACATCCAGAATGTCCACCCCCCCATCGTTGTTGTAGTCCGCAGAGGGTTCACAATCTTCCACAGAAACGAGTTCGGTGCAGCTGCCTGTGACATCATACTCGGGGTATCCGCCGGTGTCAGCCCCGCTCAGATTTGTCACACAGATTTCTCCGGTGGCGGGATTTTCGGGTATTGATAAGAACAGCTGCAGCTGAAAATCGTCTTCCGGCGGGATTGACATGCAGTGATCAAATATAAGACAGCGCAATGTGTTTTCAATAACCTCAGAGTAAAACATCAGCCAGGGAATCTCACCATGCGTCACAAACTGGTACTCCTGCAGTTCAATATCTTCACCTTCCCAGCCGGGAAACTGCAGATCGAACTGGAAACCGCCGACCGGCTGCTCACTCTGCAGGTTCAGATTGACCTGAAACTGGCTGGTACTCAAATCCATCAGGACCGGCTCAAGCTCCAGGCCGATAACATAGCGGTCACTCTCCGGTTCCTGATCGGGCTCATTGACCAGCACACAGGACACAGCCAGGACATCCACCACATCAATGGTACCGTCATTGTTTGCATCAGCCGTGCAGAATTCCGAACCGGTGGGCCAGGGTTCATACCCCATGATATAATTGAGCATGATAATGTAATCCTGGATTCCGCCGGGAAATCCGTCTCCGCTGGTATCACCCTCAATGCAGGGAAACTGATCATAATACGCCCATCCCATATCCGAAGGTGTTTCATCGGGATCAGGAGCATATTCCGGATCACCGGTATCGATACAGGGAGAAAATTCGGTCAGACTGCAGGCATCATCGGCAAACAGAGGATCACCATTGATCACACCGATTGTGTGATAATCAAAATTTTGAAGCTGGCTGAGATCATCGGGAACATCCGACCATGACAGGTTCAAATAATTAGCCAAGCCCGATTCCGAGCTCGCGACAGCGTTTCCGCTGCTCCACAGAATACTGCTGCTGAACTGAGCTGAGCTGCCGTTTTCCATGCTGACTGCGAATCCCTCACCGCCATGCACAGTGCAGTGGTCGCCGGTCAGAATACTGTTGGATAACAGAACGACTTCCTGGTTTCCGGCATAATTCCCGCTGAATCGGCAGTGGTCAAAATCTACTTGATTGCAATCGATCAGGGTCATTGCGCCGCCGGATATATCAGCGGTGTTGTCAAACCATTGGCTGTGTCGGATATCCAATACGGTTTCTGATGCTGCCAGCATTCCGCCGGATCCGCTGCAGCTGTTGGAATGGCCGTACACCCAGCCGCGGATACTGCTGGATACAGTACTGAATATTCCTCCCCCATCACCTTCGGAAGTATTCTCTGTGACTGAAAGACTCCAGTCCGGTTCGGAGATATCTATGACTGATCCGGAGAGAAAAATCCCACCGCCGTTTCCGTCTGCATCATTCCCGGAGACATAAAACCTGCCGCGAAGTTCACATTGATCCGACAGAGCCATTGCACCGCCGTTCTGTTCGGCATTGTTACCGGTGCAGTAGAGGGTTTCCAATTCCAGCATACTGCCCTGGGTCAGCCGCAGCCCCCCGCCGGACCTGCCGCTGAGGTTTTCATTCACATATACATAATCGAATTCCCCGCTGCAGTTTGACAGATACCCACCGCCGCCGTCACCGTCGGCCAGGTTAAACTCTATTTCCGTCATTCGGAAATTTAACTCACTGGATTCCGCGAAAAAACCGCCGCCACACTGCGATCCCCAATTACTCGTCATGCGGATATAATTCATGGATACCCTGCTGTCAGTGATATTCACACCGCCGCCGAACAGGGCTTCTCCGTACTGCAGAGTCATCCCTATCAGTTCCACTCCCGTTTCCCAACCGGAATCCGAAATGGTGATGCAGCTGCCGCTGTCGGCCCCGATCAGCGTAACGTAATCCGCAACCTCAATACCGTAAGGGTTTAGTGTGGATGTGAGAACCAGATTTTTCTGATGAATATTCACATTTTCAATATAAATCTGATGCGCCAGCAGAATCGTGTCTCCGGGCGTGCTGATATCCACGGCAGACTGAATTTCGGTATAATCTTCAGGAACATGCAGAATGACGGCCTGCAGCAATCCTGTCATGCAAAGCAGAACTAAAACGACTGTTTTCATCGGAATGCTCCTCCTGTGGAATCGGTAATTTAATCTTCCATGTAGTATGGAGTCCTGAAATAAAATCAGTTGATGTATTGCATGCGGTGGAATCGGAGAAATAATCATATAAAAGCAGAATCTGCAGAAACCGAAGACAGGTGATTCGTCCGGTCGGCTCTGCAGATTCAAAGCGGGGTCAATTGAGGGTACGATTTATTTCATCAGGATCACTTTCCGGCCGGCAGTAAACTCACCTGCACGAATTCGAATAATGTACACACCGCTGGCAAAACCCTGGGCGAACCAGGATATTTCATGGGTTCCTGCCGGAAAATCAGAATTCAGCAATTCCTGAACCTGCTGCCCATTCAAATCATATACAGCAAGCTGGACCTGTTGAGGTTCCGGCAGACGGAATGTGATATTGGTGACAGGGTTGAACGGATTTGGGTACAGCGAATGCAGCGCATACTCATCCGGAAGCATGGTCAGTACTGTCTGCATGGCATTCCCGTTAATATCAGAGGCAATGATTTCCGTCAGTTCCCAGTCCCCGGGAAAATGCCCCAGAGTCCATTCACCTGAAATGAAGGTTAAATCCATTGCAACCAACAGAAGCTGTTCAGAACTGTGATAATGTTCCCAATGGGCTGGAAGGCTGAGATCGGACAGCTGCCAGGTTCCGGAAAACTTCAGCTGAACACCGGCCAGCGGCCGATCCGGGTGAATGGTGATCCAGCCATCCTGAATATCGATATCCATTTCACCAATACCGGTTTGACTGTCACTGCTGTTGCGGGCTCCGGCCAATATCAAATTCACCAGACCGACAATATCAAGTACATCGATTGCGCCATCCTCATTGATATCAGCGGCCTGAATCTGAACAAAGGAAAATGTTTCCTCTCCCAGAATATGATTGATAATCATCACAACATCAAGAACATCCACGGACATATCCATATTTACATCCCCACTGGCTGCGTCGGGATAATACAGATAAAGGTCATCCAGAATAATGGTTTCCGGCCCCCAGTTCAAACCATCAGTCCCATAAGAAATTTCAATGGGATATTCCCATTCATCGCTGGAATCCCAGACCTGGATCATTACGTCGTTGTGCTCCACAAATCCGGGATACTGGAATCCATCCTGATCACAGAAATCCAGCGAGCCAAATGCCTCAATAACAATGGGGCCGCCGGTCCAAACGCCTGCTCCCACCATAATGGGTCCATACTGATTGGAACAGTCACCGAAATTGATGATACCGCTGGCATCCATCAGCGATATTTCATCCCCGATATCCAGATCCGGAGCAGAATTGATGATCACGTGCGCGATCGGCAGCTCAATTCCCAGGGTCTCGGCCAAATCCAGATATTCATCCAGCTGTCCGTTCAGTACATCAGTGAAATGTACCGGATCAGGTGGAATGGGCTGGATGCATTCCGGCAAAATAACATCTTCGATCATCCCTCCAAAGTATTGACTGGCAATGGCATTGGTCATGCAGATTTCAGGTTCAGTGAGAGCATCGAAGGACACCGTGCAGAGGTGATGCTGACCGGGATTCCAGAAGGAATTCAAAAACGTGGTAAGTGAGATGTGCCCAAATTCGTCGAAATACACGTTTACGGTTTGCTGATCGGGGCCAAGAATAACATCGGTAATATCTGCACCGGAGATGTTCAGATCGATATTTATCAGATATGCTTCCGTGTCCATGTGAATTTCAAACGTTCCATCCTCGGGAATGTAATTTTCAAAAGAGAATGTTACCGAAGGCGCCGGTCCGGATCCGCAAACGGCCATGCACTGGTCGTATGTGTTGTAAATCCACTGAGCATAATCCTGGCCGTCCTCAACATGAATGGTGCTGCACCCGGAAAGGAAATGACAGTCTTCCCCGTTCCAGGCCCAGCCGAGGATCATATCACACAGTCCGAAATCGCCTTCGAACAGCTCAGGGCAATCTTCGGTGATCACCGGATCGGCGCAAAGATGTTCGCATTCCTCAATGCTGTCGTAAATCCAGTCACCATAGTAGTCACCGTTACTGTCGGTGTAACCGCATCCGGAAATGGAGACACATTCAGTTCCGTTCCAGGCAACGCCGAGAACCATATCACAGTCGCCAAAATCCAATCCGGAAAGGTCCAGGCAGACATCCTCTTCAATCGCGTAATCGCAGGATGTCATACACTCACCATAAGTACCAAACAGCCACGGTGCATAATCCAGACTGTCACCATCCATAAATCCGATACTGCCGCAGCCTGAAAGCAGATTGCAGTCCTCCCCGGTCCAGCCCCAGCCGATAATCATTTCGCATGGACCGAAATCCACATCTGACAGATCGGGACAGGGTTCTTCGTCCACAAAAATGTTTCCATTGAATCCAATCGGTATATTGAGAGATGAGCACATCGGCTGACTGTAAATATTTTCAATGCTCACGGAGGTATTCTGATCATAATTCAGGTGGGCAAACTGCAGTTGAACCAGTGAACCGGTATATCCGGTCAGCGCGGGATCATACATATCTTCGGACAAGATAATTATGCTGATTCGGTTGCCGGAAACGTTTTCCACCAGAAAAACCGCCTGATCATCGAAGGCATGTCCGTTGTATCCCAGGAAATCCAGGTTGTCCCAGTTCTCAAACACCAGATCAAACTGAGCGCCCTGCATGGTAACATTTTCAGGGATATCTACTTGTACATCAACAATGAAGGATTCAGCCATTTCTTCCAGATATAAATCACCTACCTGGAATTGCACAATATTGCGTTCTGCTAGCGAGTTTTCCTCCTGCTCCGGAAGAAGAATACACGGAGTATCATTGATGGTCAGCAGGTTGTCACCGTCCAAATCTCCGCCGCACGCAAGGGTGTATCCCGGTGGCTGTGAGAACGTCTCAAGCTGCAGAAGGACATCGTAAAAATCTGAGATATCAACCATGCCGTCCGCATTGAAATCGCCCTCCAGGTATTCGCATTCATAATGATCATACGTTACGGCGCCCATATCGGCAGGAGAACCGTCCTCATCCGGGGGACTTTCCGGGTTTCCGGCATCAATACAGGGGCTGCCTGGATCGAGATTGAAATCACCGGCTCCCGGATTGACAAACTGGGGATCATCGGTTATATTGCCTGGTCCGTCCCAGAACTCAGGCAGAGCGGAATAGTTTACACTGACCGATCCTGCGCCGCCCATTCCGTTGAGATCAATCTGCGAGCCGGAATTTCCCCAAATAATGCTGTTAAGGATATACACATAGGATTCATCGCTGACAGTCACACCGCTGCTTGTATTTCCATAGACAGTATTGTGCACTGCAGAAAACTCTGAGCCGTAAACAGCGGCCAATCCCCCGTTAACATTGTTGTAGATAACATTACGCTCTACCTGTGGTCCGGCACCGGCCGATGCTGCAATGCCGCCCCCGATCCCAAAATCAACCGTATTGTGATGAATATCATTCCCGTGAATAATTGGATTGCAGCCTGATTCTGCAGCGAAGATGCCTGCGCCGAAACTAAACCCGTATCCGGACACGGTTGTGTTTCCGGTAATAAGATTGTCAAGAATCTCTGCATCTGACGGTCCCGTCAGGTAAATGCCCGATCCGGCATAAAATCCATCGTTGTCTCGAATCTCATTGCGTTGTATCATGGGGCTTCCGTTTTCGCAGTAGATCCCCCCGCCATACTGATACATATTGTCAGGTGAATTTGCAATGATGTGATTGTATTCAATTGTGGGAGACGCGCCGATGATGCGAATACCCGCTCCGTCGGCTCCCATGCCAGACTGGCCGTTGGTAATTGTGAAACCGGCAATAACTGACAACCGGGTTTCCCCGTTCTGAAACACCACCACCGGTCCGTTTGAGCCGCCGTCGATGACCGTATTGATGATATCGGCAACATCCTGACTGTCCACATAGTCTGAGAGGATGCTGAGTGCTTTGCCCATGAAATCAATATTCTCGGCATAAATACCGTTCGCCACCCGGATTTCATCCCCATCACCAGCCTGATTGACGGCATGCTGAATAGTGGCAAACGGGATAATCATTCCATCTCCCAGTTCATCGCTGCCCAACTCGCTGTCAACCTGCCAGACTGCGGTGCCGATGCACTGTCCGTAATAGTCAATTCCGGTCTGCCCGTCCGTTATTGCAAAACAGTCATTGGAATAGGTAACGCCATCACAGCCGCAAACGGGATCCCAAAGTGTAATGCAGTCGTTTTCAGGAATAATTTCCTGACACAGTCCCGGACCCTCTTCCATACCGCAGTCTTCGGGAGGTGATAGACAGAAATAGCCGTCATCGCAGTCTTCATCCGAATAGCAGTTGGTCTGGGGATTGAAACACTCGGACTGATATTGGGATACAATCTCCCACTCCTGAGGGAGACCGTTTCCAATGGTGAAGGTTGGTGTACCGAAAACACCGTTCCAGAAATCCAGCGTATACGTGCCCGGGCCGAATGGTCCAAACTGGGCAGACAGATTGAAATAACACATACAGTCACAGGGCATCCCCACATCCTGAAGATCAACCTGAAAAATGGAGCCGTCGAGGGTGCCGGTCCACTGGGCCTCCAGGCAGCAGTTCAGTTCGACATCATCCAGATGGAGGGTCATCAGATCCTCTTCTACCTCGAGCCAGAGTGATGTACTGTCCTCTCTGGTCCAAAAGCAGTCGGATGCAAAACTTTCGATCATCATGTTGCCCTGTATCGTAAAGTCCGCGGATCCCCAGTATGTCTGGTAATATTCATCGGTGCTGTGAACTTCCACCGTGTATTCGCCGGGCCCAAGGGGTCCGACAGTCACGGAAAGGTCAAAAAAGCATTCGCAAAATGCCGGCATTCCTGAATCGACTTCGGTCAGGGTGATGAGATTATCATCGATTTCCACCTGCATATCGAAAACTGATCCGCAGTTCCGTAAGGTTTGATTGTGGAATATTGAAGCATAACTTCCATTCACATCTACTGTGATGCTTTCCCGGTCATTTGCTGAAATTACTGCTCCGTTCAGCAGAATGAATAAGGAAAGGACGATCGCAAAATGAGATTTCATGACGGTTCCTTTCATTTGTTGGCTCTTCATCATTTCAATCCTGGTTTAAGTTTTTGGGGTTATTGACCGGCCGGCACGGGCCATAAGCTGCTGAACATTTGCATAACTCACACCCAGCTTCCCGGCCAGCTCTTTGCGGTTTCGGCCGTATTCCTGATACAGAAAATGTATGATGGTCTCATCAAAAGACCGATTCAGTGCCTGCCATCTGGTGGTTCCTGCCCGCTGAATAAACTGACTGACAGCTTGGGGAGGAGTATGATTTTTCAAATGTTTGATTCGATCCCGGATCAGATAGTAGGATTTTGGCGAAACGCCGAGTATTGAGGCTGCTTCCTTGTTTGAGGTGGTTTGCCGGGTAATCCATTTAAACAGTGCCGACTGAAATATTGTTCGAATTTCCTTCAGGGTTTTATCAATGGCAAAGGAATAGTCCACGTCAACCGTAATCGTGGTCTCGGGTTGGGATTTGAGGAAACTGACGTATCCCTGAATCGCTTTTTTCCGGTCACCGGAATACTTGAAGCCATGCTGGAGGAGCTCATTTGCCGCCTGATACCCTTTTTCATAAAAATTCATTGCGAGATCATGCTGGTCAAGTTTCTGATAGCAGATCCCCAGATAAACACCTGTTCCCGGCAGCAGATGAAACACCCCGTTTTCCGAAGCCAGGTTGTATGCTTTCTGGAAATTTCGTGCTGCTGGATTCACATCACCGCGGTGCAGATACAGATATCCAATATTGGCTAAGGTGAATGCACGAGTATAAATGCTGTCAGCAGCCTGCTGAACCTGATTGAGGATTGCAACGGCCTCTTCAAACCGGTTCTGATGAAAGCGCAGCATCCCGCGGTCGTGTTCCACTGCAAGACGGATATGCGGATATCCATTCCGGTCAGCAATTTCCACTGCCATATCATAATGTTTTTCAGTGCTTTCAAAGTCTTTCAGTTTACGGTATACATTGCCGATGTTTTTGTAATGATATGCAAGCACTGAGAATTCTTCTATTTCTTCGAAATACCGAGCTGAATCCGATAGATCTGCCGCGCAGTTCAAATCGGAAACCCGGCTTTGCTGCACCAACTGATAATACCCGGCCATTTTCAAGAGATATTGATGCCTGGTGAGATTGGGAATTTTTTCAAGAAGGGACAATGTGAGATCGGGCTGGTCAATGTTGCCCAGAAACGAGGCCATTTCCAGAAGCACAAACGCCATCTCATCCCCGCGTCTCTGATCCAGCATATCGTATGCTTTTCCAAGTGTAGCGGCCCCTTCAAGAAAGTATCCTGCACGTATCTGACATCGTCCAACTCCTGCGAGAATAACGGCAATCCGATGGGGCTGTGTTTCAGAAGACAGAATTCCTTTTAACTGCTCAAGGGTACCAGGAATATCACTGTCACTGAATTTACTGGTGTATGCCACGAATTCGATCCATTGACGAGCCTCTGTTACAGGAAGTTCAACAGTGGGTGCTGTATTTCCGGGTCTGAATAATGCAGGAAGATAAGTTGTTTGTGAATTCATTGGATTGACCTTGATTACTGCTGAACAAATATAGACACAAATTTTGACATAATGCTATTATTTTACTCATATTTTTTATTTTATTACACTTTCTCGAGAATCTATCGTCCTGATTAGTTGAATAGTGAAATGGTGTAATGGCGGTTTGGATTAATCTGACTTCGAAGGCAGGGAGCAGTTGCGCCGTCAGTGATCATTTTTCAGCGCAAGGTCCGAGGAGTACAAGTATTAGCGCGCATTCAGTACAATTTCAGTCAGTCTGATTGAAGAGCAGACTGTCGAGATTGGATGTTTCATGGTGCGAATGAGATGTTGTTGTTCGAGTCCCGTCTGATTTTCGACGGGACGAGTCTATCTCATTCAATGAAAGATCCAATCGAGATGAAATTGGTCTGCAGCGCATGTTCTTTTGGTTCTTTTCTTCAAAGAAAAGAACATTCAATGTTAGAGAATTTCATTGCACACCAAATGCGTTTGGGGCTTGGCAGAATGATGTTGGTTGAGTGGTATAATGCTGTAATGGTGAATTGGGGTAAACACTGGATCACTGACAAATTTCGAATTTCAGGTTTCTATTCCCGTCGATTGCCGTCCGGATCACGGTTCAGGATGCATAGTTATAATATAGGTGAGTGCTCAAACAGATTGAATGACCTCAGGTGAATGACCGCCTTGGGACTTGGGATTGCTGCATCCTGAATCCCAAGCCATGCGCTGTTTCCCCGGGAGTGGTGGGGGTTTGGGATGGGTGATATTTGGGGGATATTCAAAT
>CAZGNZ010000056.1:0-19264 GCA_964527215.1 uncultured bacterium | reverse complement strand
TTAAAAAGGGAGAAGCTCAGTCGGCTAGAGTCCGTCGGCTGACGGATTAATCCACGTGTCCCTGGTTCTCCAGAGTCAGTCCATTGACGGAGAAGATCCGTCCCATGACGGTGAGTCCAGGGTCCGGAGCAAAATTCCCGCGTAAGTGGGGATTTGTTTTTCAGAATGTCTGTTTACAATATCCTAATCTATCATTCACTGATTAGATATAAATTTACACTATCAACCCGGCCGCAATCGTGAGTCTTGAACCAACCTGTCCATGATGTGCACCCGATCGAAGCCACGACAAAATTAAAACAGGGGTTCTGTCCAAATAATCCAACCTGCCGAAACACATCCGGGAATTAGACCAATTTTGGAGGAATTATGATCAATAAACTGGGGTTAGTCATTATCATATTTGGGGCTCCCGTATTCTCACAATGCGACTGGAATAATGACGGCAATCTCGATATTCTTGACATCGTTGAAACCCTGAACTGCATCCTGACGGACTGCTGGAGCAATGCGGTCTGGGGCTGTACCGATCCATTCGCCCTTAACTATGATCCGGAAGCCACTCTTGATGACGGCAGCTGCGAATACTCGGGAGATCCGATCTTGGATATCGACGGTAACGTGTATCACATGGTCATTATAGGCAGCCAGGAATGGCTGGTCGAAAACCTTCGAGTCACCCACTACCGCAATGGTGATCTGATTCCATCCGGCATCAGTGCTTCGGACTGGCCGGAACTGGACGTTGGTGCTTTTGCACTGTACGGCAATGATTCCACACTCACGGAAACCTACGGATATCTCTATAACTGGCATGCCGTCAACGATGAACGGGGAATTGCACCTGAAGGCTGGCATGTGGCTTCTGAAGATGATTTCAATGAACTGGAATTGTTCCTGGGGATCGATGCAGTTGAACTGGACCAAACTGGATGGCTGGGTGACAATGAAGGCGGGATGCTCAAAGAAGCCGGAACAGACCACTGGAGTGCGCCCAATCAGGGAGCAACCAATGAAACCGGTTTTACCGCTCTCCCTGGCGAATCACGGGACTATGAAACGGGGCAGTATATGGGAATGACAAATGTTGGTCATTTCTGGACATCGACCCTCTACAGCCCTTTCGCGGACGGGTATGCCTGGGGAAGAGGATTGAGTTTCGGCACCGCAGCGATCTACCGGAATTATCATCCCCTTCGCACCGGCTATTCGGTCCGCTGCGTAAGAGATAATTGATTCTGCCCCTTTATTCTCATCCGAGTAAAGGGTGCGTCTGACATATGCCTACCTGTATATCGGGCATAATGCGGCTTCTTCCAACCTGTCTGAATTTAGAGAAATTCAAAATTCTGTCCGGATCCGAATTATAAACAAACTCTCAGAGCACTATCATATCACCGATGATTCAAATGAATCAACCCGAACCGGGAAGTTTTTCATTGTCCCAGTACGTATGAATTCTGATTTAAAATACTCGCTGGTATTTTTGCGGAATTTTATTCTTTCATCTCAAATCTGAGGAAAAATTGCGATCATATTTGCTCCAGTCTGACTGGCAATTCAGGGCAGCCCATGAGACCGAGTGGCGCGATGCCGCTGTCCCCGGCTCCGTTCACACCGATCTGCTGAAACATGACCTGATTCCCGACCCCTTCTATGGCACCAATGAAAAAGACCTGCAGTGGATTGACAAGAAAAACTGGGAATACCGATTGGAATTTCAGTGCAGTGACACTGATCTGGAATTCGAACAGGCGGAACTGATATTTGACGGATTGGATACTTATGCTGAAGTCAGTCTAAACGGAACATCCATCCTGTCGGCAGAGAACATGTTCCGGCAATGGCGCGTCAGCTGCCGGAAGCTTCTGAAGACCGGGGCAAACGAACTCCATATCAGATTTCTATCCCCCGTCAATGTGGATGGTCCAAAGCTGCAGAAGCTGGGATATGATCTGCCTGCTGTAAACGATCAGTCGGAACAGGGTGGACTTGGTGACCAGAAAATCAGTGTCTTTGCGAGAAAAGCCGGTTATCACTACGGCTGGGACTGGGGACCTAGATTCATCACAATGGGAATCTGGCGGCCTGTTAGGCTTGAATTCTGGAATGAAGCCCGCCTGGAGAATGTTTATATTCGGCAGACCAGCGTCACTCAAAAGAAAGCCGTTCTGGATATCAGCGCGAATGTGAAGTCCGGAAACAGCACCCCTGCCGCATACGAGATCTCCTTTTCTCTGGATGAAGAATGCCTTTTCTCCGGTGAATTCACAGATGATGATAACCCGAGTCAATTCAGATTCCGCGTCGAGATTCCCGATCCGGAGCTGTGGTGGAGCAATGGACTGGGGAAACCACATCTATATTCGGCATCCATTAGCCTGAAATCCCGTGAAAAGGAATTGGATCAGTATACCGAGCAAATCGGTCTGCGTTCTATCAAACTGGTGCAGGAACCGGATGCAAAGGGAAGAGGATTCGCCTTTCATCTCAACGACGTTCCGGTGTTCGCCAAAGGCGCCAACTACATTCCCAATGACAATTTCCTCAGCCGGGTCAGTCGTGACAAACTCGAATCCATTCTCCAGTCCGCCGCGGATGCAAACATGAATATGCTGCGGGTCTGGGGCGGCGGTATCTACGAAGACGATCTCTTCTATCACCTGTGCGACGAGAAAGGCCTGCTGGTCTGGCAGGATTTCATGTTTGCCTGCAGCCTGTACCCCGGTGATCCGGATTTCGTCCAAAACGTTAAACAGGAAGTCATCGACAACATCATCCGCCTTCGGAACCATGCCTGTCTGGCACTGTGGTGCGGGAACAATGAGATCGATGTGGCCTGGTCCCAGTTCTCCGACGGCGGCTGGGGCTGGAAAGACAACTACGCCCCTGAATTGAGAGAAAAACTCTGGCAGGATTACGATCGGCTGTTCAATTATCTGATACCGGAATGCGTTTCAGATTACGATCCGCAGACCGATTACTGGCCCTCTTCCCCTATGGCGGGACCGCGAGCAAATGCCCATTACGAATCCACATCGGGAGATATCCATTACTGGGGGGTGTGGCATGCCGACCACCCGTTTTCTCATTTCAAAAAATATGTGGGACGATTCATGAGCGAATACGGCTTCCAGTCATTTCCCGATCTGGAAACGGTAAAAACCTATGCCCCGGAGGATCAGTGGGACATCAACTCCGAAGTTATGACGGCCCATCAACGGAGCAAAACCGGCGGCAATGAACGAATCCACCGCTATATGGAAGATCATTACCGGCTTCCCGATTCGTTTGAAAAATTCCTCTACCTCAGCCAGCTGCTGCAGGCCGAAGGTGTCCGGGCCGGAATCGAGGCCCACCGCCGAAAAATGCCGTACTGCATGGGCACCCTGTACTGGCAGCTGAATGACTGCTGGCCTGTTGCCAGCTGGTCAAGCCTGGACTGCACCGGCAAGTGGAAAGCCCTGCATTACTTTGCCCGGAAAGCATTTGAACCCCTGCTGCTGTCATGTGATGTGGAGGATGGTGTCATAACTGTGACAACGGTGTCCGATCTGACTTACTCCATCCAGGGAATCATGGAACTTGAACTGCAGGATTTTTCCGGAAATTCAATATGGAATGACAGCATGGAGGTCGAGACGCCAATCACGGGCTGCTCTCAGATGTTGACACGGAAAATTACAGATATATCCGGGAATCACCATCCCGGCAACTGTTTTTTAATCGTCAGACTGCGCTGTGATGATACGGTTGTTGCCGAAAATTCCGCGTTTCTTGTACCCCAAAAGGAGCTGAAACTCAGGTGTGCAGCTCTAAATCCAAAGGTGAGTCGTGATGGGGATGGCTGGATAGTATCTCTCGAAAGCAGCACTCTGGTTAAAAATATCATGCTGACTTTTTCCAATATCAATGGACATTTCAGCGATAACTTTTTTGACCTTCTGCCTGGACGCCCGGTTCGAATCCGATTCACACCCGGCGATAATCCGGATGAAATATCTCGGAATCTTAAATTACTTTGTCTGAACAATTTGTATGATTAACACTGATTGAGAAATAATATATGGCTGTAAATCGTTACTTAGATATATTTTATACGATTTTATCATTCATTTTACTGCAGGCTCTGGCGGGACAGACCGGGGCAGTTTATGGAACAGTCACCGATCTGGATACGCGAAGTCCCCTGGTTGGTGTGAACGTTCTCGTACTGGATACTGATTTCGGCGCAGCCACCGATGCCGACGGCCGATATCTCATCTCAGATCTGCCGGTGGGTACGTATAATATTTCCTTCCAGCGAATCGGATATGAATCCCTGCAAAAATTGAATATACCCGTCAGTCCGGACAGGCAGACGCTGATGGATGCGGCTCTCAGTGTGGTCGCCATTGAATCAGAAGCCGTTACCATCCGTGCCCGGGCGTTTACCAAAGCGCGCGGGGCAGTGGTGTCCGACCGGAATGTGGACTTTACGGAACTGCGGCGGGACCCCGGCGGCGCAATGGATATCCAGCGCATTATGCAGGTACTGCCGTCAGTGGTTTCCGGAACCGATCAGGAGAATGAAATCATCGTGCGCGGCGGTTCACCCGGAGAAAACCTGTTCCTGATGGATAATATCGAACTCCCCAATCCGAACCACTTCGGCACTCAGGGAGTGGGGGGCGGTCCCATCAGCCTGGTGAATTCTCTCTTCATCAATGAGGTGGATTTCTTCGCCGGCGCATTTCCGGCACGATATGGCGGCAGAGCCTCATCCGTGATGGATATCAGTCTGAAAGAAGGCAACCGGTCCGAATTCAATGCCGATATCGATATGGGAATGGCAGGTGTGGGCTGCTTCATTGAAGGACCTGTATTTGACGGCAGCTGCTCCTATATGCTGGGATTCCATAAAAGCTATTTGGAACTGGTGGCGGATTCCTTCGGCATGACGGCCATCCCCGAGTATTACAGCCTTCAAGGGAAAGTGGTATGGTTCCTGTCTCCCCAATCCAAGCTTATCTGGAACGGTATCTGGGGCGATGATGCCATATTTATAGATGAGGAGGAAAATGACGGCATCTCCCGCGGTGCGGATGTTGTCGATGTGGTTACCCGGGAATATGCCACTGGATTCACCCTCAAGACATTGTTTGACAAAAATGCCTATGCCCTGATCACGGCATCCGCCGTGGGAAATCTCTGGCAGTATGATGTGGAGGATTACAATGACCGCATCGATGATTATGTTCTGCAATACCAGAAGGATGATTCGGAACAGGAATTCACCCTGAAGGCAGATTACTTCAAACGGTTTTCGGACCGTTTCGAAGCTCAGGTCGGCGGTCAGTACAAATGGGTGGATTTTTCTCATCAGGACTGGGCAGGCGCGGATACAGTCTGGACGTACGCCTACTGGTATCAGGACGATGAGCCGCAGGAATTCCACTGGTGGAATATGCCGGCAGATCTGAACACGCAGTACTTTATCCACACCGGTTATGATTTTATCTACCCCGAATGGCAGTTGGATCAGGATATCCATACCGCCAAGTGGGCCTTGTATCTGCAGGGAAAATGGCGGCCGGCTGAGCGATTGTCGATTACAGCCGGGCTGAGATACCGCCACTTCAATTATACCGGGGAATCCATGCTGGCACCAAGGGCGGGATTTTCATACAAACTGACGGATATCACCTCTTTGAATTATGGATACGGAATGCATTTTCAGGACCCTGCGTATTCGGTTCTGACACGGAACACCGATGGCTTCAACCGCAGTCTGGACTGTAAATCCACTTCCCAGCACGTTCTGGGACTGGAGCATTTCTTCGCCCCGGACTTCAAGGGAACCATTGAACTGTATCACAAGGAATACGAGAACCTGGCTGTTGACAGCGCCTGGGTGGCACGGGATTCTCTCTACGACTATCAGGGGAAAATGGTCAGTGCCGGCTCCGGATACAGCCAGGGCATCGAGCTGTTTCTCCAGAAAAAACTGAGCAGGGACTTCAACTTCACCTTCTCCTACTCCCACTACGTCTCAAAAGCCCGGGATGTCCGCCGGGAAGATGAGCAATATTTCACCCAGGGGTTTGATTTTCGCGATGTGCTGACCTTCGTCGGCGGATACCGCTGGCGGATGCGGGAGCAGTATCCGTGGTACATGAAGCTCAGGGAAAAACCCTGGTATCATTTTGTGGACTGGCTGCTGCCATTTGCCGATGAGGTGGAATTCTCGGTGCGCTGGCGCTATACCCGCGGGAAACCGTTCACCAGCCAGACCTACGATCCGTATTACCGTGGCTGGTCAACGCTCTGGGCGGAAGACCTTAACCGGGAACGCCTGCCCGATTATCACCGACTGGATTTTATGCTTATTCGGCGCTGGATCGGTAAATCAACCAACTTTGTGGTTTACATTGATGTGATGAATGTCTATCACCGAAAAAATATCTGGGAGTATGGATATAATGATGACGGCAGCCGTGAAAACATCTACCAGTTCAGTCTGTTTCCAGTGGGCGGATTTACTCTGGAATTCTAAGGATTTGATCAACTTATGAAGATTCCGGCAGCAGCCTTCCTGCTTCCCTTCACGTTTTCGATGAAAACAGGCGGGAAATATGACGCCGTTCCGGTAACGAACTACGAACTGACCAGAGAACTGATTTCTCCTCAGCTCTCTCTGCTGTTTGAATCAAACACAGATTCCCGATACGACCCGGATTTTGACTGGAAGCAGGTCATGTTCAATGCCCTTCGGCACAGCCCGGCGGATGTGTGTTTTTTCTGTGCAGCTGGTTATCGTGAAATTCCATTTTCCCTGATTCATAAAATGTGGACGCCTAATCTGAATACCGATGCGGTCATCCCTCGATATTCCGACGGACGGCTGGTTCCTGATTTCGGATTCTATCATTCCCGGATGCAGTTTGCGTTGCAGTCCGTGTTGGATCAGGCGGATGTAACGGTGGAAGATGTTCTGCAGCTGGCAGATGTGCGCTGGTTCCCGATGATGGATGGTCTGAAGCTTCCTGTTTCGATGTAGTTTTCCGGCTCACCGGAATGACGGCAAATCAATCGCCAAAGTGCGTCTCGATCGAAAAAATTTCAACCGGCCACTGATCTCCGGCCTGCTCCATCAGCCGGTTCACAAGGGTGGTGGTGAGTGACGACCGCACTGTCACCAGCAGAATCCCTTTCCCGGCAGCAGCCCATTTCGAAGGGATGGTGCTGAAGCCATCATCCTGCAGTTCAAGCGGACCCGCTTCATCCAGTATCAGTACATCTGCCCCCATAGCGGAGTCGAATACACTCAATCCCCATTCAAAAGCGGCAGGATGAAAATAGTATTTTCCCATTGTCAAGTCTGTAGAAAATGGTTTTGATTCAGCCAGCAGCTGCTGGTCACCGGTTCGGATATCACGGAGATAAATGAACTGTTTTCGGTCACCCCTCATCGTTCCCGGCGAGATAATGCCGCCCGGAGTCAGGCCTGCTGCTGTCAGTTTCCTGCCCAGTTCAGATACAATACTTGTTTTGCCGCTGTGCTCATCCCCTGCCAGAATCACCAGCCGCTTTTCCATTCCGGTTTTCAGTATATTAAGAAGCAACCCGTCGGCATCAGCAATGACTGTCATTTCCAGTGCCGATTGCGTATCCACCAGATGTGTCAAATCCAGTATCAGATCCGTCAGGAAATGGTAACCTGTTGAAAACAATCCTGACTGTTTGAGAGTGTTTCGGAATTCTGCAGAGCGCCTGTGGATGATGTCTCTCAAGCGGGGCAGCATATCCTGAGCAGCCGGTAAAACGGTATCAATGCCGCGAATACCCAACCGACGGCTGCAGAACCGGATTTCGGCCGCAGTCAAGTCCAGCACCAGCAGCTGAATGCCCAGAAAAATGATAATGCTTCTGACAGACATGAGAATTGTAGCCGTCATTCGTTCCTGATTAAAACCGATGAACCATAAATACCGGTCCGGGGCAGCGGTAAAAAACGGGAATATGAACAGGATCAGGAAATAAATAACCCAAAATCTGATATGTCTGAACGGACGGAAAGCTCTGCGCTCCAAAAATAAAGGGATCAGGATGGAAATAAACAGCAGCCAGACGGCGTTCCCCGGTTTGAGAAAAAAAATAGAGAGAATGATCATGCAGCCAAAGCCGCGCTGCAGCTTACGCTTCACCAGGTTTCCGCCGTTTACGGATATCCTCCGAAACACGCCATGTCAGCCAGCCGGCTGCGACACCCATAGACCAATGCAGCAGGATGGTGCCGATCAGAAGCAGCCAGGCCAATGGGTAGCTGTGGAAAAAATCAATGGTAAACTCAATCAGAGATGTTCCGAAATAGATAGTCTTCATGATAACGGCCATCACCATTGGTACGGTAGAAACCAAAAAACCCGCGGTCATGAATGAGATAATTGAAAATCCCAGTGCCATTGTGGTCACCTCAATGATCAGAGCTTCAGACATGATGCCGATCATGGGTCCCAGTTTCACGCTGGATATCGCCGCCGCTTTCACCAGGGCCGCTACCAATCCCATCAGGATGACGCCGCCTCGAACAGGTGTGAAACGGACAGCATTCAAAACGATAAACAAGCCGGCAAGACCCAGAATCAAACCGGAAACAGGTACATGCAGAAGGTGCAGAAAGGTCCCCAGGGTGGATTCAGTCACCCCCCAGAAACCGCCGAAAACAGCCAGGGTCAGCAACTGCCGGGGATTGTAGGTGGATTTTTCCAATTCAGGTCCAATTCAGAAGGAAAACAGTTTATGTAAAAGCATTGTTTAAAAGAGTATAGTCACGGTGTTATTGGTTATGTTGAAATCGCTGTTTACAGCGGAAACCGGATCAGATCCAAACAATTCGAACCTGCCAGAGTCCCTGCAGCAAATTACTTGTTCCGATTACCCGCCAACCTCAATCTCATCATTTACAAGATTGATTTTGGCCAGGGAAATGATGGGAACATCCAGCCCGGAAAGCTGGCTGCGGCCGCCTTCAAAAATCTTCTCGATCACACTGCCGATTCCCATCAGTCGGGCACCGCTCTGACTGATGATGTTGATCAGGGCCAGAATGGTGCTGGCAGTGGCCAGAAAATCATCAATAAGGATCACACGGTCATCAGCCGTGAGATATTCCCTGGAAACAGCCAGTTCCGTATCAATGCCCTTCGTCCGGCTGATGGCTTTGGCCCGATACAGACCCTCCGTCATGGTAACGGGCCGGTGTTTCCGGGCAAACAGGCAGGGGATTCCAAAAGCCTGAGCGGTGGCAAAGGCCGGGGCGATTCCGCTGGTTTCGGCTGTGAAAATTTTGGTGATGCCCGTGATCTGGCGGGATGCGAACAATCTCTGGAACTCTTCACCGATTTCGGTGGTCAGCTGCGGATCAAGCTGATGATTCAGAAAACTGTCAACCTTGATGATCCCGCCGCCGATATGCCGCCCTTCCCGTCGAATTCTGTCAATGAGCTGTTTCATGTTGGTCTTTTCATTTTTACAGGATAAGGTGTCCGTCGGGATCAAATTTGAAGGATTCCGCCCACGCAACTTCCCAGAAATAGCCGTCCGGATCGGAAAAATAACCGCTGTAACCGCCCCAGAAAACGTCCTGTGCCGGCTTTAAAATGGCTGCTCCGGCCGTTTCCGCCTGTTTCAGAATTCGGTCAACCTCCGGCTTTTCACGGCAGTTGTGGGCCAGTGTGATTCCGGTGGCAGATGGCGTGAGTTTGGGTGGATCACCGGGATTGATATCCTCAGCCAGTTTATCCAGCGGATAAATGGCGAAGCGGGTCCCGGCCGTGTTGAAAAAGGCAATGGGGTCATCCTCACCGGCAGTCGTGGGAAATCCCAGTCCGTCCCGGTAGAATTTCAGGCTGCGTTTGAAGTCCGTCACGCCCAGGGTGATGATTGAAATGCGGGGTTCCAAAATCATGCCTCCAGCTTAATAAAACAAATCCCAAATCGGGTGATACACATAATTCTCTACTGATTCAATCTCACCGGTCAAATCGTAGTAGGTAACAGTTCCCCGTTTTCCCTGAATACTGTATTCCTTCTTCATCATGCCGTTGCTGTACCATTCATAAGCCGGACCGGAGATAAAATTGTCCTCGAAATACGCTTCAAAGGAGAGCTGACCGTTTTCGTGCCAGGTTCGGTATTCACCCTGTTTCCGGCCGTTTCGGAAGCGGCCTTCCATATCCATGGTGCCGTCCTTGAGCCAGTGACGGTATATTCCGTTCAGACGTCCTCCGCCGTAGGCAATCAGGCTTTCCTTGACTCCGTTTTCGTACCATATTTTCAGGGTGTCGGTAAGTTCGCCGGACTGGTAGTATCCATGCTCGCGGATTTTTCCATTGTCATGATAGGCGGTGAATTCGCCGTCCAGCTTTCCGTATTTGTAATGGATCTGGCTGGTAAGATTTCCGTCCCTGTCAAAGGCCTCGAACCGGCCGTGCTCCAGCCCCTGCAGGTAGTTCCTTTTCGTATGGATGAGGCCGTTGGGGTAATAGCTCATGGCGGTGCTGTCCAGCATGCCGTCTTTCAGAAATCCGGTGCTCTCCAGGGTGCCGTCTGAATAATAAATGTTCACCTGATAGGTCCGGCAATCATCATCCACACAGAGGAATTCCTTGATAATATCCCGGTCCAGCGGGTCCAGAAACAGGGTTTTACGGAATTGCTGGTTGGGGAGAGGGTCTTCGGTAATTTTGAGAAACAGTTCTGCCCGAACCATGATGTCGTCATCCACATCCAGCCCGGCCTGACGGGCCACCTGGATTTGAGTCCGGGCGTCAGCCATTTGCCCCAGTTCAAGATAGCACAGACCTCGCGCCAGACTGGTAATGGCATCATCCTGGAACAGCCGATTGGATTTCTCCAGGTACTTCAGCGCGGTTTCGTAGTCTTCCAGTATGTGATACGACCGGCCTTTAAGATTCCAGACCTGCATCAGGTTTTCTTCGGGATAGTCGGCCTTTTCGTACAATTTTTCTGCAATATCCAGAAAAATCACGGCACTGTCGGGCTTTTCGCTGATGAAGTAACTCAGTCCAAGACCGTAGAATCCTTCGGGATTTTTCGGAGCAATCCGGGTCAGCTGTTTATAGGTTTTCAGCGCTTTGGCATCCTGTTCAGAGAGGGAAAAAGCCCGCGCCAGATCGGCAGTCAGCTGCTCATCATCCGGAATATATTCCAGAGCCAGTTCGGTCCAATCCGCCGCCCGTTCCCAGTTGCCCTGCTCGGCGAAGGTGCCGGCCAGAAATGCGCGGGCATCGCAGAAATCGGGATCAAGTGTCAGGGCTTCGATAAAGAGCCGCTGGGCCGGATCAGTCATGTTCAGGGACCAGGCAGTTTTGCCGAGAGTGAAGAATTTCGCGGCCTGCGCATTTTCCGACGGGCAGACCAGTGCATCCGTTTCCGGTTCCGGCTGGGAAATGAGGGCGCAGCCGGTGAATGCCGTCAGCATGATCAGTAGCGGATAAAGCAGTGATTTTCTGTGCATGAATAAATCCTAAAGTGTCCGGAGTTTAAGGAAACTGAGACTGTCCTGACAAATTCATGGTTATCCCAATGGAATAATCAACCCCTGTGCCGAGATGGGACGGCAGTCGAATCCTGCATTTTCCAAACAAACTCAATGATATTTCTGTACTGCAAAGTCCGGTGAATTCATCAGGCCTAATTTACGGTGACTGAGAAATCAATTCCGGGTGCTTTCGTCGGTTCAGGCTGGTGCTGGTGACTCGGCTGCAATGATTTTTCTGCTGCTTGACTGCAAAAATCCGACGACTGGCAGAGTATTTCTTTCGCAATGCTGAAGAATAAATCTGTTACAAAACCACACATCTGAAATTGACAAATAGTGTGGGGGATATTATATATATTTTGTAAATTACATTTGCTTCTATTCTTATTGACATAAAATCGATTCTGGAGAAAATATGAGATATTTCACTGCAACCATCCTGCTTATTCAAACCCTCCTTTCAGCCACTTTTTATGTGGACGGTCAAAACGGAGATGACAACAATACCGGAGCAAATCCATACTCCATAGAAATTGGTAACGATGGCCCCTTTGCCACCATTCAGGCTGGTGTGAATGCGGCGGCATCTGATACGGATGCTGATGTAGATATTATCATTGTATATCCGGGACAATATGTTGAGAACCTGAGTATACAGGATCATGATGACGAATTGATCTTGACAACAATGTTTACTTACACAGCTGAGAATCCTTATTCGCTGATAAATGATACAGTAATTGATGGCAATCAGGCAGGTTCAGTAATAAGTATTGAAGATTGTTTTCATGTGCTAATCCGGGGATTTACAATAACAAACGGCTCCGGTCAGTATATAGGCTATTACAATCCCTCGTTATTAGGAGGTGGAATATTCTGTGACGGTAGTTATTTAACTTTAGTGAACAGCAATATCTCAGGCAATATTCTTGACAGGGGACCAAATAATGCCGCCAGGGGTGCAGGTATTTACATAAATTCATCCGATTTATCGGTGTACAATTGTCTGATTTCTGAAAACAGTATCAATATAGATGCCGGTAACAATTCCGAAATGAGCGGTGTTGGTATTTGTTTTAGAAATTATGGTGATATGATCATCGAGAATTCGGTGATCTCCGGCAATACAACCAACAGTGCAAATGCAAGGGGATTGGGAATCTCTCATGAATGGGGTGAAAATCTAGTCATCCGCAATTCTACATTTACATCTAATATTGCCACGAATATTGGACAATACACATCTGCAATCTACTTCCTCAATGGGGATTATGAAGAATTCGAGATGACCAATTCTCTTTTTCACAGTAATTCCGGTGAAGATTTTTATAACACTTTCGATGATCCTCCAAATGACTATCTGATTGAGATTGGCAGTACCGGATTGGATATCCATAACAATATTATAGGTCAGAATCCAGCCTTCCTTCCGGGAACACCTGTGGTTTACATGGGATATGCACCGGGTACCGGATCACCCTGTATTGATGCTGGTTATATTCCCGGAGACGGTAATGCTTTCTATTCAGACTATTGTTTTCCACCTTCTTTAGGAAGCAGTGTTTCAGATATTGGTGCCTATGGTGGCTATTTCGCCTGCAGTTCTGGACTTGCCTGGGGATGTGCTGAAAGTATTGCAGTGAATACTGCAGAATATGCTTTGATAGATATTCCGGAGATGTGCGAGTTTGCACCATATATTGAAGATATTCCAGATACAAGAATGAATACCGACGACACGATTTCAATTGATTTCATTGTATCTGATGAAGATAATGAGTATGAAGATCTGACGATTTTGTTTGAATCAGAATGTGAATTTTTTACTTCTCATATTTTTGAGTATAACGAGTATGATGAAACAACAACATTAACGTTATTTTCAGACGCTTCCTACAGCGATGAGTGCACCTGCACCATTACTGCATATGACCCGCAAAACAATTCCGCTGTTGCGACCTTTGAGATAATAGTAAATGATCTGCCGGTATTTGATCCAAATGAAATCGAAACGCAAAATGTACTTGTTGGTACAAGTTTTACATTCCCGGAAACAGGGACATTTACCTATTCAGATCCTAACAATGATGACACCGTAGTCTTTAGTTATACAGGTGCGCCAAACTGGATTACTGTTACTGATGACAATGGGGAGATTACGATTGAATCAAATCAAAATCCCTCGATGTCTGATTTGGGAGAGCACACAATACTCTTGGAATTGGATGATGGACATGAAACAAATGTTCTGCCTTTCACTGTTAATGTTTACTATGTAATTTCAATCCCGACAAATTACCCCTCAATTCAGAATGCATTGGATAGCCAAGATGTTTATGATGGGGCATGGATAATCCTTGAGGACTGCATGGGTGAGGTGGAAGAATGTGGCATTGCGGACACGAACTATCATTTTCAAGCCTTCAATCTTAGCGGTAGAAATGTAACCATTGGTTCTATGTATTTGATTGATGGGGATGAAGAGCATATTGATGACGTGTATATTGATGGTGATAATGCTTCCTCTGTGATAACCTACGAATAGACTGATGGTGATGGTTCACATCTTGTGGGATTTACTGTTTACAATGGAAATTCAGATTATGGTGGAGGAATGTGTCTCAATGATGTGACAATCACTTTATCAAATGTAACTGTGACAAATAATACTGCTCAGGAGGGTGGGGGAGTTTACATCGGTGGTTATGCTATGCACACAAATGATATTGAAATTGTTGATTCAGAAATAAGTGACAATGAATCAAATGGAAATGGCGGTGGATTACTGATTTCAGGTCTATTCAATGGTCAGGTAAAAATTGGAGATATCGGTGAAACCGTTGAAATTATAAATAATGAATCAGCCGGAGATGGCGGCGGGATTTATATAATCTGTAATAACGCAGATTTGATGTTGCTTGAAACTGCAATAAATTCAAATACAGCAAATGGTTCAGGCGGCGGAGCGTATGTATGTTGTTCCTCTCCATTTATACTGAATTCTGAAATTTCCTGGAATACATCATTATCCCAAGGTATAGATGGAGGTGGAGGATTGTTTTACTTCCTTGGGAATTATAACAATCCACAAATTGACCTTTGCCGGATAGAGTACAATACATCCAGAAACAATGGCGGCGGGATTTTTACGAAAAATGGTTATAATAATGATGAATCCAATTCAGTTCTCAATGTTTCGAATACAGATATTTCAAATAATTATGCTGAGAATTATGGTGGTGGTGCTTACTTGGAAAGTGCAATAAATATTTTTAATCAAGTAATTGTATCTGCAGATACTGCCCGTAGCGGCGGCGGGGTATATGCCAACTCATCCTATTTCGGTACATCAGGCACTTACGAGAATCACACAACTATCCGTGAGAATATTGCCCAATACAAAGGTGCAGGGATATATTCTACAAAATCAAAGGTTGGCAACCCATTACTGTTTCTGGATTTTACAGATGTTGTTGAAAACAAAATCGATTCCGGAATGGATCCAAATGAACCCTCACAAGGAGGAGGGATTTTTTGTAACGTAACAAAATTAAATATTAACAGGTCTAATATTAGTGACAATTCAATTGTAGATGCGTCAAATTCAGAGCCTGTATATGCACCGGAAGGTGGTGGTCTTTATCAGTTGTTTTGTGGGAATACTCGAATAAACAATACGATATTTTCATACAATATTGGCGGAGGTATTTATCTAAACGGAGTAGCAGAAGATGGCTGGACAGAATCAACAATGAGGAATGTTCTCATTCACCATAATATAGCTGATTCTGCTTCAGCATTATCTGCAACCCCTCCTGACCCCCCAATTAATATAGCTTCTATAAAACTTGAGAACTGCACGGTAACAGATAACATAAATCTTGATCAAGGAGCGACGAGTTATATAGAATCTGGATGTGAATTTGTGGGTGAAAGCTCCATATTCTGGAATACAGATGAGAGCAATATTAATTATGAAATAGATGCGAATGGCGGTATTGCAGACTTATACTATTGTGATGTCAATGGGGGAGCAAATGGAATACTCAACAGTCAGGGAGTGTTCGAAAACAGCTTTAATTTAGATCCTGTTTTTATGCAGGATGAAGATTTCCCATATTACTTTTTAGACTGTGATTCCCCTTGTTTCGACAGTGGCAATCCCGACGGGAATGTAAGTGGAAATAATTGGAATACGGGGCAGGACGAGGGTGATGAAGAAGATCCTGATGGCTCCCGAATAGATATGGGTGCCTATGGAGGTCCTGATGTATGCGATTGGTTTGAAGAATGCATTTATGATTGTATGGATAGTTTTGCACATGGAGATGAGTTTGGTGAAGGCGCTTATAATGCAGATGCCAATATGAATGCATGCAATTGTGAATGTGGGTCACCGGGGGGTAATGTTCACAATGATGAACAGATAAATATTTTGGATATAGTGACATTAATTAATATAATTCTTAACAATACTTCTATTAGTGACTGTCATTTCTCCGAAGGGGATTTAGACGAAGATGGTGAACTCGACATATTAGATATTGTCACTCTTGTTAATCTGATCCTAGGAACTCGTGATACTCACCCTAATGATCTTGTTACATTTTCATGCCTGATTCAGGAAATCAACCAGGATTCCATTTACATGGATTTCTATGTGGCCAATGAGACCTGTGTAGAGGGAGTTCAGATTGAATTGGATCTGTCGGGATGGGGCTATAGCTTCAACAGTATCCAGGCCGGTGATTATATTGGAGCTATGGACCTAGCCCATGCAGTCACACCAGACAGCTCCGATTTACGGTTTCTAGTATATGACACAGATGGAAATGTATTATCCGAGAATGACCGTGGGCTACTGACACGTATTTGGCTGGCGGAACTGGATTCAACCAATTCGATAGACAGCACGATGTTCACGGAAAGACTGTTTGTAAACACAGCCGAGAATGTACAATATTTACCAAACAGATATCTGGATTATTCGGGTTTTCAGCAATATGTCTGTGAAATGGATTCCACTTATTGTACGGGCTGTAAGGATGCATTAGCCTTGAACTACGATTTAATATCTGTGTACGGGAATGCCGATGAATGCGTGTATCTCTTGGGCGATATGGACGACAGCGGTGTATTGGATATCTTGGATGTGGTGATTCTGAACAACATCGTATTGGGGAATATTTTCCCGGATGAATACCAGTTGTTCGCCGGGGATATCAATGGTGATGGAACTATCAACATTCTTGATACTATGGCTTTACTGGATTTGATCGCAATGCAACGATCCGACGGTGATGGTGGGGATGGTGAGATCCTGATTTCGAAAGTGATCAATGACTCTGGGAATCAGGAGGGTGAAACAGCCTCAATGACCGTCAATATGTTGAATGAGATGGATGTCCGAGTCCTGCATCTCTCAATTGATCTCGAAATCGATATGACATTCTCCAGTATCACGAATGGTACAAGAACGGAGGAGATGAATCTGCAGTATCATGTCAACCCGGACAGCACAGAGGTTTCATTTATTTTGTACAGCGCTGGTGGGTACTCGATTGAACCTGGTATCGGTTCTATCCTGGAGATTGGTCTGAACAACCCGCTACTAAGTCGTAATAGTGACCCTGACGATGGTAATTTCACATTGGGGCAGTTCGCAAATTGCCCAGACAGTATATTGAGCTATACGGTTATTTCATCGGATGAGATGGCCAGGCTCATAGCTCAAAATTCCGTTTCTCTGGATATCCCATTGGAGTTTTCCATCCATCCGGCCTATCCCAATCCATTCAATCCCATAACGACGATTCAGTACGATCTGCCGAATGATAGTAAGGTGGGAATCTCCGTTTATGATATAATGGGCCACAAAGTTCAGACATTGTTCAATGGTGAAAAACCAGCCGGCTATTTCACTGTGCGCTGGGATGCATCGGAGTATTCCTCAGGGATTTACTTCATCACTGTCAGCACGGCTGCTTGGTCGGAATCCTGTAAAGTATTGTTGATAAAATAGGGGGCAGAATTAATGATCAGGATGAAGTATTTCATGGTTTCATTCCTGTTCCTCGCTTTGGCATTTGGTCAGGATGAGTATTTCGAAGAAGTGCTAGCTGGTAATCATCTAGATTTTGGTCAGTTCTTCGGAGTAAGCATCGCAACCAGTAGCGAAGATTTGATAATAAGCAGTACAAACCAATTGCATTTTTTTCATTGGATAGAGGATGGTTTTGAGGAGTATCAGGTGATTAACGCTCCTGTGCCATGGATGGGTTTTGGAAATCAGATACAATTGACTGAGGAGTTTGTTCTGTATGTGGGTTCCACTGGTGAGAATGTGATATATCAATATCTCAAGGAAGATGGGTTGTGGGTTTTGCATGATACTATCTACCCTGGAGAAACTGACGTTTCTCTATTTGGAAAGAATTTCTATTTTAATAGTGGCCTCGGTCTTATTAGCTCGAAAACTCTATCAAACGATAGCGACTGGGATTATGTTGTGTTTCTGTATGAGAATGTTGGGGGGTGCTGGCAACAGGTCGACAGAATCGATGGCACAGATAACGGATTTGGGAGCGCTCTATATATTGACACTGAACTCATGTTGATAGGAGACCATACATCTGGAACAACACTATCGAGCTCTGGAGCTGTACATATTTATAATCATCTCGATGATATGTGGCAAGAGGAACCATTGATATTACCATCTTTGCCGGTAGTTGGGGGGGGATTTGGAGATAAAATTATTAGAGAAGGGAATTGGTTTTTTATCAGTTCTCCGGGAACAGTTGGCTCAAATCCTTATGATGATGAGTATCCAGGTTTGGTATATACATATTTGTATGATGAATCCGGGATATCCGAAGTCATAGTTCTAGGATCGAGTGATGGAGAAGCATATGATGGTTTTGGGAATTCCCTTGCGGTTATTGGTAGTACTCTAGTAGTATCAGCTCCAGAAAGAGATGATGCAGGCACTGGCTCTGGATCAGTTTATATCTTCAAATTAACTGAAGAGGATATATGGCAGGAATTTAAAAAAATAATTCCTTCAGATCTTGACGCAGCAGATATGTTTGGAGGGGCAGTTGCCATCACGAATGAGTTCGTTTTTGGATCCTCTCCCTTGAAAAACAATCTGACCGGCGCTGTCTATGCCTATGATCCCAACGACCTGTCCCTCCACTCCAATTTTGCCGCGGATGTGAGGAACGGTGAGGGGCCGTTGACTGTTCAGTTTACATCTGTTCCTCAAGGGGATGTTACCGCCTATGAGTGGGATTTTAATTCTGACGGCTATATTGACTCCACCGAGCCCCATCCGGAGTTTACCTATGAGATCAACGGCATCTATGATGTGACCCTGACCGTCCATGACGATGAGGGCTCAGACAGCCAGACCAAAGATGATTATATCCAGGTAGTCTCCGATGTTTTGTTTGGTGATGTGAATGTGGACGGCGTGCTGGACGTGCTGGATCTGGTGACCTATATCAATATCATTCTGGGTTATGAAGAACCCGCTGAGCAGCAGTTCCTCTCCGGGGATGTAAATTTCTCCGGTGCAATTGATATCCTGGATGTGGTGCTGGTGGTGGATGAGATATTGGGGACGGGGTAGGTGGAGGTTGGTGATAATTGAAATTGGAAATTTGATGTTCTCGCAAAAAGTCTGATAGTGATATAATCGTAATAATATTAACGATA
>CAZGNZ010000055.1:19107-19324 GCA_964527215.1 uncultured bacterium | reverse complement strand
TCCTGCGTCATGTCTTCGCAGGGATCAAAGGGTATCCAGCCGCCGAAATCCTCAACGCATTCGCCTGCAACTTCATCCCAGGAGCAATAAGGGACCGCTTCACAATCTTCAAAATCCATATCCGAACACGGATCATAATTTCCCCATCCGCCGCCTGGATCCTGGTCAAATTCGCAGATGCCTTCATCATCATTCCACCCGCAGAAATAGGCTTCAT
>CAZGNZ010000055.1:0-19007 GCA_964527215.1 uncultured bacterium | reverse complement strand
TCCTGCGTCATGTCTTCGCAGGGATCAAAGGGTATCCAGCCGCCGAAATCCTCAAGGCATTCGCCAATTTCATCATCCCAGTCGCAGTACAAGGCTGCTTCACATTCCTCAAGACTGAGTTCCGCGCAGGGATCCTGCTGGAATCCGCCGCCCCAACCCGGACCCGGTTGAGCAACGGCCAGTCCAACCATCAGAATGCTGATGCCAAGCCAAAGCACGATCTTATTCATTTTACTATTCTCCATCTTGAGCAGGCGCGAAATATTGATTAAATTTCACGGCGGGGTGTTGGTGAATTCTCGATTATACCAGCAATGAGTTCACTGACATCCTGCTTCTATTTCTACTCCTGCGGTTTTGTTTAACATTCCCGCCATTCATGCGGGCTCCTAATCAAAGATCAATTCAAAGATCTCTGAATCCTTGATTTTCTATTCCTCGCTGAAACTATATCACCGGGTTCACAATCCAGTTACAATTCAAGAACCAACTGGACAAAGATAACGATATCAAGAATATTCAAGACACTGTCATCGTTGATATCCAGCGCGGACATCCCCGAGGGCTCCAGCAACGTGTTTCCGAGAATCGTATCAATCCCAATGATGATATCCAGAATATCCACTCCGCCGTCACTGTTTAAATCCAGCAGCGGCTGTACGCTGAGAGGCAGATACTGGTCCTCGGGAGACCATGTCAGGGTCTGGGTTTCTGAGTCATAGTAGGCCAGATATTCCTGATTTTCCTCCGCTTTCCAGAGAACCATGCCAATGGGATTCCCGGACACCCAGCCCGGGACCTGGAGTTCATATTCGGTATCATCATTGCAGAAATCCATCGCTCCGAATGTTGTAATGGTCAGCGGTTCACCGGACCAGATTCCGGCACCCACCAGAATTTCACCGGTTTCATCTGAGCAGTCCCCAAAGCCGATGATGCCGTCATAGTCCAGAAACCCAATTTCGTCGCCCAGATCGCCTTCTTCAATGCTTTCAATCGTAATTGTCTGAAAAACACCATACCCCGTGGTGTCGACAAAATGAATATAATCTGCCAAGTGCCCGTTCAGGATATCCTGGAAATGCTGTGCAGGGAAACCGCCAAACATATTGGTGCATATCTCGAACATTGGATCCCACCAGCAGAACATATTGTCACTGCATTCTGAGACTTCAAGATCAAAGCATGGATTATATCCGCCAAATCCGTCTTCGCATTCATCCGTCAACTGATTCCAATGACAGAAAAATACATCATTGCAGCCTTCAGGAGTGAGTTCGGAACAGGGATCCTCAAATGAAACGACAGGCAGGCATTCCATCATTTCATCACTCCAGACACAGGACGGTTCCATCGTGCATTCCTGAGGATTCAGATTCATGCAGTACCCCCAGTTAAATCCGCCCCATCCCATTCCCGGACTGTAAAATTCAAAACATTCTCCAGAAATTTCATCCCATTCGCAGAAAAACACGGATTCGCAGTCATTTGGGCTGAGGTCTGCACATAGGTTTTGCTCTCCGACGTAAAAATCACACTCACCCAATTCATCATCCCAAATACAGAACGGATCAATCATGCATTCCGACATCTGCAAAAAATCACAGTAATGACGCGACGGCGAAACCCCATGCTGAAGGCTTGGGTCAGGAATCTGGGTCCAGACGAGGGAACCGGTTATGAAAATCAATAAATATCTCAGATGCTGATGGATCATGTTATGACTCCTGCCTGTCGAGATTGTTTGTCAGAGCAACCATGTACGGGTAACTGACTGCCAGTTTGGTGCTCATCAGTTTTTTATTGCTTTTATACTGCTGATACAGGAATGGAAATACGGCGGCCTCGAAGCGGCTGTTGAGTTCTTTCCAGTTTTTTCCGGCGTGGTCCTGGACGAATGTTCCCACAAAGGCCGGGGGAGGGGCGGTTCGGGATTTCCTGTTGTTCTGCCGAATGGCATAATAGGTTCGGCGGGAGATGGAAAGACGCCGAATTGTTTCAGCCGTCGAGCCGGTCTCTGCCATCAGAATATCCAGCACCGCGTTTTGAAATACTGTTCGAATTTCCCGCAGTGTTTTGTTAACCGTGAATGAAAGGCTGTGACTTTGCTCGTCGGGATCATCCATATCGGGATGTTGTCTTACAAATTCAGTGTAACCGGTAACGGCCTGTTTGCGGTCCCCGGAAAAGGGATAATGCTGATCCAGCAGCTTCAATGCAGTCTGATAGGCTGCCTGATAATAATAATGTGCCAGATGGAGAGATCCCGTGGATTCACTCACTTTGGCCAGATTGACGGCAATACTTGGAATAATGTTGTAAAAATTTTCACGGACGGCAATATCCAGAGACCGCTGCAGCCAGACACTAGCCTCCTCCGGTTGATCGTCTGCCTTCAGAATAAATCCCATATTTCCCAGGGACAGACAGCGCGTGTATTCATTGGCGGTGGATGCGTAATTCCCATACAGTATTTCCAATGCATCCGCTGTCTTTTTCTGGTGGTACCGCAGCAATCCCAGGTCATGCCGAACGGATGAGCGAATATGTTCATATCCATGTTCATCCGCCAATTCCAGACTCCGGGTATATGCTGATTCAGCAGCGCTGAGATTCTGCAGTTTTCTGTGAACGTTACCAAGATTTTTCAAATGATATGCGACGGTTCCGTATTCCTTGATCCCGGTGAAATATGCCATGGATGAATGCAGTTCATCCAGCAGACCCAAATCTTTTCTTCGGGACCGAATCACCAGCCAGTAGTAATTGGCAAGTCTTCGAAGATATTCAGATTCCGTCAGTCGCGGAATGCGGTCAAGCAGCATCAGTGCCAGATCAAACTGCGCGGTAACCGCCATAAATGAACTCATTTCCAGCAGAACAAATGCCTGTGCGTCTCCACCGCTGTTTTCAATAAGCTGCCAGGCACTGCTGAGGGCGGCAATCCCATCCATGAACCGGCCCTCATTGATCAGACAGCGCCCGATCCCGGTATAGAGAACGGCCCTGCGCTGCGGACTGCCCTCATTTTGCAACAGGATCTCCAGCTGCTCAACGGTATCCGGTATTCCCATCTCGCCAAACTGTGCCAGATGCGCAACAAACTCCGTCCAGCGGCTGCGACTGTGATTCGACGGCAGACGGGGAATTTCAGTGGTCCCGTTCTGCATTTGGAAAATTTCCGGAAGCGTGGTTGATATGACAGTTGTATCCATAATTAGTGCGGTATATTATACTATCTTCGCACAAATATTAATATTTCCCGCACTGGTTAAGCAAGCAGTATTTCCATTGTTACATAGCGACACACAGCTGTCAAATAGAAAACAAATTCGGCTCGCACCAGCTGATCCCTCCTTGACCATAGATGGATTTCAGCACTGAATTTCACGAAATGTAATTGGGAGCCTGATCCTTCGACGGGTTATTTGATCGGTATTGAATAATAAACAGTGTTGTTTCATTATCGCGCATTCAGAATTATTGCGGTCTGTTTGATCAAAAAAGCAGACTGTTGAGCTCAAATGATTCATAATACGAATGTGATTCTGATGTGTGAGTCCCGTTTGATTTTGACAGGGCGAGTGGAAGTTAACAGGACTCGACCTCAGGACCTGATTACAGCAGAACGGCAGGCCAGGTATCAATGCGGCAGCCTTGATTGATCAGGATTTTTCCTTCGTATTTTTTCTTCTGAGCTGGTCCCAAACGTGGTCCGGAACGGCATCCATTGCATTGAATTCACCTGCCCCGTAAAGCCATTCTCCGCCATCAATGGTGACCACTTCGCCGTTGATATATCCGGCAAAATCGGATATCAGATATGCAGCAAGGTTGGCCAGTTCATGATGACGACCGGTTCTTTTCATGGGAATTCGCTTCACCGGATCCACCAGATCGGAAACATCGTCCGGAAACAGACGGCTCCAGGCTCCTTCGGTCGGGAAGGGACCGGGCGCAACTGCATTGGTCCGAATGCTGTATTTTCCCCACTCGGCTGCCAGTGACCGGGTCAAGGCCAGCACACCGCCTTTTGCGGCGGCAGACGGCACCACATAGCCGGAACCGGTCCAGGCGTAGGTGGTAACAATATTCAGGATGACACCCGGTTTGTTTTCGGAAATCCAGTGTTTGCCTGCAGCCAGGGAACAGTTGCAGGTTCCTTTCAAAACGATATCCAGTACGATTTCAAAGGCATGATGTGAAAGACGCTCGGTGGGCGAGATGAAGTTTCCTGCAGCATTGTTTATCAGGGCACTCAATCTCCCTGTGCGCTCAATCGCAAACTGCAGCAGATTCGAAACCTGCCGATACTGACGCACGTCGCATACCTGATAATCCACCCCGGAATACCCCTTGTCCTTCAGATCCTTGCAGGTCTGCCTGAGGACATCTTCCTTTCGGCTGGCAATGATAACATCGGCTCCCAGCGCCAGCAGCATTTCTGTCATGGATCGCCCCAGACCTGTCCCGCCGCCGGTCACGATAACGGTCCTGTTATCCAATGTGCCGGGCTGCAGCATCGACTCTGTTTTCATCTCAAACCTCCTTTTCAACACGATTGAAAACAAACTTAATATAATCAAGTATAAACTTGACTGACCAAATCGAAAATGGATAATTTTATGTGACATTTAATAACTAAATAGTGCAAACTGGAGAAAAGATGGCAATTGTTCTTGAATTGACTCATTCGACGCAGAATTATACTGAAATTGAAACCGATTATCTGACCGCATGCATATATGAATCTGAATCCCTGCCCGGCGAACTTCAGACGCTTGATACTGAATTACACAAATGCATTTCAAATGCCATCCGGATTGAACATTTTGAAGGCAAGGCCGGACAGTCTGTACTGTGCTACGGTTCAGACAGCATCCAGCGAATTTCCCTCTTTGGTTTGGGGAAGCAGAATGATATAACAGCAGATACCGCCCGTGATTTTGGGGCCAAGATCACTCGCAAGGCAAATGGGCAGAAGGCGAAAAACATGGTTGTTGATGCCAGACCGTTTGCGAGCTCAGATACTGCCCTGCTCCAGGGATTTTGTGAAGGTCTTGCACTGGCTAACTATGAATTCCTTGATTATAAATCAGACGTAAAGGAACCCAATACGCTGGAAACGATCACCATTATCGGGATCGAAGATGACGCCGTTATCGGCAAAGTCAACGGAATCATCAAAGGGGTGTATCTGGCTCGGGACGTATCCAATCATCCTGCCAATATTGCCACCCCTCAGTACCTGGCTGACGCAGCCCTGGAAATCGGCAAGGCTGACAGATTTGAAACCACCATTATTGATGTCAGTAAATTCCAGGAATTGGGAATGGGTGCATTTTACGGCGTTGCTATCGGTGCCGACACGCCCGCCAAACTGATTCTGATTCAATACAACGGCGGCGCGGAAGATGAAAAGCCGTTTGCACTGGTGGGCAAGGGCTTGACTTTTGACAGCGGCGGTATTTCACTGAAGCCCGGCGCTAAAATGGACGAAATGAAATTTGACATGTGCGGCGGGGCAACGGTGCTGGGCATCATGAAGACGGTTGCAGAGCTGCAGCCTGCGGTAAACATCATTGCTGCAGTGGGAGCGACGGAAAACATGCCGGACGGAAGAGCGCAGCGTCCCGGTGATATTGTGAAAGCCTACAACGGCAAAACAATTGAAATCCTGAATACGGATGCCGAAGGCCGGCTGGTGCTTGCAGACGTGCTGTCCTATGTCGCAGATAAATACGAACCTGTCGGAATGCTTGATTTTGCCACCCTTACCGGTGCGGTCCTGGTTGCCCTGGGTCACAAGGCCACCGGCATCATGGGGAATGATGAAGGCATTATCGGCGAACTGAAAACCGCAGCTGAAACCACTGGCGAAAAAGTTTGGGAACTGCCGCTGTGGAAAGAATACTGCGATGATATCAAATCGAAAATTGCAGATATTAAAAACCTGGGAGAGGGCCGAAATGCCGGTACGATTGCGGCCGGTGCATTTCTCAAGGAATTTGTCGGGGACACCCCCTGGGTCCATCTGGATATTGCCGGAACCGCCTGGGGAGCCAAGAAACCGGCATATCTGCCATCAGTGGGAGCTACAGGGGTAGGCGTCCGCCTGGTATATGAACTCATCGAAAATCGTATTAAATAGGGTTGGTTCATAAAGTTAAGGAGACGTAATATTGCGTCTCTGTTTTCTGGCGGCGTAGCTCAGTTGGTTAGAGCATCGGAATCATAATCCGAGTGTCCGGGGTTCGAGTCCCTGCGCCGCTACTTAATCCCTCGCTGATGGCGGGGGATTTTTTGAACAAAATGAAAATCGTGAATCATGACACTTCACAAAGCTGATCCGGAGTATCGGAAACGAATCATATTGATTGTAATCCTGCTTTCAGTGACAGGGCTGCTTCTTATGAGTTTTTTACAGACATATCTGAACGGACTCATAGATGCCTCTGAGGAAAAACTGACATCCGTACACCAAAGCATAATGGCGATATTCTACATCGGCTCCGCGGTCCTCATTTCCTCTTCCCTCGGATTTGCCATTCATTTCTTCCGGTTGGCCGGTGATATTCAAAAATATGGTCAATATCCGGCACCGGGGATGAAGGTATTCAGAGACCTGGAAATCAAATCCGGCGCAGCTGCCAGAGTCTACCGTTTCTCCTTTTTATTCACCGGCTGCCTGATTTTGGTCATGGGCATTCTGATCCCTTTAGTGTTCTTTCTGCTGTTCAGTACGATGGAATAATTTTTGAAAAATAGACTGAATCACAGTTTATGTAAGATATTTACTTTCTGTCAATTACATATTGAAATATTCTGTTAAATAGTATTAATTTATACATACACAATTGATCTATTATATATCTTGCAAAATTATGAGAACAAATTGAGATTTTCTGTTGATTTCTCTATTTCCCGAGATTCCTGTTAAGACCTGATCCTGTAGCATCTCAGCCCGGACAATTTCCTCAATTTCCCAATTAAGCAACGAAGTTGATTCGTTTTGCATTAATTTATATTCTTGTATGAGCAATATATTATAGTCAAAACTAAATAAAATATCAATTCGCAAAACAATTAATTAAATAATGGAATATATAACATTTTATGTCACCTACACATTTTCGGAAAAACTGGTTAAAAACTGGATTTTTTCATCCGCAATTCGTGGTTGTTTCGGCAGAAATATCCGCAGAACCCATTGCCTTCAACGAAACACTTTGTGTTCAGACTGTGTCTTTTCCGACTGCCTGTTCCGTATTCTGTTTGAGCAGGATTCAAAAGGTCATGAAAATTTTCGACCTTACATCATTTTCCATCAGGAAACATATGAATTTTCTATAATAGTAAAGTTTACTGTTTTCCAGCCAGCTCTCCAAAAAATCCAGTCTATACTGCATTCTGTTCTACTGATGAATGGTTGCGAGATCTCCGTTGCAGGTACTCGTAATCAGATTAAATCACTTTCAGTTACTGATCAATATGGAAATGACATTTACAACCATGAAACCGGTATTATCTCTGAACCTGATATAGCAGTTTTCAGAAACGAATTCTGGAATTCAAATGATTGTGTTCTCGAATTTCTCAGCCCACTTCGAATCAAGTATCATAAGAAACTTATGAGGGAATTTCACTGGGAAGCATTTATAAGAAATCTTCTCAGCAGATACAGACATTATTCAAACTCCTGCACAGAAGCTGATATGACAGAGTTTCCGAGTATTCTTCCTCCAGAGACAAAAGTATCCAGCGAAATGAGATGGAAAGATACCACAAGGAAATCCTGGGTCCAGAATCAGAAGATGAAATTCGGAGGGTTAATCGGACAGGTATTTATCGAAGATGTGCCGGAGGAGTTACAGACTCTGCTGAAAGCAGGAGAAATAATACATGTTGGGAAACAGACAACATTCGGATTAGGAAAATACAAGGTGATACAAGTATCGCCCGCTAACCAGAAATGAGGTAAATGTGCAAATTGATATCCATGATATTGTCATTGCAAGTCTGCTGCATGATATTGGTAAAGTCATGCAAAGAGCAGAACTCGCCAAACCACTGCAGTTTGAGGATCGTTGCCCCCTTAATAAGAACTCTTATCCCAGCCGGCTGCATGTAATGTGGACTGAATCGTTTTTCCATGAAAACCCTGTTCGATCTGACTTAACATGGTGGGAAAAACTGGCGGCTTTGGCTGCCAGTCATCATAAGACAGAATCCTTTGAACCGCGTTCTGAAAAATGGATCGCAGACTGCATTGCAATGGGTGATCGAATCTCTTCAAACTGGGACCGCGGAGAATCAGAAAAATCAAATAGCCTAAAGTATAAAAAACGACCGCTTTACCCTGTCTTTGATAAAGTCAATCTGGATTTGAATAAACCCAAGTCAGAAACCAATTTTGGCAAATATTCAATACCTATGATGCCAAAATCCAGTTTCACGGAGCAAATCATAAGCAGCGGGCAAATTTACAACCTCGCAGATGAAACCAAATCTAAAAGCGAACAATATCGTTCATTGTTTGATCATTTCAGCTTAAGGTTTCGACTACTGGCTGAATCATACGACAACAGGCAGATTTCAAAAGAACAGTTTTCAAACTCTCTTGAGTATCTGGTTCAGGAATTTTTCTGGTGTGTACCATCCAATACGATGGAATCTCAGCCTTCCAATTCTCTTTATCATCATTCCAGAATGACTGCTGCTGTGGCTTCAGCGCTGTTTTCGGCATATAAAAAAAATCCCGAAGACATGCCTGAGAATCCTGAACCGTCAAAAATCCACCTTCCATTTCTTCTTCTGGGTGGTGATCTTAGCGGGATACAGGATTATATATTCGATTTAAATCCTGAAAAATCCAAACTGGTAAGTAAAACGCTAAGGGCAAGATCCTGCAAAGTCAAAATTATTTCTGACATGGTAATTCACTCAGTCATCAATACTCTAGGCTTGTCATGGCTGAATGTTTTATCCGACGTGGGCGGAAAGTTTATGATTTTGATACCTTCAACAGAAAAGATGAAATCTGGCCTGATTGCGATAAGAAAAAACTGTGAGAACGATTTCATTAAAAAATTCCAGGGGATTTTGAGTCTGAATCTTAACTGGGAGACAGAAATACATTTGGATGATTTAAACCAGGTTAAACTTGAAAATACTATGAGGCAAGTTAATCTGAATTTTGATAATTCAAAAAAACAAAAACACATTACACACTTCACAGAGTCCGGTAAATGGAACAGTTCCAATTTCATGGTGGACAGTAAACCGGTGTATGCTGATAATCTTTGTCCGATATGTGCCCGACATGCAGTATCCAATCAGGATTCTGAAGATTCCCTCTGCGTGAACTGCAGCGAAGACCGAAGCCTTGGCGCAAAACTGCCAAAAATGGGGTATGGCATCATTCAGTCTGAAAAACAATATGACACCGTCATCGCAATGGAGAACCTAAAAGTCTACTTCAGTATGAAACAGGAACCCCCGAAGAAAAACCTTGGAAACAGTTTATGTTTTGCTTTTAGACATCAGGATAAGCAAGAATACGTACTACCCGTTCGCAATATTGCTTCTCATCTTCCAACAGACAATGGGGATAATATTCTGACCTTTGATGAAATCGCGGAAAGAGCTGTCGATTCGGTTACTGCGCGAGGTGTTGCGATGAATGCGATTCTAAAAGGGGACGTGGACAATCTCGGCAGCCTTATCAGTGTTGGATTAAAAAGTAATGAATATCCCAATTCCATTACAAAATACAGCACATTTTCAACCGAAATGGATTATTTCTTCAGTCAATTGCTGCCAGAAATGGTGAAGGCAAAGTACCCTGATATCTATATTATTTATTCTGGGGGTGACGATTTTGCATTACTGGGCCCCTGGAATACTGTCATATGTTTTACCCAAAAGCTGAATGAGCTGTTCAAAATTTTTGTAAATGGTAATCCTGATATCCATTTCTCTGCCGGGATTGAACTGCTCCATGGAAGACAGCCGATTGGCCGCGCTGTACAACGGGCAGAACGAAACCTGAAGGACTCAAAATCTCATCCTGCAAGAAATAACAAGAACACATCAACCCATGAAAATGACAAACATGCTGTAACCCTGCTTGGCAGCACTTTAAAGTTTGATCAACTTCCCGCGCTGATTGATTTGGCTGAAAAAATGGACGAATGGCTGTCCAATGAGACTGGATTCACCACCCAATTCATTTACCGCCTGATGCAATACACCGATATGCACATTTCATATAAAGACAGCAGTCGGGCGAAAGACCTAATGTATGTAAGTCATCTGTCATATGACTCCAGACGAAATATCAAAAAAAGCAGGTACCGTGACGAGATTTTAAACGCTGTTCAAACCTGGATGGATGTTGATTATCCATTAATGGAGTACCTTAAAATCCCCATCCAAATAGCTTTATATACCAATCGCAAAACACCAAGGAGAGTGGAAGAATGAATGAAAAACACATTTTTTTCGAGGAGAATGGTTCCATTAAACTGGAATGGGTGAGTAATGAGGCTGAAAGATTTGCAAAACAGCTGGAGAGATACTCACTTTCCACCACACAGCTGCGGAAATTTTATAATGAGTTTCTGAGAATAAGAGATCTTCCAAAAAACAGTTCAGAAAAAATAGTACTGTTAAAGCTGTTGGTGGCAAAGGTTCAATACAAGAAGCACAATTCGCCAAAAGAAATGAATCAGATCTTTGTTGATTTTATCACGCAGTTGGTGGAGTCAGTTGAGACATCTGAAAAGCGTTTTGAAAATGCCTGCCTAATCATGGAAGCGGTGGTTGGCTATTTTCCAAAAAAATAAATTATCGGAGATTATATGTTTGAAAATATTATCATCAGTGGAAAAATCTTGCTGAAAAGCGGCCTTCATATCGGGGGAAGCGAGCAGGGAATAAAAATCGGCGGGATTGACAATGCTGTTATACGAAATCCCATTAGCAACCTCCCGTACATTCCGGGATCATCTCTGAAAGGAAAAATGCGGTTCCTGCTGGAGCATTATCTCAATAAAGTGTCCAGCACAGATGATGGGAAAATACCCGGTATCCGTACAAAAGATGGAATCAATAAAATCGCGATCCTTTTTGGCCACCTGAATCACGACAGGGAAGAAACCAAACCCACACGGGTTGTATTCCGTGATGCCCAGATTCATGGTGCCGTGAGAAATTTTATGGCTGAAAATCCATTGGATTTTCAGTTGATCTCTATTGAAGAAGCTATAAATCGGATGAACTCTTCTTTTTCAGAATCAAAAACAGAAGTCGTCATTGATCGTCTGACAGGTTCAGCTCGAAAAGGAGGGCTGAGAACAATTGAGCGTGTTCCGGCCGGGGCGGTGTTTGAATTTGAAATTGTTCTGCGCCTTTTTGAAGAAGAGGACAGAGAGTTTACCCAATTACTCCTTCAGGGTCTGAAACTGCTTCAGAATGATGCCCTGGGCGGATCCGGCAGTCGAGGAAGCGGAAGAATTCAGTTTTTCGATGTTGAAATGGATAATAATTCAATCGAACTGAGTACCATTGATCTAAAGGAAGCGGTATGACGGAATATAAAATCACTTGGCATCCGCGGGGACCCCAGAAAACGGAAATCCAGAGTGATACCCTGTTCGGCCATATCTGCTGGGCTATTCGCTATCTGCTCAGTGAACGTATTCTGACGGAATTTCTGAATGAACTGCAGTCAAGCAGCATTTTTCTGATTTCTTCAGCGTTCCCTGAGGGATATCTGCCCTTTCCAGGTTCGCTGCCAATGGATGAAAAAACGGTTGCAGACATCAAAATGCTTCCAGGAGTCAATTCAGAAAAAACAGGACAGAATATTCTTAAAAAACTTAAAAAGTCTGCCTGGATTGATGAACATTGGTGGCATGCTCATTCCAAGTCATACTCAATGATAGAGTTGATCAGGGAATGCTGGAATCTCAAAGACAATAGCAATCCTGAAAATTTCTTTCACGGTCAGACACTGCTGAAAGATGATGTGCTGAATGCCAATCATAAAACAATCACCCATAGTTCCATAGACCGCCGGACGGGAACTGTCCGAAAAGGACTGCTGTATGACGAAGATGTTTTGTTTTATCCCGAAACAGCTCAGCTGCAGTCCTTTGTTCAAACCGACTATTTCAGCTTTGACCAGATCAGTAAAATTTTCGGTTTCATAGAAGTAAACGGATTTGGGAAGGATAAAAACATCGGCAAAGGTCAATTCAGGATCACCGTAACAGAGCACAACAGAAATGAACCGGAAAATACCAACGCATGGCTTATGCTTTCAAACTGCGTTCCGAATGATGACGATCCGGTTAATGCATTTTACGATGGATTTACAAAATACGGAAAAACCGGGGGAGATTATGCGCTTGGGAAATCCCCGTTCAAATATCCCCTGTATATGTTCCGTCCGGGAACCGTATTTATTTCTACTGATCCTCCAAAAGGCAAAATGATCAGGGGAATTCACCCCGATATGGAGAATATCACACAGTATGCTCGCTGTTATGGACTGCCGTTTCACTGGAAGGAAGTAAACCATGGATGAAAGATATCGTCTGAAACTTGAAAGCATCACTCCGGTCCATATCGGTACCGGGGACACGCTGTACCCGACAGACTACATTGTCCTTTACGGCATCCTGTACCACTTGAATCCGATTGAAATAGTCCGATACCTGCTTCAGAAATATCCGAAGGAATTCCCTGGAATTGTGGACAGCCGAAACATGAACCGGATCACGAAGTATTTCTACCAGCATTTTAATCCCGATATTAAGGAAACCTGGATATCACGATTCCCGGTCAACAAAGAATATGATCAGCAATATCAGCAGCAGATATACAAACCTGAAAATCAGAATTTGCTGCACCCGTTTATTCGAGGTCAATGGCAGGCGCAGCCGTATATCCCCGGCAGTTCCGTCAAAGGTGCAATGCGTACAGCAATTCTGAATGCATTATGTGTAACGAAGAACATCCCCCTTCCAAAAAAACCTGGAAAAAATGCGAATGACGGTCAAATACAGTCTAAAATATTGGGAGTGACAAACAACATTGTCGGGAATGACCCATTCAAATATTTGAAAATATCGGACCTGCCATTTGAATCGGATTTCCTGGATGTCATGAAAATGGTTAACAGCAAACCGCAGCCGCGAACACAGTCACGTCAAACACATCACAATCGCCGCGGACATAATAAAGCGGGCGGAATTCCCTCCTGGCATGAAGTACTAAAACCATCTGGTTCATCCTGCATTATTGGTAGTATGACAGTGAGTCCCGGTTTTTTCAGTAAAATCGGAATGAATATGACTGATGTTATCAGCGCGGTAAATAATTACAGCAAATCAGGTCATGACAGCGATCTGGGATTTTTCTCTGATATGGGCCAAGAACCTATCTGGCAGGAAATAAAAAATCAGATTACTGACATTCCTGATAATCAGATGGCAATCCGTATCGGCAAAGGCACCGGCAGGCACTTCAAGATGTATCAGTCTGTCAGAAAAACACCCGGTACCCGCAATCTGTTTGAAGGATATCCGCCTGGATGGTGCATTTGCAGTCTTGAACGGCTGAATTAATTCGATAACACGCGTAATCATCATATTACGGGAGAATGCCATGAAGAAGATGCTGCTGTTGTTTTCTCACCAGCTGACGGCTGCCCAGCAGACAGAAGCTGAAAAACGATTTCAAATAAGCGAATTCATCTATTTACCGGAACCGATTCAGGCGAAATGGTCCAACATCTCTCCTGAAGGCGAGTTGGATCCCGGCGTTATAAATCTTTTTCAGAATTTTACGGACACCAGCACCGAACCCGGTGATCTGGTTCTTGTACAGGGAGATTATGGTGTTTCATATGCCATGGTTCGCCACTGTATTCGAACAGGCCGCGTTCCCGTATATGCTACAACCCACCGATTGGCAGATGAAAAAATCATCGACGGAGAAAAAATCGTTCAAAAGTTTTTCAGACATCAAAATTTCAGGAGGTACCCCGATGAGTAAAATTCTTGTTTCACTGGTCAGTGACCAGACCATCCCAAACGTTCTTTTTATTCATGAAATGGATCAAATGGATAAATACTTGTTCATCACAACAAAAAAAATGATTGATAAAGGTTTACTGGAAAATACCTTGGCCGCCTGTCCTCAGACGGCAGACAGAAATGAATCAATCATTGTGGATGAAAACTCAGTTCTGGATACGGTCAGGAAACTGGAGCAAATTTCTGAATTGAAATTTCAGGATAAAGATGAATTCATCGTGAATATCACTTGCGGTACAAAAATGATGATTCTTGGAGTGTATGAATACTTTAGGGAGCGACGATCCGAAATTAGATACATTCCGATCGGCACAAATACGGTAAAACTGCTTTTCCCGATGGTCAAAACGAGAGAGTTTCCACTTAGGTTCAGATTTAACCTGAACACATATTTCACCGCAAGCGGTATTAATATCATTAAGAATGATACACCCCAATTCACCAAAGAACAGGCTATACGAATGTACCGGTTTCTCGCGAATGCAAGGAAGAAACCGGCTGACTGGAAGAGGTATCGGGAACTCCAGAATTTCCTCAGAGCTGCCGGAGGTAAAATCGGGAAAAAAAGTTTCAGTCCAAACCAGTTGGCAGAATGGTGGGGAGAAAGAGATTCAGGGTTTGAACTGGAATATCTGGAAAAGGTCTTAAATGAACTTTGTATAGATGGGATGATTACAAAATACACCATGAAGTATCTTAATTATGCATGGCTGGAAGAATATGTATTTCATCATGTTAATGAACTTCTTAAACCAGATCCACAAGAAATTTCGTTAGGTATCCATATTAAAAAAGAAGAAACCATGAACGAGTTGGATACTGTTTTCACACATGAAAACAAATTGTATATCATTGAAGTAAAAACATCACTTAAACGGATGGTCGGCAATCGAATGCAATACTTCGTTGATGAAACGCTTTATAAAGCCGATTCTTTAAGAAAAGAATTTGGTTTACAAGTGAACAGCTCAATATTTACATTTGATCATGAATTGCTTAATCATCAGGGATATGAGGACCATATGAAAAGAGCAAATTTGATGAGTATCAGAATTTTTGGTCCTGATAAAATTGCGCCTGATGCTATAGATGAAACCCTGCGTGGCTTCATTGGAATTAAGAGTAATGAAGGCTGAATCTCCATCGGACCAGGATCAAGAATTCCCGTGGGATCACCACTCACAGACCGAATCTGATGTTGACAGGCTGTTTACTGAAAACGAATCCAATCCCGTAATTCTAAAGCAGTGTCTCCGCCAATATCGTGAAATTGGAAATACGGGCAAAGCCCTGAAAACCTGCAACTATTTACTCCGAATTGAACCTGAAAACATTCCGGTGATGATTCAGGCATCTGAAATGTTTTACGACTTGGGTAGATTTGATAATTTCGAAAAAGCGATTCGCCGTCTCATTACCCTGGAACCTGATAAACTGTCTCATTATCTCAACCTTGCCACCCATTTTCTCGAATCCCAAAAACCCGAGCAGTGTGAAAGTCTGATTCAGCAGTCCGAGAAGCATTTGACTGATAAAGACTTTCGAATTCTGAAGCAGCGGTGTATTCCTTCGAAGCCTGACTCAACTGATGATGCCGGATCAAATGCTGAGATAAATCCAGCCGATTTCCTGAATCTGTTCGGCGGCAGAGAAGACATGTATGCCAGGCAGTGGAAAAGCAAAGACGACCGTACCGGATACGTTCCGGTTCATGAACCGCTGACTGTGAATGTGATACGGAATCATCTTGCCGGTAATTTTACTGCAGGATTTTACCCGGTGAATCTGGATAATCAGGTTCGCTGCATTGCACTGGATCTGGATATACGGAAATATGCCCTGAAGCAGTATTTTTCTGATTAAGTGTATCGAGACAAAATACAATTCCAACTGGTAAACATATGTTCGAACCTGGCTCATCTTCTCAATGATCTGGAATTAAACCACTGTTTTGAAAACAGCGGGTATAAAGGATATCATTTATGGATATTTGCCAATGAAGAAATTTCTGCCGGTACGGGGAAAATTCTGGGACAGCTGATTGCACAGCAAGCGGATCTGAATAATACCGATATCAGTATCGAAGTATTTCCGAAACAAGCCAGGGTCACCCATGAACATCCGGGCAACCTGATCAAACTGCCGCTGGGTCTGCATCTGAAATCCGGAAATCGTTCCGCATTTACTGATTATACACTGAAGATACTACAGCCGGAAAACATCCTGCAGTCTCCGCCGCTTAATACGGCGGAACAGCTATATTCCGCGGTTAAGCTGCTCAAAAAGATGCCGATAAAAGAGATCAGTGTAACGGCTGAGCCATCACATTCCAATTCGAAAATAATAGATGAACTCCATATCCATTCTGTTTCCGAAAGCAGAAGTGCCGCAGAAACCCTTGATCTGGAACGTCATACGCAGTTTCAGTGGATGATTTCCCGATGTCATCCGCTGAATTTGATAAAGAATAAACTGGAAACCCGGCATGAACTCAGCAATCAGGAGAGACTGGTGCTGACCCACACACTGGGACATTTGGAGGACGGTGCCGCAGTAGTGAATGAACTGCTTCAAATGGCGCACAATATATCCCCGGACGACTATCTAAAAAGTCCGCTGAAAGGTAATCCCATCAGTTGTCCAAAAATCCGATCCCGGCTGCGAAGCTCAATCAATCCGGAATTGTGCAATTGCCGTTTTAGAGAGCCGCTGAATACATACCCAAATCCGATGCTTCATCTGAAGGAACTGGACACATCAAACTTGAAATCAGATGCCGACCAGTGGAAAATGAAGCATTTTATTGAAAGCTACCTCACCCAAAAACAGGAATTAAATGATTTGAAAAAACAAATTGATCAGAAGGAAAAGGATCTTTTCCGTTATCTTGATGAGGCTGGGATTTCAGAAATATCCACTTCTTTCGGGATTTTCATGATACATAAAGACGGTGACCGATATTCGTTTTCACTAAAGTTGTAGATGTCCCTGGTTTTCATTACCGATCAGGGGGCTTCCTTGACACTCAGCGGGGAACGGATCTTGATAAAAAAGGGCCGCTCAGTGATCCGATGGTTTCATGCCATGGATGTTGAACAGATTCTGCTTTTGGGGAATATTTCACTCACTGCCCCTGTAGTAACCTATCTGCTGAAGAACAGGATTGACACCGTTTTTCTTTCTTATTATGGCAAATACAAAGGCCGTCTTGTGGGTGAGTTCGGGAAAAACATACAGCGGCGAATTCAGCAGTATGATTATTTAAAATCTGCAGATGATACAAAAACTCTGGCTTCGGCCTGCGTATCCGGAAAAATTTCAAATACGGTTTATTTAATGCGTCGGCGCAATAAACGTCAGCGAAATGATAACCTTGTTGCAGCTATCACACAATGCAGAGCATTAAGGGAAAAACTGACGGCCCCCTATCCCAGCCTGGATGAACTGCGGGGGTATGAAGGTGCAGCAGCAAAATTGTATTTCGGTGTTTTTGATCAATTCCTGACCAATGATAATTTTTCATTTAATGGAAGAAACCGGCGGCCGCCCAGGGATGAAGTCAATGCAATGCTCAGCCTGGGATATACATTTCTGATGAATCAGGTTCAAACCGCACTCTATGTCACCGGTTTGGATCCCTACTACGGTGCACTGCACGGGATAGAATACGGACGGGAGTCACTGGCATTGGATTTAATGGAGGAATTTCGACCTTTGGTGGATGCCTGGATTATACGATGTGTCAACCGGAAAGAGATGAGGAAAGAACATTTTACATACAATCAGCCGGACAATGAATCAAATGATCCTGAGCTGTCCAACGTGCTTCCGGTGATGCTGACCCGTCCGGGAATGCGTAAATTTGTACTGTCGTTTTCAAGTATGATGGATCAAAAGTATTTCTGTGAAGGACTGCATGGTCGTTACAGACTGAAAGACATACTTGCAATGCAGGCGCAGAGATTGTCTCGAGTGTTTGAAGGTACAGAAACCTACCATTCCTTTAACTGGGAGTTTGGCCAGCCGTTATGAAGCGATTCTATATAATATGCTTTGATATTACTGATAACAAGCGCAGACGCAGGAGTGTCAAGCTGCTGCTGAATCATGGTATGCGTGTTCAAAAGAGTGTTTTTGAGTGCCTTCTGGATGATAAACGATATATCACTCTGAAGGAAAAGCTGGATGAAATCGCAGACCATACGGAAGATTCTATTCGATATTATCAGCTCTGCCAAAACTGTATCGGCAGCATACAGATTACGGGTCTGGGAAACTACAATACTGCGGAGAAAATTGTTATCGTCTGACCATGATTGCGAATACGAAAGGGACGGCGATTTAAATTAATTTGCTTGGATTCTATAAGACATTGATTATTTATTAGATATATAAATATGGAGGGAAATCAAGCGGAGGAAGATATGTCAAGTATTATTAATGATATAATATTGCATCAGGTGTTATGCCCACATATAACACCCAACTGTCACGGGGGGGTCCGCCAAAACCGTACTGTAAATAAAACGAAAATTTAGAGTTACAAGGCCTGCTATTCAAATGGAGATGACCCGTCACAGGGGATTGAGACTTAGAATCAATCAATTTAAAAATAAAATAGCAATAGTATTCAAATGGAGATGACCCGTCACAGGGGATTGAGACATTGAAAGCATCATTTGATAACAAACAATGCTCAGAACTATTCAAATGGAGATGACCCGTCACAGGGGATTGAGACAGAGAGCTTCTATAAAAACGATGTCCGCCGTCGTCATTCAAATGGAGATGACCCGTCACAGGGGATTGAGACCAAATATCCAAAAACAACTACCAAATCCTCATGTATTCAAATGGAGATGACCCGTCACAGGGGATTGAGACATAAACTCTCGCTCTCCG
>CAZGNZ010000054.1:0-20573 GCA_964527215.1 uncultured bacterium | reverse complement strand
TATCGTTAATATTATTACGATTATATCACTTTCAAACTTTTTGCGAGAGCATCAATATTAATGTTTTAATCGTTTTATCGCGACAGGTTCAGCCCATCACCCCAATCAAAAAAACAGACCGGGTGCGTTCACTTTTCCGACTGCTGGATATACTGATAAAGACCGACGCAGGCTCCCGCAGGATCCTTAACAACACAGTATTTTCCGGTATCCCCCATGTTTTTTACGGGAGTTATCAGTTCACCGCCCCCATCGATACAGTCCTTCACACTTTGATCTATATCCTGAACCGTGAAATAATTTATCCACTGTCCCGGCATCTCCGCATTCACACCGCGGGAATGACAAATTCCTCCTGCAGGTACTTCTGAATCCGCCGGAAACATGGTGAAATCCTCATAATCGCCCATTGAAACCGGCTTGAAGGTCCACCCCAGCATTTTCTCGTAAAACGTACGAGTGGATTCCGCATCGGGCACCGTTAAATCCGTCCAGACAAGTGATCCCAAAGGCTGTTCTTCCATCAATACATTCCTTTCTGTGTCTGTCCCTGCGGAAACAACGCTGATAACCGGGTCAATTGCATTGACAGAAAATGACCTATGTTCTGTCTGCGGGCAATTTGTCTGTGATTTAATCAGGCAGTACGGTCAGCAGACAACAGGTTTATGTTTCCCTGCCGTCTTCTGAATCCTCCTGAATCTCGCTGCGGTACACCAGATGATGCCGCACCAGCCAGTGCTGCTCAAACCTCTGGATTTTCTCCAGACGGATTCTCTCCAGCTCATTGTTGAACTCGGTTAAATCAAAATGGGCCAGTTTCCCGGTAACAACCACCGACCGGTTTTCCTGCTCGGGTATGATCCGGAATTCTTTTCGGCGATGATGTTTTGTGTATCGATCCGGACGTACAAGCTGGGCACCAAAATATTTATATATCTGAACCAGACCAAAATCAGCCGTAATAAACATGCTGCATTGCGGGCACTGCCATAACTGGATTTTCTGGTAAAGCTGATAAGTGGATTTTGCACCTTCATGAAAGCAGTTGGGACACTTGATAACGGTACTGGAGTCCACCGGTTCAGATTTCGTAATCAATTCTGAGAGCGTCTGGAAAAAGGGGGAAGTGGCATGAGTGTACTCCAGCGAATACAAAGCTCCCCAGAATGAAAGCTGCAGAATTCCAAGCAGCAAAATCAACGCATACAGCGATTCCCAGCTGGCGGTTACATCCCAGATCCCATGAACCAGCGCAGCGATAATAAATATGAAGAAAAGCAGAGATCCGCCGGAAATTTTCTTTTTAAGACCGTAGAATGCCAGTCCCATGAACAGACTGAACAGGATATGGGCGGGTGTGGCCATGATAATACGAAGCGCCAGAACATTCCCCGGATTGGGGCTGGCCATGGCATAGTGATAATTCTCAAAGACTGAAAAACCCAGCGCGATACAGCTCATATAGATAACACCGTCTGTGGGTTCGTTCATTTCTTTTTTAAATATCGGATATACCAGGAACATTGCCGCCAGTTTTGCACCCTCCTCTATTGGCCCCACTGTTACAAGCGGCAGCCAGCTTTGGAGAACATTCAAATCAATGACACTGCCAATACCAATATATATAAGTATTGATATGCCTATCGCAGCACCTCCGCCCAGAGCTGCTGTCAAAACCAGCGTATGCGCGGGTTCTTTTTCATAGAGGTCATACAGCTGGAAGAAGTAGATGAATGTTAATCCAATGGCGATTGAAATAGAAATGTAGAATATGTATAGAAACATCATAGGCAAACAAAATCACACACCTGTGATTCCTTTCGGCTGAATTGAGTACATATTATTTCCAATACCGGGACAAATTTAACTGAGCCGACGGATTATTCTGAATAAAAACCGAAGCTTCCGATTGGAATTGCGGTTTGAGTTGAGTCAGCCGATTACCGTTCTTCCCGGAGGAAGCAATGGTGCCTGCGGAAAAATTGGGTGATATTCCAGTGGAGGTTTACATGATGGACTGCGAGACCAGTGAGTTCAGATTCTGCACCCCGCGATTCAGTTCTTCTGTCGATCGGGCCAGTTCCTGGGCACCGGCATCGGTTTCTTTGGATACAACAGGGATGCTTTCCGCATTCCGTGACATCTCTTCGGCATGTGTATTTTGATCAGGGGCAGTCTGGAAAATCTGAAAGTTGACTGCATACTGCTTGAAACGCCTGCGAAACAAGTTCCCCTTTCCGGGGTGTCAACTAGAAGAGTTCAGTCTGCAGCCGGTATTTGAAGAGATATTTTCGTACCTTCCCCGTATTGTGACTGCACCTTCACCGAACCGCCGGTATTCCGAATCATCTGATACACAACACTCAGTCCCAGTCCCTGTCCGTCCCCAACATCCCGAGTGGTGAAAAATGGTTCAAAACAGTGTTCCAAAGTCTCCTCCGACATGCCGATCCCGTTGTCGTGCATCCAGAATAAAATGTCTGACAAATCCGGGGATGCTGTCAGTTCAATCACAATTCTGCTGTTGGCGGGATTATCCTCGGTCTGCTGCTTTTCCCGAATCGCCTGAATAGCGTTGGTCAACAGAGCGGATAGGATTTGCTGACACTGGGCGGACGATAGGATCACACAGGGAATCTGCTTATCTGATTTGCATTCAACTTGAATATCCTGATCCCGAAGCCGCTGCTGGAACAGGAGCAGGATATTCTCTATTTCTTCATGAAAACGGCTTATTCCGGACTGGCTTTCCCCACGGTAGGTTAAGTTCTGCATCTGCTGAATCACAGTGGAAGCCCGGTGCACCTGATCCAGAATATTATCCGCAAAACGATGATGCGTCCCAGGCACGTGTCCCAGAGCCAGCTTCAGAAATTCCGCCTGGGCATGAATGATGGCGAGGGGCTGACTGAGCTCATGGGCAATCCCGGTGGCCATATTGTTCATGGCCGCCAGTTTATCCTCATAGCCGATGATGGTTTGTTCCCGCCGTTCTGTCACCAGTTTCTCATTTGAAGAATGGACATCATTCTCTTCCTCGGAGTTTTCGACATCCCCATTGCGAACAGTGCTGTCTATCGGGCGCAGCCGCAGAATCAGCTTGATATTATCAGAAATTTTGTATTTGCAGAGAAATGCCCGTGTCTGAAAAGGTCTGCCTGAGCTGTCCGCCGTCAACCATTCAAATTCCTGTGCCACATCAGAGAGGGCGGCAGCAATCCTGTTCAAAACCACGGTTTCAGATAGACGGCCGCCGGTCTGGTATTCCGGGGCCAGCGAATGCAGCGGCTGCTGCAGTATTTCAGATTCCGACCTGCCAAGCAGCTTCAGGGTCTGTGGATTGCATTCAATGACAATGTCATTATTCAAAAACATCACGGCATCCTGTGACTGGGCAATCAGCACCCGCATCATTTCCGACTGACGGGAGTACCTCATTTCTGCGAGTTGTTTCTGCTCCAGGGCTTTCTGAAGGGAATGAAAAGACCGCGCATTGCTGATACTCATCCCGATATGGCTTGCAAATAATTCGGCCAGGTTCAGAGATTCACCTGAAAATGGCTGTTCCAATCTGGAAAAGCACATGACACCCAGCAGAACGGTCCGATGAAGTACGGGAACAACCATCAGATGATTTCCGCGGCAGGCCACCGTTTCATACGCCTGGATCAGTCCGACTTTTGTGTTCAGATTATTGATTATTCTGCATTTCCTGCTGCGCATGATCTGGCCCAGGCTGCTGTTTTCAACAGACAGTCGTCCCGAGAAGGATGCGTCACTTCCTGACAGAGTTTGGTTTGACATGGGGATGAGTTCTTTTCCGGAACGGTCAATGATGTAAACTGCTCCGCCATCCAGTTCAAAGAGCGAAATCGCTTCCCGAATGGTGACCTCCATCATTCTGTCAAAATCAAGTGAATCGGATATTTCCCGCCCCGACGCCAGCAGCTTTTCAATCCCAGTGGTTTTCCGCTTTAGCTGCAGCCAGAAGAAATGCTTTTCAAGTGCAATGGAAATCTGTTTCGCAAGTGTTTCAAGCAGTATGCGGTCAAATGTCGGATTTTGTCCCGGCAGCAGAAACAGGGCGATGCCGAAAAGCTGGCCGTTTCGGGTCAGCCCGATCCCCATGATGCGGTCTGTTTTAAGAAGCTTTTTCAGCCGATTGGCAATGACATCAGAGATCACACCGTTTGTAATCGTATGGAGGTCATTATCACACTCGAACACTTTCCCGCTCAGACACGCCTGATTCTGCAGCTCAGAAATCTGTCCCTTGTTCCTGAACTTGGTCAGCTTCAAAAGATCTTTAACATCTTCACGAAATGTCCCCAGCCCCATCATACATCGAAGCGTGTACTCGGTCTCTTCAATTCCCAACAGCACCGTGACTCCAAATTCACCAACGGTCCGATGGAACTGTTCCGTAATAAAGGGGAACACATTATCATCCAGGGAAAACCGGCTCAGACGCGAAGCGGTATCCTTGATCTGCTTCAATTTTTTCCGGTCACTCCGGATTTCAACCTTATCCGATTTAAACCGTGTTACATTCAAAATAATGACGTAAAATGATTCCAGCGTATTGTGAGGATTCATCTCAGGACGGACATATACCTGATAATGCCTTAACATTCCGTTTTGCAGCTTGACAGGAATGTCAAACTGAACATTTCTGCCCTTCCGTGCTTCCTCAATATAGTGAAGGCTCCTCTGAAATTGTTCTTCGCCGATCACTCTTTTCACCGGGCAGTTGATAATATTCTCTGCGAATTCGGGAAAGTGACGCCGGAACCTGTCATTTGCATAGCTGATATCATAGGTCGGTGTCAGAACCAGGAAATCGGCAGGGAAAGAATCCGCCATCCATTGAATCCTTTCTTCCTGCCGATTTAATTTCTTCTCCGCCTGCAAACGCTTCCGCACTGCATGAAACAAGTTTTCCTGAGCCCGCTCCAGTTTGATTCCGCGGGCATTGTATTTGCTTTCCAGGATATAATAGGTTTCCGACAGCAACTGAACAGACTGCAGTCTTTCAATAATCCTGCCCACCCTTTCAGAAACAGCATTAATAAACTCCCTTTCGGAATTCAGAAACGGTCCTTCATCCCGTACCGGAAGCTGATGCTGATAACTGATTTCAAGAGTTCCATACGGCCGGTCATTCACAATTACACGTTTAAGGAGCTTCTGACCGTTATCAACAAAATTTGGGGTTTGAAATTCCTTCTCACCAATGGAGAACCGGGCCCCCGCAATCTTCGGGAACTGCATCGCCCCAATGAGAATATCCGGAACAATGTTGAGAACCTCGTCCAGTTGGACACCAGGTATTTCCACGATCCGGGAAAGTCGGTACAGTCCCATAAGATATTCAGGGCAGAGTTCATCATGTGACCGAAGGGCATATTTCTCTGCTTCGGACACAGATACTACTTGTTGGGGGGATTGAATCGGTTCAGACATTTCTTTGATTAAGGTCTATATAAAGACCATTAATCAACAAACATGCCTGCTGTTTAGAAATCAAATCTGTTCAATATATCACGTTGACAATACTGATATTAAAAAATCCAATCCTGCGAATTGGCAGCAAAGCAGATCTATTTCCAGCCGTGATATTTCACAGTCCCGTGATATACCGCGGTCATATGGGTCAGGATTTGGAAATTCCGTGTTTTTTCATTCTGGATCTCAGTGTGCTGGGATTTATATCCAGAATCCGGGCAGCCCCATCGGTCCCTTCAATCTGCCAGCGGGTCAATTCGAGAATTTTGAGAATATGGTTTTTTTCCACCTCCGCCAGTGCGGCGGCAGTATCCGGCAGCTCTGCCCTGGAATCGGACAGCTCAGCCGGCCGGTCCAAAACATTTGAGTCCGTCATGACAATGGTCCTCTGGATGAGATTTTCAAGTTCCCTGATATTGCCAATCCAGTTTCGGGACTGCAGGATTTCAATAAACCGACTGGTAACGGACTTGATCTCCTTGCCGGTCCGTTTACAGGTTTTTTTCACGAAGTGATGGATGAGAAGCGGAATATCTTCACGCCGCTGGTTCAGCGGCGGAAGGTAAATGGGAAACACATTCAGTCGATAATAAAGATCCTTTCGAAACTCTCGGTCAATGGTCATCTGTTTCAGATTTCGGTTGGTGGCAGTGATGATTCTCGCATCGGTCTTCAACGTTGCGCTCCCGCCCACTCGTTCGAACTCGCCTTCCTGCAGAATTCGAAGCAGTTTCGGCTGCAGTTCCAGGGGAAGTTCACCGATTTCATCCAAGAACAGGGTTCCGCCGTTTGCCAGCTCAAACCGCCCTTTGTGGCGTGCGGCTGCACCGGTAAAGGCACCTTTTTCATGACCAAACAGCTCCGACTCTATCAGGCTTCCCGGCAGACTTGCACAGTTAACCTTCAGCAGCGGCCGCGTGTTCCGATGACTCAGACTGTGGATGGCCCGGGCAATCAGTTCCTTCCCCGTTCCGGTTTCTCCGAGAATCAGAACTGTCGAGTCGGTTCCAGCGACTTTTTCCACATCCTTCAGCACCAGCTTCAGTGCAAGGCTGTTTCCAATAATCTGATCAAAATTGTGATCCAGCTTGATTTCCTGCTGGAGATATATGTTTTCCGCTTCCAGCTGCCGCGTGAGATCCTGTACATCCGACAGGGCGGTTTTCAGTTTTTTCTCCGAATTTTTCTGATCTGTAATATCAACAATCATCATAATGATATACTGCACCCGGTCTTTGGTATCTGTAATTGATGATGCCACCAGATGGCAGTATGTCAGGTGACCGCTGCGGTGGTAATACCTGATCTGCAGACTTTTGTCCCGGCACTGACCGGATTTCAAATTTTCAATCATTTCATCACACCGGTTCCTGTCATCCGGAAACGTACGGTCGGACAGATTTAAATCTTCACCCTCGGACTGTGAATATCCAAGTATGCGGAGAAATGCAGTGTTCCACATGACATGCTCGCCCTGATCATCCAGGATTTGTATTCCCATGGGGGCATGATTGAAAATACTGCGGAAACGTTCTTCACTGGTCTGCAGACTGGATACGGCTTCCTTCAGATCGCTTATATCCAGCCAGGCCCCAATCAGCTCGGGACCGCCAATATTCGGCCCGTCAACCAGGACTGCCATATCCCTGATCCAGACATAATGCCCATCTGCATGTTTCCAGCGATATTCAATATCCAGGGACCGCATTTCGGCGGCTGCATCAACGGCCTGAATCACGGCGGGAGCATCCTCAGGGTGCAGACCGGATTTCCATAACTCGGGATTTTGGCTGAATTCCTCCGGTGTGTATCCCGTAAACCCGGACACCTGCTGACTGAATTTGATCTTGCGGCTGCCGCCCGGCTCCGATGTAAAATACGCAATGGGCAAATTATTCAGGATCAGATTCTGGTGGGCTGCAATATCCCTGAATTTCTGTTCCGCTGATTTCTGGGCAGTGATATCCCGCATTATGACAATGAGATGCAGCTGTCCTTTGTATGAGACGCTGGACAAACTGATTTCAGCTGTGAATTCACTTCCGTCAGGACGACTGTGGACCCATTCGAATTTTCTCGGATTGCCGGATTCAGCGTTTTGTATTAATTCCCCTGCAGCGGTTTTGGTGTCCCGGTTGTCGGGCTGAATCGGTGGTGAAACCTCATCGGGGGTTTTACCGATAATGTAATCCCTTGTACACCGGAAAATCTCTGTGATGCGGTGATTGCATTCGACAAATTTACCGTCCTGCATCAATATCAGACCGTCACTGGCATTTTCAAACAGACGCTCATACAATTCGCGCTGGTCTTCACTGTTCTGCAGATTCTGCTGCCTTCGAGTGATATCACGACAGATTCCAATCCACAGCACCGGTTGATCATGATGATACTCCAGAGGCGTCATAATGCTTTCCCAAACCTGATATTCCCCGCTGTGCATCCGCAACTTGTACCGGACGGACGTTTTGCCGTTCCGAGGAAGGAGCAGATCAAACTGGCCCCGTACCCGGGCCCTGTCGTCCGGATGAATAAGATCCAGCCAGTTCTCAAACTGCTGAAGGGAGGTTTCGTCTGAAAAGCCAAGGTATGAGTTGAGAGCTCCGGACCAGATCATTTCACCTGTCCGCCTATCCGCTTCAAAGGAAAACTGGCTGGCGCAGGTGAGAGCGGCCTGTGTTTTCCGAATTCGGTCATTCAGTTCGGAGACGGTATTCTGGTTTTTCCTGATTTCCTGTTCCAGCTGAAGATTGGTGTACTTGAGCTCCTGAGTGCGCTGCTCCGCCAATTCTTCCAGATGCTGCTGATACTTCCTGTTCTGCTCCTGTATTTCTGATTTTTCAAGCGCTCGCTTGATACTGTAATAGAGTATCTCCATTTCAACAATCGGCTTCTGGATAAAATCCCAGGCTCCGTGCCGAATGGCTTTCAATGCTGCTCCGATATCATTGACTCCCGATATCACGATGATGGGAATTTCAGAATCGGTTTTCCGAATGCGGCTGATCACCTGAAGACCGGTCGTATCCGGCAGAATCAAATCCACGAGCAGCAGATCCGGATGAAGGGTCCGGAACCGCTGCATCCCCTCACTGCCCGTATGCGTCGTATGAGGATCATAATCCAAATCCTCCAGATATGCCGCGATACTCCGGCAAATATGCGGATCGTCGTCTATGACCAGTATTACCGGTTTTTCAGTCTGCAACAGCAGCCTCCTGTTGATTAATAATCTGAGAAATCCCTTATCCGCTTTTCAAAATACAGTCTGCCGGGAATCGGGAATGATGCCGGCGGACAAATGAATCACTGCAGCTGAGCACTTAATGCGGTCAGCGATTCAAACTGCCATTTGTCTTCCTGCTCTTTGATTTTGTCATGACAGTAATAAATCTGCTCGCGGATACTGTCTCCGATCTCAAAAGTCTTGAAATAAAAATCCATAAGCTTTTTCTCGTTCTCGTGGATTACACCATCCTTATAAGAAAGAATCAAACAGTCAATCATGAAGGCAAACATGATCTCCCGGCTTCGCAGGGTTTCCTTCAGGGTGTATTTCACCATTTCGAGAATGGGATTGGAGGCAAATTCCACAAACTCGTTCAGTTTGTCTTCAGGCAGTGCAAATGTCTGAATAAGAGTCGCCAGATACTCTTTCTCATCTGGTGCAATACTGTCATCAATATTCATCAGTACTGCAAGACCATTCAGATAATTTACTTTATCCACCACATCCAGACGACGGGCAGGGTGGTTTGGGAATACAGCATCCGTTTTTGACGACTGAGTCAGAAATTGCAGAAAGCTCATTGAAATCCTTTCACGTCGGATTGGCCTGACGGGTTATGATTTTAAGTGAATTGCTCACAGAAATGAATCGGAAAATATTATCACCCCCGGTAAGAATTCAACCTTAATCATCCGCATTTTACAAGGATAAACCCGGCGCACCGTGCAGTCGGATCTTTTAACGGATGAATAAAAATCAGTCGTTGTGTTTCCAAAGCAGACATTACTATAAATACTTTTCTTAATATAAGTTAAAAAGATCATTGGAAGATGGTGCCGGGATTACTCAAATTTCAGGCATGAATTGGTTCAGGATTGATCGATTCCTTTTCAGAAAATTCAATATGACGGCAGTCATCGTCATATCACTTTCAATTCTGTCAGGGTTTTCAACACATCGAAATCAGTATATAAGTCAATACAATATCCGGCACTGGACGACTCTGGACGGATTTCCCTCCAATTCGATTCTGACCCTGATTCAGAGTCAGGATGGATTCATCTGGATGGGCAGTTACAACGGTCTGATCCAGTTTGACGGCGCAAATGCCCGGGTGCATGACAAGTACAGCGATAAATATCTGCCCAGCAACAGTATTCTGTCATTGTATCAGGATGCGTCAGGACATTTTTTCTTCGGTACCCAAAACGGCTTAACAGTAAGCACCAAAGAAGGATGGCTGGTTTTTCAAAAGGAACACGGCCTGCCTAGCAATTTCATTTTCTCTATTCTTCGCGACTCCCAGCAGCGGCTCTGGGTCGGAACCGACCGCGGTCTCTGTTACAAGGTCAACAATCGTTTCACAAACGAAAGTCTTGATTCCTCCCTCATTAATGTACCCGTAAACGATCTGATGGAAGACCGTCTGGGTCAGCTGTGGGTCGCCACACAGGGATCGGGTGTTGTCCGCATTCAATCCGGAGGAATCCAGATTTTCAACCAGACTGCGGGGCTGCCGTCGAACAATGCAAATGCCCTGGAGCTGGATCGTGACGGTTCTGTCTGGGTTGGAACCGATGAGGGTCTGTGCCGGATCGGTTCGGATATGGAACTTACCCAATATCCCGATGTGCCTGAGAAATGGATCAGATGCCTGAGGTTTGACAGGCAGAATCAACTCTGGGTTGGAACGGATCAGGGAATCTGCATTTATTATGACAAGCAGTTTTCCAGTATTTTGAAAGTGGGGCTGCCCCAGTATCAGCCGCAGGATATAATTGAGGATATTGAAGGCAATATCTGGGTTGCAACCTATCGGTCCGGTGTGTTCAAGCTGCATTTGGGAAAGTTTTCCACCATTTCAGAAATCGACGGACTGTCGGGCCAGAAAGTGCTGTCACTGTTCCATACCCGCGAAAACAATATTCTGGCGGCGACGGATAACGGGCTTGATATCATTTCAAACGGGAAAATATCCGTACTGAAACCTGCCGACCAACTGCCCATTCCCTCCGTAAAAGATGTATATCAGGATTCCCGGGACAGATTGTGGATTTGTACGCGCGCCGGGCTGATACAGATCAGCGACGGTGAAGAAACCCTGATCACAACAGAAGACGGTTTGTCGGATAATTATGTCAGAACCGCCATGGAGGATTCGAACGGCAATATCTGGATCGGGACCCAGGATGGGCTGAATTTGCTCAGCGGCAATGAATTTCAGCAGTTTGATGTTTCACACGGTCTGGCCAGCCCGTTTATCATCGCACTGTTTGAAGACTCCCGGGGGGATATCTGGATCAGCACACGAGGCGGTCTCACTCGATATTCAAACGGCAGTTTCCAGTCCTATTACATGAAAGACGGGCTGCCGGGAAACGTTGTATTCAGAATACATGAAGATGAACAGGGCCTGCTCTGGATCGGGACAGACGGCGGCGTGGTCCAGTTTGACGGCAGCTCATTCACCAGTTACACGATGGCAGACGGCCTGCCTGTGGAAACCGCTTTTCAGGTGCTTGAAGACAATAACGGAAACCTGTGGGTCAGTTCAGATCAGGGGATATATAAAATGTCCCGCCAGAAACTGCTGCAGCTGAAGGACGGAAATGTTTCATCATTGACCCCGCGGCTTTTTACGCATCACGACGGAATGCGCACATCCGAATGCACTGCCTCCAGCCGGGCGGTCAAGGATGACGCCGGACGAATCTGGTTTGCCACCTTTGACGGCATTGCCCTTATCAATCCCGCCAAAGTGACTATCAATACTGTTCCCACACCGGTCCTGATTCAGGATATCCAGGTGAATGACAATCCCCTTCCGGTCGGTCAGGCCATACTGATGCAGTCAGATCAGAACCGGCTGCAAATTCGCTATACCGCCTTAAGCTATGTCAGCCCTGAACAGGTACGGTTTAAATATATGCTCGAAGGTCATGATGCAGACTGGATTGATGCCGGCACCACCCGGGAAATTCTGTATCCCAGCTTTCCCGCAGGCCGCTATACATTCAAGGTCATTGCCTGCAACAATGACGGCATCTGGAACCTTACCGGTGCCGAGCTTGTCATTCGAAAGCTGGAGCATTTCTACAAATCTCCCTGGTTCTACTTCTCGATGGTGGGTTTGGGAGTACTGGTTTTCTGGGTCTATTTCCGACTGCGGGTAATGAAAATGAAGGAAAACCAGAAATTGCTGGAAGACCAGGTATCCGAGAGAACGCAGGAAATTCAGGATCAGCACAAGCAGCTTGAGAATTACACCCAACTGCTGGAAGATCTGGCGCAGACGGATCCCCTTACCGGTCTGCTGAACCGGCGGACCTTCTTTGATCTTCTGGACCGGGAGTGGCGGCACTGTATTCGGGATGAACGGCCCATTACCATTGTGATGATTGATATTGATTATTTCAAGCGGTACAATGACCGGTACGGTCATTTGAAAGGGGACGACTGTCTGCAGGAAGTGGCGGGGCAAATCAAAAAAGCGGTTAAACGTTCAACGGACCTGACTGCCCGTTACGGCGGTGAAGAATTCATCGTGGCACTTCCGCGCTGTGACATCAGCAACGGCCAAAGCAAAGCAGCTGAAATACGTGAAAAAGTCTCCCAACTCCGTCTGGAACATGCCGATTCGCCCGCTGCAGATCATGTCACCATCAGTCTGGGTGCTGCCTGCATTGTTCCGAAAAAGGGCGAATCCTACCTGCCTCTCATCAATACCGCCGACGAAGCCCTTTATCAGGCAAAATCGGATGGACGAAACCGGGTGGCAATCCTGGACCGGGATAAGACCGATACCGGTCCGGACGAAAACCCGAATCAATAACTCTTTCGATCCCCCAAATGGACCTCAGCAGCGCCGTCATCCCCGATGACCTGATTTCTTGTTTCCACATTTATTCCCCGATTTGCCAGCTGTTTACGGAATACTTCAAACGGCACATCAGTGACAGGTGAAAGGATGCCGGTTTTGCGGATGGCCCCGGAAGCGATCATCTGCGCGCCAATGGCGGCGGTAAAGCCCACGGTCCGGCTCATGGCCGTCAGACCGGTTTCAGGATCACGCTGATCCATGACCTGATAGATGCATTTTCTCTGCTGTGGTCCCAGGGTTCCTTCAGCTGCAATTCGCACCAGTGCCAAATCACGTTCGTTTATATTCAGACGGATGAGGGGTTCAATCACGGAAGCCAGGTACTTTCGTCGGTTTACGGATATTCCATCCACGGTCACCGGTTCGGGACGCAGCAGATTCAAGTCGATGATTCTACGCCAGAAATCGCAGTGTCCCGGATACCTGCAGGTGTAACGACCCAGATGCCGAAGCTCTGCCCGGTTCAGTTTCAGTGCACTGCAGTATCTCAGAGCATCCCCGTTGGGATAGGCTTCCAGTCTGCCCAGCCCCGGTATTTCAATCTCATGGATATTTTCCGGCCGGAACATGTCGTCCCTGCCAATCTCCGTGACTTTCCCGTGCCGGATCAGTTTTCCGCCCCGCTGATAGCCGCGCAGGACTCCTTCAAAAGTCCAGGTTACTTTGTACCGCAGCGGATTATGACTGTCTTCCGGAACCGGCAGGCCCGCACCGTATGCAGCAATACTGTTAACCTGATCCAGGTGCCGCACTGCTTCCCCCAGCAGAACCAGATCGATCCCGGGATCCAGACCGAATTCCGGCAGAATGGTGATTCCCCGGGCCTGTACTTCCGGCTGCAGCTTTTCCAGTTCCGGCGTCACGTAAAGGGTGTTTACCAGATTGAACCGGTTTTCCAGAATGAATTTCACGACGGTCATCAGGTACTTAGGAGGAAGCAAATCCAGCACAGCATTCGGCTGAAATTCCGCCAATCTGTCCCAATCGTCGGGCGAATCCGCATTGAGAGACGTGCAGACAACTTTCGGTCCGTACTGCCTGGCATTCACGTATTCGATTAGGTCGTCGAGGCAGCGGTCCGCGGCCATGACCTGACTGACATTCGGCAACCTCACCAGATCATGAAGGGCTGCCTTTCCCTGCATGCCGGTTCCAAGGAGGAGGATTTTCAATGTGAGTTCCTGTTTAAAAAATAATAATTCAGTAATTCGTAATGAATTTCCCCGCCTGTCAGCTGACGGGTGAGGTATCACTAATTGATCGGATCATTAGATATTTCGCCGCCACGCCAAATTGCGGATTTTCAGCAAGCAACGGGGAATGCACCCTGTTACACTTGTCCGTCAGGAGACAGATTAAAAATCTGCCCACTGGCGGATTCAAAATCAACAAAATGTCTGCCGTTGGAATGAACGCAAAATTATAACATCGAATCCGGTTGTGCAATATTTCTGCAGCAGCGACCTTTTGTGCAGGATTTCAGCAACAACCTATCAACAGCACCGGTGGAAATGGGTGAAAACAGATCAACTTTCCAAGGCCGGTGTTTCTGAAAGCCAGCCGGATTCCGCTGCATCTACCCCCTCTTTGATAGTTAAGCAGAATACTATATGATGGTTACTGTTATTAGAAAGAGAGTGCTATTATAATAGGATGAGACTTTCCAAGTCGAACCTGGCGCAGCCGTATCTACTTGGAGAGAAGATCGGTTGATAAATCCGATAAGCCCGACACAGACTCACTTATCTTGCACAGCGGAAACCGGAAGCGCCCAAGATGGCTGTTGCCGGCCCTTCGCAGCAGTCTGAAAGATAGGAGTAGGGATGATTCCGGGCATAAAAATTCCACCCGCAATTTCGATACAGCGGAGGTTCCGCGCCATTATCAGACATCCATTCACTGACATTGCCGGCCATGTCGCACAGCCCAAACGGACTGCGTTCTGATTTGACACCAATTTCAGAAGTGCCGTATTCGCATCCATAATATGTATTGGAAACAGAGCAATCCGGAAATCTGTTTCCCCAGGGAAATTTCCTGGTATCCCGCCCCCGTGCGGCACGGATCCATTCATGCTCGGTGGGCAGGCGGAAATTGTAATGGCGGGCATATTCATGCGCACCGTACCAGCTCACCATAGCCGCAGGGTGTTTGCTGTAGGCAGGGGCAATCTGAAACTCTCCGTCAGTAAAAACGATTAATGTGTGTTCGTCATCATACAAGTCTATCCTGCAGTCAATATAGAACAGGTATTCTCCGTCCGGCAGTTCATCGTCACCCTGGATGACACCGAATACCGCGTTATCCCGGACCGATACCCGGTTTTCATCCAGCAAGGCATTAAGGAAGCGCACATACTGGCCGTTGGTGACCTCATAGCGCATGATTTCGTAATCGTGATCCATGAAGGCTTCAACAGTCTGATAGCCGGCAATGTGTCCTTCGTAGGTTGTAATATAGAATAATCCTGCCGGGATGGGTATGAAATCTTCCTCATTGCCCCGGAGATTGTGGGTCAAATCCACCGTGTCCCGGACGCTGGCTTCCCCGTCACGGATTTCCAAGGCGACATAATGGCGGCCGTAAGTATGTATGGGTGTGTATTTGATGGTATCGTGGTTCGGATAATATTCGATGTACCCGGTAGTGGTGGTCCAGACATGCATCAGTTCATCACCGTCGTCATCCGACACACTGCAGAACACTTTCGCGGTGTCGCCCTCCAGCAGGTGATTGGGTTCGGCGATGACGGACAGCAGTTCCGGCGGTCGGTTGACCGGCGACGGCGTAAGCGGCGGACCGGCTTCCTCTTCACAGGTGAGAAACAGAAAGATGGTCAGGAAAATGAGAGGGTGCTTCATAAGGTTGGCTCCTTAATTGATGGTTTTCGGGAAATTTGCATTCTTCGACTTTTCAAGTCCAATTACGGTGTCTCATTACGGATGCAGCGGATGGAGATTCCGGCTCTCTTGTGATAGCCAGAGTTTAAAATACTTGGAATGTGGTAATGTAATTGCCACATGTATTGTTGCGTTTGAGTGTCTTCTGTTGTGGTCCAAAAATATGTATAAAGACCCTTATTATTGAAAACAGGTACTGCACCTCCTCTATATCCGCTTGGAACAGCAGAAAAATGACTGGCATTAGTTGCACCTTCATTTGGTGCATACCATAATCCATCACCTGATTCAATTGTACCTCTAGTTTTCATATCACCCCCTGAAGACAGCTGACCTCCAAGATTATTTACCAATTGCATCCATTCCTCGTTGCTGGGAATATGCCACCCAACAGGTGCAATATTTTGAGTTTCATTAACAATAAATCCATTATATAGCATTCCATATATTTCTGTGTTTTCAGGATCATTGTCGTAGTGACAGTATGCACCAGTAGTGATTAACATCCATTCCTCTCCGTCTTGGACATTTGGAATAGTTTCACCATTCCTATAATGCGTTACCCTCAGATTCTCCGCCATCCACTCCTGATTACCAATAATGACTGTTTCATACACATTCCCATCAATATCAATGCAAGCGTATTCACACCCATCATCATAGACGGCTTCCGGATTGTAATTTTCCGCCAGTGGATCCGTGCATCCCAGCAGTTCCGGATTCAGGATAATCTCCACAAAAATCACGATATCGATAATGTTGACGAAGGTATCGTCGTTGAAATCGGCGTAGGATACATAATCGCCGTCCAGGGCGATATCCACCAGCAGTACCACATCCACCACATCCAGGCTGCCGCTCATGTCCAGATCGCCCATGCAGGGGTATTGGCAGGTGCCGTCATCCACCCAGGCTTCGGGATCATAATTCAGCGCCCAGGGGTCGGGGCAGCCGTAACACCAGAACTCAGCCAGTCCCGTGTTACCTTCGACGCAGCCGCATTCGTTTTCGAAGGCAGTGCCGTCACAGACCATATTGCAGTCCATGGCCCAGTTTTCTTCCAGTGCAAACCAGGGGCAGTAACAGTATCCGCAGTCATCTATCCAGCATTCATCTCCGCAGGATCCGTCGCACTGGTATCCGCCGCCGTAGTTGCTCTCATCAATCCAGTAGGAGCACTCCACCCCGGTGCTGCCGCCGCAGCAGATGCCGCATTCATCGATGAAGGCCGAACCGCCGCATTCACCGCTGCAGTCATCATACAGGCACGAGCCGTCCTCAACATTGGCATCGGAATCAAAATTGCAGGCGTCGGGATCGGTGCAGCCCAATACCGGATCGACACAGCTGCCGTCGTCCACCGTGGCTTCCGGCAAATAGTTGACGGCCAGCGGGTTGGTGCAGCCGAACAGGGTTTCCACCGCCAGATCCGTCATTGAAAAACCCAAAGGCTCGAAGACATCCGAACCGCCGGAAACAGACGAAACCACGTTGATCACCTCAAGCTGGGCACTTGCATCCCAGAAGCGATAGCGGATTTCACTGCCGATGGTGAAACCGTCAGGATCCGGAGTGTCCGGATCATCCGTTGAACAGAAAACGGAGAGCTGTCCGGAAATTTCCTCCTGCAGCTGAACCGCGCCCACGCAGAGGTCGCCGTCAAACACGGCAATTTCGTCGCCCACCCGAAGATCGACATTATCCAGCAGTGCGGAATAAATATAAATCCCCATGGGATCGACCGGAATGCCGGACCAGACGGGTGTAAAATGGGGATCGATGTCTGCAAGGTAGATGCAAGAGCCATCGTCTTCAGTCGCATCCGAATCGAAGTTGACAGCCAATGAATCGGTGCAGCCCGGAATCGATTGGTTGAAATAAAATGCGCCAATATCCATTCGGGTGCCGTCGGGGTCCTGGTCGTCAGGGTCGGTTTCCCAGGTGATTCCGTCACCATCCAGATCGGGGTGGCCGGCGTCGATGCAGGGAGAGGTTTCCATCAGTGCTAATATATTTTCTTCCGGATCCACAAATAATGGATCGATTGCATTAGGAGTATAATCTTGAATCCAGGAAAAAGTCGTGTCAATTTCACCTAACCAGCCATCAATTAACTGACCCCATGAATATTCCCAAACAATGGAATTGATTAAGTATACTACTCCTTCACCAATCCAAATTGCATGACCACTATAACCTTGACTTCCTGTGGTTGAATTGTGATTTATTGTACAATTTATAAAATGAGGATTTGACTGCCAACAAAATAGTCCTCCTCCTCCACATGTACTAGTTAAACCACAATCTGATTCATTATTGGAGATAACGGTATTGTAAAAGAACGGATTGGAGTCATTGCAATGCACACCACCACCAAGGCTACCGTAATTGTTAACAACAATACAATTTCTTATCGTCGGATCTGAACTTATACATCTAATACCACCACCTTCCTCAGATGATCCATTAATGATTGTAAAACCTATTAAAATCGTACCGACATTCTCTTCATTTTCAAATGTGACTACAGGTTCATTCCCAGAACCATTGATAAATGTATCTTCAACATATTGCTGTAGTCGATCATTTACGTACAATGAACCAACAACAATTTGTTTTCCAAAATAATTAATTCCACCATAATACACCCCGGGCTGCACCAACACCGTATCCCCATCGATGGATGCATTTATCCCCTCCTGGATGGTGGAATAATCTTCCGGGATATTTATTATGGCGGCAGGAAGCAGTGCCAGGAACGGCAGAAACCAGATAAATCTTTTCATAATTTCTCCTGAGGCTGGATAAACGTAAAGAGAAAAGTTGAAGGAAATCCCTAAGTGCCCGGATTCCGGTGGAACAGGCGGAGGAATTTACTGCAGTTTTCAGGAATCTATCAAAAAATAATAGCAATTTTAATTATGTAGTCAACAGAGCAATATTACAATCCATCCAATTGTTCCAAAGACGAACCCTCATACCGATACGATGATTTCAGTTCCGCCATTCTGACGGATTTTCCATTCTGCTTTCCAGGTTCGGAGCGGTCATACAGCCGGGAGGTTTAATCGGCAACACAGCGGACGGAGAAGCCATTCTGCATAATGCCGTTGTTCCGGTAAACTCCTGAACTGCCATAATACAGTATTCGAAGCCAGGCGTTGTTGCTGTTGTCCGCGGACGAGGACCAAAAATACCCGAAACTGCCCATACCATTGGCGTACCCACTGGTGCCGCAGAGGGTGCCGCCAGGAAGGGCGTCAAAACCTGATGTCCCAAAAGCCGGATTGCCCACAAGCGACCCACTGTCCCATAAATCTGCATTTCCCACCAATTGACTGCCCTGGTCAGTCCCCCTGAATCCAATTTGATAAAGTTCTGATTCATCCATATCAAGCCAGGATTCCAGTTCCATCCATTCTTCATCGGTGGGGATATGAAAACCTGCCGGACAGATGCCCAGGTCATTATCCACGGCGTACCAATTGTACAGGTTGCCGTAAATGTCTGCGTTGGCAGGGTCGCTGTTGTAGACGGCGTATGAACCATCGACCGACGGCCAGGTTGTCGGGATTGGATCACCGCTATTGTAATGGGTGGTTTTCAGGTTCTCCTTCATCCAGATTTGATCACCGATTTGAATTGTCTGATATAAATTTCCGTCATAGTCAATGCATTCGGCAGTTTCCCAGCAGCCGGTCAGAATGCAATCCACCACCCAGATAATATCCAGCACATCAATGACGGTATCCTGATTGACGTCACCAGCCCAGAATTCATACTCATTGGGAATGTCTTGAAATAGGATGAAACATATCATCCGAACAATATCCAGCACATCAAGTATTTCATCCTGATTGACATCCCCAACAATGTCGTATTCGCAGTTCCCACTGTCATAGATGGCTGTTGGATTGTAGTTCACTGCCACCGGATCCATACAGCCGACATATTCGCAGTGATAGCAGAGAGGCGGACCGTAGTAAAACATGTTCATATTAGCGATTGATATCTCTCCGCACAATTCCAGAGTTGGGCCATCCCAGTAGATTGATGTTAAAATTCCTTCTCCTGGCGGGATGGAATTCCCCAGCAGACTGAATCCGGATATAAGTCCGTCAGTATTCCCTGAAACCATAAATCCTGCGTCTTCGGCCAATCCACCGGACGCCGACCCAATCGTAACCCATTCGCTGTTTTCACCGACCAATCCAGATTGTAAATACCATTGATACCCCTCCAGTTCACACTCAGTCTGACTGGATATGGCGGGATTCTCGCAATACCCGGTTTGTTCTGTTCTTACATAAATCTGGAAACCGTAAACCGGGATCTGGTTTTCCATGTAAACATCCAGCGTTTGGGCATCATCGTCATACCCGGACAGAACCAGCGTGACATCCTGTGCACAAACCGAAGAGATAAACAGTAAAAGGATGAGGTGTCTTTTCAAATTATAAACTCCTTTACGCTGAAACAGGCTAGTTACCGAATCTGCTGGGCGGCATGCTGCCGGGAAATCCTCCTCACCCATTCAGCCCTTACAATAAAATCAAATACCCCAAATTTTTGAATCCCATCAGGGTTCAGCATCCAATTTCTTAGATATCAGGGCTGCGCCCCTGCCTGACATATCCAGCCCCTTCAGGGCTGGAAGATCTGAATTTTGCAAACGATCTGTGGAACCAACGATTGAAGATTTCTCTCGAGATCACCCATCCCAAACCCCCACCACTCCCGGGGAAATGCCGCGTGGTCTAGGATTCAGGATGCAGCGATCCCAAGTCCCAAGGCGGTCATCCACCTGAGGTCATTCAATTTGTTCGAGTACTCATCTGTATTATTACTATGCATCCTGAACCGTAATCCGGACGGCAATCGACGGGAATAGAAACCTGAAATTCGAAATTTGTCAGTGATCCTGCTGTTACCCCAATTCACCATTACAGCATTATACCACTCAACAACACCCTGCAGGTAACGTTACACAACCACTCCACCACTCAACCAATACCATTTCGCCAAGCCCAAACGCATTTGGTGTACAATGAAATTC
>CAZGNZ010000053.1:0-20941 GCA_964527215.1 uncultured bacterium | reverse complement strand
CGCAGTCATCAATATCATTGTTGGCCGTGTGACCGCTGTTTCCTTCCGAGCAGATGCCGCAGTCGTCCAGAAATGCCGTGCCGCCGCAGTCGTTGTTGCAGTCATTCTCGAGGCAGCCTCCATCATCATCGGTAGCCAGCGGATTGTAGTTACATGCAGCTGGATCCGTACACCCTGAGATGATACCTGTCCCCTGTATTGCAAAAGTATACGGGTTTTCGTCGGTGTCGTCATTTGCAATGCTGACAGTCGCCGTTTTCAGACCGGTGGTCGGAGGATCAAACTGAATAACGAATGTTTCGTTTTCTCCCGGTCCAATCAAAGCCGGCGCATCCGAAGTAACTGAAAATGAATCGGTATCCCCTGTCAGTTCAACGCGCGGATCATTGCTGAGGGTTAAATCCGCAGTTCCTGAATTTGAAATTGTGTAGGTAACGGTAATGGGATCCGCTCCGACTTCCAGGGTTCCGAAGTCGGTAAAATCATCTGTGCTGGGTTCAGTATCTTCACTGGATATTTCAATTCCGTCAGCCAGAACGACCATCTCAGGTTCCGGGACTTCCCTGTAACTCATAACACCGGCTCTGCCCTGGTTTGGATTGCTTCGATACCCCAGATAAGGAGTGCCGTCTGCTGCAAAATCCAGAGACGGGAAACTGGCATTGCCTGCTGATACGTTCTGATCGCCCAGGAATTCCCAGGCAGTTCCATTAAACTTCATGACAGAAATGCCATTTCCGCCACTGGGATTGGTGTCCTTGAAACAGACATGCATCGTATCATCGGGTGAAATGGCAAACTCTATCTCAAATGCAGCGGTGCCGTCATAAAATCCGGGTGTTCCAACGTCATTCCAGTTTACACCGTCGAATGCTCTGACGGATACCAGTTGAGAATTACTGTAATCAATAAAGGCCACAACCGGATTGTCTTCAGCATCGATGTCTAAACTGCAGTAACTTACCTGAAAGTCTGTGAAACCGGTTCCGCCGACGACTTCCCAGGCGGACCCGTTGAACCTCTGCACCATACCGTAATTCGGGTTGGCAGGAATCACATCGTAGTACGCCAGAAACGGAGTGTCTGCAGAGTCGAAGGCAAGGGAAATATAATTGACAGGTCCGCCCGAAAACGCCTGCGTCCCAACATTTTCCCAGGTACTCCCATTGAATTTTCGTACGGTTGCACCATTCACACCGTCAACGTCCTGATACGCAATATAAGGCACACCGCTTCCGTCGAGACCAAAAGTAGTGAAACTCACATTTCCCGTTGATGGACTGGCACCAACCGCCTCCCATGTTGATCCGTTGAATGAATATACTGCAGCCGGGCCGGTATCATCCGGCTCTTCCTGAAATCCGACAAACGGTACATTATTATCATCAAAATCGAGATTTACGTACTTGGCACGGTTTGAAGAGAATCCGGCATTTCCGACAAGCTCCCAATCAGTTCCGTTGAATTTCATCACCGTTGCAAATTCACCATTGTCAAAATCACGAAATGCCACATATGGAACACCAGCGTTGTCCAATTTCAGAGATGTGTAGAAGATGCCTGATGCTGAAAAACCGACGGATCCTACGTTTTGCCAGGCGTTTGCTCCAAAAGCAGCACCCAGCATGATAATCAGGATGATATTTTTCATCTGAACTCCTCTGTTGGTTAATTCAAAACAATAAATTGTTTTTTTGAATTTGATACTGCTATGGTCTTTTTTTTAAACAAATGAATTTTTAACCATATTAAATCTCTGAAATATAATTCCAATCATATACATCATTCACCTTTTTTCAAATCAGGGACGCATTTGGAATCCATATTGAAGCAAAACCCTTTTTATTAAAATGTCAGTTGAGCTTAATATATATTTCAGTTCGGATAGAAAAGTCGGAAAGTTCAGAACTTCCATGGATTTTTTTCAGCCCCGGTTGAATGATCTATTTTACCAATTATCACAGGATGCAAAATGAAATTCATTGTTGTTAACAAGTTAATATTCAGTATCTTAATACTTATTGTGATTTCAAGTATCGCATACGGGCAGAATTCCCGATGTATAACTCTTCCCAGGGTAAATGCTTCAGGGAATGTATATGAAAAACTGCCTGACGGCTCCATGGGCCGTTTTCTCAGCGGCGTGGAAGTTGAATTTTCCGACAGCTTCAGAGGACTCAACATTATCGTCCGAACCGACGCGATCGGCCGTTATACTGCCCGTCTGCCCGATGGTGACTACAAGCTGAAGGTCAACCACTCCAGCTATATTGTAAACGAAAGACTGTCCTGCAAACGAATACGAAATCAGGAGTATCCATCCGGAATTCAGAAATTTACAAAAAAACCGAAGGAATCCGGTCAATCACAGTCTTATGAAACATTTAACCCACCGCCGCCGAAACAGTATCCTGCAGAAGCTCCGGGTGCTCCGGAAGTATCTCTCAGTGTATCACCTGCCCGGGTTCAGGCAGGCCAGCCATTTACGGTCACCGTTTCTGCTTCGGATGACAAAGAACTTCAGTCTGTCTGGTGGCGGGCAAAAGTCAGCACCGAAAAACATCTCATGGAACCGCAGATTATTCCCTGTACCCGCATCAGTGAAATCAGTCACTCCTGGGAAGTCATAGTGAATACCCCGGGAACGCTTGTCCTGACTGCCGATGCCAGAGACAGTGAATACTCTGATGAACAAACCGATCAAATCCATCAGGCCTCCATGGCAAGTCCCGCTCCGGAAGTATTTGTCAAGATTCTCAGACCCTCTGCGACTGACAGCGAAGCCGGAGTTCCAAACCGTGACTGACACTCCGCTCCGGTATTTAGACAATTATTTTGACCGGCCGGAATATCTCACGGCATTTAAATCCTATGCGCGGGATATTTTTGATTTGAACTTCACCCGCTGGGAAGAACGCGGCTGCTGGGACCGGGAATACATTGCGTTTTCAGCCTTTGATCATCGGACTTGTGTGGCTTCCATGTGCGTATATCCGTCTGAAGTCATAATATTTGAAAAGGCATATCGGGCTGTTCAGCTGCTTACTGTCGGTACTCGACCTTCGTACCGTCACCGCGGAATTCAGCGTCGTCTATGGGAAAATGTCCGTCGATGGGTCAGAGAAAATGGTGATTTTTGTTTTCTTTTCGCAGATAATACCGCTGCCGGTTTTTACAGGAAGCTGGGACTTCGACAAATGAATGAATACAGCTTTCGGCTGGAAACGCCGCTCTCATCTGATTCCTCAACCGGAAACAGCAGGCTGCTGAATCCTCGCGATGATCAGGATTTTATACTGCTGCGCCGCCTGGCTGAAACAAGAAAACCGGTTTCTGAAAAACTCGGAGTTCTGAATCCCCGTCTGCTTCTGTTCATGATATTGTACCCATACATGAACAGCTGTTATTATCTGGAAGACCTGGATGCAGCTGTCATCATTGAGCAAAATTCAAACTCCATTGCAGTCAATGACATCATTTCAGCTGACATGCCCCTTCTGAAGGATATTGCATCGTTTCTGGCAGGATTCGGAAAGAGGACCATTGAATTCCGGTTCTGTCCTGATCTGCTGCAGCCCGGCAAAATCAGCAGACATCCGATTTCAGATGATCTGCTTTTTGTCAGTCCCGAATATCCTGGATCCTCCGAACTGCTTTTTCCCTATTCATGCCGGGCATGATGATCAATCCTGCCCCTTAATTCTTTAAACAAAAACCGGCCGTCACGGCAGCAGCAAAGGTTTCATGACAATATCAAATTTTGACGCTCAGATCAAAAATCAGAAACTCTGGGATGAACTTGCACCAGTCCACCTGAAAGCCTATCCAGAGGTTAATACGTTAAGAAACGGGGGAATCACCCTGCACCGCACTGAACTTGATGCACTGGGTTCGGTAGCGGGGAAATCCCTGCTTCATCTGCAGTGTCATATTGGAACGGATACGTTGTCCTGGGCGCGGCAGGGCGCTGACGTTACCGGGGTGGATTTTTCCGGTGAATCCATTCGGATTGCAGGGGAACTGCAGCAGGAACTGGGAATCCGTGCCGAATTCATACACTCGAATATTTATGATCTCCCGCAGGTTTTGGATCAACATTACGATGTGGTTTATACGTCCAGAGGTGTTTTGTGCTGGCTTTCGGATATCCATGCCTGGGCTGAACTGGTTGCAAGATATCTGAAACCGGGAGGGATTTTCTATATCATGGAAACCCATCCGGTGGTCGGTGTATTTGATGATGTCAGGCGCGGGAGTCTGCAGATCCAGTATTCATACTTTCATTCATCAGAACCGATGGTATGGGATGATGACGGGCCGGATTATGCAGATGAAAACTTTGTTCCTGCCAACCCGAGTTTTGAATGGACCTGGTCACTGTCCGACATCATGAATGCTCTGTTAAAGGCAGGTTTGAGAATTACGGATTTCCGTGAACTTGATCAGATGTTTTACAAAGGATTTCCTGATATGACGGAAACGGAACGCGGCTGGTTTCACCACTGTTTTCATCCTGGACTGCTCCCATTGACATTCACACTCACAGCAGAAAAACCGGAATCTGTTTAAAAACGCTTTTGGAAGGAAGGCTTTTCCGGACCGCCTGCCGTTGTTTGAAGCCGGAATCAATATTTTTTTGAATACAGTATGAATTTCCCGTCCCGTCAGCTGACGGGACGGGGTACCCGTAAACGATCGGGTCATAATATATTTCGCCGCCACGCCAAACGGCGTATTCAAGAGTCAATGGGATCATTGTTGGATTAATGACAACGAATACTGAATGGTAGTGATCAGTGGATGTATGGTATGATGGCTGAAATCTGACGGTTCACCGCCAAAGGTGGTTGGCTCTAAACATCGGACTGTCTTTCTCGCAGTCTGCGACTTCCGCTGAGTACCGCAATTTTACCTGACGCATTTTATCCCATGCACAGTTTGGCCGCACCCACACCCTGAGGGCGTGGATTGTCAAATACGGTTCAATCTTGCACGGGTTTATCATTTATCGTCCATCAAGGAGCTTTTATGTCTGAAAATCATGTGTGTCCCGTTTGGATCGGATACCTGCTCGCCAGTCCGATTCGCAGATTGTTTCAAAATCCTGAAAAAATCCTTTCCCCGTATGTGAATTCGGGAGATCTTGTAATCGATGTTGGATCCGCGATGGGATATTTCAGTCTTCCCATGGCTGAGATGGTGGCACCGGCCGGAAAAGTAGTCTGTGTTGATGTGCAGAAAAAAATGTTGGATGTACTTCGCAGAAAAGCAGAAAGGAAGGGTGTGGCAGCAAATGTGGAAACCCGGCTTTGCAGTGAGGACTCACTCAATCTGGAATCATACAGGGACCGTATCAGTCTGGCACTGCTGTTTGCAGTTGTTCATGAAGTGCCTGATCAGGGTACTCTGTTCAGTCAGGTATTCGACAGTTTGAAACCAGGGGGAAAATGTCTCTTTTCAGAACCTTCCGGACATGTATCGCACACGGAGTTTAATCACAGCGTCAATATTGCAGTGGATGCCGGGTACGTTGTTGAAGAAGCTCCCATCATTCGAAAAGGGCATTCTGCCATTCTTGGGAAACCGCAATAACAAGCCGTGAACGCTTATCTGACGCCCACTTCCGTAACCAGTAATCAATTTGTTATTTAAAACCATAACATCATATTATTTACAGGTCTATTTTCCAATAAAATCGGGAAAATCATGAAATCTGTACAGCTTAATAAAGATATCACGCCATTGTCTGAGTTCAGAGCCAATGCAGCCAAATTCATAAAAAGGGTCCGCCGGTCCAAACGTCCGCTGATTATCACCCAGCATGGAAAAGGCAGTGCTGTTCTGATGGGAATCGACGAATATCAGCTGATGATGGATAAACTGGCCTTTCTGGATGAAGATATGTATCAGTACACCCGGGAGGATACAGACGAGAGCATTGATTATAATGTGATGACCAATCAGATTCGCCACAAATCCGATCAGTCCGAGTAACCGGCAGGTTAATTCTGCCATCCATTATTCATCGTTTTACACGGCAAAAACGGCAGCTGGGAATTGTTCTGCAACAGATTTCAAAAGTTTTCATTCAGGATGGATATTCGTAGTGCAAATTCCTTTACTGTTATTTGCATATCGCAGAATGCTTTTCCAATATTGGTTCCATTCAAGACTTCGAAATCAAACCTATCCTGAATTCAGTCCGCGTGCAGAGCGGTCTGTGTGAATAAAATCATTCCGATTTACCAAATTCCCGATTTGACCGACATGTTTTTGTTATTACGCTAATTACAAAAACTGAATGATCAATTGTCACACTACTGGCAATATCTGTCAGCGAAGGGAATTCATTTGTCAGCGAAAAAACCATCTCATTTTATCCCCCATCCCGGCTGTCCGGACTTTTCAGAACCTGATATGATAAAACGTGCGGTTTCATTCAGGAAACTGATGCAGAAAAGGCGCAGTGTGCGCCGGTTTTCGAGTAAACCGGTATCACGCACTGTCATCGAGGAATGCATTCGTACCGCAGGAACAGCCCCCAGCGGCACCAATCGTCAGCCCTGGTTTTTTGCTGCGGTTCAGGATCAGGCAGTGAAGGATGATCTCTGCAGACAGGCAGAGTTGGAAGAAGAACGCTTTTATGAGAGCAACGGCGTAATATCCTGGGAAAAGGATTTGGAACTGTTTCACGTCAATGCCCGGAAACCTTTCCTGCAGGAAGCTTCGTGGCTTATTGTCATTTTTGCCCAGACCTTTCAAATAAATGAAAATGACGCGGCCATAAAAAATTATTACGTTATGGAGTCAGTGGGCCTGGCAGCAGGAATGCTGATTACGGCTGTTCACAAGACCGGTCTTGCTGCTCTGCCATACACCCCAAGCCGCCAAACATTTCTGCGCACCATGTTTAAGCGGCCCATCAATGAACGTCCGTTTTTGGTTCTGGCTGTCGGCTACCCGGCACAGGATGCCATGATTCCGGACCTTTCGAAAAAAACGCTTTCAGAAATCGCATCATTCCACTAACGGCCGTTCTGCCTGGGAAGTTATTTTATGAATGACCTTATTCCGGACTATTCATCAGCAGACCGGTTCATACAAAAATACCGTCGGTTTCATCTGGAACCATTCCGGGATATTCTCCATGATATCCTGCAGCACGTTGAAAGTCCGGATACCATTAAGTCGATGAAAATAATTGAACTGGGGCCCGGCAGAAAGACAGGACTGTTGCGGTGCTTCTCCAATGCACTGAACGCAGTTCACTGCAGAGGAATGGGACGGTCGCCCGCAGTCCCAATGATGCCGCAGCGAAAAAGAAAAGAAGACCTGGTTGACAACTGCTATCTGGATAAAGGACTGGCCAGTCTGCCTGAAGCGCGTTTTGATCTGATCTATTCCCGGCATGTAATGGAACAGTTCAGCATCCATCCGCTGATTTTGCTGAAAAATCCTGTGTACTGGCGGACAATCCGCGAAAACCGCTTTGCCCATCCGGGCAGGGAATTTCCCGGCTCTCTGGAGAATATTGAACATATTTTTCAACTGGCCTTTGATCGTTTAAAGCCGTGTGCCCTGATGGTTTCCCAGATAGCCAAGATGCAGCATAGCGGTCTGTCTGACCGTTTTCTTAAAACACTCAATGCCAGTGATGTCAAATTTCGGAAAATCGGAAAATGGTCAGGCATTGTTTCATTGGTTAAATGACGGAACCGAATATGAGTAAAGATTTGATAAAAATTGCAGCTGCCCAGATCACACCGGTCTGGCTTGACCGCGAAGCCACTCTTGAAAAAATAAATGATGCCGTGCAGAAGGCCGGTGAAGCAAACTGCAGGCTGGTGGCGTTTGGCGAAGCAGTAGTCCCGGGATATCCTTGGTGGCTGGAGCGCACAAATGGTGCCCGGTTTAATGATCCAATGCAAAAAGAAATTTATGCCTGTTATCTTGACCAGGCCGTCTGTATTGAAAAAGGTCACTTGTCCCGTGTCTGCCGGACTGCAGCGAAACATCGAACGGCCGTGGTTTTGGGGTGTGTTGAAAGGGCTTCAGACAGGGGCGGTCACAGTCTGTACTGCTCTGTAATTGTCATTAACCCGGAGGGCTCTGTCGCTTCAGTGCACCGGAAACTGGTGCCGACGCATGAGGAACGCCTGGTTTGGGCGATAGGTGACGGTGCCGGATTGAAAACACATTCACTGGGAGCATTCACATTTGGCGCACTGAACTGCTGGGAAAACTGGATGCCGCTGACCAGAGCAACTTTGTACGGACTGGGAGAAGATCTGCATGTGGCTGTATGGCCGGGCAGCATTCGCAACACCATTGACATCACACGCTTTATTGCTTTGGAAAGCCGTTCTTTTGTTGTATCTGCCTCTGGGATCATGCATTCCGACGACATTCCGACGGATATCCCTCACGCCGCTGCGATTCGGTCCGGGAATGACGGTTTTCTGGCAGACGGCGGTTCATGTATCGCTGGTCCGGATGGATCATGGATCGTTGAACCGGTGACAGGATCCGAAACTCTCATTACTGCACAGCTGGATCACCGACTGGTTCGCATGGAACGGCAGAATTTTGATCCGACCGGGCATTATTCACGTCCGGATGTTGTCAAACTTTATGTCAACCGCGAAAGACAGTCTGCAGTTGAATTGGTTTCAAAAGCAGATTACCGGAAACCCAGCCATTGACAAATCGACTGTTTTAATTTGCATAATCAATCATATTTGGAAGCAGAATGAATTTTTATCATATCCCAATCGGAATCCTGCTGACGGCACTGATGCTGTTTCCAGGATGCGATGATAACCCGGATGAACCCAATGCACTGGATATCACTGAAACAAATGAATATGGAGAACTTGTCGGCCTGATAGACACCCAGGACTGGTCTCCGTCTTTTTACGACAATTATTATGTTCGGGATGAGTTCTGGTTTGAACCGGCAGACCGCATGCTAATCAGCGCGCATGTCAACGAAACAGCAGATATCCCAATTCAGTTTGTAAATACCGGAACCGATCCGGTTTCAATCCAGCTTGATTTTGAATTCCCGTTTGGAACAGATGCACCCTGGTTCGATATCCCAGCCGGAGAATCCCGCACAATAGATTTCTGGTACATCAGCGGAACCGAATATACTGATTTCATTGACACGGTGCATGTTACATCTTCTCTGGGAGATGAAGTCCCAGTGGAAATACATGCCTATACCCTGCCGGAGGGCACAGAGATTCATGATGTTCTGACAGACATGATTTATCCTGCCTATCCCAATCCGGTCACTGGTACCGGGCAGTTACCCGTCAAAATCCCTTTGTATTTTACAACCAGCCGACTGGTGGAATTTGAAATTTATGATGTTTCCGGCACGCTTCTGGAGGAGTCGGCATCTACAGTATCTGCTGGTGAAATCACACTGGAGTGGGTTCCGATTTACGACGGCTATATTGTACCGAACGGTTTTTATACATTTAAGATTTACGTTGACGGCACACCGTTCAGCGGTGATGTTCAAATTGATCTGTAGGAGAATACTCGATGAGTAAGCCTGAAACCCTGTGCGACTGGTCCCGGAAACATATTGAAAAGCATTCCGGCAGGTTGACGGATATCATTCGGGAACCGCGTTACTACTGCCGGAAATGCGCTCGAGCGGCAAATGAAAAAAAATATCTATGTAAACCGGTTAAGATCAAGATTCCTGCGAAATTTTGAGATGGATAAGGATTTGCTGCTTTCATCATCCCGCCAACGATGCGAAAATCCGTACATGACAGGTACATGGAAATTGTCCGGTATTTTTGTTTTTGTTAACGCACTGAATGAGTAATATTCTGCAGTATCAGTCTAATTTAAACAGCCAACCTGTAAACGTCTCGGAAGGGAATGTTATGCTTAAAACCAATCAATTAAAAGTCGTTGAATTTATCCTGCAGTGTCAGCCCGGACCTCCCAGATCACGCGGCACCTGGGGCGTGGATCATGAGGGTCAGCCGTTTATTCTGCCTGGGATCGGCGGAATCACGGTAAATGTCCAGGTGGGTGACCCGGCGTTTGGATGGGCGGGAGATCATGTTGAACCAGGTGTCAGCTGTACTGCAGACACCAAAAAACCCTTTGATCACCCCAATGTATCGCTCCAGCTGTATGCCTGTGTCGGGAACAGGGCACACGTGATTTCCGGAGAGGCCAAGGGAGCAAAAGGAATCGTCATCGGGCATCACGGCGGATCAGAACACGTTATCGTTGACTTTGCTAAATCCGACAAGGATAAAATGTGCTATGATGACAAAATCATCATCAACGGGCGGGGTCAGGGGTTGGAACTGCTGGATTATCCTGAAATCAAATGCTTCAATCTGGATCCCGATCTGCTGGATAAACTGGACATAAAACCGCTGTCCGGCGGAAAACTCGAAGTTCCGGTAACAACGATTGTCCCTGCACCCTGTATGGGATCCGGTGTGGGTTCTGCCCATGTTGCCAGCGGAGATTATGATATCATGACCAGCGATCCTGAAACAGTGGCAGAATACGGACTTGACAAAATACGATTTGGGGATTTTGTTGCGCTCCAGGATCATGATAATCGCTTCGGTCGTGCCTTCCGAAAGGGGGCGGTATCTATTGGAATTGTTATCCACAGCAACTGCCTCAGGGCGGGACACGGACCCGGAGTTGCAACCATTCTAACAGCAAAAACACCGAAAATCGTTCCGGTGATTGATGCGAGGGCCAACATTGCGGATATCCTCGAGATTGGAACAAAACGATGAATATGGACACCCCCGAAGTACTGTTTTACGAAAAAAACAATCCGCCCACAGAAGACATGATTTCCAAGGCTCTTGATGCTCGTTATGAGTTGTGGACCAACCTGCACCATTGGCTCAGCGACCGGTACGGACCGATTAATCAGGAATGGAAAATGTACAGCGTGAAATATGGCTGGACCATGAAATCGCTGCGGAAAAAGAGAAATCTGTTTTTCTGTTCCGTGTACCGGGATTTCTTTCAGGTGACATTTGTGTTTGGCGACAAAGCCGTGGCCGAAGCGGAGAGATCAGAGCTTCCGGAAACACTGAAATCCAGACTCAGGGAAGCCCGTCGGTATGCTGAAGGCAGAGGGCTTAGCGTGGATGCTGAAACGGATTCAGATCTGGACAACATTAAAGAACTCGTCCGTATTAAAACCGCTTTCTAATGATGCTGCATACATTCGAACCATCGTGTCAAGTACATGAACAGTAACGCCGTGAAATATATTTTTGCTGTCCTGATTATACTGCATGGTATTGGTCACGGGATGGGAATTCTGCCGGTTCTGGGCATTCGCCTCAGTTCACGTCATTCATGGGATTCCTGGCTTTTCAGGCGGTTTTTGAGTGAAAACGGATTGAAAACGGTATTAACAGTCCTGTCCCTGATGAGTTTTGCTGCGTTCCTGTCTGCGGGCCTGAGTATTGCGGGTTGGATTGTTTCTCCTTTGTTCCGGCAGCATTTGCTGATTTCCGCTTCTTCCCTGTCGCTGATCAGTCTGGCCATTTTCTGGGACAGCTATCCGTTTTTGTTTCCGAACAAGATGGGTGTCATGTTGGTGGATATTCTTCTGATCTGGTCTGTGTTTACCGGCAAATTGTCAAGCCTTCCAATTTAATCAGAGGCTAAAACTCTAAATTGACACGCAGGAGCAATCAGGAACTGCAACGTACTCAGACGTTGGTTCAAGGGGACTTGGCAGTTCGAATTTATAGCATGTCCGAAGATCCGATGGGAAGATTGCGGAAAATATTCAGACAAAAATTAAAATAGGAAATAATGAACAGATTACGACAGCTTGCGGAAAAAATCAGCTGCCGGTTCACGGTGCGTCCGGAAGTCAGGGCTGTTGCCCTGGGAGGATCGGCATCCAGCGGCAGAATCGATGCCCATTCCGATATTGACTTGTACATTTTTCACAAAGGGGAGGTGGTACCACTTGATTTCAGAGAGTCTACGGTCCGTGAAATGGGTGCATCGAGAACCAGTTTGAATCTCACCTACTGGGATACCGGTGATGAATGGATAGACGGGGATACCGGAATTGAGGTCGACATTATCTACTGGCACGACCACTGGATATCCGGAATGATCGACAGGGTCATCACAGAATGCCTGCCGTCTGTCGGATACACTACCTGCTTTGCCCACACCATTCGAAACTGTCAAATTCTTTTTGATCCGGATGGCTGGCTTGGTGAACTTCAAAAAAAATGCCTGGATTACCCGCCGGAACTGGCACAGAATATTGTCAGCCATAATTTCCCGCTTCTGCGGGACATCATTCCGAGCTATCGCTACCAGATTGAAAAAGCAGTGGAACGAAACGACCGGATCAGTATTCAGCACCGAATCACCGAGCTGCTTGCAAGTTATTTTGATATTATTTTCGCTGTAAATACTGTTTTTCACCCTGGTGAAAAGCGGATCAAAGAACATATTACAAAATACTGCAGCAGACTTCCGGAGCAATTTGATGCATTACTGGACCAGCTTCTGTACTGTCAGACCCAACTGGATAAACTGGGCGAAATTTTGGACGGAATGCTGGATCATTTGGAAAAATGGCTGACCGAAAACGGATTCAGTCCTCGTTAATCAAACAATCGAAAGCATAACTGGTCGGCTGGCCGCCGACAAATTCATTACAGGAGAAATAATGCCAAAAACCAAGGAAAACCTGGATACAGCATTTGCTGGTGAAAGCCAGGCATTTCAGAAATACAGTGCATTTGCAGCAAAAGCAGAGCAGGAGGGATTTTCCAACATTGCCAAGCTGTTCCGCACAACCGCTGAAGCAGAACGAATACATGCCGCAGGACATCTTAAAGCGCTTGACGGTATCCGCGGCACTGCAGAAAATCTGCGGACGGCTATTGGCGGGGAAACCTATGAATTCACGGAAATGTATCCTCCAATGCTTGAACAGGCGGTAGAAGAAAATCACAAGGCCAAACGCATGTTTGGATGGGCCGTGGAAGCAGAAAAAATCCACGCGGCTTTGTATCAAAAAGCACTGGAGGCTGCAGAAAAAGGGCAGGATATTGAAGAAACCGGATTTTATCTGTGTCCGGTCTGTGGACATATTGAATTGGGAGCACCCCCGGATAATTGCCCCATCTGCGGTGTCAAAGCATCAAAATATGTTCAGGTTCAGCCCTGACGATGCAATCTGTAAATCTGAATCCTGTTCCGGCTTTTGCAGACTGGGACAGGATTCCCTTTCCCGGCAACTTATCTCTTACACCGGATCAGACTGATTCCCTGGGATGAACACCTTAAAAGCAGTTCCCATGTCGGGTTCTGATCGAATACGACAGCAACCATTGAATTCGCGGAGAATAGTATTGACAATGCTCAGTCCAAGACCGGTTCCTTCACCGACTTCCTTGGTAGTAAAGAACGGATCCTGACAATGTTCAAGTTCTTCCTCGGTCATTCCTGTTCCATTGTCAGAAATTTCCAAACACAGGCGGTTTTCCGCAAAATCATGCAAGCATGACAGCCGAATTTTTTTCCGATATCCATCGATGTTCTGTTTTTGACGCTTATCAACGGCATAACGGGCATTGGACAGACAGTTGACAACAATCTGCATAAATCTTTGCGGATCAAGATATATCTCAGGAATGTTATCGGCGATTTCCACGGTAAATTCCACATCGTGAACCTTGAACTGCTGACGGAAAAATATCAGGCTCCGATCAAGCAACTCAGCAATATCCACCGGATCAAAGTCATCCTGCGTCATTCGTGCAAAGCCGCGCATGTTCTCGATGATTTCCGATGCTCTCCCGACTTCCTCCCGAATCACTCGCAAGTCTTCTTTCGTCTGCTTGTCCACAATCCCCAAATCCCTGAGATTCATGCCGAATATTTCTGCCTGTGCAAGAATCACTGTCAGCGGCTGGTTTAACTCATGTGCCACGCCTGTTGCCAGCTCACCCAATGATGCAAGACGGCCGGAATGGACAAGCAGCGCTTGTTTTTCCTGGAGTTCTTTCTTCATCTGCTTGATTTCCGACAGATCAATAATAAAGCTGTGATAGCTTTGAATATTCGGGTTCCGCACATGTTTGTGAGAAGTTGTTCGATAAAAAATCCAAAACTCAGTCCCTTCAGGATTCAAAATCCTGAATTCCATTTCAAAGGTCGGCATCCTATTTGTGATATAGCTCAAGGTGGAATTCCGAACACCCGACAAATCATCCGGGTGAACCAACTCCCAGATATTGAGCTTTCGCTGAATGAGATCCTGTGCTGAAATTCCAAAATTTCGAATATTGGGTGAAACATAGGTGATACGGGTCCGTCCGGTGGTGTCCACCTGCCACTTGACGGTTACAACAGGTCCCTCCACAAACAGATCCCTTTCCTGCTTCAGGGCCTTCCGGGACGCAGACAGTTCTGCAGTACGCTCTTGTACAGTATATTCAAGTCTTTGCTGATGTTCTTGAAGTTTCTGCCTCGCCTGCATTATTTCAGTGATATCCTCACACAGTGTGATGATTGCCAGGGGCTCACCTGTTTCATCATACGTCACATCCGAAATCAGTCGGACAGGAAACACCGTCCCGTCTTTCCGGACATGGCTGCTTTCACGAATCCATCCAGCCTTTTGACTGACACATGGTTCAACAGCCGGTTCTGGATTCGATTCCTTGACAACTTGTCTAAAATCCTTTAACTGTATTTCATCCGGTGCATAGCCATGCATTTTTATCACGGCATCATTTGCATAGATAATCTCCCCTTGAGGATCCGAAATCGTGATGCCCAGGTGCATGGTTTCCATTGCCTTGGTTAGTTTTTTAAGCTCATAGGTCTGCTTGCGGTATTGAGATGTCAGGAGAAAATCCCGTCGGGCACTGAGTTCAAGAGAATAGCAGGCAAATACTGCAATCAGATTGGCACTGGTGAAGTAAAAATTGTAGTTAAAGAGAATTGGATGTATATCTGATCCGGACCAAAAGGTAGCAATCTGATAAACTGCGATAACAAACATCCCAGCGGAGCATGCATACAAAAATCGGATTCTCACCAAAGTGCAGCTGAATATAAATATGAGAATGATGGTTGAATACAATGAGACATGTGACGTCGGCGGAAGGAATATCAGCAGTGCAATGACTCCAGTACCGCTGAATATCCAAAGAATCGCCAGCAGCAGCTGCAGATAGCGCGAGAAATACTGGTACAGAGCCAGAAGCAGAATATTGATAATTGCCAGAAAAAATATGAGATTCCGGGCAATCCAGGAATCATCAGAGCCGCCATTGGCGGTCAGTGTTTCAATAATTCCAAATACTCCGTAAAACAGGATTGCCAGAATCAGCATGAAACGGACCTGCGGCACTGATTTTTGAGTATGTTCAGAGACGAAATCTTTTTCCAGATCCGCATTTTTCCCGCTGAAACGGAAAGAAAAACGGCCGGAATCATTCTGCAGTTCTGAGGTGTTTGGGTGATTACGGAAAAATAATTTGAAGAATACAGACAATCTGAGATTCCTGATAATCATGCACTTTCTGCACTGATTACTACTCGGGATACCGGATCATAGGTCAGCACGTACCAGTCTGTCGAAATATTGATCGGTGCAGTAATATCGCTGGTATAATTTAAGAATTCATAGGGCACATGATGCTGGATTATATTCATTTTCCGGAAAGCATGGAATCCTTCTTCAAACCAGACAGTTCAGGCCAACTGCCCTGGCCAAAATACTTTATAAAGCGTATATACAGCGATTTACCGTCTGACTGGAGTATGGAACCGGAAGGCGACAGGGATTGCGCTCTGTCACATTGAGAGAAACAGTGGCGGATAAAATATCCACAGATTGATGAATCATCAAATTATCTGCTCTTTGAAATCACTATAACCGGACCATGATTGTTATTTACATTATTGCACATGCTGTTACGGGAATTGAATGCTTCCGGATCAGCAAAGCGCTGTAAATTATTCATGCTTCACAGGATTGGACACACCTGAATTTATCCAGGGCATTCAAGAATTGAGAATACCGGTTTACAAATTCGTTTGAAAGATTCTTATTCATTGAAAAAAAAATTAATATCAGCATCGGAACCTGGAAAACCTTCACCCATTTCGTGGGATAAATGGCTGTTTTTCACAATATTATTCATCATTGTTTACTGCTTTGGTGTATTTGCCGGTCATTCCAGGCTGTTTCCCTATTCAGTCATGATACAATTCGGTCAGCTGGTGCAGGTTGTGAAAATGGAGCTGTACTACCTGAAGCACAAGGAACTCACAAATCTGCTGTTTGTGGAGCCGGTAGCAAAGGAGTTGGACAACGGCGGTCAATCGATAACCGGCCAGTCTGAAAAGGGCCTGTATCTAATGACCGGATTCTGGGATATGTCCCATGAGGTGCGTCTGTTGAACGAAAGAGGTGAACTCAGGCACCGGTGGCATGTGAATTATGATGAATTGTGGACTCACCCGAGCCATGTAAAAAACCAGTTGCCGAACCTCGAACGGCATTTGAACGGTGCCGTAATGAATGAGGACGGCTCGGTTGTTATGAACTTCGAATTTGGCGGGCTGGTCAAGCTTGACTATGATTCCAACATTATCTGGAAACTGCCCCACGCCACTCATCATTCAATCCAGAAAACTGCTGACGGTCATCTTTGGGTATGCGGCGGCCGCATGCACCATGAACCGCTGCAGGGGTATGAAAACATACTGCCGCCCCTCTGGGAGGATGCGATTCTGGAAATCGATCCGGATGGCCGCATCCTGAGGGAAATCAGCCTCTTTGATGTTCTGCATAAATCCAATTATAAAGGGGCTGTTTTCGGCAATGGCGCCAACAAAGCCCGGTACAGGCATGATGTTGAACTTGATTTGCTCCATCTCAATGATGCAGAAGTCCTGGAAGCCGACCTGGCGCACAAGTATCCTCAGTTTGAAGCAGGTGATATCCTGGTATCGCTTCGAAATGTAAATACACTGATGGTTCTTGACGGACAGGACGAAACAGTTAAATGGTCCATGACCGGACCCTTTCTGCGCCAGCACGATCCTGATTTCGGCCGTGACGGACGCATTCTGGTTTTCGACAACCATACTGTGAATGCTGCTGTGACAAAAAGTCCAAAAGCCGGGGTGGGTACCAGCCGCATTCTCGCCATAGATCCTGTTACTCGGGCGGTGGAAACAATATATCAGGGAACGGAAGACACTTATTTCTTCTCACGTCTGATGGGTCGTGTGCAGGAACTTGACAATGGTAATTTTCTTATCACTGAAACACTGCAGGGGCGTGTGTTTGAGCTGACGACTGACGGACGGATTGTCTGGACCTACACCAATTGGTGGGATGACAATGAAGTGGCCTGGATTGAAGAGGCTGTTCCGTATCCGGCAGATTTTTTAACGATTAATTCATCTGATTAGAGGTAACAATGCATTCATCATCCTCAATTCGCTGTATTGCCCTGTTCGTTCTGATTCTGCTTTTTCCTGCTGCACTGTGGGCATACGTCGGTCCCGGAGCCGGCATTTCTCTGCTGGGGGCCATAGGCGCAGTGCTGGCAGCCATATTTTTCGCCGTTACCGGCATCCTGCTCTGGCCCATTCGAGCGCTGCTGAAAAAAAAGAAAATGAAAGCCGCAGAAACTCAGGAAGCGGTTCAGGAAACCAAACCTGAAAACTAATCTGAATCATTTATGATTTCCTGGTTCTTTCCTGTTCTGAATACTGTTGATAACGGACTGGCATTCATTCTGCCGGATGTTATAAGGTATATTCTCTGGGCGGTGATCAGCGGAGCAGCAGGTATGGGTCTGTATGCGCTGTGTTCCAATCAGGACAAACTGAAAGATCTTAAATCCAGGATCAAATCCTACCAGAAGCAGATGCTGGATACCGATCTCGAAGATTCCGAATATAAGAAAGTGATACTGGGCAATCTTGCATTGTCCTTTAATCTGCTTGGACGCACTCTGGGTCCTGCCCTGGTTTCTGCGCTTCCCATTGTCATTATCCTTTTCTGGATAGGTTTTACCCATTCGTATACAGTACCGCAGGGAACTCATACTACTGCAGCATTGTGGCTCTCAGACACAGAGGATGATTCTGAATCAGAAAAAAAGCCTGCAGAGGAGCTAATCATCCCCATTACTTCTGAGGATCTGTCTATTTCATATCTCGGCAGTGAAATATATTCCGGAAATCCATGGAACCCCCCAACGCCGGAAATTCATCACAAAGTATGGTGGAATATTCTGGTTTCCAGTCCTGTTGGATATATTGTACCGGAGTCCGACATTGCAGAAATTCAAATAGATTTGGAACGAAAATACTGGAATCAGGTGCTCCCGGGATGGATGTCATCGTGGGAATTTGTCCATTATTTTTTTCTGATTGCCATTTCCTTATTTATTAAATTTTACTTCAGAATCGAATAACAGACAACTATAGTGTGACGTAAACCAGTCTGCTTCTAAACGATACGCTTTTCAATCTGTATAAACATGAGCAATCCCAATTCTGATATATCATCTTCCAAATTCCTGGTCGGACTGGGTTGTTTCACCAAACGTCATCCAGTGCTGATGCGAAAGCTTGGGAATCTGGAAACCCGGGTACTCGCCAGCCAGTTCGAATTGCCCGATATTCACCAACCCGTTTTTATCACTGCTCTGGCACGGGCTGGTACGACAATTCTGTTGGAAATGCTGGCTCAGCATCCCCATGCAGTTTCACACAGATACCGTGATTTCCCGCTGCTGGACATTCCATACTGGTGGAATTGGTTTCTTGATGTTTCGTCCAGAAAGAAAATTGAACCGGTGGAACGATATCACAAGGACCGGATCAAAATAACTTATGACAGTCCTGAAGCTATGGAAGAAATTTTGTGGATGTCGGCTTTCCCGGAAACTCACAATCCAGATGTTTCCAATCTGCTGGGTACCCAAACAGACTATCCGGAATTTGAAAGGTATCTGAAGGATCACATCAGAAAGCTGTTGTATCTGCGCGGCGGAAAGCGCTATATCTGCAAAGGGAATTATAATTTCCTGAGATTGCCTTATCTTCATAAGCTGTTTCCGGATGCAAGATTTATCATTCCGGTTCGACAGCCGGAAAACCACATCGCATCCCTGCACAAACAGCATCAGCTCCTCTGCAACCGCGAGCAGGCTGACAGCGGTGCTCTGACCTATATGCAACTGGCGGGTCATTTTGAATTCGGGTTGGACCGTCGCCCGGCAAATATCAATAACGCGGAAGCCGTGAAACTGATTCAGCAGTACTGGAAAAAAGGTCAGGAGCTGTCCGGATGGGCGTTGTACTGGTCTGAGCTGTACAGTTTTCTCGCAAATCAGCTGGAACAGGATACCGCCCTCAGGGAGCATACATGCGTGGTCCATTATGAACAGCTTTGCAGTGATTCCCGGACAGAGCTGAAAAGGATATACGACCACAGCTGTCTGGAGATGCCTGATACTGAAATAAACCGACAGGCTGCTGGTCTTTCTCTGCCGGAATATTACAAGTCCGGTTTTACTGACAGTCAGGTTCGAGAGATTCGCAGAATCACTGACACGGCTTTCACCAGAATTCTGAGTTTGATCTGATTTCTTTGATTTTCTTCGTGCAAAGCAAATCCGGTACCCGGGGCTGCGCCCCGGGCTGACAGATTCAGCCCCTTCAGGGCTGGAGGATCTGAATTTTGCAAACGATCTGTGGAACCTCAGATAGAAAATCCCACTAAGTCCACCCATCCCAAACCCCCACCCACCTCCGGGGAATACGCCATATGGCAAGGATTCAGGATACAGCAATCCCAAGCCCCAAAGCAGTCATTCACCTGGAGACATTCAATCTGTTTGAGCACTCATCTGTATCTATACTATGCATCCTGAACTGTAATCCGGACGAAAATTGTTGGTTAATGGTGAATAGTATATTGGCAAATAGTCATCAGGGGCTGCAATCCCTGCTGCCAACCCAACATCAACCTGCCAGGAGAGACACCTCAACGACTTACCCTCTCAACCAGTTTACTGCACCCTGCCTGGGAAGCCGCGCTCAACCAATCAACCAATGCGCCGTTTCATTAATAACCACACCCTGCGTGCAAAAACCTTATTCATCAACTCATTCTATTTCCATCCGTTGCACCCCTTCAGGGTTCTGCCATCATTCTATCCGGTACCCGGGGCTGCGCCCCGGGCTGACAGATTCAGCCCCTTCAGGGCTGGAGGATCTGAATTTTGCAAACGATCTGTGGAACCTCAGATAGAAAATCCCACTAAGTTCACCCATCCCAAACCCCCACCCACCTCCGGGGAATACGCCATATGGCATGGATTCAGGATACAGCAATCCCAATTCCCCAAGCAGCCATTTACCTGGAGACATTCTATCTGTTTGAGCACTCATCTGTATTTATACTATGCATCCTGAAATGTAATTCGGACAGCAATTGTTGGTAAATGGCAAATTGTATATTGGTACCTGGTCATCAGGGACTGCAATACCTGCTGGCAACTGACCGCTGCCACCCAACATCAACCTGCCAGGAAGGGCACCTCGACGACTTACCCTCTCAACCAGTTTAACGCACCCTGCCTGAGAAGTCGCGCTCAAACAATCAACTAATGCGCCGTTTCATTAATAACCACACCCTGCGTGCAAAACCTTATTCATCAACTCATTCTATTTCCATCCGTTGCACCCCTTCAGGGTTCTGCCATCATTCTATCCGGTACCCGGGGCTGCGCCCCGGGCTGACAGATTCAGCCCCTTCAGGGCTGGAGGATCTGAATTTTGCAAACGATCTGTGGAACCTCAGATAGAAAATCCCACTAATTCCACCCATCCCAAACCCCCACCCACCTCT
>CAZGNZ010000052.1:0-21289 GCA_964527215.1 uncultured bacterium | reverse complement strand
CTGATGCGCGATAAACCTTGTACTTCTCAGACGTTGCACTGACAAATGACCACTGACGAATGAATTTCCCCGCCCGTCAGCTGACGGGACGGGGTATCATTAGTGATATAATCATTTTTTATTTCGCCGCCACGCCAAATGGCGGATTTTCAACAAGCGGCGGGGAATGCACCCAGTTACACTCGTCAGTCAGGAGACGGATTAAAAATCCGCCCACTGGCGGATTCAATTGTTACAAGCCAGCGAAATCCCATTCAGCCATTACACCATTACACTATTTCACAATCCTTCTACTCAACACCACCCTGCCAGGAAACCTACCTCAACCACGCAACCAATACTAACTATCATGCCAAGCCCTAAACGCATTTGGTGTGTTCTGAAATTCACTGAAATGGAATGTTCTTTTCTTTGAAGAAAAGAACCAAAAGAACATACGCTGCAGTTCAATTTCATCTCGTTTGTCCTGAATGCACGATAATACTTGTACTTCTCAGACGTTGCACTGACAAATGGCCACTGCCAATGACAACTTTCCGTTCCTGCTAAACAGTATAATGCCGGAAAGCCTAAATCAACCATTTCACCATTACACTATTTCACCATCCTTCTACTCAACGACACCCTGCGTGGGAACCTTACTCAACGACTCAACCAATAAAGCCCTTTCACTACTGCAACCACTGCAGGCAGCTGCTTTATTAAAAATTTATTTGAAGTGGATATCTGATCAGGGAAACCGTTCAGTCAACTAAAAAATAATTACAAATTTTTACGATTCCAATCCGATTTCACTAAATATTTACACCTTGTTATCCATTAAATTAAACAGGACGACGGGGAGCAGATTATTATACAAAACAATACTTGGGGGTCCTGTTAACTAATTAACAGCCTATGGACCATCATTCATCTCTATCCCGCCGGTTGTCAAACGGTACTCAGCCTGTTCATTGATCGACTTATCTGGAGCAACTATGGAATCATTTATCAGCGGCAATACTGCCAATAAATCAGACTGCTATATTGAATATCGTCCGGCTTCTGACGGAGAACCTCAACTGGAAATACATTCGAAAATTGAATCGATGTACGGTGAAAGCATTTCCCTGCTTGCACGTGAAACACTGGATGATCTGGGGATCAGACATGGATCGCTTTTGGTGCAGGACAACGGCGCTTTGCCTTTTGTCATTCAGGCCAGAATTGAAGCAGCCGTAAAAGCATCGGATCCCGGTTTGACCAGAAAATCACTTCCGGAGATGAAATCCCATTCGATGTATCCATCCACTCGAGACAAGTTTCGTCGAAGCAGACTGTACCTGCCCGGGAATCAGCCGAAACTGATGCTGAACGCCGGTATCCATAAGCCGGACGGCATTATTCTGGATTTGGAAGACTCTGTTTCACCGGCAGAAAAACCATCCGCGCGCCTCATTGTCCGAAACGCATTAAGGGTACTGGATTTCTTCGGAGCAGAACGAATGGTACGCATCAATCAGGGTGAGCTGGGACTAAAGGATCTGGAGGAAATTATTCCCCAGAATGTGCACCTGATACTTATTCCAAAAGTGGAAACAGCCAGTCAACTTATCGCAGTGGATCAGAAAGCGGCAGAAGTCATGGAACTGTGCAGCCGCAGTGAACCCGTGTTCCTGATGCCCATTCTGGAAAGCGCACTGGGAATACTCAACGCCCTGGAAATAGCTCAGGCCAGTCCAAACAATGTTGCTCTTGCAATCGGGCTTGAAGATTACACAGCCGACATTGGAACTCAGCGCACCATTCAGGGGACTGAATCTTTCTTTGCCCGCAGCATGCTGGTCAATGCTGCCCGCGCCGCAGGTCTGCAGCCTATTGATACCGTTTTTTCAGATGTAAATGACATGGATGGACTACGGAAATCCGTTATAGAGGCAAAAAGCCTCGGGTTTGACGGCAAGGGTTGTATCCATCCCCGCCAGATCAAGCCGCTTCATGATGCGTTCGCCCCCACTCAACCGGAAATCGAAAAAGCCTGCAAAATAGTACTGGCCTTTGAAAATGCCGAAAAAAGAGGCCTGGGAGTTGTTTCTCTGGGGAGCAAGATGATTGATCCGCCAGTTGTGAAAAGAGCTCTGCATACGGTTCGTCTTGCTGTTAACTGCGGGTTGCTGAAAGAAAACTGGCAGCAGGATAATCATTGATTTAACACATTCAGAAAATTGATATTATGGAGATTTAGCACGATGGGTCAGAAACTGAAACTGGTAAGAAACGCAGCAGGCCGTCTGGTACCGACAGAGGTAAATGGAACCAAAGCCGACCCCTATCAGGGAGTCGGAAAATTCGTCCCCGAAGGCAATAAAACAGCTCCTGCAATCCGCACCTGCAATGATTTTCCTCAGGACGGAAACAAAATAGTACCGAGCCTTAAGGAAGCACTTATAAAATGCGGATTAAAGGACGGTATGACCGTTTCCTCCCATCACCATTTCCGGAATGGGGATCTGGTTATGAATCAGGTGTTTGACAATGCTGCAGAAATGGGCGTGAAAAACCTTAGATGGTTTCCTTCGGCAGCATTTCCCTGTCATGAGCCAATCATCCATCATCTGGAAAGCGGAGTCATACATCATATCGAGGGTTCCCTGAATGGTCCATTGGGGCGATTTGCCTCTGAAGGAAAGATGGATGGCCTTGCAGTTCTGCGCAGCCACGGCGGGCGCTGGCAGGCTGTACAGGATGGCGATGTACACATTGATATCGCCGTTATAGCCGCCCCGACTGCAGATGAATTCGGCAACGCCACCGGTGATCGCGGCCCTTCCGCCTGCGGACTTCTTGGATTCGGACTGGTGGATTCCGTTTATGCTGACAAAGTCATTGTCGTGACGGATAATCCTGTTCCTTTTCCGTGCATCCCGTGGCAGATTCAGGGCAATAATGTTGACTGCGTTGTTGTATTGGACAAGGTCGGCGAACCGGAAAAGATCATTTCCGGCACGACCCGTCTGACCAAATCACCGGACCGCCTGTATATTGCTGAATTGACCGCGCAGTTCGTCAAAGCGGCGGGTATTCTGAGAGACGGATTCAGTTTCCAGGCCGGGGCCGGCGGGACCTCTCTGGCATTCGCGATATATCTGAAGGAAATGATGAAGGATGCCGGAATCAAGGCACGCTTTATCCGCGGCGGCTCTACCCGGTACCTGGTGGAAATGCTTGAGGAAGGACTGACGGATTTTATTCTGGACGGACAGACCTTTGATCTGGAAGGTGTCAGATCCATGCGGGAAAATTTCGGTCACGTAAACACTTCACCGTTTACGTCTTACAACTGGCACGGCAAGGGCAATTTTGCCGGTATGCTGGATGCGGTAGTCCTGGGAGCCACGGAAGTTGATGTCAACTTCAACGCCAATGTTGTAACGCATTCCGATGGCTTGATGCTCCATGGAATCGGCGGCTGGCAGAACTGCCTGTTCAGTAAGTGCACCATTCTGCCTATCCCCGCATTCCGGAATCGGGTTCCAATCATTGTGGATAAAGTCACTACGCTGGTTGGGCCGGGAGAACTCATCGACGTCATTGTCACCGAACGCGGAATTGCCATTAACCCTCTTCGGCAAGACCTGCTCGAATCCACCAAGGACAGCGGTCTGCCGATCCGGCCCATTGAAGAACTCAAATCTGAAATTGACGACTTGTGCGGCGGCGCTCCCGCCAAACCGGAATTTACAGATGAAGTTGTGGGAGTGGTGAAATGGGTGGATGGCACTGTAATCGACAGTATTTTCAAACTGAAAAAATTCGATTAAATACCAATCCTGCATGCCGTGACACCATTTCCTCAGAACCAGTTTTTAATGGAATTCCTTGCGAATGAGGACGGTACGCCCTATTCTCCATATGTGACTCTGTATGAGATCACCTCAAATACCAATCTGAAGCAGCTTTTTCAGACTCACCCACATACCCTCCGGATATGTACGCTGCCCGGATTAAAAATTCAATCGTGGGAAATACTGGTATCAGATCAGGTCCTTGATGAATTGACCAATCTTGGCATTTTTCCCGATACAAACATTTCTGTTGCCACCCTTCAGATTCACTCCTCCTGGCTAATGGTATATACGACATCCGATGTCAAAAAAGAAGTCAGCCACAGGGTGTTGTCAAAGCTTCTGCCTGATGAACTGACATTCAAAAACCAGTATCATGTCCATCCAGGCGAGGATTTGCACAAGATTTCATTTTTCATATCCGGAGACCATCTTGTTTTTCGGCAGCTGGACCGCGTCATTAAAAGGGATCTTCACCATTTCCTGTTTACCCTGTGGCCAACCATGCCGCAAAAGGATCTGAATGGGACCTCACCGGCAGAGATGCGGATAAGTGACCCATCCGGTCTTCAGGAATACCTGAAAAAACTAACGAGACAGCTTGAGGAAGATTCAGATGTCAGATATCAGCTGAACCGGGCAGAATTGTATAAAGTAATTACCGAAACCGCTTTTGATCAGTTTGAAGATCTTTATGACCGCTATGTGGATCGGGTCATCAGTAAAATGACCAAAAACTGCCAGCAAATAATCCAGAGTGTTATAGAAAGAGATGAAAACAGACTGGCTGATTTTCTGATGCCCGGATGCCTTGCACGGTTTGAGGAGAATTCAAAATTTTGCTGCGGCATTATTGAAAATCATAATGATCAGGGAGTTACCTATCTTCAGATAAACCATGAACCGGTTGAAGGTGACTTTCCAATCGCCTGTCTTAATCTGGACAGTTCCAAACGCCTCCTCCCAATCCTTCAGGCGTATTATGACGCCCGCATCGCGGAGGTGAGATTGTTCGCGATTCCCTTTATTGCTCCCAATGATGAGTTGAAATCATCCTATTACAAAGTCAAAAAACTGCTTTTTTTTATTATTAACGCTTTCCCCAATATTTATTTCAGGCTTTCCACCGCCAGAATCAGTGTTTCGGAAGCACCCTGGACCGAACTGTCACCAACGGCACAAACCGATTATGATGTTAACCAGGGATTGCTGAAGATTTCGGAGTCGGATTTTTTGAATGCCATGCTGCAGCCCCTTAAATGGTATGAGCCTGGAATTCAACCCTGCTTCAAGGAGAATCTGGATCATTATATCAGTCGGCTTACTGTATTTATTATCTACCTGATGGCAGCAATTTCATATCAGGTTCGCTACAAGGTGTCATATCCGTCCGAACACTTTATTGAAGAAATTTTCAACCATTTTTGGGAAGAGAAGTATACTCCAGCCCGTGAGATGGTTCGAGCATACTTAAATCCATTTATGGAGAACCTGGATTTCAACATGCAGGGGACGGGCTCTGCCATTGATTTATTATCCCGTCGTTATAATGAACTCAAGGAGAAACTGTATTATGCGCCAGCAAGTATTGAAGATTTGGCCCGAGATTTCCTGGATCAATAACGAAGAGCTTCGCGAAAAGACAACTGATGCCTGGGTTTGGGCTATTGAAAACAGTGTGCTTGAACCGGATGATCTTGAGAAAATTCCTTTCTCACTTCTCATCAAGGACTGTCAGGTTTCATTCATGAATCATAAGCGAACCTGCGTTCAGCTGGCGGTCGATATTGCCAACCGAATGCAGGAAAACTTTGGTGATGAAATTGCAATCGATATGGATATTCTGATTTCGGGTGCAATTCTCATCGATGTGGGCAAGCTGCTGGAATACGAAATTGTCGACGGCAAACTCTCCACCAGTTCGGCGGGTAAAATCGTTCGTCATCCATTCAGCGGTTTGGGTATTGCCTTTAAATTCGGACTTCCGCCGGAAGTGCAGCACATCATCGGTACTCATTCCAAAGAAGGCGATCTGGGGATGCGGACCGTGGAATCCATTATTGTTCACCATGCTGATTTTGTCAGCTTCGAGCCGTTCAAGGGCTGAGGACGTATGTTTGCGTCTGCCTGACTGATTATTATCCTGCTGGCTGCCTGGCAGCCTGAACGAATTGTAAATCATTAATAACACCATTATCAGGAAAAGTTATGTCACAGAATTTGATAGAAAAAATAGCACAGAAATTTGCCCGGAATCTGGAGAAGGGTCACATTGTTCGATCCGGTGATTTTCTGACAATTGCACCGGCTCATGTGATGACCCACGACAATACCGGTGCAGTAATGAACAAATTCAAGACCATCGGGGCAGAGAAAATGGCCAATCCCCGCCAGCCGGTTTTTGCCCTGGACCACAATGTTCAGGATAAAAGTGAGACCAATTTAAAGAAATACAGGGGAATTGAGAATTTTGCCGATCAGATGGGTGTTGACTTTTATCCGGCCGGCCGCGGAATAGGACATCAGATCATGTGTGAGGAGGGATATGCCTGGCCGGGAACCATGGTGGTTGCTTCCGACAGTCATTCCAATATGTACGGCGGACTGGGAGTACTGGGCACGCCGATTGTGCGAACAGACGCTGCAGCTATTTGGGCAACCGGACAAACCTGGTGGCAGGTCCCGCCGGTGGCAAAAATCACACTGAACGGTACACTGCCTGACGGGGTAACCGGAAAGGATATCATTATCACCCTCTGCGGTTTGTTTAACCATGATGAAGTACTGAACCATGCGTTGGAATTTGGCGGAACCGGAACCGCCGGTCTGTCCATTGATCAGCGTCTTTCCATTGCCAACATGACCACTGAATGGGGCGCACTCGTCGGCATTTTCCCGATTGACGACATCACGGCAGACTGGCTGTCCAGTCGAATTGCCGTTATTGAGAACCGCGGGCTGGAAGGCGTACCTTCGGATGCGGACGGCAACGGGCGGCATCCCCGGATGAACAGGGACCGTCTCAGTGAACTGCTTGATCAGCCGACAGCGGCGGACCCGGACGCATACTATGCCAAGGAAATCACCCTGGATTTATCCACGGTGCGACCTCATATTGCCGGACCCCACAACCTTAAAACAATGACAAGCGTCACGGAAGCCGAAAAAAAAGACATCAAAATCCAAAAAGCCTATCTTGTCTCATGCGTGAACAGCCGCACCGAAGATTTACGGGAAGCTGCTGAAGTCGTGAAAGGACGGAAAGTGGCTGATGGAGTGGAATTCTATATTGCTGCGGCATCATCGGAAGTCCAAAAAGTCTGTGAGGATGATGGAACCTGGCAGACCCTTCTGGATGCCGGTGCTATTGCCCTGCCACCGGGCTGCGGACCGTGTATCGGACTGGGCGCAGGACTGCTGAAAGAAAATGAAGTCGGTATCTCGGCCACCAACCGGAATTTCAAAGGACGGATGGGTGCCAAAAGTTCTGAAGCTTATCTGGCGTCACCGGCAGTGGTAGCCGCCTCGGCTGTGAAAGGCAAAATTGCCGGGCCGGCAGTGTTCGATCGTCAGGAACCGAAGGGAAGTTTGAAGGAATTTCCGACCCCCGCCGCCTCCACAGGCAGTATTCGCATTCTGGAGGGTTTCCCGGAAAAACTGACCGGACGAATCATTTTTGCTCCCCAGGACAATCTGAATACTGACGGAATTTATCCGGGTAAATACACTTATATTGATGATTTCACTCCTGAACAGCAGGCTGAAGTTGCCATGGAAAACTATGATCCGAAATTCCAGGAAGTCGTCCGGAAAGGTGATATTCTGGCAGGCGGTTTCAGTTTTGGAAGCGGGTCCAGCAGAGAACAAGCCGCAACCTGTCTGATGTATCGCGGAATTCAATTGGTAATTGCCGGTTCATTCAGCGAGACCTATAAACGAAATGCCATCAACAATGGATTCCTCGTAATTCAGCAAAAGGATCTCGTGAAAGATTTGATTGACCAGTTTGGGTCGGATCAATTAACCATCGTGACTGAATGGACTGCTGAAATTTCTTTCACATCTAAAGTGATAGAGGTAAATGGAAAAAGTTATCCAATCAATCCAGTCGGGACAGCTGCTCAGGAATTAATTGTCGCGGGCGGGCTGGAACCCTGGGTAAAACAGCAGAACCGCTGAAAAGGATTTTAATCACTCTCCGTATTCAACCATTATAAAAAGGAAAAAACCAATGGGAAAAAGAACGATTGTTTCTATGCCAGGTGACGGAATCGGCAGAACTGTATTGGACGAAACCATCCGCGTTCTGGATGCCGCCGGATTCGAGGCAAACTATGTGGAAGGGGACATTGGCTGGGAATACTGGTGCAATGAAGGGAATCCTTTACCCCAGCGCACCCTGGACTTGATCGAGAAACATAAGATCGGTCTTTTCGGTGCGATTACATCCAAGCCGAAGGATGAAGCTTTCAACGAACTGAAACCCGAACTGCAGGACAAAGGTCTGGTGTATGCCAGTCCCATCGTCGGTTTGAGACAGCATTTTGAGCTGGATATCTGCCTGCGTCCCTGCCGGACCTACAAGGGCAATCCATTGAATTTCATTCGTCGCGGGGCCAATAATGAGATTATTGAACCGGTGGTGGATACCGCAATATTCCGCCAGAATACGGAAGGCCTGTACGGCGGAGTGGAATGGAGCAACCCTCCGGACCAGGTATATGACGCGCTGATGTCTCATCCCAAGTTCAAAAAGAATTTTGGATGGAGCCCCCGGGAAGAAATATCCGTATCCACCCGTATTTTCTCCAAGAAATTTACTGAGCGTATCCTGAGGGCTGCCTTCAGTCATGCCGAGAAATACGGCTACAAGTCTGTCACTGTTTGCGAGAAGCCGAATGTCATCCGTGAGACTTCCGGAATGATGTACAAGATGGCACAGGAAATTCAGAAAGCCGATTTTCCGAATATCGAATTGTGGAACACCAATATCGACGCGCAAATGATGTGGCTTACTAAAAATCCGGAGAACTACGGTGTTATCGTAGCCGGAAACATGTTTGGTGATATCGTTTCTGATGGATTTGCCGGTCTCATCGGCGGTCTGGGATTTGCATGCAGCGCGCAGTACAATCCAGAGACCGGTGTGGGTGTATTTGAACCAACTCACGGCAGTGCACCGAAGTATGCGGACTACCCCGTATCGATCGTGAATCCGATCGCCATGATAGAATCTGCCTGCATGATGCTGGACTTTATTGATGAGCAGGACATTGCCGTCCGTATCCGCAAAGCCATCGCGGATGTGGTTGCTGAAGGAAACGTTCTGACCTACGATATGGCCCGCATGCCTGGCAGAGCAGATGTGATTGAAAATGGTGCCGCATCCACAACTCAGATGGCTGATGCAGTCATCGCAAAACTGTAAGGGTAAAAGATGGAAAAATCAATTTCACGGAAAATTGCTGAATTCGCAATCGGTTTGAAGTATGAGGATCTTCCTGAAAACGTTTGCATGGAAGTCAAACGCTATCTGTATGATTCAATCGGCTGTGCATACGGCGGATACCATACCAAGGATGTTGGTATTCTGTATGATATTTACAGCGGAATGGGCGGCAGCGCTGAAGCCACTGTAATTGGTCACGGTACTCAAATGCCGGCAGTGAATGCAACTCTGGTTAACTCGCTGATGGTGCGGGCACTGGATTTTAATGATATCTACTGGAAAGAGGATCCTTCCCATCCGTCAGATATCATTCCTGCTGCGCTGGCAGTGGGAGAATTGGTGGGTTCATCCATGGAAGAAGTCATCACTGCAATCGTTCTGGCTTATGAATTCGAACAGCGGCTCTGTGAATTTGCCGTACCGGGTGTTCGCGAACGCAAATGGCATCATGCAACTCTCACACAGTTTGTTTCACCCATCGTCGCCGGTAAGCTGCTGGGACTTAATGCCGACCAAATGGTAAATGCCATCGGCATCAGCGGCTGTCATAACCACACCATCGGCTGTCCCACCGCCGGAAAACTGACCATGATGAAAAATACCGTTGATCCAATGTCTGTTCAGGCAGGAGTATTCGCTGCCTTGATGGCACAAAAAGGGTATTCCGGTACCGAAGCCGTCTTCGAGGGCAAAGAGGGTTTCATGGACGTTTTTGGACCGGATTGGGATATGGAGAAGCTCGTGGGCGGTCTCGGAAAGGAATTCAAAATCCTGGAATGTTCCATGAAAGCATTTCCAACCGAAGCCCTGACTCACACCCACATTACCGCCACACTGAAAACGGTCATTGAAAATGATATCCAACCGGAAGATATTGAAGAAGTGGTGGTTACCACCATCGCACGGGCCTGCGATATCCTGTTTGATCCTCATAAATACGAACCGGAATCCAGAGAAACCGCCGACCACAGCCTGCCGTACTGTATTGCACGGGCCATTATTGACCGGAAGATCACTACCCAGACATTCGATGATGATAAAATCAATGACCCCAAATTGAAAGAAGTCATCATGAAAATCAAGGGCGAAGCTTCCCTGGAATTTGAGAAGATGTTCCCCGCCAAACAGCCTTCACGGGTGACCGTACGGACCAAGGATGGCGCTGATCATTCCGTGTATCTGGAGTATCCCAAGGGCGATCCGCGTGAACCCATGACAATGGAAGATCTGGAGAACAAGTTCAAGTCTCTGTCTGACCGACTGCTGACGGAAGACCGACAGAATCAAATTCGGGATATGGTATTTGACTGCCAGTCAATGGGAGTCCGTGAGTTTATGGACAAACTGACTGTCTGACCATCCTTGAACCCGTCATCGGCATGCTGTCGGGAGTGACCTCGACAAGGGGCCGTTGGCGATCTCAAACCTGTTTAGGGGACTGTCATCGGTCCCCTTTTTTTATTGTTGAACCAATAGTTGATTTTATCGATCACACTAATACGCTAAATTATGTCGTAATTAAACCGGACAAAAAAACATGGCTGACAAATATCTTGATTATCTGGGGATTGCCCGGCACTTTACTGAAGAAGAAATCATGGTTCGTCAAACCGCGCGGGAGTTTGTGGACCGGGAGGTACTGCCGGACATTGACGACTGCTTTGAACGGGCGGAGTTTCCGCAATCGCTGGTTCCGCATTTTGGTGAGCTCGGCTTTCTTGGGATCACGCTGCCGGCCCGATACAACTGCGCCGGAATGTCCAATGTGGCCTATGGTCTGCTGTGTCAGGAACTGGAACGGGGCGATTCCGGAATCCGGTCATTTGTATCGGTCCAGGGATCGCTGGTAATGTACCCGGTATATGCTTTTGGATCTGAAGACCAGCGCCGAAGGTGGCTTCCAAAACTGGCATCCGGAGAATTAATCGGCTGTTTCGGACTGACAGAACCGGACTACGGTTCCAATCCCGGCGGGATGATCACAAGAGCCCGCAAAACGACTGGCGGATACATTCTCAACGGATCAAAAATGTGGATCACCAACGGGTCCATTGCAGATGTGGCTGTGGTCTGGGCCAAGGATGACGATGACAATATCCGCGGATTTTTAGTTGAGCGTGATTTTAACGGTTTTTCCGCACCGGAAATGCATCATAAGTGGTCACTGAGAGCGTCTGTCACCTCCGAGTTGATTCTGGACGAGGTGTTTGTTCCCGATACGCATGTGCTGCCGAACATTAAGGGATTGCGCGGACCGCTGAGCTGTCTTTCTCAGGCACGGTACGGTATCGGCTGGGGCATGCTGGGTGCGGCTGGTGCCCTGTACGAAGCATCAGTTGCTTATGCCGGTGAAAGAATCCAGTTTGACAAACCTATTGCAGCATTTCAGCTGACACAGCAAAAGCTGGTCTGGATGCTGAATGAAATTACAAAAGGACAGTTAATGGCACTGCAGGTGGGCCGCAACAAAGATACCGGGAAAATTCCTCCGCAGCAGATATCCATGCTGAAACGAAACAGCTGCTGGACGGCCCGGGAATGTGCAAAGCTGGCCCGGGAAATCCATGGTGCAAATGGAATCAGCGGAGAATATCCCGTCATGCGGCATCTGATGAATATCGAAAGCGTGTTCACCTATGAAGGGACCCATGATATGCACACCCTCATACTTGGGGCCGATATCACGGGGATTGAATCCTACCGTTGAATCTGTATGTCAATTCTGCCGTCAATTGTCATCAGCGCTGTACTGTAAAGATGAATGAACAATATATAATGCAGTAAGCAGATGATTCAACTGAATCACGTCATTGCCCGGAAAATTGCGGGCAGCATCTCATGGCCTGTTTCCCCGGAAATCCGGTCAAGAGTCGGTATATTGGAAGGCTGGATTTCAGCCGCAACCAATTTCCTGCTGTTCATCATCAAGGGCGCGCTGGGATTTGCATCCGGGAGTGTTTCATTAATGGCGGATGCCTTCCACACACTGACCGATGTACTGTCCAGTATCGTTGTAATCATCGGATTTCACATCAGCCGCAAACCTGCTGATCAAGCACATCCATACGGACATGGCCGAGCGGAAATGATAGCCACCCTGACGCTCGCCCTGATGATAGGCTTTATTGGACTTGAATTTCTCAAAGGCGGTTTTGAAAGGCTGATTCATCCCAGAGATATTCAGGTTTCTGCAGCCGTAATACTGGCTGTCCTGGCAACGGTTGCTGTCAAGGAATGGCTTGCCAGACTTAGTTATCACCTTGGGGATCTGATTGACTCAGATACTCTCCGGGGGGACGCGGCACATCACCGCAGCGATGTTTACTCGTCACTTCTGGTTGTGGCGGCACTGGTCGGACAATATATCGGATGGCGGTTCCTGGACGGAATGATGGCGCTGGGCGTATCAGGTTTTCTGCTGGTTACAGCCTATCAGATTGCCCGGGGCGCAATCGACGATATTTTGGGGAAGCCCATCCCGAAGAAACTGATTGACCAGATATCCAATACCGCAGAGTCCGTTCAGGGCGTATATAAAATCCATGACGTCGTGGTGCATAACTACGGCGGCAACCTGTTTATTTCGCTGCATGTAGAAGTGTCTGAAAACCAGCCTCCCGATCAGATGCACGGCATTGCTGATCAGGTTGAACGGAAAATCAGTTCTGAACTTTCCGCTCAGGTAATTACCCACATCGATCCGGTCAGCATTGAAGGACCTCAAATCAGCCGCATACAGGAATTGATTCGCGACACCCTGTCAGACCTTCGAATTGACGCTGAAATACAGGACCTGAGAGTTGTTGGAAATAAGACTGTCAATGCAATAATATTTGAAGTTCCGGTTGGATTGGAATTTAACAAACACCGGGAGACTCAATCCCGTTTAGAAAATGATCTGCGCGGCCATTATCCCCAGGCAAAAATACAGATCGAATTTCGACAACAGATAACGAGTGTTTAAATTGGACACTCCTTCTGATTTAAAGGAGATAGGATGATTGTTGACGTCATCATGCCCAAAATGGGAGAATCAATCACCGAAGGAACCATTTTGGAATGGAAGAAGTCCGTTGGTGACAAAATAGACCGTGATGAAACGCTGCTGGAAATTTCAACTGACAAAGTGGATTCAGAAGTCCCATGTCCGGCGGAGGGTGTGGTTGCAGAGCTGCTCTTTGATGTAAATGCAGTGGTTGAAGTCGGATCCGTCATCGCCCGAATAGCCGGTGATGAAGCAGAAGCCGCAGCTGTTTCCGACACCGAATCCAAACCGGAGGTTCCAGCCCCCGAGCCGCAACAGGAAATTTCTCCTGAGCCGGCACCGGATGCACTTCCTGAAAAGGACGGCCGGTTTTATACACCGCTGGTTAAATCCATTGCCAAAGAAAAGGGCATTCCTATTTCTGAACTTTCCCAGGTTCATGGAACAGGCAGTCACGGCAGAGTGACAAAGAAGGATTTGCTGGACTGGCTGGAAATCCGAAAACAGGAGTCCGACAAACCGGCCGCAGCCGAACTGCCCCATCTGCCCGCAGAACCGGTCGCTGATAAATCCGGTGAACCCGCTTTGAGCGGCAGGACTGAAAAAATGAACCGGATTCGAAAGCTGATTGCAGACCATATGGTTTCATCTCTTCGCACATCCGCCCATGTATATTCCACTTCCGAGGCGGATATCACGAATATTGTTCATTATCGTACCCAGTACAAAGAAGCATTCAAAGCACGGCACGGAATCTCTCTCACCTACACACCTGTTATTCTGGAAGCCTGCGTCCGAGCGCTTCAGGAGTTCAGTTTGTTCAATACATCCGTTGACGGTGACACCATCATTCACCATCCACATATCAACATGGGTGTTGCGGTTTCGCTTCCGGATGATAACCTGATTGTGCCGGTGATAAAAAAGGCAGAGCAGAAAAATTTTCTCGGGCTGGCAAAAGAAACAGCGGATCTGGCCGCTCGTGCTCGGAGCAACCAGTTGAATCCGGATGATATTGCGGATTCTACATTTTCGGTGACAAATCCCGGAATGTTCGGAAGCCTTTTCGGGATGGCCATTATCAATCAGCCCAATGTCGGTATTCTGAGTGTGGGTGCTGTTCACAAACGGCCGGTCGTAAAAGAATCGGAATACGGGGATGTTATTGTTCCAAGAAGCATGATGTACCTTTCCATCGGATATGATCATCGAATCATTGACGGAGCATACGGCACACGGTTTTTAAGCAGAGTAGTGGAGCTTCTGCAGAATTTTAATCCCGAACAGGTAACCTGGTAAATGCAGAAACATTCCTCAACAAGAAAACTGCGCAGGCCGGACTGGCTGAAAATCCGGCTTCAGACCGGTGAAAATTTCAATGACACCCGATCGCTGCTGGGACAAAAGAAACTGAACACCGTCTGTGAAGAAGCACGCTGTCCCAACATTTACGAATGCTGGGGCCGCAAGACCGCCACAATCATGATATTGGGTGATACATGCACCAGGGCCTGCGGATTTTGTTCTGTTAAAACCGGAAAACCGGCTCCTTGCGACATGAACGAACCTCAACGAACTGCCGATGCGGTCGCCGAAATGGGTTTGAAGCATGTGGTCATCACATCGGTTGACCGCGATGATCTGAAAAATGATTACGGCTCAGAAATTTGGGCAGCAACGATCGAGACCATTCATCAGCAGGTCCCAACCTGCACGGTTGAAGTGCTTACTCCGGATTTTCAGGCATACCAGCCGGCACTGGAACGCGTATTCAGAGCAAAGCCGGAGATATTTTCTCACAACGTGGAATGTTCTGAGCGGATATCCAAAGCCGTTCGCGCACAGGCAGACTGGCAGCGGTCAAAATCGGTATTAACCGCTTCGGTTGAATTTGGATTGATAACCAAAACCGGAATGATGGTGGGATTGGGTGAAACCGATGAGGAAGTTTTTGACACCATGCAGGAGATGGCGGATCTGGGTGTTAAGATTTTCACGGTCGGACAGTATCTGCAGCCCACTCAAAATCACCTTGAGGTCCAGCGTTTTGTGCATCCTGACCAGTTCAGTTTGTATCGGGAGCGGGGATTGAAAATGGGATTCAGAGTGGTGGAATCAGGCCCACTGGTTCGTTCTTCATATCATGCAGATGAGCAGGTTCGGAAATTATCCGGTATAAGCAGGGAAAACTAAATACCATGTCTAAATCTCAAACCGTGTTATTGGTAATTACATTGGCAGGACTGGTCGTAACGACCGCCGTGTTCGCGCCGGTTATTTCATTTCGGACAGAACCAGCACCGGAAGTTCATGCACAGAATCCAGTTTCTTCGAATGTCAGCAAAAATCCGGACGACGCACCTAATTTATCGGATATCTTCCCGGACAGAGATGACGGACCGCATCAAAATTATCGGGATGAAGAAAGCTGTCTGATTTGTCACCGGCAGCGCATGGACATACCCGGAATGGGGAACGCGCCGCAAATGCCCCATGAAGAGCGGTTCAACTGCATATCATGTCATCTGCTGCCCGAGGCCTGATTGTGACAAACTATCCTCCGCACCGCAGACCGATTCGGCAGGGAACCCCGGGATTTCGCAGCATGATCCTGGGATCACTGAACCTCAGTCCGTCATGGCTGCGTCAGCTGGAACGCAATCCTCTCAGAACCATTATTCGGAAAGCCCCATATGGCGCGCTGTCTCATCTGATACGGCATGTTTACCGTTTTTCTCCGGGGGACAAGGTTTTTCAGGAAATGGAGCGCGCAGTTGAAAACCAGCCGGAAATGATCTCACTGCGTAAAAAACCGGATCGTGAACTTCGGCAGTCCGGTCTGGATGAGGATCAGTCAAAAGGTCTGCAGTTTCTGGCACAGCTGTCAAAACTTCATAAAATAGCCGATTTGGGAGGAACCCGGTATTTTCCCTGGGTGCAGGATGAAATCGTCAAGCTGATGCACTTCCAGAATAATGACGGCCGGTTTCCCCTTTTGTATCATCATCACGGACATGCATGCTGGGTGTTGATTCGGCTGGGTTTGGAGGGCAACCGAATTCTGGACCGCGGCTTTCACTGGATTGCAGAGCGTCAGCGGAAGGACGGCGGTTGGCTGCATCGAACCATGAAACCGGCAGGACGCAGCTACGACCAAACCGCATCCTGCTACTGGACAACTGCCGAAATTGTCCAGGCCCTGTCAATTCGAAAAACGTACCGCCATAAAGAATGTACCCGGTCCGGATGTGAATTCCTGCTGGACCATATCCTGAAACGCGGCTCTACTTCCTTTCTGTCGGATATCGATGCATTCAACCATCTTCAGATAGGCAATTCCGGAAACTCAATGTTTTATGGCGGAAGCCTGAAAGTACTTGAAGCAAGCGTAAACAGCGGACTGACCCAAAAGGACCCCCGAGTTCGAAAGCTTGTCAAATGGCTGTTCGACATCCAGCTTGACAACGGGATGTTTCCGCGCATTGCCAATAATATTCCGATGGGAGATCATTTTGTGACAGTCCGGGTGCTTCAGTTGTTCCGAAAACTTTCCGAGCAGCACTGAATCCTGCCATATGTTCACAGCATAATCGAATTATCGTCTGCTATCTGCCTGCAACTGAAGCGGCATAATGTTTGCCAAAACCCGGCTTTATTTGAATTGATCAGGACAACATGCCATGATCCTTTCTGTTCATATGTGAACAGGTAACCTCATTTTTGGAGATTAAATGACTGAGTACAGTGATAACGACCAAAGTTTTGATATCGTTGATTTAACAGAAGAAAATGTTTATCCCGTGCTGCCGCTGCGAAACACGGTTCTGTTTCCTCAGCAGATATTCCCGATTTACATTGGTCGTGAGCAAAGTCTGAAGCTGGTAGAGGATCTTGCAGAAAATAACCGCAAAATGATTGTGGTAACAGCCCAAAAGGATGGTTCTGTTGAGAATCCAGGTCCAGACGATTTATACCATATCGGCAGTCTGGCAATGGTCATGAAAGTGTTTAATATGCCGGATAAGCAGAAATCTGTTATTGTACAGGGAGTTGGCCGGGTGGCCATTGAGGAATTTGTACAGGACAAACCGTATTTTGTCGGCCGGGTGGAACGAAAGGAAGACTACATTGAGGATTCTATTGAACTGGATGCTCTCACGGGAAATCTGCATAATATTTATACGAAGCTCATCAACATTGCACCGTACCTGTCAGACGATCAAATCAAACAGATTGAAAATGTCAGCAATCCGGGGAAACTTGCAGACCGAGCCATTTCACTGATGCATATTCCTGCCGGGGAGAAGCAGGAGGTTCTGGAGCAGTTGAATATACAAAAACGTCTGGAAAGTGCGACTGTGATCGTCAACCGAGAAATCCAGCGGATCGAACTCAGCGAAAAAATTCAGACTGATGTACAGGATGAGATATCCAAAAGCCAGAGAGAGTACTATCTCCGCGAACAGATGAAGGCTATTCGAAAAGAACTGGGTGAGGATGAACAGTCTGTTGAAGCCAATGAAATAGAGCAGAAGGTCAAGGATGCAAAAATGCCCGAAACGGTGGAGAAGGTTGCAATGAAGGAGCTTGAACGCCTGAAGCGTATCCCTTCGCACTCACCTGAATATACCGTTGCAAGGACATACCTTGACTGGCTGACTGATCTACCCTGGGAAATTGAGTCAAGTGATAATGAGAATATCAAAAACGCCGAATCCGTGCTGGAAGCGGACCACTATGGGTTGGATAAAATCAAGGAACGCATACTGGAGCATCTTGCCGTGCGAAAGCTCAAAAGGGAACGGACCGAGGCCGGTGAAAGACTGAAGAGTCCGATCCTCTGTTTCGGAGGTCCTCCAGGTACCGGGAAAACCTCCATCGGAAAATCCATCGCAAGTGCGATGGGCCGCAAATTCATCCGCATGTCATTGGGCGGTGTTCGGGACGAAGCAGAGATTAGAGGACACAGGCGGACATATATTGGTGCACTGCCTGGCCGAATCATAAGCGGTATCAAGAAGGCCGGTACGAACAATCCAATTTTTATGCTGGATGAAATAGACAAGCTCGGTATGGATTTCCGCGGTGATCCGTCCAGCGCACTGCTGGAAGTTCTGGATCCGGAGCAAAATTTTGCTTTTAATGATCACTATCTCGAAGTGGATTTTGATCTCTCAAAAGTCATGTTCATTACAACGGCCAACCGTATCGATCAGATACCCGGCCCGCTTCGTGACCGGATGGAAGTTTTGGAATTCACAGGTTATATCCTGGAAGAAAAGGTAAATATTGCTAAAAAATTCCTTATTCCAAAGCAGATAAAGGAACATGGTCTGACCCGTAAGGAAATTCGATATACAGACGAAGCTATCGCGATGATTGTTGAATCATACACTCGAGAGGCGGGTGTTCGCAATCTGGAACGCCAAATCGCCAACAGCTGCCGCAAGGTGGCTATGGTAATTGCCACAGGGAAAAAGAAAAGTGTTCGAATCACACCCAATAATCTCTTTGAGTATCTCGGTCCTAAAAAGTTTTACCCCGAGGTTGCGGAACGCTGTTCCCGCCCGGGTGTGGTTGTTGGACTGGCATGGACTGCCTTTGGCGGAGATGTGCTGTTCGTTGAAGCGACCAAAATGCCAGGGAAAGGACAGCTGAAACTTACTGGTCAGTTGGGTGACGTTATGAAGGAATCGGCAGAAGCCGCTTTGAGTTATGTTCGAGCCAATGCAGAAAGTTTGGGAATTGATGCTGGTTTTTATGAAAAATTTGATATTCATGTCCACGTTCCCGCCGGAGCCATACCCAAAGACGGCCCCTCAGCAGGGATCACCATGCTGGTTGCGATTGTATCCCTTTTAAAAGACCAGCCGGTGAAAGAAGGTTTTGGAATGACGGGGGAAATATCATTAAGAGGCAATGTCCTGCCCATTGGTGGATTAAAGGAAAAGACCACAGCTGCTCACCGGGCAGGGTTAACCAGTATCATTGCTCCATCCCTAAATGAAAAAGATGTGGACGACATACCGAAAAAAGTGCGTGATGATCTGAATTTGCATTTTGTAAAAGAAGTAAAAGAGGTTCTAGATTTGGCACTTGGTATTTCTGGATAGTATTTATAATTCGGCGGTATCATACAGTGGGCGATTAACTCAGCTGGTTCAGAGTGTCTGCCTTACAAGCAGGAAGTCGGGGGTTCGAATCCCTCATCGCCCACAAAAAACCTCGTCTAAAGGACGGGGTTTTTGTATTTAGGACAAATTGATACTCCCACTCACTTTCATCATTAGAACCCATTAAAAGTCATTAGATACCACTCAGGTGGTACTTTTGGTGGTACTTTTTTATCGACCCCCACCACCCCCCAATCCCTTGGGGCACCCCCCTTGCTTATATGTATATCCCACTTTAACACCAAATAGGAAAAACCAATGACTTTGATGTTTACTGAAATCGAGTTTTTAAAGTAGATTCAAGTAATGATATTTCTACTTCCTTATTGATTTAATTTACTAGTAACGATCCTGATAATAACTGCTTCTACCTTCGGTTCCGCAATTTGCTCCTGGTATAGCCTGTTTCAATAAATAATTCCAAACATTATTGGGGAGTAAAATGTATATTCAGCGACCAGAGATTGAGACCCTTCAAAAGTCATTGGACAACGCTGTTCATTACAATTCTGGAAACACAATATTAGTTACTGGCGAACCAGGAATAGGTAAGTCAACATTGGTAGAGCATTTTCTACGAACTTGTGATCAGAAATATGATGTGAATGTACTTACTGCTACAGGACGCTGCCTTCACAGGCTTACAGAGTATAATGTCTGTTGTCACAGTTGCCATGTATCTTCTTTACAGTCAGACTCGTGAACTGCATGATAAAATGATTCTGGAAACAAATATAGAGGTCATGGAAAAATACCAGTTCAGTGAACTGCTGGGCTTTGTGTACTATAAAATCACAACCATTCTGCAGATACTACTCATAGGGACTCGCGTGAGATCTTTTAGACATGTCTTCAAAGAGATAAGAGGAAATCCAAATCAGATGACTCTTTTTTGCTAAATAAAAAGGGAGGGTGGCCACATTGTAATATAATATATTTGCATGTTAATAAGTATTATATTTATATTTTTCTATATCAAAAAATTCAATTACTACGTTTTGAATTTGGAGATAAAGGATCAGCTTTTTTCTGAATAGTTCAATTCTGTATAAGTACAAGTTTCGATATATTCAACTCAAATCTCAACAATAATGAAACAGGATGGACATCATGAATCGTCTATTTATGATAATTTTACCATTTGTGATAAACTTGAATATTTTGACTCCCCAAGTTAGCGAGTTATTGCTTAGTTATGAAACTGAAGCAGAAAAAGAACAAATACTTAGTGGAGGATATGACGTAATTCGTGTTACAGATGAGTACATAACGATGCATGCGTATCAACACGAGATCGATACCCTAAATCAACATGGGTATAACTTTGAGATAATTCACTCGGATATTGCTGCGTTCTACAAAAGCCGTTTCAACTCTAGGCCGGATCTTGGGTCATATAATGGATATTATACATTTCAGGAAATTGAAGATATGATTGATGATTGGATTATACTGTATCCTGGATTAGTAATAAAGGAATCATTGGGCAATTCACATATGGGGAATGATATTTGGGCTGTCAAAATATCTGATAATCCTTCGATAGATGAAAATGAACCAGCGGTATTGTATACAGGATTAACTCATGCCAAAGAGCCTAACGGGATGATGGCAATTGTCCACTTCATTGACTATTTACTTAGCAATTATGGTAGTAACTCTGCGGTCAATTATCTTATCGATGAACGAGAATTATGGTTCATACCAGTTGTGAACCCTGATGGTTATATTTACAATATTGATACAGAATTTCTTGCGTGGCGAAAGAATGCAAGAGAAATAAGCGGAGACCCGGAGAATCATTTTGGGTGATGTCTTGTAAATTGTGTAAAAAGTAAACAGGGTGCAGCAAGTTGTT
>CAZGNZ010000051.1:0-21590 GCA_964527215.1 uncultured bacterium | reverse complement strand
GGCTTCAGCCACCGGTGAAAATGCCCCAGGTTTCCGAGTCCTGAAGGGACGCGGTTTTTGACGGATGTGAATTCCGTTAATATTTTCATTTCCGGATCGGCAGGACATGGGACAAATTCTGTAAATTATCCCTTGATCAAATAAGCAAACTCATTAAAAATGGTATTATTATGAATAGAGAAGAAGCATATCAGCTTTTGACGGAATACACCACCAAAGAGGGACTGATCAAACATGCGCTGTCTGTGGAAGCGGGCATGAAAGCCTACGCACGCAAGTATAATGAAGATGAAAATGCTTGGGGCATCGTGGGACTGCTGCATGATTTTGATTATGAACGATATCCGACCGCGGAAGAGCACCCGTTCAAGGGTGCAGAAATTTTAAAATCCCGGGGCGTTCCTGAATCCTGGATCAAGGCCATCATGGGCCATGCGGCATACACCGGTGTTCCCCGGGACACCCTCATGGCCAGAGTCCTGTTTGCCGTGGATGAACTTACGGGCCTGATCACCGCCACCGCCTTGGTTCGCCCCTCAAAAAAAATCGCTGATGTCAAGCCCAAGTCCGTGAAAAAGAAATTGAAAGACAAAGCCTTTGCTGCATCGGTGAACCGCGATGATATCCGCCTTGGCGCTGAAGAACTGAATGTTGATTTGACGGAACACATCGATTTTTTAATCAAGGCAATGCAGAGTATTTCAGACGATTTGGGTTTGTAGTCAAAAGCCGTTCTAATCCAAATCCCGATATCTTTTTACGGCTTCCGGTGAATTTCCGGGCCAATAAATAACTGCGCGGAGATGGTCATCAAATCTGTGTCGCAGCACAAAGGAGGAGAGTAGATTTTGGAATTTAATGATTATTATCAAAGCATTAAGTCAGAAATAGATTCATTTGTCGCCGAATCTTCAAGTGCCGATTTCCCTTGGATGCATCATCTTATACTGGCACCGAAATTGTTTTTACTGATCTGCCGACTGTCTCAGAATCAATCGCTGCCGGTCAAGGACAAGGCGCATCTGTCCAGCGCTTTGGCATATTTTGTATCACCCGTCGACTTCATCCCTGAAGAAACGGAAGGAACACGGGGATATCTGGATGATGTCATTCTGTCCGCTCATGTTTTATATGATATTCTCCAGTCGGACAGCGGGAATTTTATTCAGGAAATCTGGGATTTGGAACAGAGCCCCGAAATCACCCTGCAAGCAATCCTGTCCGACGCTGAGGAAATGGTGGGCAGGGAAATTTATCATTCACTCATAACTCTTGCCAGAACCTGAAACCGGACCGGCATTTTCATTCCATCACAGGAAAGCAGCCCACGCGATTTTCAAATTTCTTATGCAGAAAACGGATTGCACTTGAAGTCTCCTTTTCTGCTGAAAGAACCGCACAGCCATATTATGATCAAACCCGGACATATACACCTGCCAGACAGCGATGACCAGCTCCTTTCGGAATGCCGGGTGGATACATTCCGTTCAGGCGGTAAAGGCGGCCAGCATGCCAACAAAACGGAAAGCGCCGTGCGGCTGGTTCATCTGTCTTCCGGACTGACTGTCACCTGTCAGGAAGAGCGAAGCCAGTACCTCAACCGTCAGAAATGCCTGAAGCGGCTCAGGGAATTGATCAAGCGTCACAATTACCGACCTCCAAAACGGAAATCAACGCGTCCGCCCGGATGGGTTTACGAAGAGAAAAAGAAGCAAAAAAAAATCCGTTCTGCCAAAAAGCTGTTACGTAAAAACATTCAATCAGAGCTAGATTAATTACAGCAGTATTTCATGTAATCCGATATCAAGCATTTATCAAACCAACCATCACCTTTGGAGAAAAGATGATCAAGCCAATTGCAAACACCACTCTTCTGTGCATTATTGGCATGTTCCTGATCACCGGACCGGGAATTGCCGAAGACAGTTTCACTGCATTTGACCGAAGCTCAACGTATCACACCATCGTTGTTGACGGTGTTAACGACAGCTGGACCGGGGAGGAAACGTTCACCAACATCACGGGCGCGTCCGAGCTGTACTTCACCTGGGACGCCGACAATATTTACATTGGCATTTCAGGAAGTGATGCTGATTTCAACAACATGGCTCAGTTCGTTTTCATTGACGCGGATCCATATGGGACCGGCGGGACAACCAGTGCGTATGCCTGGGGTGAAAACGTCACAACGCCATTCAGCTCCGATTATGTGATCGTGTGTAAAAATTCATCCGGGGGCGGTGACTACATCGAAGTCAAGCAGTACGAATCCGGCAGCTGGCAGACCAATGTATCGGAGAATTCCAATAACTATAATAATACTGTTCATTTTGAAGTTGCCGCTGAGACAGAGGGCAACTACCGGGAACTGCTCATTTCCAGGTCTGTTTTTGGAAATCCGGATCATATTCGCGTGTGCACGATGACGGAACAGCAGTGGGGCGGCTATTACCGTTATTTTGCCTGGCCCGGAAACGACTGGACAGACGCAAACCGCGCGCCCGGTCAGAGTATTCCGCATTATTACGGATTTCCGCTGACGGATGCAATGACTCCCACTGCCGTTGAATTTTATGATTATGATCCCGTCATTGCCATCACCGTTGCGGAGCTGGACGCACAGGCACCGAGTACCACCGTGACTGTCCCGATCACAGTGGATTTTCCGCCGGGTCTGGAATTCAGTTCCTTTGAATTCTATTTTGATGACTATCAGAACGAACTGACCTACAATTCCGTTGAAGGCACCGGACTTCTGACTGAAGGCTGGGTTTTTTCCGTGAATGAAAACTATGTGCCCGCCGATCCGTCAAATGAAGAATATCTGGCGATTGCGGCGGCAGCAGACAATAATCCCGTCAGCTCGGACGGTATCCTGTTCAACCTGCTGATGGACATACCCGCAGATGCATCCAGCGGAACCGTGACCATCGATTTTGTGTCGGGTTTGTTTAACAATGATGAAATCACCACGTCAGGAACCGACGGGTCGGTTTTGATTGATGCCACACCGCCTGCCTTTGCCCAGGATTTCCCATTTATTGACAATGTCAGTGCTGCCGGTTTTGATATCCATTTTCAGGTGGATGATGCCGCAACCGGCTATTATGTCGTCCTGGATGCAGATGGAAACGGGATCACGGCTGCTCAGGTCAGCGCCGGAACCGATCAAAACGATCAGCCCGCTGATTTCTCCGGAAATACCGCTCTGACTGCCGACACCGAAACGGTCGTAACCGTAAGCGGCCTGGCTGAGGATACTGCCTACTACATTTATGTCACAGCAGAGGATGCCCTGAACAACGCGTCCGCAGTCCAGCCATTGACTGCCACCACCGGAATCAATGATACCACTCCTCCCGGATTCATTGTCGGTTATCCGGCGGCTGCTGGAATCACGGGTTCCGGCTTTACGCTTGAAGTACAGCTGGATGAAACCGGAACGGTGTATTACGCAATACTGACCGACGGCAGCCCGGCTCCCACCAGCAGTGAATTGAAAAACGGAACTGCAGGGCTTCAAAACGGATCACTGACTGTTGATGTAATCAATCAAACCTTTTCACAGAACATCACGGGACTGAACAGCGAAACGGCATACGATGTTTACGCCGCCGCTGAAGATGATGTACCCAATCTGCAGTCATCGCCGACATTGCTGGATGTGACCACAGCCGATGTGACTGTTCCTCAGACCGCCGTCTTCACGCCGGCAGACAATTCGACCGGGGTCGCACTGGCAGCCGACCTGGCTTTGGAATTCAATGAAGACATTCAGCTGGGCTCTGCGGGGTCGGTGACAATTTATACAGGTGCGAACGATGAAGTGTTCGAAAGCATGGATGTCTCGCGAGGAAGTGTCAGTGCAGACGGAAACACCCTGACCATCACGCACACGGAATTTGATGAATCGACAGATTATTATGTACTCATTGATGCCGGAGCTGTGGAAGATATCTCAGGGAATGATTTCGGCGGTATCAGCGAATCCGAAACCTGGAACTTCACCACCGGGGATTTTACCGGACCTCAGATACAGTCACTCCTGCCTGCAGACGACGCAGCAGGACAAGCGCTTGACGCTGCGGTCTCCATCACGATGGATGAAGATATTCAGCTGGGCAGTACCGGCGCAGTCAGCATAAAATATACGTCAGACAACTCAGATTTCCAGGTGTTCAACAGTGATTCCGAAAACCTGAGCATCACAGATGCAGCGCTGACAATAACCCATGGCGGGTTTGCTGAAGAAACAGGATATTACATTCTCATCGACTCGGGCATCATTGAAGATCTGTCTGGCAATGCATTTACCGGTATTTCCGCTGCGGATACCTGGAACTTCACCACCGGCGATTTCACGGGACCGACCGTGGATTCAACTTCTCCGGCAGATGACGCACAGGGTGTTCTGAATGATGCGGTCCTGGAAATTTCCTTCAGTGAAAACATCTCAAAGGGAACGGGCAGTATCAGTATTTACCTTTCGAATCATACCCTGTTTCAGGCCATTGACGTCACCACGGCCGATGTGACGGTAACAGGTGCAGCTGCGACCATCCTGCATGATGATTTTTCTGATCTCACCGGCTATTACATTCTGATAGACAGCGGGGCACTGACGGATATCTCCGGAAATGCATTTACCGGTATAGCGTCTTCGGATACCTGGAATTTCACCACTGCGGATCAGTCCGCTCCGGTGCTTGACACAGTAACACCCACAGACGGCTCCGAGGAGGTTGCATCAGATGTCAGCCTGACTCTTTCATTTTCAGAAAACGTTCAGGCGGGGACAGGGTCGATTATCATCCACGAAGCATCAAACTGGGGGTCCGGTACCATTGAGGTGGACATCAGCAGCAGTACCGAGATCACGATCAATGCAAATGAAATTACCGTTGATCCGGCGTCGAATCTGGAAACGGCGATGGCCTATTACGTGACCATTGCCGCCGGTGTAATCACGGATACCGCCGGAAATGAATTCAATGGAATCACTGATACCGAAACCTGGGAGTTCACGACCATTCCCTTTTACGGTGATGTGGATCTGAACGGCCAGGTCAGAGCATACGATGCAGCGGTGATTCTCAGTTATCTCGCGGAGTCCGCTGATCTGAATAATTCTCAGCTGCTGAATTCCAATGTGACGACCAATGACGACATCACGGCGTTTGATGCCTCTGCAATTCTGCAGTACGTCGTGCAGCTTATTGAAAGTCTTCCCGTGGAATCCGTGGGCAGGGACGGCAACCCCTTCGATGCCGCCGGCAGCCTGGTGATCGGCACAGCAGAGATACAGCCCGGTGAGGTGACGGCTGTCCCCATCTATTATGAGGATCTGGTCAATGTACATTCATTTGACTTCCTGTTGGAATTTGATCCCCAGCATCTGAATATTGAACAGATTGACTGGTCGAATGAAGTGAACGGCATCATGGTGGAATCCGGATTGATTGCACCCGGGTCATTTCGAATTCTGGGTGCCGGCACCGTTCCAAAAACGGGCGGGGGCCTGTTGGCCACTGTCTTTGTTCACGCGAATGAGTCACTTCTGGAACCTGCTTCAAGTCTGGTGATCAATCAGCTGCAGTGGAATGAAATGCCCGTCGTGAATGGTGCGGCCGAGAGTCAGATGATCAATTTTGCGCCCACCGGTGACATCAATTACGATGGACTTCTGGATATTCTGGATATCGTGCAGATGATTTATGTTCTTGTCGGCTATGAAGATATCACGGAAGAGGAAACATATCTTGCTGACGTGAACCAGAGCGGAGAGATGGATATTCTGGATGTGGTTCTGGTGGTTTCATGGCTTCTGGAGGAAGTGCCGCGCACCGACTTCGGGGAGGTGGATGTCCAATGGTCCGGCAGCCGGCTTATCATCACGGTTGATTCGGGGTTCGCGGCGGTACAGATCCCTTCGACTGAAGAAATTCGCCTGGTCAGCGTGCCGAAAGGCTGGACTGGATATTCCGGACCGAACGGCTGCATTGCCCTGACACTTGACGGGACCAGGATCCAGGGTGAAATAGTCCTGGAAACCGCAGATGCCGCATCCGTCACGGAAGTGATCCTGGCCGGGTGGAACGGTGCATTGGAGCGTGTGGATCTGACGGGGTTCATACCGGATGAATACTCCGTGACGACACCGTATCCCAATCCCTTCAACTCCAGCACACTTCTGACATATCAGATTCCGAAGGATCAAAAGGTCAGTATTCGGCTGTTCAATGAACTGGGGCAGTCGGTTGCCGTGCTGCAAAACAGCTATCAGTCTGCCGGTTTGCATAAAATGCAGATCAATCTGGAAGGCTACCCAAGCGGGGTGTATTTCATTCGTCTGACAGCCGGCTCTTTTTCCGATACGCAAAAGCTCATACTGCTGAAATAAGCTGGGTTTCTTCAGGCTGCAGGCAATTCCGATAATGCGTTTCATATTCTCCATAGTGGTTCTGACGGCCATGCTTCAGTGCGGAAACGACCGTATTGAGCAGACCGTATATCTGTTCATGGGAGATGCTGCCGGACAGCCGGGCGAGTCGGTTGATGTTGATCTTACAGCCATGTTTCCCATCGGCCATGAGTTTCACTCCATTGAACTGAGTCTGTCGGGATTTCAGGGCATTGTGGAATTCGACGCCCTCCTGCCGGATGAAGGAATGCTCGGGAATGCCGGCTGGCAGATGGCCGTGAATTCAACGGATTCCCTGCTTTACATTGCCGCTGCCGGAGTCCAGAACCTTTTTGGATTCGGCAGTCTGTTCAGTCTGCGGTTTCAGATTCCCGAGACCCTGCCGTCCGATACGGCTCCAATCCTGTTCCATGAAGTCCTGTTCAATAATGGCGAGCTGGCCGTTTCCGCCTCGGATGGTGAAATTACCATTAACTGCATGATGGACTGCAGCGGGGTCTGCAACGGTTCAGCAGTCATCGATGACTGCGGGGTTTGTACCGAAGGAAATACGGGAATCGCTTTTAACCAGGATATGGACTGCGCCGGTGTCTGCTTCGGCAGCGCCGAACTGGATATCTGCGGGCAATGCGATGACAATCCGGCGAACGACGGCCTGCTGTGCTCAGGATGCACAGACCCAACTGCCCTGAATGCTGACGAGGACTGTTTTATAATCAATGAATCCGGTGAAGCAGAATCCGCCCCCTGCCTGGTGGATGACGGCAGCTGTCTGTATGTGGAAATTTACAATTTCAGCGAAGGCAACAACCTTATCAGTTTTGTGGGTCTGCCGGAACCGGCTACGCCGGCAAATATTTTTGCACCGGTACAGGACATTATGATTTCCGTCATCGGTGAAGGTGTTACGGCAACGTATATTGATGTTCTGGGTCTGTGGGTCGGAAGCTTGTCAGTGATTGAACCCACGGCAGGTTACTGGGTATCGGTGGAATCCGATGCGGATCTTGAAATCGCATCAACCCGTCTGCCGACGGACACCCTTTTTGAACTGCATGCAGGCAACAATCTCGTATCCTATCTGGGTCCGGACGGCAGCAGTATTGGAGATGCCCTGCCGGATGATATTGAAACGTATATTACGCTCATTGTGGGAGCGGGACTGTCCGCCATGCCGCATCCGTTTTTCCCCGGGGAATGGGTAGGCAGCCTCACGGCATCCGGTCTGCAGCGAAAAGCAGGATACTGGATTCGCACGACTGAGGATATTGCTTTCAGCTGGAATCAATAAAAAAAACGGCAGGGGACCTATATCAGACCTGCCGTTCTGTTTTGTCTATTCTTTTTTAAAACTCATATAACCGTAATGAGAAACACGATCGGTATAATGATGCCGACTGCCGTCAGCCACGCGCCCCTGCCGGTAATTCCCTTTTTGCCTTTCAGCACAAACAAACCGGTAACGGCAAGAATAACCAATGCGACACAGAATATATCGGAAAACCATGTCCAGAGGTGGCCGGGATTGTTGTAGTGCAGGAAATTGATCTCATAAAACAACGGTCGGCGGGTTACCCGCTCAACCACACCATTGCCGCTCTGCATGTCAAAGGAGACGGTTCCGTCTTCAAAAAACACCTTCACGGTATTTTCTGTGGGAAAAAAGTGGCTTTTGTACGCTTCTTCAATTCCAACGTCGGGCAGCAGCACTTTCAGTTCGTTCCCGGTCACCGCCCTTCCCTGAGTCAAAGGGGCAGTCTGTACCTGCCGGTGGCTGATGATATAATTGGGATTCCAGGATGCCGTGTGGTTGAGAGCGATACCCGACACGGCATAAATCACTGTCATCGCCGCAAAAACATATCCCAGATCACGATGAAGGATATTATTCCATTTGCGCCATTTAAATTTCATATGAAGAATTAGTTTTCCTCACCGGAGATAACTTTGCAGGATGTTCCGGCCAGTGAATAAAAAGCCAGATGATCCTGTCCGCTGTCTTCAACCTGCTTGCGAAGATTGTCCACCTGTTCCTGTGAAGCACTGTTGTCGGAATGATCGTGATCATCTTCGGCGGTGATTTCTGCTTCCATGGAGCAAAGATACTCTTCGTTGACTACCAGCTCCTCGACCGTTCCGTTTACCACCACGGGACTGCCTTCCAGAGCGAGGTCAAATGAGCCAATGTCGCCTGACGCCGTGATTTTAAGCTGTGATGTTCCATCCGATCCCACAATGAACATCTTTTTACCGCCATGTTTACAGACATGGGTTACCGTTCCCTCCAGTGCGACTTCCTGCCCGGCAAACTCGCCTGCTTTGCTGAGAAACTCCGTGACGTTCATCTGCGGAATCTGTGCCGTTTCCGCTTTGGGACCCCCGCACGCTGTCAGCATCAGAGCCAGCGCTGCAAAGAATAAAGTCTGTTTCATCATTTGATCCTTCTCCTAGTAAATACTGTTATAACCCCGACCGCATTGGGCTGATGACACACGGAAACCGGGATTTTGTTTTTTCTCCACTGCCAAAGCAATTCAGGCGCGATATGGGTTGGCCGGACTGCCTTTTGATCCTTTGACAGGAATGATCTGCTTTAATACAATTTTCTTGTATTGACCCATCGTTAAAAATACAGACGGCTGAGGTTGAATTGGAAAAATATTTAACCGGATATTCAAATATTTTTATCCGCAATCAGCCGGAAATCCCATATTTAAATCAGATCGAACCGGAATCTCCACCGCGGAGGGCCTGCTCCATCAAAATTGTCTGAACCATCGCCTCCGGCCGTGAAATGTCACATGCTCGTGTGCTCCACATTGCTTATGAAATGAAAGCCAGTCCTGTTTAAATTCGGGCCCGTGAATATTGACCAAATCAGAAATTTTTGCATAATTGCCCATATTGATCATGGAAAATCCACTTTGGCTGACCGTCTGCTGGAGATGACGCGAACCATAAAAAAGGAAGCCATGATGGATCAGGTTCTGGATGATATGGATCTGGAGCGTGAGCGTGGGATCACCATCAAGTCACATCCCATCCAGATGCAGTACCGGCATCGGGATCAGACTGACTATATCCTGAATCTTATAGACACACCGGGACATGTGGATTTTACCTATGAGGTTTCCCGCAGTCTGGCGGCATGTGAAGGTGCGCTGCTGCTGGTGGATGCTGCGCAGGGAGTGGAAGCTCAAACTGTCAGCAATGCCTATCTGGCCATTGACAATGATCTTGAAATCATTCCCGTCATCAATAAAATTGATATGCCCAATGCGGATGTGCCTTCGGCCACAAATCAGATTTCGGAACTGCTGGGCTGCGATGAGGACCGCGTGCTGCCCATCAGTGCGCGGACCGGCGAGGGCGTTGAAAAAGTGCTGGACGCCATCATCGAGTATATCCCGCCGCCGGAAGAGAGTCGAACATCCGGAACCCGGGCATTGATATTCGACTCCAGTTTTGATCAGTACCGCGGAGTGGTGCCGTACGTCCGTGTTTTTGACGGATACCTTGAAAAAGGATTGACTGCCAATTACTTTGCCAAAGGCACCGTGCATGAAATTGCAGAGGTGGGAGTGCTCAAGCTGGACCGTGTTCCGGTCAAACGTCTGGATGTGGGGGATGTCGGATACATCATAACCAATGTGAAAGATGTTCACCATATATCAGTGGGAGATACGCTGACGGCTCGGGAAAATCGGGCATCTGAACCGCTCCCGGGATACCGGCCCATTAAACCAATGGTGTTTGCCGGGATGTATCCAATCGACTCGCACGATTATGAAGACCTGCGGGCCAGCCTGGATAAACTGATACTCAATGATTCGGCATTGACATACGAACCCAACACATCCGCTGCCCTGGGATTTGGATTCCGCTGCGGATTTCTCGGACCGCTTCATATGGAAATCGTTCAGGAACGTCTTGAACGCGAGTTTATGATGAACCTGATTACCACATCTCCGAATGTTCGGTACAAAGTGCTGCTCAGGAACAAAGAAACGGTTCAGGTGCATAATCCTGCCGACATGCCAGATCCGGGAGATATCGACAAGGTTCTGGAACCGTACATTCACGCGGAGGTGATCACCCCGGCGGAGTATATCGGAAACGTCATGAAACTCTGTATTGACAAGCGGGGAATATATAAATCCACGAATTACCTGACACCCACCAAAGTACAGATGATATTTGAAATGCCGCTGGGTGAAGTGATCTATGAGTTTTTTGAAAAACTGAAATCCATCACTCGCGGGTATGCCTCCTTCGATTATGAAATCATTGATGATCGTCATGGAAAACTTCAGAAACTTGACATCCTGATTGCCGGTGAAACGGTGGATGCCCTGAGTCTGATCGTGCATGAGGACAATGCGTATAAGCAGGGGGCGGCTCTCTGCAAAAAACTCAAGGAAGTGATTCACCGTCATCAGTTTGAAGTCCGCATTCAGGCTGCTGTCGGATCGAAGATCATTGCGCGCTCCACCGTGAAAGCCCTTCGAAAAAATGTCACTGCAAAATGTTACGGCGGGGATATTACCCGAAAGCGGAAACTGCTGGAAAAGCAGAAAGAGGGCAAGAAGCGCATGAAGCAGATCGGCACTGTTGAAGTCCCTCAGGAAGCATTTCTCGCCGTGTTGAAAATCGAAACAGACTGAACGGGTCTGTATTCTGCTAAACACAGACCATGTCAGCCTCCCATTCCCAGTCCGGCCGAAAGAAAAAAAGGAAAACACCTACCGGCTACCGCATTCAATCCCGCAATCATGCAGTGAATGTAATGATCATTATTCCGCTGGCCCTGCTGTATGAAGCAATGGGATTTTTTATTAATTTGGGGCATCCGACAGAATTGAGAAACGGTGCGGATGTGATCATGCGGCAGTTTTTCCTGGTGTTTGGACCCTGGGCGCAGCTGGCCTATGCGGTGAGTCTGCTGCTCATCCTGCTTGCAATCGTTATTCCCAACCGACAGCTGCTTACCAGTGGGAAAATCCAGCCGAATGTGCTTTACCTGATGGTGGCGGAGAGCGGTGCCTGGGCTGTTCTGCTGCTGCTGATGCTTTCTTTCGGAGGTACCTGGCTGCTGAGTCTCAGCGGCAGTATGTCCATCCTTCAGAATATATATCTGGCCATGGGAGCGGGAATTTTTGAAGAAATACTGTTCAGGTTCCTGGGCATATCCGGACTATTATTCCTTTTCAGAAAAGTCTTTTCCTGGAATAAAACGCTGAGTCTTATCGGAGCAGTGATCGTATCCAGTGCGATATTTTCCGGGTTCCACTATATCGGTCCGTATGGAGATCCTTTCCAGTGGCTGTCCTTTTCAGTCCGTCTGCTGGCGGGAATATATTTAAGTATTATCTTTCTTTTTCGCGGTCTGGGAATTTCAGTCTATACCCATTTCATTTACGATTTGATTCTGGTTGTCGCCTAATGTACAGGAGAGGTGTATGAGAAAATTTTGTTTGTTTTTGATCGCCACGGGGGTTTCATTGTTCGCGAAAGAACTGCCTCTGACAGATTTTGCCGTGGGCTTCTGGCCTGAATATGATCATCCGGGAGTGCTGGTCACATTCAGTATGTCAGCGGATGAAGCATCATTGCCCATTGAGTTCGAAATCGAGCTTCCGGAAGGTGCCAAAATGGCGCTGAAAACCAATCCGCTGCCCAACGGAGAACAGGAGCTGGTACCGCAGATTATTGAAGAGGCGGATGGAAAAACGGTAATGCCGGTCAAAATGGAAAACACCATGCACTATATCCAGTTTTATTACAACCCGTTTGATCCTGAATCACAGCGGCAGCTTGACTACCGGCTGGCAGCAAGTGCGGATCTGCCGGCGTTTTCGGTTATCATCCAGGAGAATCTGGCAGCGGAAAATTTCAGTTCCAGTCTGACCGAACCGGAAAGAGTGCGGGACGAGTTTGGATTCACGTATCAGCGGCAGATTTTTTCGGGGTTGAAAAGCGGCGAAGCCCTGAATGTAATGATAAAATATGAGAATCCAGGGGGACGGTTTTCCGTGGATGTCCTGCAGGAAATAATGGCGCAGCATTCAGAATTCGGCATGGGGGCGGGGGAACAGCCTTCCCGGGATTCTGCCGTTCGGGGTCTGAACCGCTGGCAGATGATTCTGGTACCGCTATCGGCAGTTGGATTTATTGTTGTCGTTCTGCTGATGTTTAGAACCAGCAGGAAGCAGCAGAGCAGAAAAAACACAGTCCAATACTGTACGGAATGCGGAGCTGCACTGGATAAGGAGCAATCGTTTTGTCCCGCCTGCGGTCACAAGCAGCGTACCAGTTGATGGCAGCCGCTTGATGTCCGCCGCAAAATGTCAATTTGAGATGTCATGATGAAGGAATCTATTCCCTGCATTATCTGCGGCCGGGACTGTGCCCAGCCGTACCTCAAGGTGCGGGACCGATTTGATCCGGATGGAGGTGAATATCAGCTTGTCCAATGTGAATGCGGATTTGTTTACCTCAATCCCCGTCCGGATGCTGCGCACATCGGCCGGTATTACGAACATCGGAATTACGATCCGCACAGAAAAGACAGCACCTCGCTGTTTGACAGGCTGTACGGTCTGGCACAGCGGTTTACCTTCCGCTGGAAAAGGAAGATTATTGAGAGATGGAATCTTGCCGAAACAAAAAGGCTCCTGGATATTGGCGGCGGTCGGGGAGACCTCGACCAGTATCTGACAGACCGTCAGTGGCACGTGCTCGTTCAGGACCGGTCTGAAGCGGCGTTGGGACAGGCTCGTGACTTTGGACTGGAAACGGTTCAAAATCTGGATGAAATCCCAGGTTCCGAGTTGTTTGACTGCATCACCATGTGGCATGCACTGGAACATATTCATGACACTGAACATCTGATGGATAGGATCAACAGATTGCTCAAACGAGATGGGCGGCTGCTGGTTGCTGTTCCCAATTTGAATGCACCGGAAAGAGGCTGGTTCAGGGAACGCTGGGCACCGTTTGATGCACCGAGACATTTATATCACTTCGATGCAGATTCACTGGAAACCTTTCTGAATCAATCCGGCTTCACAGTACTCCGAATGTATTCGATGCCTTTGGAACCGGTGTACAATATTCTGCTGAGTTCACACGGGCTGAATCTAAAAACAGTTTTATTTGCCGGATGGGTATTGGTAACTTCATTGTTCAGAAATTTAGCAAAGGGCTCACGATACGGGTCAGGAATACTGGCTGTCTGCCGCATGAATTATTGACCCGGATATATCAGATTTATTCGCCTTCAAATGCAGGAAATTCTATGAAACATGTTTTCAGCAAACCCTTGATCACTGCCTCGCTGCTGGGCCTGATATTGGTATTAACAGGCTGTGATGTGTATCCGCCAAATACCGGATACTACAACCAGATTACGATTTTCTGTTCCGAAGCGGACCGCAATCTGATTGAACACACCGTAGAGGATCTGTTCGGCGAAATCATTATGACACCCCAGGAGGAACGGGTATTTAATCTGGAATGGGTGGATGCCGTGGATATCAAAGATTACCGCGACCGCAAAAATCTGCTGGTGATTGCCGTTGACAATCCCCCGGACGAAACAGGAGATGTTCTGTTTCAGAAATTCGCGGATGCGGCAGGACAGAATAATCCGGTGATGTCCGCGAAAGAAATATTTGCCAGGGATCAGTTGTTTGTTGGGATTCATGCAGCTGATAATATTGACTTTCAGATTCAGGTGGATACCAATCGGGAATGGCTTCTGAGTGAATTCACTGAATCTTACGAAAATAATTTAATGGATTACGTCAAGTCAAAAGGATTGGACCGGGAACTGATTCGAAAGATCCGCGAGGATTTCGGTGTTGATATGACCATCCAGAAGGATTTCATGATCATCCGCGAGGAGCCGGAGAAGGATTTTCTGTGGATTGGACGGACATATCCCTACCGCTGGCTGCTGTTCAATCGGGATGACGCAGCGGCATACGATAATCCTGATTCATCGTGGACCTCCCTTGCAGGGCTTTTTTCAGAAACGCTGGATGGTGTTGAGCTCTACCCTGAATATCACAATCAATTTCTGATCCAGGGAGAAAACCAGGTTTTCCGGGTTATTCGCGGGCTTTACGGACATGACGAAAGCGAATCCGGCGGACCGTTTGTATCATATATCGTGCAGGCACCCGATGCAGATCAGGTGCTGGTAATCAGTGGATTCGTGAACCATCCGGGGCATGAGAAAATGTTTGTTCTCAAGCAGTTGGAGGTTATGATTAAAAATCTGAAGTTGTATTGAATCCGCCAGTTGACGGGTTATTAATCCGTCTCCTGACGGACAGGTGCAACAGGGGCATTCCCCGCCGCTGGTTGAAGATTCGGCCATTTGGCGTAGCGGGGAAATTCATTGAGAAACTGAAGAAAACTAAACAGGGGATTTAGCTTGATGAAAGTAGCCGTTCTGATCGGCAGTGAGACAGATCGCGGAACCATGGAAGCTGCTGATGCATATTACGAGTATTTTGGGATTGAGGCGGAAATACAAGTACTCAGTGCCCACCGCAATCCGGAAGCCGTGGCTGAATTTGCTTCAGCTGCACGATCAAAAGGATACGGAATACTGGTCGGGGGAGCAGGGATGGCGGCCCATCTGGCCGGTGCCCTCAAGGCTCACAGTACGCTGCCCGTTATTGGTGTTCCTCTGCCTGGCGGAATGCAGGACGGCCTGGATGCGCTCCTGTCAACGGTTCAGATGCCGAGGGGAGTTCCCGTGGCAACCATGGCTGTGGGAAAAGCAGGTGCGATTAACGCCGCCATTCTGGCAGCCGAGATCTTTTCCATCCACGATGAAACCCTGTCGGAAAAACTGAGTGAATTTAAATCCAAAGGCTGCAGGCTGTAATGTCGAAAAAAATACTTATTACCGGTGCCGCAGGTCAATTGGGACAGACGCTGACCCGTGAACTGCGCGATGAATACGATATAATTCCAACGGATATTCAGGCAGCAGGAGTTTCTGAATCCGGACCTGCTGTTTTGGCCATGGATATTACAAAAATTGACCATTGGGCTGCAGCTGTCAGCACACACAAACCGGACATTATTATAAATGCCGCGGCATACACCAATGTGGACGGATGTGAAACAGAACCGGAAACCGCAGATGCAGTCAATCGTGGAGCGGTTGAAAATTTGGTGCGCACAGCTGCTCCGGAAACGAAAATCGTACAGATTTCCACGGATTATATTTTTGACGGCAGTGCCGGACCCTATTCTGAGGAAGACACACCGACAGCCGTTTCACAATACGGGGTAACAAAGCTGGCCGGTGAAAAGCTGCTGATGGAAAATCACTCGAATCATCTGATATTTCGACCCAATGTGCTGTTCGGACCGTCCAACACCGCTCCCGCCAGTTTTTTCGCCTGGATATACAAATCGTTTTCAAGTCACAAGCCCATTCGCGTTGTAACGGATCAGGTCAGCAATCCCACCTACTCCCATTTTTTCAGCAGTGCCATTCTCAGCGGAATCAGACAGGACGCACGGGGTGTTTTTCACTACGGTTCAGCCAACTTCATTTCCAGATTTGATTTTGCTCTGGAAATCGCAAGAATCTTTGAACTGTCTGCTGATCAAATGACACCCATATTGACGGCAGACCTCAAGCAGACTGCTCCCCGGCCTCTCAACAGCGGGCTGATTACCCGGAAAATTGAATCCGAACTTGGAATTCAGACATATTCCACCGAAGAAAGCCTGATGGATATCCGTCAGCAGATGGGTCTGTCATGAAAGCGCTGGTCATTTCTCCCACATACAATGAGCGCAAGAACATCAGAGAGTTTCTGAATCAGGTGCGCAATGCAGTTGATGCGGACATTCTCATTGTGGATGACAGCTCTCCGGACGGCACCGGTGATTTCATCAAAGAACAGCAGGAAAAAGACTCCAAACTGTTTCTCATCGAACGGGAAGGGAAGCTCGGATTGGGGACGGCGTATATCACCGGTTTTAAATGGGCACTGAAAAACGGTTACGACCGCATTGTGCAGATTGATGCTGATTTATCTCATAATCCGGCAGTTATCCCTGATCTGATTGCCGCCTGCGATGAATATGACTTGGTCATCGGCAGCCGTTATACTGAAGGGGTAAATGTGGTCAACTGGCCCATGCGCAGACTCCTTTTGAGTTTTTGTGCAAATATTTACGCGAAGTTCATTACCGGCGTACCGATATATGATGTCACAGGGGGCTATAAATGCTGGAAGCGGAAAGTGCTGGAAACACTTGATCTCGACAATATCACATCGGAGGGATACAGCTTCCAGATTGAAATGAATTTCCTGACCTGGGTCAAAAAGTTTAAAATTACCGAGATACCCATAATATTTGTTGATCGGACCGTCGGGGAATCAAAAATGTCCAAAAAAATAATTTATGAAGCGGTGCGGATGGTGCCGCTCCTGAAGCTGCGAAAAATATTCCGCAAGGTATGACCCTTTCTGTTATCATTGTCAGCTACAATGTATCCAGTTTTCTAATCCAGTGCCTGAATTCTTTATTCGCAGGCACGGATCAAAACCAGTTTGAAGTGATCGTGGTGGACAATCATTCATTCGACCAGACGCCGGTCAGAATCAAAAAATTGTTTCCCCAGATAAAACTTCTTCAAAATGACCGCAATCTTGGCTTTGCGGGAGCGGTAAACAAGGGATTGAAACAGGCTGCCGGAGACTTTGTATGCCTGCTGAATCCGGACACGCTGGTGAAAACGGATACCATGGCAATATTGCGGCAGTATCTGGAAGACCATCCTGAATGCGGGGTGGTCGGCTGCAAAGTACTGGATGCGGACGGCACAATGCAGCTGGCATCAAGACGTTCCTTTCCGAGGCCGAAAGTGGCTGTTCCCAAACTGCTTGGCCTGACACGCCTGTTTCCGAAGCACCCCTGGTTCGGACAGTACAATATGACCCATCAGGATCCCGATATTATCCAGGAGGTGGATGCCGTCAGCGGATCGTGCATGATGATTCCGAGACGTATTTTTGATGAAATCGGAGCATTTGACGAACGCTTTTTCATGTATTTCGAGGATACCGATTTCTGCTTCAGGGTTCAAAAGGCCGGGTACAGGGTAGTGTATAATCCCAACACTCAGATCATCCATTACAAGGGTGAAAGCCTGAAAAGGGCGCCGTTCAACACCATCGAAGTTTTTCATCAGGCCATGGAGCAGTTTTTCCGTAAACACCGCCGGGAATTTCCCTTGTGGCCGTTGACCCGATTGTTTATCAAACTGGCGATCGGAGTCCGGAAAATGCAGGCGTACCTGCTGAAGCACAGGGCATTTTTCGTATCCTCCGTCCTGGATTACGGTGCAATACTGTCGTCTTTTGCGGTTTCCATAATTATCTGGTATCCTTTCCATTACGGAACCTCTGCCACCCTGGATTTGATGCTTCATCACTGGGAACTGGTTGTGACCTATCTTTTGGTGTGGACCGTCACCGCCGGCTGGGCTCAGCTGTACCCAACGCATGTTCTGTCATATGGCAGATCCATTTTCTGTTCGGTTTTGACGTTTATTCTTACCGCGACGGCAACCTATTTTGTGTCGTTTTTTGCTCATTCCCGGGCCGTTCTGATGATGACGGCCGGATTCAGTATCTTCTTTTCATCCGGATGGAGAATTCTAATACATATCCTGTACAGATTAGGTCTGGTTCAGGTTACCCACATAGCCCCTTTGTTTACGCGCAGAATATTGCTGGTGGGAGCGGAACAGGAGACAGAAAGGACTGCAGACACCCTGTCCAATCTGCCGAATTCCGATATTAATCTGGTCGGGGTAGTGGACGATACAGCACCGGAGACAAGCAACGATTCCATTCCCTTTTTAGGATTCGTTGAGGATCTGCCGGGAATTATTCGAACACACCGGGTCAATGAAGTACTGTTTCAGGACAATGATTTTTCAATTGACCGCGTAATCGACATCATCCAGAAGGCCGGAAACAGCAATGTTGCCTTTAAATTTGTTTCTGACGGACAGAAGCAGATCATTGGAAAAGGCGTCATTGAGAATCTTGGAGGGGTTCCGCTGGTTGATATGGAATTTCCGCTGTATGATTCGCTCCACATGGCAGTAAAGCGGGCCTTTGACATTGTGGGTTCACTGCTGGTCATGGTGATATCACTGCCCGTGCAGATCATCCTTTTGATTGCCGGAAAAGCAAGGCAGCGGATTGTTTGGGGTCCCGGGGGAAAAACAGTCACCTTTTGGGAGTTTCAGTCCCGCAGAAGCTGGATACGCTGTCTGCCGTCATACCTGTCCGTGATATTGGGACAGATGAGTATTGTCGGCAGCAGCATGGTGGATAACCACCATCCGGATCCGGAAATTTTATTCAAACCGGGAATTACGGGACTGTCACAGCTTAAATCAGGAACCATTCGAAAGGACACGGCACGATCATTTGATCGTTTCTACATTCAGAACCATTCGATCGTTTTTGATATTGAAATAATACTCAAGACTTTATTGAGGATATAATGTCCAGATACATATTGGATTTTGAATCCCCGCTGCGGGAGATTGAAGAGAAAATTGAGACAATACAGGCCACAGGCACCAAGACGGGTGTGGATGTGAGCAAGAATGTCCGTCAGCTGAATGACAAGCTGGAGAAACGGAAAAAATCCATTTACGGAAAGTTATCGCGATGGAACCGGGTTCAGCTTGCCCGTCATCCGAAACGGCCCCATTCATTGGATTACATTCGACTGATGACCAATGATTTCTTTGAACTGCACGGGGACCGAAATTTTGCCGATGACCCGGCCATTGTCAGCGGAATAGCCGACTTTGAAGGTGAACATGTCATGATTATCGGGCAGCAGAAGGGAAGTGGCACCAAAGACAACTTATACCGCAATTTCGGGATGCCGCGGCCGGAAGGATACCGAAAAGCGCTGCGCATGATGAAACTGGCTGAAAAATACAAAATTCCTGTTTTAACCCTCATCGATACTCCCGGAGCATATCCGGGTGTGGGAGCTGAAGAAAGAGGACAGGGAGAGGCCATTGCCCGTAATCTGATGGAAATGGCTGTGCTGCGGATTCCCATCATCTGTGTGGTGATCGGGGAAGGGGCTTCAGGCGGTGCTCTTGGAATCGGAGTGGGTGACCGGCTATTGTGTCTGGAGAACACCTGGTATTCCGTAATCACGCCGGAAGGCTGTGCGTCAATCCTATACAGGGATGCCGGGAAGGCATCGGAAGCGGCAGATGCCATGAAAGTATGCGCCAGGGATCTGCTGGATATGGGTATTGCGGATCGGCTGATACCCGAATCGGACGGAAGCGCACATCTGAATCCGGAAGGAACCGCTGCAAACCTCAAGAAAGTCATACGGGAAGAATTGGATCAGCTTTCCAGTATTCAGATCGGTGATCTTATCGAACGACGGATACAGAAGTATGAACGGATCGGTGTGTGGCAGGGAGAATAATCATTCGCCGATAAATCGCATTGATCAAACCGCGTCCTCGGTACATGGTGCTGACCAAAGACCTGTGGATGGTTTAATAATGCATTTACAAATTGGCCATTGGCAGCGGGGGTGAATTTCCCGCCTCTGCTTCCCAGCGGCGGACAGGGAGCCACTGACCCTGAAATGAAAAACCCCTGCATTCACAGGGGCTCTCTCGTGTAGCGGGGGGCGGATTTGAACCACCGACCTTTGGGTTATGAGCCCAACGAGCTACCAGACTGCTCCACCCCGCGTCTATGCTTGTTTCGTTCTGAGTCAAGCTTTCAAAAATATGATGATTATCGGTTTAGGTCCAACCCTGAATTCAATTGCGCGAAAATAAAATATTTGATATTCGAGTAGAACAGCCCGGACTTTGCCCGGGCTGTTCTCATTGATACTCCCGATAAAAGCTGTATCGAAATTAGGCAGCCTTACTTCAGAAGGGTCACGGAACTGGTCACAGAACCGGAGGGAGTTGTCAACTGCACCAGATACATACCGGAAGGTACAACATGACCGGCTGCAGTGGTACCGTTCCACTCAGCAGTATATGTCCCCGCGGTGCGATAACTATTTATCAGCGTTGATATCAACTGTCCCTGAAGATTGTAGACCGCCAGTTGCACGGTACCGTCCACCGCAACGTCAAACTGCAGTCTCGTTGCAGGATTGAACGGATTGGGGAATGCTGTCAGTATCATATATGAATCAGCCACCGATACCTGAATCTGGCTCCCGGTAACGGATGAAACCACCAGATTTTCAGGTGCTGAATCCAATTCCATCGAAGTCGTTTCCAACTGACCTTCCATATTGATTACAAGCGTAATTCCATTTGCCTGAAACACCTCATCGGTGCCGGATACAGATGAAAGCAGATTCCCGCGGAACTGAATTCCTCCGACAGAACCGGTCAGACTCAGAGTGCCGTCCTGCCATACAGCCGAAGCCGATTCATCGATTAACCTGCCGGCAGTTATCACATTGATCATATTTGTAATATCCAGAACGTTCAGGGAAAAATCATTGTTCATATCACCCGCCCAATGCTGATAGTCGGAAGGCGATTCGGTCTCCAGGATAAATGCAACTTCCTCAACAATATCCAGAACATCGATATTCAAATCGGTATTGATATCCCCAAGATCGTATCCGCTCGAAGACCAGTCCCAGTCTCCGTATCCCCAGCCAAGGCCAGCCGGTCCGGCATCACAGAGCCCCCAGCCAAAACCGAAACCGCATTCCTGCAAGTTTTCATCCCAGTAGCAGTGCAAAGCGGCTTCGCAATCCTCTGCACCAAGATCATAGCAAGGTTCGAAATTCCCCCAACCGTTTCCGGGATCGTGATCAAAGAAACAGATATTTTCTTCATCAGACCATGAGCAGTGAGGTGCATCCGCACACTCATCAAATCCAAGATCGGAACAGGGATCCGAAGGGAACCAGCTTCCTCCAAAATCTTCCACACATTCATCCAGTTCTTCATCCCAGGCACAGAATGGCAGGGAAGCACATTCCTCCGAATCCAGATCATCACACAGATTCCAGTCACCCCATCCGCCGCCTGGATCTTGGTCAAATTCGCAGATGCCTTCATCATCATTCCACCCGCAGAAATAGGCTTCAT
>CAZGNZ010000050.1:0-22413 GCA_964527215.1 uncultured bacterium | reverse complement strand
TAAAACAACTTGCTGCACCCTGTTTACTTTTTACACAATTTACAAGACATCACCGGGTGCAACGGATAGAAATTGGTTGAGTTGTTGAGCAAGGTTTCTCAAGCAGGGTGTAGTTGATTAGTGAAATGGTGAAATAGTATAATGGTGTAATGGTTGATTGGTTGAGTGCAGATTCTCTGTCAGGGAAAATTTGGGTGGACAGCGGTTGTTTGTCAGCACAAGCTCTGAGGAGTACAAATATTATCGCGCATTCAGTGCAATTTCAGTCAGTCTGATCAGAAGAGCAGACTGTCGAGACTGGATGTTTCATGGTGCGAATGAGATGTTGTTGTTCGAGTCCCGTCTGATTTTCGACGGGACGAGTTTATCTCATTCAATGAAACATTCAAACGAGATGAAATTGTCCTGCAGCGCATGTTCTTTTGGTTCTTTTCTTCGAAGAAAAGAACATTCTATTTCAGAGAAATTCATTGTACTGCAACTGCGTTTGGGCTTGGCAGAATGGTATTATTTTAGTGGGCGAGTGGGCGAGTAACGTTTCTGGCAGGGTGTGGTTGAGTAGTGAAATGGTGTAATAGAGTAATGGTTGAAAAGTCGAGTACGGCTTATCTGGACAGGGTACAATTATTTGTGTAATGGTTTTTTGGTTGAGTGGCGCTTCCCAGGCAGGGGTGAGTTGACTGGCTTGTTTATTCGCGCATTCAGTACAATTTCAGTCAGTCTGATCAGAAGAGCAGACTGTCGAGATTGGATGTTTCATGGTGCGAATGAGATGTTGTTGTTCGAGTCCCGTCTGATTTTCGACGGGACGAGTCTATCTCATTCAATGAAACATTCAAACGAGATGAAATTGTCCTGCAGCGCATGTTCTTTTGGTTCTTTTCTTCGAAGAAAAGAACATTCTATTTCAGAGAAATTCATTGTACTGCAACTGCGTTTGGGCTTGGCAGAATGGTATTATTTTAGTGGGCGAGTGGGCGAGTAACGTTTCTGGCAGGGTGTGGTTGAGTAGTGAAATGGTGTAATAGAGTAATGGTTGAAAAGTCGAGTACGGCTTATCTGGACAGGGTACAATTATTTGTGTAATGGTTTTTTGGTTGAGTGGCGCTTCCCAGGCAGGGGTGAGTTGACTGGCTTGTTTATTCGCGCATTCAGTACAATTTCAGTCAGTCTGATCAGAAGAGCAGACTGTCGAGATTGGATGTTTCATGGTGCGAATGAGATGTTGTTGTTCGAGTCCCGTCTGATTTTCGACGGGACGAGTCTATCTCATTCAATGAAACATTCAAACGAGATGAAATTGGTCTGCAGCGCATGTTCTTTTGGTTATTTTCTTCGAAGAAAAGAACATTCTATTCAGAGAAATTCATTGCACTGCAACTGCGTTTGGGCTTGGTAGAATGGTATTATTTTAATGGTCAAGTAGTTGAGTAACGTTTCTGGCAGGGTGTTGTTGAGCAGTGAAATGGTGTAATGGTGTAATGGCTGAATTGGACTTTCTGACATAATGCTGCTGAGTGGGACGGAAAGTCGTCAGTTAGCAGTCGTATGCCCTTGATTGTGTTCTTCCAATTTCAAGTTTCGGATTTCCTGTTCCAACTCCCCGTCGATTGCCGTCCGAATTGCGGTTCAGGATGCATAGTATAGATAGAGGATGATTTCTCCAAATTCATATTGTCCACCGGATACTGTCTGATGATGGGTTTGGGAATTTTGTATCCTGAACTCTCTGTAAGTGGCATTCCCCGGAGGTGGGTGGGGGTTTGGGATGGATGGAAACTAGCAGGATTTTTCTATCTGAGGTTCCGCGAATCACCAGTAGAATCCAGATTACGCAGCCCTGAAAGGGCTGAATACTTCAGCCCGGGGCATCGCCCCGGGAATCGTTTATTTTAAAGCAGGCACCCTGAAGGGGTGCAGGTCCGGAAAAAATATTTCATGATTAAGGGTTTGACATCGAGTACAATGCCACAGTTGCGCATCCAGAAAATATAGAACTTCTGGAACAGCCACACACCAGGATGTCCTTAAAATCCGGTTATCAAATTCGATCAAAAGCTGTTTAATTGCACGGGGGAGAATGTTTTTTGAAAGCCATGACCTTCACCAATTTGTCGATATCATTGAGACAGATCTGACATTCTCATGTTTCAAAATCATCTGATTCTGCTGAAGGGTTGACTCGCACCCGCATGACCATTTTGGTGGTATTGCTGCAACACTTCGGGGTTTGAATTATTGTCCGATTATTCCGGGCTGAAATCAATCCGAATGCCGTATGTACATCCTGCGATACTGATTACTCGGAGGGATGGGCCCGAATGCTGTCTATCAACTCGTCCACCTGGGTAAAAGCCAAAGCGCAGTACGTATCCGCGGCTCCGTAGAAAACGGCGATTCGTCCGGTATCGGAATCATGCAGTGCGGCACACGGAAAAGTGACATTGGGAACAAAGCCGGTGGTTTCATAATCCTTCTCCGGTGTGAGAATGTAATTCGCACAGTCCGCAGTCACCTTGTATGGATTTTCCAGATCCAGCAGCGCAGCGCCCATGCTGTACACATATCCGCTGCATGTCATGCAAACACCGTGATAGATCATCAGCCATCCTTCGGTGGTCTCAATGGGTATGGGACCCGGACCGATTTTTTTATTCCGCCACCAATTGCCCGGCGCCTGCATAACCATCCGGTGCTGCCCCCAGTGAATCATGTCAGGACTGTGACTGAGAAAAATATCTCCAAACGGGGTATGACCATTATCGCTGGGACGGTTCAGCATCACATAATATCCACTGATTTTTCGGGGAAAAAGAACCCCGTTGCGGTTAAAGGGCAGGTAGGCGTTTTCCATCTGGATGAAGGTTTTGAAATCGTTTGTTCTGGCGACCCCAATGGTGGGTCCGAAAAAGTCGTTGCACCAGGTGATGTAATAGGTGCCTTCAATTTCCACCAGACGGGGATCGTACCCATAGCCGATAGGCTCGGCGGGGGAACCGTCTTCTTTTAAAAACCGGATTGGAGGATCGGAGATTTCCCATGATACAGCATCACGGCTGTGTCCCAGATGCAGATTGGGCATTCCGTTTTTATGATCAGCCCTGAACACACCAATAAATTCATTCTGATACGGGATTACGGCGCTGTTGAAAATTCGGCCGGCAGAGGGAATGGGATTCCGGTCCACTACCGGGTTGCCGTCATAGCGCCACATCACTTCATCTGATCCCTGAGGCCGGTCCTGCCAGGGGATATTGGGCAGTGAAGGGCCAATAATCGTGCGTTTCATAACGTTTCCTTTACATACCTGAACAAGTCAATTTGCTGTTGACTTCATTAACGTGAGTATGTGATGATTTTACCTGTTTCTGGAATATTGACATTCTTTCCGGCATTTCACACGGCACACCGCAAATCACCCATCACAATTGCCGGTTACCATTACACTATTTCACGGTAAACCCATAATACTTTATCCACCATCACTCCAGTATCAGCCCCACCAGTCCGACAGCATCCAGTATATCAATGGATCCATCCGGAACAATATCCGACAGGAATGCAGTCAGCGGCTCCGGTTCAGGCTGATTCAGGATCACATCCACCAAAATAATAACGTCAACAACATCCAGGGCATTGTCCTGATTCAAATCCCCCATGGCCCAAATCATTGCGGATACGGCAATGTTGACGGATTCAGCATTCGGATCACTGGTGTGAACGGTCAGGATATCCTGATAATATCCCGGTTCGGTTCCGCTCAGGCTGATTTGAACGGTTCCCCATTCACCCGGCATAACCAATTGGGACTGGATTTCTGCGGAGAAGGCATTAAATGCCAGCACGGCATCCTGAATGATCAGAGCGGTTTGGCTGGAATTCCCGATGTGAAAGAAAAAATCGGGCTGAAGCTGTCCCAGTTCCACTCCATCGGGGACCCAGACCGTTCCGGGCAGTTCCGGCTGCCCATCCGATGTTCCGGTGAAAGATGAAATGCGGGACAGGAACTCCGGGTGATCGATAAAGGGATTACGGTTTTCCTGGTACTCAAAAATGGCGTTGTTGCGGTCAATTTCCTTTTGACTGACGGGGTCAGCAAGATACCATTCGCGAAGATCCGTTTCCTCATTTTCACCCAAGTATCCGCCCAAATTGCCATAACAGATGACAAAATAAAATATCGACCGTGCGGCATCACCCTTATGTGCATCCCGCGGTTCAAAGACTGTCTCACCATAAATATTCTGCCCCCGCAATGATCCGCCGTCAGACCAGTTGATCCCGGACACCGCATTGCCGAACGGATAGCTTCCTCTGGCGCTGTTGGCATCCATATGGGTAGGATACAGGTGAAAGATATCCCCCCGCATCGGATTGCTGCTGTTGAAGAACGTCTGCGGCCAGGTGTGCTCGCAGTTGATGGGATCCGGAAATGTTCCGTCATCACCGTAAGGCCAATACTGAGTAAATCCGGTATATACACATTCCAGGGTATTATTTTCGTTGTCAATGATTCCGTACATCGTACGACGGCCGCCGCTGTAGCCTAAATCAATATGAGGATTAATTATTTCATGAAGTTCGGCTTTGAGGGATTCACCCCACAATCCTGATGTGGAGTCATAATAGGTGCCCGGATAGTCACCCGTTCCTTCAAGCCGAATGAATATATCCTGATCTGTATCGCCGTAGCGCAGTATCAGAAACGAAAGATAACTGATATTGTGTTCCGGACTGAATAAAATCTGGAATGAAGACGATGATCCAGTGCTTAATGATTCCGGCACACCGGCAGCGAGAAATTCCGACTGGGGATATTCAGCTGTCAGAAGCAGAAGTTCGTCCGATCCGCCGTTGAAGATGGTGATCACCTGCTGCGATGAACCGGGAATTTCTACCTGTCCAAAATCAACCTCCTGGATGGAGACAGTGATAAACCCTTCCCGAAATATGTGGGTATCGGGGTCAAAGGGAACAATGGCGAACAGTAACCCGCACATTAAAATGAGCAGTGGAAGACGATGGAAATTGTATTTGTGCATCATGTCTGAATATAAACCCTAATCGTTGCAGATGCCGTAATTTAAGCATACCGGAACCGCGAAAACGCTTCTGAACTGCAGTTAATCCCGGCTGAGGACACACCGAATTTTCCACCGGGTTCAGTCCAGTAGCCATCACCGCATCCAGAGGTGGTGAATAGTTAATTTCAATACAATCGATGTCCGAATTGGGTTGATTCATTTCTTGAAGTACTGCGTAAATTTCCGTCTCATTATACGAATCAGTAATAAAACTTTTCCTTCCCGCAGAAAGGGAGTTGTCAATGATCAGGTGTTTCTTCACATTGTTTTTATTAATGACAGCGATATTCACCGTGCCGATGTTTGGTGCAGCAAATCCGGAGCATGAAAGCGGTCCGACACCGATTCACGGCGTGAAACCGAATCGACTGCCTGCAGAAAATCTACGGGAATTCTATCCAACCGAACCCCCGACACTGACGCCTCGTCAGATCGCAGAGTGGGAACCGATGGAAGGGGTACTTATTGATTTTAACATCACGTACAATGATTTCGGTATTCCGTATGCAATGATCCGTGAGATGGCGGAGGATGTATCGGTGGTAATCCAGGTAACCAATCAGATTCAGGAGGGCTATGTTCAGAGCCTGCTGACGGAAAATGATGTCAACACCGCCAACTGCCGGTTCCTGCATGCTCCATGTGAAATCATGTGGACCCGCGATTACGGACCCTGGTATATTGCCGAAGGTGACCTTCAGATCAGTATTGTGAATTTCCGGTATCACATGGGCTTTTACTATCCTTTCTCGGATGATATCCCCATCGAGGCTGCGGATTTTCTCGACCTGAATCTATTCGGGATGGACCTATGGTATGTGGGCGGCAATTACATGTGCGACGGGATGGGCATGGCAGTTTCAACGGATATGGTGTATTCGGATAACTTCGGAATGACTGAAGCGGAGCTGCTGCAGATAACGGGGGAATATCTGGGAATTTCCCGGTACCCTACGTTCCCGGATCCCCAGAATACCATCCACCATATTGACTGCACAACCAAGTTTCTGGCAGTGGACAAAGTGCTTGTGGGACAGGTGCCTGAGACGGATACCCGCTATCAGCTTTATGAGGATGTGGCTGAGTATTTTGCCAACGCAGTATCTTCATACGGTACTCCATATGAAGTTTTTCGGGTATTCACACCCGGTACCGGATTCGGCATCCCGCCGGATGAAAATCCCATTACCCCCTATTCCAATTCACTGATCCTGAACACCAAAATTTTTGTCCCGCAGACCGGAAACGAGTGGGATGACAATGCCATTGCCGTTTATGAAGCCGCCATGCCGGGGTATGAAATTATTCCGGTTTATTATGATATGAACGGATATCAGGGCTTTCAGAATATTGATGCAGTGCACTGCCGGACCAAGGGTATTCCGGATCGCGGAATGCTGAGTATACAGCATATTCCCGTTTCAGGGTATCTGGCCGCGGACGAGTCGCCTGTTTTTCAGGCAGAAATCATTCCCTACAGCAGCAGTGCTCTGACACCGGATGAAACTGTGGTAAACTACCGACTGAATGAAGGAAATTATCAGAGTACACCGCTGCAGGAAGCGGATCCTGAAAATCATCTGTTTACGGCGGAAATTTCCGAACTCGGTCCGGGCACGACGGTGCAGTATTACCTGTCAGCCGGGGATGAGTCCGGGAGAACAGCGGCCCATCCCTATATTGGATTTTATGATGCTCATGAATTTGCCGTCCTGCAGATACCTGGGGATGTAAACAATGATTCCGCACTGGACGTGCTGGATATCGTGCTGATGGTCAACGTCATTATCTACCATACGGAAATAGGTGAGCTGCCGTTCATGGCCGGAGATTTGAGCGGTGACGGGATCATCAATGTGCTGGATGTGGTCCAGCTGCTGAATCTGCTGATTGGGGAATAAAACCCTGTTGCATGAAATACCAGGCAGAAACCGGTATCAGAAATATGTCATTTGCAATTTGTAAATTGTATTTGGTCAGGCGGGCAACTGTCGAATGAACATACGCGGGTGCTAAACGGGAACGGGACTTGCGCTCGCAGGCACCTTCCCGAGAATAACATCCAAAACATTTTCTACAGAATATGAATTTCCGCCTTCGGGGATAAATCGTTCAATGCGCTGAAGTCCGTCACCTGCCGTAATCAGGGGTGGTTCCGTATATCCGCAGCTTCTGGTCTGAGGGAAACCGGCACTGGCCATCAGGTTGTTGCACAGACAGGAACGTCCGCTGCACTCTGTTTCAGCTCCGCCTTTGCGAACAAATGAGTCAGATGGTTCCGCCGAGCAGAAATATACCATCTCCCCTTCACCATTCATTTTTGCCTGCCGAAGCAGTCCGATATCGCACAACCGGGTCCGCAGATCAAGCACGGACTGATCAGATACCGTTCCGGATTGGCGAACCACTTTGAAAGGGAATCCGGTAGGTGAAATTCTTGAACTGGTATATACTGAAACCGGTCCGGTCAGTACCTGATTGATGACCTGCTGTTTGATGTCGGGATGCAATCCGGACTCATCGCTGAAGGCAAACGCGGTACCCACCTGAATGCCGGCAGCACCGTTTTCCAGTGCGTACCGGTATTTCTCCTCAGAATCATACCCTCCTGCCAGCCAGAACGGCAAACCCAGCCGGCGGAATTTATCCAGCTGAATCTCGTCACGGCTGCCGTATTCCGGTTCTCCCCGGTTATTCAGCTTCAGGGGTCCTCGCGGCGGTGCATTGTGCCCGCCCGCCCACGGTGCTTCCACAATGAATCCGTCAAGCCTGTTCCCGGTTCGCTTCATCAATGCCTTTGCCAGAATATCGGATGATACAATTGGCAGGAAACGCGGTATGGTCAGCGGTCCCGCCGCCTGTCCAATTCCCGGGAAAACAGCCTCCGGTTCAAAGGTAAATCCATATTTCCCTGTTCCCCCCTGTACTGCGATCTGATGCTCTGTAGCCTCATGCCGGGACAGCGTTGACATCATTTCCGGTATCTGGTCGGGGATTCCGGCACCTATCAGCACAACGGATACACCGGCCAGCATTGCACCGTAAAGGGATGCCATTGTCGGAAACTGAACCTTTTCCAGAAGATTCAGACCAACGGAACTGTTTTTGCCTTCCCGAGCCAGAAACACTTCCACGAAGTTGGCCACGACTGTCAGTTCAGTCAGCTGTTTGGGTGCCTTGAACTGCCACATCGGAGGACGTTTAAAAGTGATTTTCCTGGCAGCATCTTCTACTGGCTGATAGTATTTATCTATAATTCTTTTAATGGATTCCTGAATGGGAAAGTGGCTCATGGCCCGGCGCACGTGACCGTCCGTATCTCCGGACATCAACCGGGCAATCATGATGTTTGCAATGCCCGTTCCGGATACAACGCCCAGGGAACCAAAATTTGAAACCGCTTTCGCCAGCTTCCAATTGGAAACTGCAACTCCCATACCGCCCTGAATAATTTCTGGTATCTGCATGAATGACTTTCTATCTTATCAACGGATATACCCACCGGTCCGCAATGATGCCCAATGAGCGCTTGAGTACACAGCAGATGACAGTTTATCAGTCCAAGCCGGACTTCCTGCCAATCCCGGTCAGTGGGTTCACAAGGAAAGGATATATTTTTTACCTTATGTAATATAGAGATTAACAGCATCAATATCGGCAGGAAAAGATGTTTCGATTCATAGCGATAATCATGCCGACGAATGGCGCATCTTTATGTACTTGACTCAACCCCCCTCTGTTTTTTCACCTGCATTTTAAGTATTGGTCAGAATGCCGTTTGGTTTAAAAAGCCGAAATTCACAATATGTCAAACCTTCCATCACAGAATCCGTAATTTTGCCGGGTTAAGATTTACATTTTACTGACAGGAAAAATCATGGAACGCAAACTTCATTTGGGATTATTCTTATTTCTGGCATTCTTTTCCGGATTATCGGCACAGCCGTTCAGCGGAGGATATCAATTCAGTCTGCCGCCATTCCAGACACCGGATTCACCTTATTGGCCTTCATTTTTTCATGAGCCGATCGGATCAGCCGATTCCATCCGGATCAATGCCGATGGTCACTTCACACGAAACGATGAGCCGATCCGCTTTTTCGGGACCAACATCGTGGCAGGAGCAGCATTCACGGATTTCACCAGCATGGCGGGGGTGGCTGAGCGGCTCAGCGGCATGGGGTACAATCTGGTTCGGTTTCATCATCTTGACAACCCGTGGGATTCGGACGGAAACATTTTTTCCGGACAGTCTCACACTCTGTCATTGAACCAGCAGCGTCTGAATGAACTGGAATTCTTCATCTATCAGCTGAAGCAGAATGGCGTCTATGTGAACATGAATCTGCATGTTTCCCGCACCTTTCGTGAGGAAGACGGTGTTGCCGGAGCGGATTCCATCCCCAATTTCGGAAAAGGCGTCACCCTGTTTGATCCTCAGCTGATCCAGCTTCAGAAGGACTATGCCCAGCAGCTTCTTTCCCATATCAATCCCTATACCGGACTTTCCCTGGCGGAAGATCCGGTTCTGGCCATGGTGGAAATCGCCAATGAAAATTCGCTGTATCGAATGTGGAAAGACGGCAAACTGAAGCCGTTTGCCCATGGCGGGGATCTGATGGTAAGGCATGACGCAATGCTGGACAGTCTGTGGCTGGGTTATCTGTCAGAAAGATATGAAAATGATGCAGCTCTGACGCAGTCCTGGAATCAGGGATTGACAGAGGGTTCCAATCAGCTGGAGAACGGCGGATTCGAATCCGGCGACGGTCCAGGTGTACCGCTGCCCTGGCAGTTCAGTTTATATGATAATGCCGGCGGTGTGGTTGTGCGCGACAGTCAGAATCCGTACGAAGGCGGGTTTTCCCTGCGGGCGGTGATTATGGAAATCACGGATACCGACTGGCATATCCAACTGACACATCCTGATCTGATGCTGGTGGAAGGTGAACTCTATCAGGTGAATTTTGCAGCCAGGTCAGAGTCCGATCGGGAAATCAGCATTTCCATCCAGCAGTCTGTCGGACCCTATGAATACTATACGGGATCGTCCTTTGATATCACCACGGAATGGAGCGAATTCAGTTTTGCTTTCACATCCCCGGTGACATCCGACGGAGATGTTCATCTGGGATTTGTACTCGGCCAAAGTACTCATGATGTGTGGCTGGATGCCGTCAGTCTGGGTGAACCGCAGGTTTTTGGTCTGCTGCCGGAAGAATCTCTGGAAGGCGGTACTGTCAGACGGACCGATTTTAATGAAAGCGCGTCCTTCACTGAATCCAGGATTCGGGATATTTCCGGATTCTATCTGGATACCATGCGCGGGTACTTCACAGAAATGAGTGCATATATAAAGGATGTACTGGGAGTTCGGGCACCGCTTTCAGGAACCAACTGGTCGGTGGGAGTTCCGGATTTCTATGCACAGTCTGTGACGGATTACATGGACAATCACGCATACTGGGATCATCCCAGTTTTCCCAATGAACCCTGGTCTCCTGTTGACTGGCTGATCAACAACAGTGCAATGGTTCAGAGTACTGACGGCGGTGCCGTTGCCGGTGCCCTGGCGGGTGCCCGGCTGGCCGGAAAGCCGCTTACCGTCAGCGAGTACAATCACCCGTTTCCCAATCGGTATCAGTCAGAAGGGGTGTTGTTTCTGACTGCCTACAGTGCTTTCCAGGAAGCCGACGGTCTGATGTTTTACAGCTTCAACGGTTCCGATTCCTGGGAAACGGACATGGTGGAAAGTTACTTTGATCATCACCGCAATACCGCCATGATGTCTCTGATGCCGTCCTGTGCACTGGCATACCGGTCCGGAATGATACAGCCGGCAGAGCAGCAGCTTGATATATCATATCACCCGGATGACTTTCTGCTTTGGGCTCGGGAGTTCAGCGGCTGGTCCGGACCACAGGTGTTTGATCGGCGCCTGATACTGGAGCATCAGATCGTGATTGATACATTTGACCACCCATTTCCTGATGATCATGGCAACCTGCCGCCTGTTTCCGGGAACCCGCACCAGACAGATACCGGTGAAATAATCTGGAATCAGGATGGACTGCTTACCGTCGCATCTCCTCAGTTTATAGGATTGACCGGCATGCTGAATCAGTTTCCAAATACCGTTTTGGATGATTTCCGCCTGCTGCAGGCATCGGATTTTGCCACGGTAACTTGGGTCTCGGTAACCGGGGATCCTTTGAGCGAATGTGAATACTCACTGCTGACCGTAAGCACGCGGATTCAGAATACGGATATGATCTGGGACGGAATCCAGACCATTCATAATAACTGGGGATCGGCTCCCACGGAAATGCACCCTGTCAGTTTAAGTTTTGAATTCACCAGCACCGCCGATTCCGTGCTGGTCGTCCCGCTGGATCCAAATGGAATGGAAATGACGGAAGGCATCATTTTGAATCCCTCTGAAACAGGCAGTTTTCTGGTGGAAATTGACCAGGAGAACTGGAGCTCCCCATGGTTCGGAATACATCAGTATCATATACTCACCGGTGATGTCAATTCAGATGATCAGGTGGATGTACTGGATGCGGTTCTTCTGGTGTCATTCATACTGGGCCTGCTGGAGCCTTCGGATACCCAATGGGAGTCCGCAGATCTGAATCAGGACGGTCAATTGGATGTGCTGGATGTGGTTCTGCTGGTGGAGGTTATACTTGGTTGAAAATTGAAAAACCTCCACAGTTTTCATGAATAAACAATGTAATTTTCGCACCTCGAATAAAGAATTATTTTGTCGATTCCATTTGGACTTAAGGAATGCGATGGTGATTTGATGACTCGGCTGATACGGATTTGTCTGTATCTGATGAAAGGAAGAACATGGAACTGACGCTCAGTTGGCAGAATGTGGTTGACGGTCAGGGAATCGCCCTGGCACTTATGGGTATGAGTATTGTGTTTGCATCCCTCGCGATAATATCTATAGTGACCGGGCTGATGCCGCGGCTGCTGGTGCCCATCAGCCGAATTTTCCCGGAGAAAACCTCAGGGAAGCAGCCCGCCCGGCGAAAAGAAGCAATATCTGTGACTCTGGAAACGGTGGCAGCTATCGGCTGTGCCCTTCACCATAATTCAGCCCCTCGAAATAACGGATAACTAATGGATATATTTAACTCATATCTGGGAAGCACCGGGTTTGCGCTGCTGGAACCCGGGAATATAGTCATGATAGTCATTGGCTGCATATTCATCAGTCTGGCTGTCATGAAAAACTATGAACCATTGCTCCTTCTGCCTATCGGGTTTGGTGCAATAGTGGGCAATATTCCGTCTTTGGCCACCATGCCTTTGAGCGTATATGAAGACGGCAGTGTCTTTCAATATCTGTATTTTGGTGTAACCTCCGGCATATATCCGCCGTTGATTTTTCTGGGAATCGGTGCGATGACGGATTTCTCCACTATGCTGGCCAATCCCAAACTCATACTGCTGGGTGCTGCGGCACAGGTAGGTATTTTTCTGACCCTGATTGGTGCCCTGTTCCTGGGTTTCAGCCCATCGGAAGCCAGCGCTATCGGGATTATTGGCGGTGCAGACGGTCCTACATCCATATTTCTGTCATCCCGGTTGGCACCGCATCTGCTGGGAGCAATTGCCATCGCGGCCTATTCGTACATGGCGCTTGTTCCGGTAATTCAGCCGCCCATCATGAATTTACTCACCACCAAAGAAGAACGTCTGATTCGAATGAAAGCCCCCCGTACGGTTTCCAAACGGGAGAAGATTATATTCCCGGTGGTGGGACTGATACTTGTACTTCTTATTGTACCAGGTTCAATGTCTCTCATCGGGATGCTGTTTTTCGGCAATCTGCTGAAGGAAAGCTGCGTCACTGAACGACTGGCGGAGACGGCACGGACAGCCTTTGTGGACATCGTGACAATTCTGCTTGGATTCACAGTTGGAGCAAGCACAGAGGCCAGTACGTTTCTGACTCAGCAGTCGCTGCTGATTTTTGGTCTTGGTGCACTGTCATTTGCAGTGGCAACTGCCGGGGGGGTGCTGTTTGCAAAGTTTATGAATCTGTTTCTCAAGGAAAAAATCAATCCGCTGGTAGGTGCTGCAGGTGTGTCGGCAGTCCCTGATTCTGCCCGGGTGGTGCAGCATGTGGGGCATGAAAACGATCCACGCAATCATCTCCTGATGCATGCGATGGCCCCCAATGTGGCCGGGGTCATGGGTTCAGCCATTGCGGCGGGTGTTTTGTGGTCGGTTTTTGTAAAGTAATGATTAAGTATATTGAATGGTTTTCTGAACAGAGGTGAAAATGGCAAAGAGAAGAGTGAAGTTCATGTGTACGGCATTTCGGGATGGTTTTCAGTCGGTTTTTGGTGCCCGGGTGCTAACCAAAGATTTTATACCGGCCGTGGAAGCGGCAGTGGAAGCTGGGATTGATCATTTTGAATCCGGCGGCGGCGCTCGGTTTCAGTCGCTGTTTTTTTACTGTAATGAAAACGCTTTTGAAATGATGGATGCATTTCGGGCGGCCGCACCCAATGCCAATCTGCAGACTCTGGCCAGAGGTGTGAATGTGGTAGGGCTGGATTCCCAGCCCAGGGACATCATTGCTCTGCATGCGAAACTGTTCAAAAAACACGGTGTGACCACCATCCGTAATTTTGATGCCCTGAACGATGTTAACAATCTGATATACAGCGGTCAATCCATCGTGGAAGCCGGACTGAAGCATCAGGTGGTGGTTACAATGATGGAACTGCCTCCAGGCTGCAGCGGCGCGCATGATCCGGAGTTTTATGCCCGTACTCTGCAGCAGATACTGGATGCTGAAATTCCCTATGATTCAGTGTGCTTCAAGGATGCTTCCGGGACATCTACTCCTCAGAATGTATATGAAACGGTTAAACGGGCTCGGCGAATGCTGCCGGAAAACACTTCCATCCAATTTCACACTCATGAAACCGCCGGTATCGGACTCATCTGCAACAAAGCCGCTCTGGATGCCGGTGCAGATGTGATTGACCTTTCACTTTCACCCTGTTCCGGCGGAACATGTCAGACCGATGTTCTGACGATGTGGCATGCCCTTCGAGGAAGTGATTACGAACTGGATGTGGATGCGGACAAGATTCTGGAAGTGGAAGAAATTTTCAAGGACTGTATGAAGGATTATTTCCTGCCGCCCGAAGCCACTATGGTGGAGCCCCTGATTCCCTGGAGTCCCATGCCGGGCGGAGCTCTTACTGCCAATACCCAGATGCTGCGGGACAATGGCATTATGGACAAGTTCCCTGACATCATTCTGGCCATGAAGGAAGTGGTAGAGCGCGGCGGCTACGGCACATCCGTAACGCCTGTGTCTCAGTTTTACTTTCAACAGGCTTTCAACAATGTCATGTTCGGTCCATGGAAAAAAATTGCGGACGGATACGGTAAAATGGTACTCGGCTATTTCGGACGCACCCCTGTATCTCCAGACCCGGAAATTGTAAAGCTTGCCGGTGAACAGATGCAGTTGGAATCCACTCGTGAACTGGTTGTGGATCTCAATGACGCTGATCCCCAAAAGGGTGCGAAACCAGCCAAGGAAGCATTGCTGGCCGCGGATCTGGATATAACGGATGAAAATATTTTCATTGCAGCCACTTGTAAGGAAAAGGGGATAGCCTATCTGAAGGGAGAAGCAGAACTGGGTATCCGGCTGAAAGAAAAATCAACTGCTCCAGTTGCAGGGTCCGGAAATTACACGGTAACTGTCAACGGAAAAAATTATCAGGTAACGGTGGACGGGGACAAAACCACTGTAAACGGTCAGGCATTTTCAACCTCTGTTAAGGATACCGACGGCAATACTGAATCTCCTGCGACTCATTCGAATGCAGCAGAAGAAGTGGTGGCCCCAATGCCCGGCAAGGTATTCAAGGTCGTTGTGAAAGTGGGTGATCAGGTAACAGAAGATGATCCGGTAGTCGTATTGGAAGCCATGAAAATGGAGACGGAAGTGACAGTGAATACCAGTGGGAAAGTGTCTGAAATTCTGGTTGAACCCGGTGATCGGGTAGCCCAGGATGATGTGCTTGTGATAATTAGCTGATTCACCTTCTGGTTCTTACTTACACCTGATCGGAACCGGATGATTCTGCAGGCTGTTTCTTTCTGTATACCAGCTGGTTTTTTTTGAGCTGTCATTTGCAGTAAGGTCCAAAAGAGATCGCTGATTGGCGCATGACTATTTATAATTTTAATTCATAAATGTACAAACTGCTTGTTCAGCTTGACGACTGGCTCTATCAAGCAGGTATTCTGAGTTCCGGTTTGCATAAACCGGCAAGTGAATACTAACAACTCCGCGATGTTCTCAACATCGCCCTGCCGGGGAATTGCTGCTAAACTATTTCACCACTACACGATTTCACTAAGCCCCCGCATCCGCCCATCCCAAACCCCCACCACTCCCGGGGAAATAGCCGGGTGGCATGGGATTCAGGATGCAGCGATCCCAAATCCCGCCAGCTGACGTCTGCCGGACTAAAATATGATTATTCGAGCACTCACCTGTATTTATACTATGCATCCTGAATCGCAATTCGGACGGCAATCGACGGGAAGTTGGAACAGGAAATCCGAAACTTGAAATTGGAAAAACAGAATCAAGGGCTGACGACTGCCAACTGACGACTTCCCGTCCCACTCAGCAGCATTATGTCAGAAAGTCCAATTCAGCCTTTATACCATTACACTATTTCATTACTCAATCACACCTGGCAGGAAATCTTACTCACCGACTCATCCAATAAACCATATCACCATTCTGCCAAGTCCCAAACAAATTTGAAGTGCAGTGAAATTCTCTAATATGGAATGTTCTTTTCTTTGAAGAAAAGAACCAAAAGAACATGCGCTGCAGGACAATTTCATCTCGTTTGAATGTTTCATTGAATGAGATAGACTCGTCCCGTCGAAAATCAGACGGGACTCGAACAACAACATCTCATTCGCACCATGAAACATCCAATCTCGACAGTCTGCTCTTCTGATCAGACTGACTGAAATTGTACTGAATGCGCGATAATAGTTGTACCCCTCAGATCTTGTGCTGACAAACAATTATTGACCACCCAACTTTTCCCTGACAGAGAATCCGCACTCAACCAATTAACCATCACACCATTATACTATTTCACCATCTCACTACTAGACAGCACCCAGCAGGGAAACATTGCTCAACAACTCAACCTATTTCTATCCGTTGCACCCCTTCAGGGTTCTGCCGCAATTCTATCCGATTCCCCGGGGCGATGCCCCGGGCTGAAGTATTCAGCCCCTACAGGGATGCGTGATCTGGATTCTACTGGTGATTCGCGGAACCTCAGATAGAAAAATCCTACTCGTGTTCACCCATCCCAAACCCCCACCACTCCCGGGGAAATAGCCGGGTGGCATGGGATTCAGGATGCAGCGATCCCAATCCCGCCAGCTGACGTCTGCCGGACTAAAATATGATTGTTCGAGCACTCACCTGTATTTATACTATGCATCCTGAACCGCAATTCGGACGGCAATCGACGGGAGTTGGAACAGGAAATCCGAAACTTGAAATTGGAAAAACACAATCAAGGGCTGACGACTGCCAACTGACGACTTTCCGTCCCACTCAGCAGCATTATGTCAGAAAGTCCAATTCAGCCATTATACCATTACACCATTTCACTACTCAACCACTCAATCAATACCATTCTGCCAAGCCCAAACGCAGTTGCAGTACAATGAATTTCTCTGAAATAGAATGTTCTTTTCTTCGAAGAAAAGAACCAAAAGAACATGCGCTGCAGACCAATTTCATCTCGTTTGAATGTTTCATTGGATGAGTCGCATTTATCATCCCAGACGCTCAAGGTGTATTAATTGTGTCGTGATTTACATCGTGATAAAATGCGTTAGTAAAAATTGTAGCACTCACTAGAATTCACTGATTTTTAGAGCTTCAGTTCTGTATAATATGCTAACCTCCATTCTTGGGAGCAAATTTTTGTATTGATAAGTAAATTTTTTTTCAATTTTCAACATAAACTTGTCCCGCCGAAAATCAGACGGGACTCGAACAACAACATCTCTTTCGCACCATGAAACATCCAATCTCGACAGTCTGCTCACCGATCAGACTGACTGAAATTGTACTGAATGCGCGATAATACTTGTACTCCTCATTCCTTACTGACGACTGACGACCAACTGTTCCCTGCTAGGAAAATCCCAATCAACCAGTTTACCAATACACTATTTCACAAATTCATACGTAAACCGTTTCCCAACTTCACATCGTGAAGCGAACAGAATAATGAATCACTCAAAATCTGGTGACTTCAAGGATTTACGCTGTTCATGATGGCTGGATGCAACGCTATGGAAAAGTCTTTTGGAAAGCTTTCACTCAGGTTTAAAGATCAATTGCGACAAATGCATACGGACACCATAAATTTGTTCTGACAATTTCTGCCCATTCCGGCCGATTGTCCGTTTTTGGCTTTCGTTAAAAACCGATCATGATAATACCCAGTTAATTGTGACTGTTTTACCACAGCAAATGCAGCCAGTTTTTGGGAGATCTTATCACATGCAATTCAGAAAACCATCAGGGAGTACTTATGATTCATTTCCCGGAAAACTTTTATGTTGATGTTCGAATTGAAGAGGTGTATGAAACTCTGATTCGGTTTACGCTTGGCAAGCTGGAGGAAAACCGCGTTCGGGAATTCAGCGCTGCATTTATCAGACTGTTTGACGGTCAGCGCTGGTACTTCAGTTCCACCACTGAGGTAAACAATATTCCACAGGAAATAAAGCGTTTGGCGGCAATGGCCACCCCAAATCACAATATACTGAATCATCCCGTTATCAGTAAAATTCCAATCACGACAGAACAAAAAATACAATTTGAAAAATCCAGTGTTGACGGAGTTCCTGCAGAATCCAAAATTGGACTCCTGAAATCCTGTTATGAACTTGTTGATTCCAGTCAGTATGTGGCCTTCTGGACAGCGATTTACAAGGATATCCGGAAAGTAAAGAAAATAAATTCAAGCAAAGGTACCAATTTGGTATTTGATACTCAGAATGCCGGATTCCGGATAAATTTCAAAATGGTGAACGGGGAAAAAAATTTGTCGGAAACATTCAGCAAGTCCGGCAGCGCGTTTGACGAGCTTCAGGACTCCTTACCAACCTGCCGAAAACATATTGAGGAATGTGAAATGTTTCTTCAGAACGCCGAATCGGTGAAGCCCGGCTCTTATACGGTTGTGCTTTCGCCGGAAGCAGCCGGTGTATTTGCCCATGAAAGCTTTGGTCACAAAAGTGAGGCCGATTTCATGGTGGGTGATGAGAACATGAAAAAAGAATGGGCCATTGGGACAAAAGTCGGAGCAGACATATTGTCCATCGTTGACTCAGGGCTGGAGGCGGGAAGCGGATACGTTCCGTTTGACGATGAAGGTTCACCTGCCGGAAAAACATTTCTGGTGAAAAACGGCATTCTGACAGGCAGACTGCACAGTGCATCCACCGCTGCAGAACTCGGGGAAAACGTCACAGGTAATGCCCGTTCCATCGGTTTTGAGTTCGAACCCATTGTTCGAATGACCACTACCTATATTTTGGGGGGAGATCTCACAAAAGAAGAACTGTTCCAAAATGTGTCTGATGGTCTGTTTGTCAATACTATTAAACACGGATCGGGAATGTCAACTTTCACCATTGCACCGTCATTGGCATACAAAATTGAAAACGGGAGGATAACAGACCCGGTGAATATTTCCGTCATCTCCGGCAATGTAATGAAAACACTGGGTGAGATTGATGGATTGTCCGACACGGTGGAGCTGAAATCCTTTGTGGGGGGTGGATGTGGAAAAATGGAGCAGTTTCCCCTTCTGGTTGGGTTTGGAGGACCATATGTCCGGGTCAAAGAATTAAACGTTCAGTAAGAGGCGGGTATGATTAAAGAACAATTTACAATTATTGAAAAATCGATGAGTGTCAACCTGGTGCAGACAGAAATTGAATCCGTTCGACGCAAGGACCTCAAACGAACAGGTATTCGAATGTTTGACGGAAGGCATATTGGAATAGCAGGCGCTCTGGGTTCATTCAATACAGGGGAATTGGAGAAACGCGCTGTTTCAGCATTGGATAACAGAATTCCCTACCCTTTTGAACCGGCTGGAGACAATGTGAACCAATATTCATCCAAGAACGAGATGATGCACGAAAACCAGTTGCCGGATGAAGTTGATTCGTTGGTGACTTATCTCCGGAAAACTCATCCGGAATTTTCTTTTTCCAATAAACTGCAGTTAAAAACCTTGAATATCAGTCTTTCAAACAGTCAAAACCTGAAACTGGATTATAAAGTGAATTACCTGTCAGCAGCTGTACTGATAAAGCATAAATCATCCGCCAGCATTATTGACGGAGCAGTTTCTTGGACAGGCAGATTCTATGATCGATCTGAAGTGCTGAGACTGTTTGACGAATACTGTCAGGCGTATTTAAATCCTGTGGACCTGCCGAAGGATCCCATACTGCCGGTGGTATTTCTGACTTCAGAGACTAGGCCGCTGTCAAAAATTGTCCAAAACCTCAATGGTCTGCATTATGGATCGGGGAGTTCCATTTTCAGCGGAAAAATTGGCGAAAAACTTTTCAGCGAGCATTTTTCACTGGATCATCTATTGGATCCTGAGCAGAGGATTGGTCCATTTTTTGACGTAGAGGGAACCGTCAATCCAGGCTACACCTATCCCATGATCTCTGAAGGCGTGCTGAAAGCAGTGTATACTGATAAAAAAACCGCACATGAATACGAACTGCCGCTCACTGGCAGCGCATCCGGCACGTTTGACAGTGTTCCCACAGTCGGATTGATTGACGCTCATATCAGGCCGACAGATAAAACAGCTGCTGAACTGCTGCAGGGGAAACCTGCGATCTTTGTTTCCATGGCCGCGGGAGGAGATTTCACTCCGGATGGGGATTTTGCATCACCCGTACAAATGGCTTATCTTTTCGACGGCAAAAGACTGATTGGTCGATTGCCGGAACTGCAAATTCATTCAAATATGTACAAAATGTTTGGAGATGATTTTACAGGTGTAAGCTGCGATCAGTGGTCGTCAATGTCTGAAGACCGATACCTGATCATGAATATGGCTGTAAGAAAAATATAACAAAGTTCAAGATTCGGGCGGAAACTCTGTCAGCGGATGATTTTTTCCCAGATGAGCAATTCATCATCATAAATAATTGGAAAACGGCAGGATGATCATGTAATACAGTAGGTTGGCTGCTATGAATTTTCCCGCAATGTATCTTCTTTTGAATCCATCCAGGAAATAAATCCCTTTTGTGAGAAGAATGGATTTATCTGACTTGAGGATTTATTGTGCTTTTTTTCCTGGTTTTCCAGTTTCATGTCATCAGCACAAATCACCTTGTTCCGTCCCAGTTCTTTTCCCCTGTATAGAGCTTGATCAGCCAAACGGATGGTTTGCTCTAGATTTGCATCGCTTTTCATCACCACCAGTCCAAAGGTCATCGTAATGCGTATCGTATTGTCCCGGTAAACAAAGGGATGATTTTCCAGCAGTACTCGTAAATTTTCTGCAACTGTCCGTCCACCGCTGATATCTGTTTCAGGAAGAAAAAACAGAAACTCCTCACCGCCCCATCGGCATACTTTATCCTGCCCGCGTAAATTGCCGACCAGCAGCCGACCGACTTCTTTCAGTACATAATCTCCCGTAAGGTGCCCGAACTCATCATTTATCTGCTTGAACAAATCCAGATCCGAAATAATTATGGTGTTGATTTTTCCTGAACGCTGCTGACGTTTATGCTCAGATTCCAAGGTTTCCAGGATATCCCGCCGGTTGGGCAGCCCTGTCAGATCATCACGGCGGGCAAGTTGTTTGACCCGCTGGTATGCCTCAGCAAGTTCAATGTTTTTCAAACGGTATATTTCTGCTTCCCGCTCCTTGGTTTGCAAATCAAAACGGGTCTGCATTTCTGCAATCTGTTTTATCTTCTGTTCGTTATAAATTTCCTTCTCAACCTTGGCGCTTTTCCTGTTCCACTCCAATGCGGATTTGTAATTGCCCTGCTTTTCATAAACATTACTGATTATCTCCGTACAGCGGTATTCCAGATCCTTCAGACTGTTGTCACGAATATGCGCCAGATTCTGGAACAGCAGGTCTAAGGCAAATTCAGTATCGCCCTTCTCTCCATGCACAGCGCCTATCCCGTTCTGGACCACTGCCAATCCATATTTCTCATCCAATTCCTCAAATATCAGCAGCGCATCGTTCATGTATTCCAGGGCCAGGTCATAATTCCGGAGCATAGTATGACAGTTTCCTGCGTTGGAATAGGTTACCGCGAGACTGTGCCTGTCACCGATTTTTTCTTTCAGCGTGAGTGACTTTTTGAAAAACAGCAGTGCTTCGGAGTAATTTGCCTGCTTTTCATGAATGATACCGATATTATTATACGATTGAGCCATGGCCAATTGGTTATTTTCCTCAACCCGGATGTTCAGGGACCTCATATGATACGACAGAGCCTGATCAAATTCTTCTTCTTTTTCGTAAACAATCCCGATATTATTCAGAGTTGCAGCCAAATGACTTATATCCTTCAGTTCTTCCCAAATGGGGAGCGATTTCAGATAATAGTTCAGCGCTGCATCCATATTACCGGTTGTTTGACAAAGCGCACCCAGATTGTTGCAGCAGGCTGCACGGTAATAGGCAGATTCAGGACTCCTCAACACATCCAGTGCGATTTCGTAATGCCTCCTTGCATCCTGATAGCGGGAAACCTGATGCATTGTTCGTCCCAGCACATAGTGGCTGCGACCCGCAAAGAATGGTTCATTCAGCTTTTCTGAGAGTTCTGTCGCCTCACGAGCATACTCTTCTGCCTGTTCGATATCCGATTTATTGAGTTCCGAAGCCAGATTGATCAGAACTTCAATGCGTTTTACCCCTTCAGCAGACTTCAGCTTTTCTGTCAGTTCAGTAATGTTTTCCAATGTGGTTTAACTTTGTTTTAGAATATTAGTGAAAATTAATACAGTCTGCTGCTGTTGATTTGAACATTTTTATGGAAATCTGCTTGGGGCTAACCAATATTCGGATGGAATTACATCGTTATAGCCGAATTGCATCAAATCGACAGTAATTCTCCAATGAATTTCCCCGCCGCTGAGCGGACGGGGTATCGTTAGTGACTAACATTTCTCAGTTCAAATCTGCAAAAGCGGGTTCACAAAGATTTT
>CAZGNZ010000049.1:0-23589 GCA_964527215.1 uncultured bacterium | reverse complement strand
AGGAGAGAGAAGGGACGCTGTGACCCTTTTTAAAAAACGTTTTGGACAGCTGTGAATAGCACCCCAAAACCGGGAACAGCAGCAAGGGTCTTTTCTTTGCCACTGCTCAGTTGCTTTTCATTGTAGAAACGCTGGATGTTCACAAAGTACAGCAATCTGTTAACTGTTGAATCCGCCAGTGGGCGGATTTTTAATCCGTCTCCTGACGGACAAGTGTAACTGGGTGCATTCCCCGCCGCTTGTTGAAAATCCGCCATTTGGCGTGGCGGCGAAATAAAAAATGATTATATCACTAATGATACCCCCGTCCCGTCAGCTGACGGGCGGGGAAATTCATTTAGCCACATTCGGACGCACATTTCCCCAAGCCGTTATTTGCGGCTTATTCAGTATGGTGTCAGGCCAGTTCGATATCGCGGATTGCGGGGCACAGCAGAAATCTGGTTTAACGCAAACAATCCTTGGCGGCGGATAATCAGGTTTCTGCTATTTTTTCACATCATTTGCAGACGTTGAGTTTAGAAAGTGGGGAGACCCCTGACCCCCAATGATCACGGTTTCACAAATGGTACAAACCGTACGGCAATATCGGTGGTCTGAGTTATTTTTCCGCGGCTGTTTTTGTTGAAAAGACAAATATACTGAATATCGTGTTCGGGCCCCAGCGGAATAATCATCTTTCCGTTTTCCGCTAATTGGTCCAGCAGGATTTGCGGACACTCATCTGCCGCCGCTGTCACCATTATGCGGTCATACCGGATGCCCGGAGATATCTCGCAGTGACCGCTTCCCAGAATGCATTCTATATTTTTATATCCCATTGCAGTCAGCCTGTCTTGGGCTGCATCATGGAGCTGTTTGATGATTTCCACAGTGGTCACATGGCTGGCCAATTCGGCCAGCACCGCGGTTTGATATCCCGAACCGGTGCCGATTTCAAGAACATGATGCATGGGTGTGATGTCCAGCATCTGAGTCATGTAAGCCACCAGACTTGGCTGGCTGATGGTTTGTCCTGCCCCAATTGGAATCGGTCCGTCAAAATCAGCCAGATGCTGAAGCTCCGGATTCAGAAAATCTTTTCGGTGGATTTTGCGGAATGCATCTAAAACTGCCGGGCTGCGAATCCCCTTGGCCTGCAGCCTGTATGGATCCGGTTCAGAATGATCATTGCTGTGTGGGTGGCTATCGGCTGGCATCGGTTCGGTCCGGATTGATTGCCCGATTTATTTCTGAGGCGGAATGTAACTGCAGAACCCGATATCGCGGCAGTCCTTTTCCATTGAAGTCCAGACTTCCGGTTCCTCAATTATCCGCAGGGCCAGCGGGAAGACATCAGTGTTTTCTTTTTCAATATGTCCTCTGAGAAGTCCAATGATTCCGTTGGCCATAAAATTCATTTGAAGTTTATATGATCTGAAATCCATGGCAGAGAGCTCTCGAACATGATTCAGGAAATTGACTTTGTACTCCCGCAGAAACAGGTGTTCGGACTTTAATACGTAATGAAATTTCCGTATGTGGCGCTTTTCCAGCTCTGGAAAGAGCACTTCCTCTTCACGGATGTGATGCTTTTCCATACTGATCAGCTGCTCAGCCAGATCAATAAGTTTTACGATCAGTTCGGGATGGTCGATGGGGGTGTCAAGCTGCCAAATTTTTTCCCGGACATCGTCCAGTTCCAGCAGATAGGAAAGAATAATTCTGTGTTCTGAATAAAAGGTATGAATAATATGACCCGCAGGCAGTTCACAAAGATAGTGATCTGTCGGATCAGCGGGTTCCCGGCGTTGCTTACTTCCCGGTGTTCCAGGTTTTGATTCAGACGGAAATGCCATGTTGCGTCGAAGGGAATCAGCCTTCTTCCAATGCACTCCGTTTCCGAATTACTTCCTCTGCCAGATGCTGAAGATTTTCATGTCCAAGCAGCACACGAATATTTTCTTTGATTACTTTCCAGTTGTTATGCAGCGGACATGGGACACTGTCGTTGCATTCATCCAGACCAATAACGCACATTTCTTTCTCCGGCGGAGGACCGTCGATGGCATACACAATATCAATGATGCGGATATCGCGGGCAGGTTTGTTCAGCTTCAAGCCGCCGCTGCGGCCTCTAAAGCTTTTGACAAGATGGTGTTTTACAAGAGTTTGTATCAGTTTTGCTAAAAAATGAACGGGAATATTGTATTCTTCAGCAATTTTACTCACCATCACTTTGTCTTCATCCTGGTGTTCTGCGAGGTAAATCATCGCCTGTATAGCATATTCTGATGACTTGGAGTAAATCATGCCTGCTCCGAATAATTAAAAATACGAGAGACGTCCATTTAGAAAATTAGGAGCACAGTATCCGAATATACAATAGTTTTTTTCCCAAAATATAATTTTCAAGTTAATTGGCTGGTTTCATTTTCTTATTGATCTTTTTGAAGATACATAAATATCTGTATTTGAAAATTGACAGAAACGCGCCAAACTCTATTTATTGTTTCAGTAATTTGGACAATGTGGTGTGATATTATTTGTGGTTTTGCTATTTGAAATACAGAAATTCGGTCAGCATTGCAGGTAATTGCACTGCCTGCCCGCATATTTCACGAGATTATCTTTGCGTAAAATGCTTCGCATTTTTCGAAGGATGATATATCTGGTCGATTCTGCACCGTCCGCCAGTAGATGGTTTATCTATTACACTCGATATATGTTCGCATTGTGCTGTCCGGTCCAATGTCGATGAATTTCCCCGCCCTTCAGCTGACGGGACGGGGGTTCCGTAATCAATCGGGTTTAACTATTTCGCCGCCACGCCAAATGACGAATTTCAACAAGCGGCGGGGAATGCACCCTGTACCACTTGTCCGTCAGGAGACGGATGCAAATCTCTTCGCAAGCCTTGCATAATCAACCAGCTTCGCCATCTCATTTCGAAGTCTCATGAAACATCCGGGCTTGTCAGCCGATTCTCTGTATGGAAAGACGCCGGTTCCGAAGGGCCTACTTGAGGTAACGGAGGCTGGAGTTCGTTTTTACGGAAAATGAATCCATTTTACGGTTATGAATTTGAATACCGGTTCCCAGGATCGTTTGCCCTGTTGACGAAACCGAGGTATTGTCGATATTGTTTTATGATCCTCAAGAGACCATGAGGAACCGTTTCAAAGAAGCCATGAACATAAGGTCAGGAAATGAAACCTTTTCGACAGGACTGTTTCAAAATGGCTGGTGACGGCTCTGGAATTAATTTCAAAACCCATTATAATATTGTTATATAACTATATAAGATAAATTCATCCTTCAAAAATACACCTCAACCCCCCTTTTAAATTCAAAGAAATGTCCTGTGAAAGAAGGAAAATTAATTATTACTTTATTATTAACCCTTGTTTATCGATAAATTCAAGCAATGTAACACCATGGTTTTTATAAGCCTGAAGGGAAAAAACAGATTCTAAATTTTCAAATAAATGAAATATAAAAAGACATAAAGATATTCTTGTGATTTTTGAAGTATTTTTTATTAAATTGCTTCATAACTTGAACACTATATTTTACGGTTACGGCACTTTAATATTTATATCACAGTCATGAATATTTTTCATGTTTTTTATAATTGGGGGAGTCTGATATATGTATAAGCTTTATAATAGTATGTATTTTTAGTCCGAACGTAACCCAATAATTAAAACTTCATTTCATATATTTCATGATCTATTTTTTTTCGAGAGCATCACTATTATTCTAGCCCATGTCGGCCTTATGATCGACACTAATAACTATTTTATAATGGCAAATTCGTCATCTTATTATTTTCAGATTTAAATGGAATTAATATTTTGCTGAAACGGGCAACATTCTTGGAGGAGTGTATGTCTCGCCTATTGTAGGCGGCCTTTGGGCCGCCTATTTTTTTTCAACAGTAATGTATTGCTCACCACGCTGACTGAAGAAAAGGCCATCGCGAAACCAGCCATCATCGGGTTCAGGAGAAGTCCTGTGGCCGGATATAATATTCCCAGGGCAATTGGAATTCCAACCACATTGTAGAAAAATGCCCAGAATAGATTCTGTTTTATTTTCCGAACAACGGTGCGGCTCAGTTGGAATGCTGAATTCACATAAGTCAAGTCCGAGTGCATCAGTACGATGTCTGAGGTTTCAATGGCCACATCCGTTCCGCTGCTGATGGAAATTCCCACATCCGCAACCGCCAGTGCCGGGGCATCATTAATACCGTCACCAACCATGGCCACAACTTTTCCGTTTTGTTTCAAGGCATTAATTTTTTCGGCCTTTTCTCCCGGCAGAACCTCTGACATGATTTTGTCAACACCAATGGTTTTTCCCACCATTTCGGCAGTCTGTTGATTATCTCCAGTAATCAGCCAGATATCCAGCCCGCGTTTCTGAAGATTGTATACCACCTGCTCGGCCTCAATTCGAATCGTGTCAGATACAGCCGCCATCCCCAGCCAGACAGCATCCTGCGACAGATGCGTGACGGTTTTGGATTGGTTCCGATACTGTTCGTCCTGCTTTCGGGCATCCTCAGGTATCGTGACATTTTCCCTTTCCAGAAACTTCATTGAACCGGTCAGCACAAGCCGATCATCTATAATTCCCCGAACCCCAAACCCGGATACAGATTTGAATTTTTCCAGTTTTTTTTCTTTGTATCCCATTTGTGAGGTGAAATCAGTAATGGTTTCCGCCAGATGGTGCTCTGAACGGGATTCCATTGTGTGCAGCAGTTCCAAAAATTCTTTTTCATCACCGGCTGCACTGATATCCGTGACTTCGGCCCTACCGGTTGTGAGTGTACCTGTTTTATCGAATACAATCGAATCAATTTCGCTCATCCGCTGCAGCGATTCAGCAGATTTAAAATGGATGCCCATTTTAGCCCCCAGACCGGTGCCGACAACCACTGCGGTGGGAGTTGCCAGCCCCAGGGCACAGGGGCAGGCTATAATCAGAACGGAGATAAATATATTCAGACTGAACGCAATCGGGTCCTGAATTTCAATCAGCCCAGCGTATGCCAGGGCAAACCAGGTACAACTGCCGGCCAAAGCCAGAATAATGACTGTCGGTACAAAGTGTGAAGCAATACGATCCGCCAATGCCTGAATGGGTGCCTTGGTTGCCTGGGCGTCTTCAACCATCTGTATGATCTTGGAATACACTGTATTTTTACCGACGGATTGTGTCTTGATAATTATTGAACCGTCACGATTCATGGTCGCACTCAAAACCGGATCACCCGGCCTTTTCTTTTCAGGCATGGATTCACCGGTAATGGCGGATTCATCAATATGGGTTTCCCCGTCAAAAACCGTCCCGTCAACAGGAATTTTTTCCCCGGGACGGATGCGCACTTTGTCACCCACTTGAATATCTTCTGCAGGCACTTCCGTCCACCCGTCACCGCGAAGAACCCACCCGGTTGACGGCGTTCCGCTCAGCAGCTCAGTGAGTGCCTGAACGGTTTTCCCTTTGGCTCGGGCCTCCAGGGTGCGTCCAAATGTGATAAACAGCAGGATGACCCCGGCACTTTCAAAATACAGACTCTGAAACCCCGGTATATCAAGATTCAGGAGAATGTTCGCGGAAGACAGGAGAGAATACACATATGCGGAGGCGGTTCCAAGCGCGACCAGGCTGTCCATATTGGGTTCCTGCCGAATCAGCGCTGCAACGCCGGTACGGTAAAACTGCCGGCCGATGATCATAATTAATGAAGCCAGTGAAAACTGCATCAGGATATCAAACAGAACCGGGATTTGAATATCAGCAGCCATCACGGTCATGGAATACAAAAGCAGCGGAATTCCCAGCACAGACTGCAGGACCAAGCGTTTCTGCCAGGTATTGATTTCCTCCTGCTTCATTCCCTTGAGGTCATTGTCTTTTTTGGGAAAAAGACGGAAACCGGACGGGCTCGTGATGTGATTCAGCTTTCGCAGGGATGGCCGTTTGTCGGAATCAAACGTGACGGTTTCCAGGGCAAGATTAACCGCTGCATTCTGAATTCCGTCAACTTGGTTCAGCGTTTTCTCAAGAGACCTGACACAGCCGGCGCAGTGCAGACCTTTAACTCGATAAGTGATTTGCATATTTGTTGTTCAGATGTCAGATTTTTCAATCTGAAAGACCGGAGTTCGTTCCGTTATCATTGATGACACTTTCCACTCACCCGCCAAAATCCAGGGCTGTTTTTTCTCTATTTTCTGTGATCAGAGTCAAATGGCATGAATCCCACCGCAACTATTCTGCCCGGGTTCCGTGACCGGTGACCGGTGGGGTACCCGAACATACTTGTCGATTCCGTCTGCTGGGATATGCACATTTGACGTGTTTATGCGCCTTTGGTGTGTTTATGCGCCTTTGGCGTGCAGGCGGCAGCTTACGGATTAAGCGGGCAAGTTCATTTCGCGATTTGCTTGTTACTCCGGACACAGTCTCTGATGATGTTCCCATCCATTTATGATATGATAATCCGCAGAAATCTGCGGATTATCATGATCGTTGCCTGTTCGATATGTTCAATTTACTGTGACTTGTAATTTCCTCACAAAAATATTCGGTTGCGTCTAGGCATTAAACTTCCAGCAGCATGCCGGCCAGAACAACGGCGTCCTGCACGTTTATTTCTCCGTCCCAGTTAATGTCGCCCAGTATCAGCTGTGCATCTGTGGGTTCCATTTCACCGATAATGATTGCCACCATAATCACAATATCAAGAATGTCAATATCCGAATCTGAATTCAAATCACCTGATTCGAGAATAATTCCCTGGCCCTCATAGCAGCCGTTGCGATGTGCATTTCCATGAAACATGGACCAGTCGGATTCAAAGCCGGGCAGCTTCCAGTCAATCACCGACAGTCCCGTATCAGAACCGGCGGCCAGTTCAAGATCGCCGTCTCCGTCCAGATCTGCCGCCAGTGGAGAGCATTCCGATGACTGACCGATTTCAAACGGGAATCCCGGCATCCATTCGCCGTCTGTCCGAAAAGCGGTTAACTGACCGGATTTGGATGCAACCATAATTTCCAGAAAACCGTCTGAATCCAGATCGGCAAATGCGGCGGAAGATTTCAGAGGCTGTCCCAGGTTCTGAGGCCAGTTGTAATACGCGTTTCCTCCTGGAGAAATCCCGTACAGGTTACCGTCGTCATTACCAATGAAAATTTTCAGGATGCCGCTGTCTTCTATGACGGCCGGGGATGTGCGGATTGCAGCACCGGTATCAAAGCTGAAAATTTCATTTCCATCAAAATCTACCGCTGTAAGAAAGCCGCTGTCGCAGCCGATGATAATGTCTTTTCGCCCGTCGCTGTCCAAATCAGCCAGCGCAGGTGCGGATCTGATTTTGTCACCCAGATCCAGCGGAAACCCCTCTGCTTCCATGCCGTCGTCCAGAATTACATGCAAATGTCCGGTATCTGTACCGATCACAATATCATCCAGACCGTTGCTGTTGAAATCCGTCAGACCGACGGCTTCGTAGCACCGTTCATTTAAGGCATATGGAAAACCGTCAACAGACGTCCCGTCAGGATTCAGGGCAAACAGCTGCCCCGCGCTGTCCATGGATCCAAACACGATTTCCAGGTCCGCATCATCATCCAGATTCCCGAGGGCAGGAGTACCAACCAGAAACTGATCTGCATCGAAATCCAGCTCCACATTTCCTTCCGTATCCAGAATATACAGATGCCTGCTTTTGGAATTGACGACGATCTCTATTGTACCGTCCAGATCAATATCCGCGGCAGCCGGTGCCCCCCATATCTGATTTTCGGTATCAAAGGGCCACTGCCCGGGAAAAATGGATCCGTCAAATCGCCGCACATGAAGAAAACCGTCGAAATCACCGAAAATCAATTCCTGTGTGCCGTCCTGATCCAGATCAAACGAGAGCGGTGCTGAATTGACTTTGTTGTCAAGCAGCACCGGATATCCAACCTGATTGACGGTCACTTCAAAATCCAGCGTGATAACCTGATCAAAAAGGTCTTCCGGCATTTCACCGGCAACAGTGAAACTGATGCTGTGAATTCCGAGGTCGGCTTCCGAATCAATTGCGACCAGAACCGCATCCCCTGTTCCGGACTGATACGGATCCAGATCCTCAATGGCAATCGTCTCCGTTAATACAGTGATGCCGGGATCGGCCGAACTCACGGACGCAGTCAGATTGTCGATGGGGTCCGAAGAGGGATTGTAAAATGCCGCAGTTATCCCTGCCGTTTCTCCGGGATTGGGCACAAGATCCCCGTCTCCGTCAAATTCCTCAAACTGGTATTCTGAAATATAAATGGTCGGAAGATTGCGAAAATTGGCTGAAATAATCATATCATTTTCTTCAATATTCAGCACACTGACACCAGACGGCTCGTCAGAATAATATCTGGAGTTGGGAGTCGTATGATCCGCGAATTCATGATTGCTGTAGGAACCTGGGTAAGGATCACCCATATCGCTGCTGCGGTTCTCGTTCAAATCAAAATTGCCGTCCGCCTGTTCCAGATCCACCAGGTAATGCCACTCGTTGTTGTTGTTGCTGAGATTGTCATCCACGTGCCAGATCATGAGACCGCTGTTTTTCAGGGTTTGATCCGAAAGGATCTGCTGACGGTTTTCAAAAAGCCAGTATTCATTTTCAGGACCTTCACCGTCCATCCGGTAGATCACCGGATTTTCTTCAACATTGGGAATATCAAGCGTCAGGGAGCCTTCTGTAATCACAATCGGGTCCACCCAGCCCAGAGTCACTTTGCTCCAGGCGCAAAAGTGGGCGGGATACCAGGCGGAATTGCCGTTACCGCCCCAGGATCCGCCGGCCATCAGTCCCCATGTGCCGATTCCAGTTGAAGAGTAGTCGGTATCATACAGGTCGGGAAGTCCCAGCGCATGACCGAACTCATGACAGATAACACCGATATTCACAATTTCCGGTGTGGTGTTCTGTCCCTGTTTTTCCGGATTGATGGTGTAGTCGTCAATCCACACACCGTCATACTCAACGGCATAATCGCCGAGATTCCAGCGATGGGACCAAACATTGCTGCCCGATCCCTCTTCAGCGCCGAAACCGGCATGGATAACGTTCAGAGCATCCACGGTACCGTTTCCGTCATTGTCATAGAGTGTCCAGTCAACACCCATGGCTTCCGCTTCATCCACCGCCTGGCGAATCATCAGCCGAACCATGTTCCACCCATTGGGCGCACTGCTGCCGTAAATATCATGAGGTTCCTGGGCCGTAAACCATCCGTAAACGGTTGTAAAGGGATCAAACTGACCATAGGAGTTCTCCATATAAAAATTATTGAAACTGCCGGTGGGGCCGTGGGAAGTGGTATAATTTTCGGAATTCATCAGTTCTTCAAAATTTTCCGGCGGATAGGATGCCGGCATATCCGGATAATCGATAAGCAGCAGCGGAACTTCAAATTCTGTCCGCTGCAGATCTCTCAAATCAACACCCGGTTCCGGCATTTGAACCGCTGGGCGGACCGAATGCAGATGTTTTGGAACAGACCGCTGAACCGGCGGGATGTGAGCAGGATCTGAACCGAGCACCAGCCGATTGTTCTCAACCGAAACAGCGTACACCCATACCAGATCGTCATTTCGACTGATGGTATATCCGTCAGCAGTTTCATACCAGTGGTTCCACTCATCCCCTCTGATATGGGCCTGAAATGCGGTTTCATCCGGCTGTATCAGAGTGATCGGCTGGGAGGATGCCGGAACTCCCTGCAGAACTGCAGCCAGCAGACAGAAAGATAATGCAAACTGTTTCACGATTTTTTCCTTCGTTGAGATAACGCTAATAGATTAAATTCAAAGCATATATTATATCCAATATACACTTGAGCAGACCATGTTTTTTATTTTACAGATTGTGAACGCATGGGAAATTACAGAGTAAAGAAGACCTCTTGTATTCACAATCGATATTGTCTCCGGACTTAAACAAAAAGTTCACAAATCCTGAAGCTGAAAGTATGACCGCATTTGGAATTCCTGAATCCTGTTTGGCGGCAGGAGATATACAGTCGACTTTTCATCCAGACGTATTTTTACCTCCATAAGTCATTGATTAATACCCGGTAATAAGTGTCTTTCTGTTTTCTTTAGTTACAATTAAAATCTAAATTTGGCTGAAGGTTTTTTACTTAAATCATCTGTCTGCAATCATGAGAAGTACGTCAAAATCCCAATTTACCCGCGTCTGGGCCCTGCTGCTGATATTTCTGATTATTGGTACGGTTGGATATCACTTCATTGAAAATATGAAGTGGTTCGATTCGCTGTATATGACTTCCGTAATATTGAGTACTGTGGGGTTTGGAGGAGGTCTGAACGATCTCAGTGCAGCCGGTCGCCTTTTTACGATGGTTCTGATTATTTTCGGCGTGGGCATAGTCGCATTTGCCATCACCATGATTTCGGAATACGTCGTATCAAACCAGCTTCTTCGGAGTCAAAGAATGGACAAACGAATCAAAAAACTGCACAGTCATTACATTGTCTGCGGATATGGGCGGATGGGAAGTACCATCTGCAGTGAATTGACACACAAGAATACCAAATTTGTGGTGATTGACAAGAACCCGTCCCATACTGAGCGGGCCCTTGAGTGCGGATACAATGTTATTGAGGGTGACTGTCTGGATGATAAGATATTAAAAACAGCGGGGATTGAAAAAGCCAAAGGGCTGGTCGCTGTTTTGGCAAAGGATGAAAACAATCTGTTTGTCACTCTGACTGCCCGCGGATTAAAAAACGATCTGTTTATTATTTCCAAAAACAACAATAAGCACAACAAGCAGAAATTTTATACGGCAGGGGCCAATAAGGTTCTGAATCCCTACGAAGTGACCGGACACAGTCTGGTGAACATGCTGACCCGCCCGGCAGTGATGGATTTCCTGGAGCTTATCGGCCAGGGTGCCGATATTGAATGGGAAATTGATGAAGTCCGCATCTGCAACAACTCCGTACTGGACGGCAAGCCGATTATGGAAGCCTTCAACCGGTCGGAGACAGATGTCATCATTGCCGCCATTCGCAAACCGGACGGGCAGATGGTGTTCAATCCCAGGGGAAGTACTATACTGAATTCAGGGGATCTGCTGATTGCCATGGGGTATCTGAAAAACCTGAAAAAACTGGAGACCCTGTGCCTGACAGGCGGCCTGACAGATTGATGCTTTGCACCCCGGCGTGCATGGTTTGATCCTAAGTTTTGATTTTGCAGTTAAACAGAATATGGGTGTATCGCATTGTTTTCTTTTAACGGATTCCGAATATTCCAGGGATATCTCAGGCTGCAGATGACTCCATTGACTGCAGACTCAACCCGGATGGATTGTCACTGGCTTTAAGTACGATGGGTCTGCATCGGCTTCCGGTGGGCCGGGAAAGCAGGGCACTGTTCGCTTCAGACCGCAGCCGGAGCGGATACAACTCAATTTAGAAATTTTCTATCACAATGTTAATTAATGAATTATAATTTTTCTTGTCCGAATGTCAATCCAAAATCATAGTAATAATATGAAGCACTATTTAACCATCTTATGTTTTATTCTCACAGGCATCCTGACCGGCAGCAGTGCCGGACTCACATTTATAACACAGCCAACCAGTCCGGCATCCATTGGAATGGGCGGAACGGGCTGCGCCATCCCTGCCAACGACCCTCACCGAGTGATGCTGAATCCCGCCAGTCTGCGTTTCCCTGCCGGACTGAGTTATGAAAGCTCCGACTACCGCATCAGGTGGGAGCCGGGAATGGTGGGAAACACCTTCCTCAGCCAGGAATTCTGGTCTATCGGCTATCATCCGGAAACGCGAAATTACGAACTGGGAATCACCCGCTTTGCCACCCGCCTGAAATCGGCCGTGGACGCGGAATCAGACTGGCAGTCGTATGACAAATCCTACGGGTATGCGCTTTCCATCAACGGGAAAATTCCTTATACTCCGCTCCGTGCGGCATTTGGCGTTGTGGATCAAAAACTGCTTGTTGTTATGGATGATGTCATCACGTACCGGTCCTACAACCGCCTTTACAGCTGGGGATATCAGATCTCGGCTGATGACATTGGCCACTACTCTACGGACAATTATGTCTTCAGTCTGACACCCACGATGGGATATTGCAAAAGCAATATCGGCGGACCCATGAATCAAGGTGATTTAGAATTCCCGTTGGAACGCAGCGTTCAGGCCGGGTTTTCCGCTCTCCTGACCCTGACCCATCAATGCGGACTGGAACTGGTATCCCTGCAGTATGCCCAGGAAGGTCAGGATATTCTGGTAAAAGTCACGAATCCGGAAATGAGTCCACCGGATTATGAGTACAGCTATCAATCCGGGATGGGCGATCTGGAGTGGGGCGATCATTTGTTTGGCTGGAATTCTGAAGACGGTATCACCCTGCGCCGCGGAGTGGAAGTCAAACTGCTGGACAGCTTTATTCTGCGCACCGGCCGAAGCAATCACGACGGCTCAACCCGGATTGTGACACACGGCTACGGCTTTGAGTCTTCGGGCATTCTGAAGCTGCTGTCCCGCGTTTTCAATGACCAGAGATATCAGCAGTTGTCCAATTATTTTGGGTTTCGCTACAATTGCGCCGTCGAAAACAGAACCGGTTCATCGTATTCCAGAGACAATAATCAGTATGATGAATACACCATGACGGTTAAAAATCTTCAGCGTTATTTCGGGAGTTCCACTCGAATTACTCGGCAAAAATCCCATCACACAAAATGGTCCCTGCTGATGGGCGGAAACTGGACCCATCTGACCGGCGACGATGCCGATCTCTCCGACTGCTACCATCCCGGCTGGCAGCTGGGGGTGCAGGCCACTCTCACCCGCCACCTGTCCTTGCGTCTGACCTATCATCGTCTTCAGTATGAACAGCGAAGCAGGATTGAGGGATCACTGCTGCAGTACATCAATGAAATGGATTACATAATCGCAGGGTTGATGAACCATTCCGGGGAAGGAACCCTTGGGTTGATGTACGGAGCGGAAATGCGGTTTCTCATGGAAGGGCATCAGACACTCAGGATGGGACCAGAAGACGATTTGATTGAGGAAGAAGAAGACTTTTACGGTGCGGAGTGGGTGGATGATTTTCGCGGTAAACGAATCGACGCAGCCATTTCAGCGGGCTTGTATGCCAAAATTGCACCACAGCTTCATGCTGAATTGGTCTATTCCCGCAGTCTGGTGGATGTGGCCCATTTCTCGGATCTGAAAACCCGGGATTTCCAGCTATACCTCAGATACAAGCTCTGATTGGTTATCCGATAATGATACCCACCAGCAGAATGATGTCCAGCACATCCAGGATACCGTCTTCGTTCAGATCGCCGGTGATTTCCTGATCCGGTGTGGGATCGGTGCTGCCGATGATAATTCCGGCCAGCGTCACAACATCCAACACATCCAGTGATTCGTCACCATTCAGGTCACCCGGCAGCATGGCTGATCCGGCAACCTCGATGGTAAACGGAATATCAACGCGGTATTCCAGCCAGTCCGTCTGATTGGATGTCAGAGTGAGTGTAAAATCAACCGTTCCGGCTGAACCGTCTTCAAACTCAATGAGATAGGGGTCCAGCTCATTCAGACTGGCATCCCCGGGTGCCATATCCCAGAAAAAAGCCACGCTGCTCTGAATATCCACCGCCGGATGGTCTGTGGTCAGTTCACCGGCAATATTCCAGGCTGAGCCCCATTCAGGATTGGCCATCAGGACAAACACCAGCTCGATGGATTCACCGGTATTCAACACATTGTCCGCGCCGTCCAGTATCGTGATATTCTCGCCAATAAACTCAATTTGCGGATACAAACCGTACTGAAGTGCCATAAGGGCATCCACTCGACCGGTTCCCAGTTTCCCCTGCAGGTAGCCTTCCGAATTCACAGAGTACAATACCGGATCGGCTGTTGCCAGCAGCATGGTTTCCAGCTGGATATTGTTCCATTCAGGATACATGGAACGCATCAGTCCCACCGTGCTGGCTACCACCGGAGCAGCCATTGAGGAACCATCCCAGGATGAGTAATGATCTCCCATCACGCAGCTGCGGATGTTTTCTCCCGGTGCCGAAATATCAATGGTTTCATGATAGGTGGCCCAGTGATGCCAGGCATCGCCGGAACCGAGCGGTGCAACCGAGATAACATTTTCGTAGCTGGAAGGATAATGTGTCGCGTACTCCTCGCCGTAATCCCCGTTGCCGCCGGCAGCAATGATGACCGCCCCGTATTCATCGTGAGCCACATCAATGGTGGCCTGCTCGTAGACATTGTAGCCGGGACCACCCCAGCTGTTGTTGAGAACGGCGAAATCAGCATAGTGGTGTCCGGCCTGGGCGCCGTAAAGAATACCGGAATATCCTTCCTGAATATTGGGTATGCCGGTCTGATTTTCAATTGAAACCTTGATGGACATAATGCTGCAGTTAAAGGCAGCCGACGCAATGCCGATGCTGTTATCCGTACTGGCAGACAGCAGTCCGGCCACATGGGTACCGTGAGCCCAGGTGCTGTAGTCCGAGACATCCTGCCGCGGAATGGGATTATTGTCCTCTTCACCGTCCCAACCGCAGTGATCCCAGCCGATGAGGTCATCCACAAATGTGTTTGGATTATAATCCCAGTCATCATCATCAATCCCGTTCAGGTCACCTGGATCAAGCACCCAACTGCCGCCCACATACTCGATCGTGTGTCCGTCGCCGTCGGCATCTTCGTTCAGGTTCTGCCAGATATGATCCACCAGATCCTCATGATACCAATCCACACCGGTATCAATGGAGGCCAGCAGCACATTCGGATTTCCAGGGAGATCACCGCCGTTGGGATTCCAAAAATCCCAGGCATCGTTGGCATTGATCTGATTGAGAAACCACTGCTGGTTGTACTGTGGATCATTTGGAGTGTACAAAGGTCTCCGGATCGGTTCCGGCTCCGCCGAATGAATGAAGCTTAATCCTGTGAGCTGCTTGGTGAGTTCAGAGACCGGAGAAGCCGTTTTTTCTGACAGATATGCCCGGTATACCCGGTTCAGATAAATATCACCGGAATGATCCCGGTCAGTGGCAAAGGGAATCCATAGCTCAAGATTATGGATTTGATTCTGGTCCAGAAACCGGTTGAGTTCAGGATATCCGGTGCGGATATTGTCCCCGACAGTTTGAATATCCAGTCGTTCGGCAGACGGCTGAAGACAGAACAGAAAAGCATCATCACGATAAATATCGGAACCGGAAAGCACACACATCGCCGCAAATGCAACCAGAATAAATCGACGCACAAAAATCCCCTTGAGTTGATGAAAATACCCGGTGCCGGTTTTTTGAACAGCCCTTCACCGGGATAAAATGTCGATAAAGGTAACGGTTTTTCTGATATCCAACTATTGACATTTTCGTAACACCTTGTAAACCGGTATTCCGGATTAGGCCGCATATTTCAAGAGAATATCTATGTTTAAAATGCTTCACATTTTCCGGTCGATGATATATCTGGTCGATTCTGTTTCAATTACGCTCGATATTTGTTTTCATTGTACGGTCCAGTTCAATGTCGATGAATTTCCCCGCCCGTCAGCTGACGGGACGGGGTTCAGTAATCGATCGGATCATTAACTATTTCGCCACCACGCCAAATAGCGGATTCAAATCTCTTCACAGGCCTTGCATAATCAACCAGCTCCACCATCTCATTTCGAAACCTCATGAAACATTCAGGCTAATCCTTCGACCTAACCAAGAATGATAAGGACAATTCCCACAATATCCAGAATATCAATATTGCCATCGATGTTTGTGTCAAAGTGAATGTTTGTTGGACCTACTCCGAACAGCAGCCAGTTCATGACAGTAATGATATCTTGGATGTTAATAATGCCGTCGTGATTGGCATCTCCGAATTCATAATCCGGAGTTGGAAACGGCCAGCCGTCCATATCCGCGGTACCGGTAAATATGAGGTTTTTATGCTCCAGACCGGAATCTTCCCAGCCTGTTGGACCGCCGCAGTAATCGGGCATCTGAAAAACCAGCGGGATGAATTCATCCTCTGCCATGGGTCCCGGGTGGGCACTAAGCTCATCCGGCCGTATAACGGTGTACCCGTCAGAACAGACATATTCAGGGCTGCACTCCAGCTCACCGGTTTCAGTAATCCAGCAGTCCGGAGCCGTATTTGTAATATTGAAGGGACCGCACCAGTCCCAGCCGTCGTTTCAGGTCCGGAAGACAAAGACGTCCTCATTCCACTGCGGGTAGGCCACTATATCGTCGCAGTAATCGTAACTAGTACCGCCGTCATCAACGATGACATCCTCACCGCAGCTTGGTGCAGACATGACCACATAGTAGAAGTCATCTATTTCAGTATCAAAAATCAGTTTCGGGAAAACAATCTGCCAGTATGGATCGCTGTCCTCATTGTCCCAGCGCCAGTATTCATCCATTTCCGTGATCCATTCATACTGCCAGCCGGTTTCTGTCTGCGGATCACCCGGCTGGTCCAGATGCTGCTGGTCGATGGTCAGGTAAAACAGGCGACTGTTGGGAATGCCGGGATACACCATGGCATTCAGCTCTCCCATGGCGCCGATTACAAAATGGGGATTCCCATACTCATCCAGCTTCATGTCAAAGTGGTATGTCATGAAAAGATGCTCGAAGTTCAGGTCATTGGATGGATCGTCACCGTCACATGGATCATGATACTCTGAAGGGAACTGACCTGACGCCAGCATGTGATCGGTCACTGACAGGGGGATGTGATAGTAGGTGGAGTCGGTGGGTCCGTGCCAGGAGGCACCGTAGTTTTCGGTTTTGACAAAAACGAGTGTGTGAATCGAGTTAAGCTCCGAATCATCGCTGTAGTAGGATGTGACAGCACAATAACCGATACCATCACCATTGGTAACCAGCACCGGATCGGACGTATAGTTTAAATTTTCCGGAAAATCACTGCTGAAATCCATCACAACCTGCGACTCACAAAAAATGATGAATCCGTCATCGTACGCCTCCTGATGATACAGGATGACGCGGGAGTTGTCCCAGTCCAGGGCGGCAATATTGAAATATACTTCATCGTCAAATTCGTTTTCTGACACCTCCGGAGATATTGCACCCAGCATGGTTGGAGTCCAGAGCCAGTCCACATCGTAAGGGTCGGAAAAACTGCCGCCGTCCCAGCCGAATTCATCATAGCTATACATGGGCCGGAATCCCACATCCGGACCCTGGGAATCGATTTCGGTCCAGAAGATGTAGGGATATTCTTCTATCGCCAGGAAGCTGGGATCCAGAGCGCCGCCCGTTTCATGGTTGATATTGGAATAGATAAGCCAGTTATCGCCGTTCTCAGCATATGCGGCGGCCAGCTGTCCGCTTCCGGCCTCAGCGCCCGCCCATTTACGGTAGGCAAGGCCCCAGCCTTCTTCAGAAACTGACAGCGGTTTGGTATTGTGCGCGGCCAGGCCGTAGCCGTTTTTGGAAGAGTCCAACAGCGTGAAATCCGTGCCCCAGCGCTGACTGAAAAATCCGTTTGGCCGCTGTATATTCAAATCAGGCAAAGACCGGCTGTTGATTTCAGGCGGCCGCAGGCGTTCCGGTGATTGGGCTTTTGGAGTGAGTGACTGGGACATCAAGATGGATAAGACTGTCCCCAGCATAATAACAAAACGATCTGCTTTCATAAGGACCTCATGTTTTAAATCCGTTAAACAGACTCAGTTTTAGCACAATTGAAGGATGCAGGTCCGGATAATCCAGCCTGCCATCTTCAGGGCTGATGAAGTGGAAGCGGTTGTTTGTTTGGGAGAATACAATGATGAGCAATGCAAAATTACGGTCACCGTTAAGTTCAAAACAAATGTTTATGGCTCAGAAACGGAGAGTGGTGTTTTGATTTGATCGTGAATGAATTGAACACTGCTTTGTTGAGATGGTGGGATTGAGTGAAATAAAAAATCGTTGGTTTTCGGTGTGTGATTGTCAGTGGTTGATCGATGGTTTGATTAAACGCATACGCAGAATTTCAAATTTCATTTCTTATCTCAACGTTTCAATTCTTTTAAATCACCGTCCGAATGACAGTTCAGAATGCATAGTTATAATAGACGATGAATTCTCGGTTAGGAAAAAATAACTCCGGCTGCTGGCGGTTTCCGGGATTGGGATTGCTGCATTCTGAATCCCATGCCACCCGGCTATTTCCCCGGGAGTGGTGGGGGTTTGGGATGGGTGATCTTGGGGAATTTTTCAATCAGAGGTTCCACTGATTACGTGCCGAAATAAGGCCTCCAGCCCTGAAGGGGCTGAATACGTCAGCCCGGGGCATCGCCCTGGGAACCGGATAGAATGACGGCAGAACCCTGGCGGGGTGCAGGTAAAGACCTGGAGGACCGGGTGTTGTCAATAGGTCGAGGTGTTGAGTGGGTTTGTGAAAGCCATCAGTTTTCAGCGGTCAGTTATCAGCACAATCTCTAAGGAGTAAAAGTATTATCGCGCATTCAGTACAATTTCAGTCAGTCTGATCAGAAGAGCAGACTGTCGAGATTGGATGTTTCATGGTGTGAATGAGATGTTGTTGTTCGAGTCCCGTCTGATTTTCGACGGGACGAGTTTATCTCATTCAATGAAAGATACAATCGAGATGAAATTGTACTGCTGCGCATGTTCTTTTGGTTCTTTTCTTCGAAGAAAAGAACATTCCATTTCAGTGAATTTCAGAACACACCAAATGCGTTTAGGGCTTGGCATAATAGTATTGGTTGAGTCGTTGAGTTGGGTTTCCTGCAGGGTGTCATTGTGCAATGAAACGGTAAAATAGTGTAATGGCTGAATTGGGCTTTCTGGCATAATGCTATTGAGTAGGAGCGGAAAATCGTCAGTTGACAGATATCAGTGGTCACCCGTCAGCAATGAATGCAGCCCCGGATGACCAGTTGCCAATATACTATTCACCATTAACCAACGATTTCCGTCCGAATTGCGGTTCAGGATGCATAGTAATAATACAGATGAGTGCTCGAACAGATTGAATGAACTCAGGTGAATGACCGCCTCAGGACTTGGGATTGCTGCATCCTGAATCCCAGGCCACGCGGTATTTCCCCGGAGGTGGGTGGGGGTTTGGGATGGATGGACATAGGGATATTTTCAATCTCAGATTCCACAGATCATTTGCGCAATTCAGATCCTCCAGCCCTGAAGGGGCTGAATACGTCAGCCCGGGGTACAGCCCCGGTAACCGGATAGAATGACGTCAGAACCCTGAAGGGGTGCAGGTAAAGACCTGGAGGACCGGGTGTTGTCAATAGGTCGAGGTGTTGAGTGGGTTTGTGAAAGCCATCAGTTTTCAGCGGTCAGTTATCAGCACAATCTCTAAGGAGTAAAAGTATTATCGCGCATTCAGTACAATTTCAGTCAGTCTGATCAGAAGAGCAGACTGTCGAGATTGGATGTTTCATGGTGTGAATGAGATGTTGTTGTTCGAGTCCCGTCTGATTTTCGACGGGACGAGTTTATCTCATTCAATGAAAGATACAATCGAGATGAAATTGTACTGCTGCGCATGTTCTTTTGGTTCTTTTCTTCGAAGAAAAGAACATTCCATTTCAGTGAATTTCAGAACACACCAAATGCGTTTAGGGCTTGGCATAATAGTATTGGTTGAGTCGTTGAGTTGGGTTTCCTGCAGGGTGTCATTGTGCAATGAAACGGTAAAATAGTGTAATGGCTGAATTGGGCTTTCTGGCATAATGCTATTGAGTAGGAGCGGAAAATCGTCAGTTGACAGATATCAGTGGTCACCCGTCAGCAATGAATGCAGCCCCGGATGACCAGTTGCCAATATACTATTCACCATTAACCAACGATTTCCGTCCGAATTGCGGTTCAGGATGCATAGTAATAATACAGATGAGTGCTCGAACAGATTGAATGAACTCAGGTGAATGACCGCCTCAGGACTTGGGATTGCTGCATCCTGAATCCCAGGCCACGCGGTATTTCCCCGGAGGTGGGTGGGGGTTTGGGATGGATGGACATAGGGATATTTTCAATCTCAGATTCCACAGATCATTTGCGCAATTCAGATTCTCCAGCCCTGAAGGGGCTGTGTACATCAGCCCGGGGCATCGTCCCGGGAACCGGATAGAATGACGGCAGAACCCTGAAGGGGTGCAATTGAGGAACAGAGTGGAAAAATAGTTGGGTACTGCTTCGTTTGGATGGTGGGATCAGTCGAAGAGTCGATCTTTTCGGCCGGGTGATCTGAAGGTATTTTCGATGTGCAATTTCTCACAGCGGCATTCAGACACTTATTTATCATTTCCCGGAGTGTGTTCAGGTTTCTTAAACTTTCACGATTTGAACTGTGCAAAAGTGGGGGAAACTGTGAGAATTATCAAGTGGCTGACAGCAGCTGCATGTTTCATGCTGATCACAGGCTGCGTCGAACATATTTACCATTTTCAGCTGCATCCGGACGGCGGATTTGATGTTCAGTATTTCGGAAAAGGGTCAATTGACGATTTTCAGGATTCGGATTATCTGCCCCCCACCGGACCGGAATGGACGATCCGGCATAATTTTGAACAACCGGAAACCGACACCCATGAATACAGCGCTCAGGCTGAGTTTGACACCCAAACTGTATTTCCAGGGAATTTCTTTCAGGGTGATTCCATTTTCTCACAATCCCTTTTGAATCATCAAATCCATTTTGATTCCCGCAGCTGGTGGGTGAAAACCACCTACAAGTTCACCGGGCGGTTTCCCGGAAGGAATGTCACAAACCGCTATCCGCTGACAGCCCGGCTGTTTAATGATGAACCAGCTGACGGCTGGGCAGCAGAGTACCTCACCTTCATTTTCACGGAAACCCTGGACCGATGCCCCGTGAGCTACAATCTGCGCCCCATTGTCACAGCGGAACTGGAACGCTGGATTTCAGAAAATATCTCTGGAATCGCGGATTCTCTGCTGGTACAGGATTTTTACTATCTGAAGCGGGACGGACTGGATGTATTGATGAGACCGCTGCCGGTGAATTTGTACACTGTTGTGGATTCTGTATTCAAGATGCTGGACGATGAAGGCCGGATCACCCGGGGACTTGCCGATGACAATTTTGAATTTCGGGTACTTCTGCCGGGTGATCTGGAAGAAACCAATGCGGATACCATTCGAGGTGACACCTTAATCTGGCAGTTCGGGCTGGCAGGATTCCTGGACAATGATCTGGAAATGACAGCCGTGAGTAAAGTGGTGTATCCAATCCGCTACCGGATATTGTTTGCACTGCTGCTGACTGGATTGGTTCTGGTTCTGATTGCCGGCTATCGTTACGGCAAAATCAAAGCAGGATAATGGATCATATCGAATTTCCGTTTCGGCAAACTCCGCAGCATCATTCCTGCAAGGATATCCGATTCGGTGTTTTGTAATTTTGCCCTTTGTCAGCCAACGGATTCCGTCTGACACCTGTCAATCTGAGACCTGTTTAAAGTACACTTTTGAAATTGCAAATTGGAGGAGCCCTTCGATGAAACCAAGAAATCTATTTTTTGCGCTTCTGATACTCTTACTTGGAAACCTGTGGGCAGCTACTGAAATGATTGTACTTCCCATCCACTCACAGGATCTGACTGAAACCACCTTGGCCACTCTGAATGGTTTGCTGCGGCAGGAAATCCATCAGGCGGGAAATGTTCATCTGGTAGACGAGAATGCCGTCAGCGATGCCCTTGAAGGAGAGTCTTGCTCCGATGCCAGCTGTGCCCTTCAGGTGGGAAAATATCTGCGGGCAGATCAGGTGGTGATCTGCACCATTAATACCCTCGGCGCAAAGATGATTGTTCAGTATATGCTGGTGGATATATTCCAACAGGAGCTGATTCTCATTGACAATACCACCGTGCAGTCCATCGAAGAACTGGACATTGTGTTTGAACGGATTGCCCTCAGTGTGATGGCCGTGCGTCCGTATAATGAAACAGTTCAGGTTGGCAATATCACCGAAAAAGAAGATGAGCGGTATTTCCTGCGCCGGGAGGCCCGCAAGTATTCCGGACTGTCATTCGGTTATCTTTACCCAACGCGGGGTTATGACGGGGATGATGAATCCTTTACAATCGATTACCGCTACGGATTCGAAATGGAAAATATCACAGCCGGAATGCAGATGGCCATCCGGCAGGGTTTCGCTGTCAATATCTATTCTGACTATCTTCTGACCAAAACGGATTTCTGCCCCTACATTGGAGGTGCTTTCGGCTTTCACTGGGTTACCCATGATGATGACCTGGTACATTATGTCAATGGTCAGCCTGTAGAAAAAGATGGTCGAAAGGACGGATTTGAACTGATTCTCCAAAGCGGCATCCGCGGATTCCGCACCTACAATTTCCAGGTTCTGTTCAACCTGGACTATTCTATTACCTTTAACGATTACGATGATGAAGCCCTGGTATTTACCGTTGGCCTCCTCTGGTAGAAACCGGAAACAGAAAACCATTATTCAGGAGACAGCATGAACATAGACTGGCACCCGGTTAAAGATTTTCAGGATATCAAATATGAGCAGGGGCTTCATGATGCCGCCGGTATTGCCAAAATCACCATTAACCGGCCCGAAGTCCGAAATGCCTTTCGGCCCCAAACGGTTCGCGAACTGATTGAAGCATTTAATCTGGTTCGTGACGACCGCGGGGTGGGGGTCGTTATTTTAACCGGTGAAGGTCCCCATGCTTTCTGTTCAGGCGGCGATCAGAAAATCCGCGGTGATGCCGGGTATGTGGGAGAAGACGGCGTTCCCCGTCTGAATATTCTGGATGTTCAGAAACAGATTCGTTTCATGCCCAAACCCGTTATTGCCATGGTGGCGGGCTATGCCGTGGGCGGCGGACACGTCCTGCACATGATGTGTGATCTCACCATTGCTGCGGAAAATGCCCAGTTCGGCCAAACCGGACCCAAGGTGGGTTCATTTGACGGCGGCTGGGGATCATCCTATATGGCCCGCATCATCGGACAAAAAAGGGCACGGGAAATGTGGTTTCTCTGTCGTTTCATTGATGCTGGAAAAGCCCTGGACTGGGGGTTGGTCAATGCTGTGGTTCCAATCGAGAAACTGGAGCAGGAAACCGTACAGTGGTGCCGGGAAATTCTGGAAAAATCCCCCACAGCCATTCGGCTTCTGAAAGCTGCCCTGAATGCGGACTGTGACGGCCAGGCCGGCCTGCAGCAGCTGGCCGGTGATGCCACCCTCCTGTTTTATCAGACAGAGGAAGCACAGGAAGGGCGAGATGCCTTCAAGGAAAAACGGAAACCGGATTTTGACAAGTTTAAACGATACCCGTAACCAATTGAATCCGCCAGTTGGCGGACAAGTGTGACTGGGTGCATTCCCCGCCGCTTGTTGAAAATCCGCCATTTGGCGTGGCGGCGAAATGAAAAATGATTATATCACTAATTAACATTTCTCACTTGAAAAATGGTGTATAACTAATTGATA
>CAZGNZ010000048.1:0-23625 GCA_964527215.1 uncultured bacterium | reverse complement strand
AAAATGAAAATCTTTGTGAACCCGCTTTTGCAGATTTGAACTGAGAAATGTTAGTTAGTAATATATGGTTACTGTCAGATCGAATAAAGCTTATTCATCGAGTTTTATTTTGGGCTTTCCCTTTTCCTTTGCCGGGAACTGCCTGTCAAAAACTTCCAGTTCATCCTTACTCACGATAAATGCAGGATCTTCATAAAATTTTCCGGACACCTTGTCCAGTGCGTTTTTCTGCAGTTCCAAAGCCATAAATGCGTCAAAATTATGTCCATCCTTCGTCGTTATCCCGAAGTGCTCTGCGTTCCGGAATCCGAATCTGTGATAGTAACCGGGATGGCCAAACAGGATGATTCCGATGAATCCCTGACTGCGGGATTCAGAAATGGAATGTCTAATCAGTTCACTTCCGATTCCCCGGCCCTGGTATTCCGGCAGCACGGAAACCGGTCCCAGACATAGCAGTGGAATTTCTTTTCCTTCTGGATTCTCCACCCGGGCCTGCGTGGAGATAACATGCCCGGCCACCCTCAATCCGGAAAAGGCAGTCAAATCCAGAGACGGGATCCAACTATCGGATTTCCGAAGATTGTGCAGAATCAAGTGTTCATCACAGCCTGATTCGAAGAGATTCCAGAATGCTTCGCGGGTTATATTTTCAGTGGATGTGTAATCATTTTCGGTGGTTGGTATTATTTTCAGCTGTTCCATTTTACTTTCTTGGTTTCTTCGTAGTTATCCCGAGTTTACAGACAACAGGACGGATCCCCCGGAAAAACAGGCAATCCGTAGAATTCATTCACACCGGCATTTTCAAATCAGAAAGCAGCCAGCCAGATTTCAACCAGCAGGAATCCAACCGCTCCGCAAACTGCCAGAATCGGCAGTGCGCGGTACTTTCTGAACAGACGGGTGTCACGAAACGCAGAGCTGCACATCACCATGGCGATGGAGAACATAAGATACGGGGATTCACCACCGGTAATTAACTTATAAATTCCCACAATGGTCAGAATACCCAGCAGCACTATTGCCATCCACTTCAAAAATGATTTACTGCGCTCATCTGCTTCCACGGCATTATTCAACGGTTTAACATTGCTCATGACTTATCCTTTTCTTTTATGAACTGATTCCTGAATTGAATCAAACCAAGCACCGACATCACGACAATCACCCCAGAGGAAGCATAATACCATCCAGATAACTCTTCCAGCTCGTTTCCCTTGAGGACCGGTGTGGAGTAACCGAATGTAAACCCAAGAATCACTGCGGCAGACAATATGCCCAGTATCACAAGCGTTTTCTGCATTCGGGCACTCAGATACCGGTTTAGTTCCCACTCCAGAAATTTGCGGACCAGGAGAAAGGAAATGTACCCTGTCCATACGATGAGCTCAATTGCCAGCCCGGAAGATATCAACTGTTTGTCTGACAGGATGTACAGAATCATTGCCGTCAGCAGTGTCACCATCCAGCTGAATCTGTATGCCAGGTGTTTTATGTGCACCTCGAATTCATCCGAATGCAGCTGCGTCAGCGCCCAGTATTGTATGACCAGAAAAACCGCCATAATTGTCACAGTTAACTGGGTCAAATAGCGAACAAACCCGAATCCCTCTATTTCCAGATGATACATTATTCTGGAGAAAATCCATATCAACATTAGCAGAAATGTACCCCATTCCAGATTCGCTTTACGACTGGACATCTGTTCGATGTTCATTTTTCCTCCTCAGATAATTTGAATACCGCTTCCACTGAAACGTTAAAATGCCGGGCAATTTTCAGTGACAAGACCGTGGACGGTACAAACTTTCCGGTTTCAATTGTGTTAATGGTTTTCCGGGTTACGCCCACCGCTTCCGCCAGTTCTTTCTGTGAAATACCTGTCTTTGCCCGAAACACCCTGATTTCATTTTTCAGTTTGCTTTTTTCCATAAACCGTTAATCCTGATACCTGCACTTCTCATTATGTAACTCATATGTTATATTATGTAACCTTTACGTTACATCGTATATTACAACAGCCGCATCATGACTGCCAAGCAGTTTTTCAAACACAGTGTATGTCCGTGTATTTTTCCGGTCACTGCAGCACCCTGAGGATGCGAATGATTGAATGCGACTCAAGTATTCCCTCCTGCAGAAGAAAAATATTCACTGAGTGTCTTTTCCCTATGATACTCCGGTTCCTGTTTTTCAATTTTGGCTGTTGGAATTGCTGCGTTTCATCGGAAAATCAAAGGAAACAAGTGCCTGAAAAGGAAAATGTCGTCGCACTGCTGCAGGGTCGTCTGGGCTCTTCACGGCTTCCCGGAAAAGTTTTGCTGCCGCTGGCCGGAAAACCGGTCATGCAGCATGTCCTGGAGCGAATTCGTCACTGCAGTACAATCGACCGGATTGTAATCGCCACATCCGATCAGCCCCAGGATGACCCCATTGCTGATCTGTTTCAAAGGCTGGAAGTCCCGGTTTTCCGCGGAAGCGAGCCGGATCCTCTGGACCGGTTTTACCATGCGGCAGTGCAGTACAGGGCTGATCATGTTGTCCGAATCATGGCTGACTGTCCCCTCACGGATCCCGAACTGGTGGACGGCGTGATACAGAAACATCTGCAGGGCGGGTTTGATTTCTGCTGTCTGGCCGGTGAATTTCCTGTTGGACTTGACACCACAGTTTACCGTTTCCCTGCATTGGCCGATGCCTGGCAGCATGCTGATCAAATACGCGAGCGGGAACATATTTTCCCATATATCACCGATCATCCTGAAAAATTCAAACTGGGAGAATATGCTCCGCTGAACGGACTGCTGCATCACCGCTGGACCATGGACCATGAAATTGACTATCAATTCATGCAGGCGGTTTACAACGGCCTGTACCAGCCTGAATCCATCTTCAGGACCCGCGATGTACTGAAATGGCTTGATGATCACCCGGAAATGATCCGCCTGAATCAGGGTATTCCCCGGGACGAAGGTCTGAGCCGGGCCAGGGCGAAGGATAATCTTCAGTCCGGCCGCTGATATCTATTCCCCGACTTCCAACTCCGTAATCCAGCAGCGCCCTTCTTCGGTTCGTGCAAAAATCCGGGGCGGTTCTCCTGTCCGGTCGAAGAAAAACCCACATACAAAAGCCCTGGCAGACAGTAGCTGAAATGCGCTAATTTCCCATCACTTTTCAGGACACTGCAGTGTCACTATCTCACCAGGAGCACGCCATGAAAAAAAACCTATTCTGCCTTTTACTTGTCCCGGGCCTGTTGCTGCCAGCCGATTTTCTGGTTGACGGAATACACGGATGGACCTCAAGAATGGATGTCAATCTGTGGACGTCATTCCCCAGCCATGAGTTCACCAATCTGACGGTACTGGATTTCCCCATTGACAATATCCTGTCCCAGGGTGCCTACCACATGGATTTCGATCCCATCGTGATTCAGGTGCCGCAGGGATCTGAAGTGCTGTATTTCCGAAGTGAATGCACCAACTTTCAACCGGAGATTTACCCGTACATTGCCTTTGAAGCACCGGACGGGACGATATATGATCAGCTGTTCAGCGGCCACACATATATCGAAAACCCAATGCCCGGTCAATGGATAATCTATTATATGCCGGATTCGGATGTATATCTGGACTATGTGACCGGAACCGGACCGCATTACTTTACCGAAAACGCACTCAGCGAATTCGACGGACTGTTTATCATGCTTGATAACCAGACCGCCTTCGCTGACGGCCATACTCTGCCGTTCTCGGAATTTGAACAGGTTCAGCTGGTATCGTACATGGAGAGCGGTGGAAGTGTTTTCCTGATCCGCGAACCGGAGCTGGATTTATATTCCCTGAGCGGGCTGTCTGAGTTAAACAGCCGTTCCATGGATTTCCTCGGGTTCACATTTCATGATGAATGCCAGATCGTTGATGAAAACGGCGGAAATGCCATTGCCGTCCACAGCCCGCCGGACAATGAAGTCGCTCAGACGCTGTTTGAAAACGTGACCACACTGCTGTTCTCGGGTGCATCTGCGGTTTCAGTTCCAAATGATGAAAACAGTTTTCCTGTCATTACTGCGGAAAGTCAAATGGAATGTACCCCTCTGTACCCGCCGGGAAGCATGCCGCCGATTGCGGTTGCGCGTACCGCCGGTCTGGGCCGGTTTATCGGGATCAATGATCTTCACTTCTTGTCTGACCAGCAGCAGAACCACACTTATCTGTCCAACTGTCTCAACTGGATAACAGCCCCGCCTGACTCACAGGGAGATGTGAACCAGGATGGTCAGATCGATGTTCTGGATATTGTCACGATGGTAAACATTGTGGTGGGAATCACTCAGCCTTCACCCTGGGAGCAATGGGCGGCTGATTTAAATGGCGACGGGGAAATCAATGTACTGGATGTGGTCCTGGTGGTTAACATCATTATTGGAACCTGATCCGTCGAGAATACTGAACAGCCTGCGCGGCAACGTACGGGGGAGACGGTTGGATATACTGATTACGGTACCGATTTTGGAGATTCATACATAATCAGTTTTCCGGAACCCCGATCAACATCTTTCCAGGGTTTTTGAATCTCAATCACTGCCGCTCCCGATTTGGGAATATCTATTCGAAATTCGTCCAACAGAAATTCGGCGTACTCGGAAAATCCCGGGTTGTGACCAAACATCATGGCGGTTTCTGTATCCGCAGAAATATCCCTCACGATTTTCTGGAGTCCTGAAACATCGTTCTCGTAATATATGGCGGGCTGGTATTCGAGACGGATTGTGGTTCCATAGGCATCGAGGGCTGCCCGGGCGGTTGCGCCTGCACGCAGGGCGGGACTTGAAATCAGAAGATTCGGTACGATTCCCTTTTCTTTCAGAAACTGGGCAACCCGCCGGGATTTCTCAACACCCTTTTCGGTTAACTCCCTGTGAAAATCCGATTCTGCTTTTCCAAAGCCTTCCGCCTTACCGTGTCGGAATAATATCAGCCTTCTCATAATTCGATTTCCCTTTCAGTATCCCTGTCAGCTGCAAACAGCTTCAGTGACTCTGGAAGACTGCGAAGGATCTTCTGAAGTCCAGCCTGATCTTCCGTCATCTTCACCGCTTCATGAACCTTCACCCACTTCCGATCCCTGAAGCCGGATTCAGGCCAGTCCTCCACGATTTCAGTAACAGCCAGCAGAAATACCTGAACCCGGCAGGTTCCGCCCCATTTCCGGTATTTATAGTTTCCGATGCTGCCGTTCGCGGGTACGCTGCCGGTAACGCCCGCTTCCTCCCAGGCTTCCTTAACCGCAGAGTCAAGAGGGGTTAATTCCGGCTCAACAATCCCCTTCGGAATAACCCAGTGTTTCTTTTTACGGGATGAAATAAGCAGAATTTCCAGCTCCCCGTTCCGGAATCGATAGGGAACGACCGCCGACTGACGGTAAATCCAGCTTTCATGAATCTGCCATTCATTGCCCATTCGACCGTGTTTCCAATGACATCAGAGATTTAAACAGATGTTCCATCTGGCTGAACTCCGAATAGGCAGAATCAAACATCTGCCTTTTTTCAGTCAGTCCGCTTTCCAGAATTCCCCGCAGTTCCGTGACCGCGCTCCCGCTGTCCGTTTCAGATCCGTTCGCATCAGGTTCTTTTGATATAAACAAATTCAACTCTATCAACTGATTAACCAGATCATTATAGTCGCCAAGGTGGTCCTGTATCCTCTTCAGGCAGCTCATCAGTTCAGCAATGACGTTCGCAGGATAAAGGCTTGAGTAAAACTCCAGAAGATATCTAAGCTTTTTACCGTTGATTCGCAGCCGGTGAAGATCGTGATCAGGACTCTGATGGCTGATCCTGCTTCCGGACCGAAGAACCTTGACCGCTCGCTTCCAGATTGTATTATCTGCATAATCTTTCGTTGAAATTTCTGGTAGAGGAGATTTCAGTATCGGCCCGCTGTCCAGCAACCGATGCCATTGATCCAGGCTTTCGGAGAATCCGGGTGATGCGAGATATTCTGAAAATTCATCCTGTTCAGCTTTTCGGCTATTCTGAAGATAAAGGCGGTAGGCTTCCAGCCGATTCTGAAACGCCAAATCCAGTGATCCTGACTCACCAAACCAGCTTTCCAGGATAACATCCAGGTCCCGAAGACGATTGCTGCGCTGCGCCATATCCTTAAACATCTTCTGGCAGCGCCGGCGCTGGCCCGACATCAGGATTTTTTTGAACTGACCAAGCCCGCTTCGTGTTTTCCGGATTGATACCCTGAAATCATGGAGAAATTCAATATTTTCATCTGCAATGACACCGTCCACATTCTGTTCGGTTATTATTATCAGGCTGCGGAATATTTTGATGACGGCGTCTCCGGCAGGCATGTCCGGGCTGAGATCGATAATCAGTTTAGCGGACATCAGACTCCAACTTGTTATCTCCGTTCAGAAGCGACTTCAGATATTCATAAATGGCATCCTGCGTACGAATGCCATCTTCACCGGTATCTTTCTTATACTGATTGTCCTGTTCCTGATTAATGATTCGAGCCTTTTTTCGGTCTGAAAACTGGATATCCAGATATGCCCTCAATTCCTGCTGTATATTTTTATCCAGGATTGGAACCCCCACCTCCACCCGGTTGTCCAGATTACGGATCATCCAGTCCGCGGAACTGATGAAATACTTTTCATCCCCGTTATTGCAGAAGATGAAAATACGTGAATGCTCCAGATATTTATCCACAATACTCACGACTTCGATGTTTTCGCTGACACCCTTAATTCCCGGCAGGAGAGAGCAAATACCGCGTACAATCATTCGAACTTTCACCCCGGCACGGCTTGCGCTGTAAAGCTTATTTATGAAACTCCGGTCAACGAGGCTGTTCAGCTTTACGTAGATATAGGCTTCTTTCCCTTCTTTGGCACTTGCGATTTCCCGGCTGATCAGCGAAGAGATGCGCTTGCGCATGTAAAACGGTGATACGATCAGATGACGGTAAATGGTTCGCTCGTAATTGGTTTTCAGAAAGCGGAATACATTCTGAACTTCCCGGGTGATTTCAGGCTTGCACGTCAGCAGGGCATGATCGCAGTAAATACGGGCAGTGTTTTCATTGAAATTCCCGGTGCCGATATTGGCATACCGCATCCGTTTTTTTCCCTCTTTTCGCGTGATCAAAAACAATTTGGAATGTACCTTGAGCCCCGGAACCCCGTGAATAATGCGTACGCCTTCCTCCTCCAGCGCTTTTGTCCAGTGAATATTGGCTTCTTCATCAAAACGCGCCTGCAGTTCGATCACGGCAGTGACCGATTTTCCATTTCTGCTGGCATTGATGAGGGCATTAATGATATTGGAATTCTCTGCCACCCTGTACAATGTGATCTTTATTGAGACCACTTTGGGATCAATGGCCGCTTCCCTCAGGAGATCAATGACATAATGAAACGACTGGTAAGGATAATGCAGGAGCACATCCTGCTTGCGGATCGCTTCAAACATACTGAGATATTTTCGCAGATGAGGATGCTTCAGCGGCGCGACCGGCGGATTGTAAAACCGTTCGGTTCTTATCTTGGGAAATCCCATGAAATCACGGGCATTGTGATAACGGGAACCCGGAATGATATTCTCGAAATCTGTCAGATTGTTCATTTCAAGAATGGAATTCAGCAGTACTGCCGGCATTTCCCGGTCATACACAAAACGCACCGGTCTTCCATGACTGCGCATTTTTACGGACTTGGCAATTTTGTTAAAAAAACTGATGGACACATCATCGTCAATATCCAGCTCTGCGTCCCGGGTCAGCTTGATCGTGTAGGCTTCAAATCTGTCATACTTGAAAATGGAAAAAATTTCCGGCAGATTGCAGCGGATGATGTCATCCAGCATGATCACATTATGACAATGCTCCTTTTCCGGCAGCATCACAAACCGGGGCAGCAGATCGACCGGAACCTCGATAAGTGCTTTTGCTGATTTGTTTTTATCTGATCGGGACAGAAGAATTGTCAGATAGATTACCTGGTTTTTCAAGTCCGGGAAGGTGTCGATGGAATCCAGCATGATGGGAACCAGCCGGGGTCGGACTTTCTGTTCAAAATAGGTTTTTACATATGCTTCCTGTTCCTGATCCAGCTGTTTTTCATTAATAAAAATTATATTTTCGTCCTTCAATTCCTCCTGAAGCCGAGTAAAGGTCCGGTCAAAAGAGCCGTTCAGGCTGATGACTTTCTGCTGGATTTCATGGAGGATTTTTTTCGGAGGACCGCCGTACTGGGCTTTGGATTTTCGGCCCGCTTCCGCCATCCGTCTCAGCGAACCCACCCGAACCCTGAAGAATTCATCCAGATTGGAGGAGTAAATACCCAGAAACTTGAATCGTTCAAGCAGCGGAACCGTGGGATCTGCGGCTTCCTGAAGTACCCTCTCATTAAATGAAAGCCAGCTTAACTCTCTGTTCATGAGTTTTTTCACGCGTGCCATATTATCAATTAACTCCCCTCGTATAGTCTGAGTGATTCAACAGGAATAAATCAGGTAACATCAATCCACCTCGTATCTGTATCGGCAATTGAGGTATCAGCGGATTTCCGGGAAGGCTTTTCCGAAGATCCAACTGCATTGGATGAACACATCAATGTGCTCATTCAGTGAAAAACAACTTGGAATAAGTGGGTGATTGAAAGGGCAGAACCGTCTGTAAATCAACCATCTGCCGGGTCATAATATTACATAGAGAGACCGCCATTCTCAAACCGAATCGGCTTTCCTCATTCCTCGCTCACATCCGTCCAAAACGTTTATGAATCAACCAACTCCTTGTTGATATGAAATATGTCCGTTGGAAATATGCGGGCCGAGGTCAAGGGCAGAGCAGTCGGTCCCGTACCGAGTCAAAAAATTTCTAAAAGCCTGGTTCAAGGTTGGTATGCCTTGGAAAAGTCCTGTCCGGCGAAGGAATCATCACGCATTCATCCTGTAATGGAATTTTCGCATTTCATTAAAAAGCCCAGTTTCTTAATATTGACAATCAAATTGATCCGAATATCTTTTCGGATTGGATATTCCGGCTGCTATCGAAATTCTCATTTTTCATTCGCCCCGTCCTGCGCGGTTGCAGATATGGAGTAAAAGGAGTGTGTGTCCATGCTGAATAATATTGATTTATCCCGAAAAGTCCAGAAGGAAGAATACAAAAAGGCCAAGGATGGTCTGGAAATTCGACTGGCAGCTTTGCAGAGACAGGCCATTGAATTGAAAATACCCGTGATTCTGGTGTTTGAAGGCTGGGACGCTGCCGGAAAAGGAACGCTGATCAATGAATTGATCCTGCCTCTTGATCCCCGCCATTTCACCGTATTTTCTACTTTGAAGCCAAACGAGGAAGAGTCACTGAGACCGTTTCTCTGGCGTTTCTGGAACCGTACGCCTGCACGGGGAAGGATGGCTGTCTTCGACCGCAGCTGGTATCAAAGGGTGCTCAATGACCGGGTGGACGCCGAGATCAACAATGCGGAAGTTGCCCGCTCACTCACAGATATCCGCAGTTTTGAAAGACAGCTCACCGATGACGGCACATTAATGATAAAGCTGTTCCTTCATATCTCCAAGCAGGAACAGAAACACCGCTTTGACAAACTCCTTGCCAGCCCCAGCACCGCCTGGAGAGTATCAGACGATGATCTTCATCGACATCAGCAGTATGAAGATTATCTGACAGCTACGGAGGAAATGATAGCTGAAACCGATTCGGATTTTGCACCCTGGACGGTTGTCGAGTCCCATGACCGCCGCTTTGCGGTTCTGAAAATATTCAATACAATGGTGTCTGCGTTGGAACGTGCGGTGCAGCATACGGTCAGTTCCCGAAATGAAAAATGTCAGCCTGCCGGAAGTATCCATCAGGTTCCGACCGAGCTGAAAGCATCCATACTGGATCAGGTGAATCTGGACTTGGTTCTGAATCGGAGTCAATATCGGTCACAATTAAAGAAAAAACAGAAAATTATCAGAGAACTGGAACATCAGATTTATGTTCGCAGGATTCCTGTTGTCATTGTGTATGAGGGGTGGGATGCTGCGGGAAAAGGCGGAAACATCAAGCGTCTGACCCAGAATCTGGATCCCCGCGGATATGAGGTCATCCCCATTGCAGCGCCCAATGACTCCGAAATAGCCCATCACTATCTCTGGCGGTTTTGGCATCAGCTGCCGAAAGCCGGTCATATCGCCATTTTTGACCGCAGCTGGTACGGCCGGGTGATGGTGGAACGCATCGAGGGATTCTGCAGCGAAGCTGAGTGGCGCAAGGCCTACCGTGAAATCAATGAGATGGAAAGGCATCTCACGAATTTTGGGACCATTCTGCTCAAATTCTGGATTCACATCGATTCCGAAACTCAGCTGAACCGGTTTGAAGAACGAAAAAAAATCCCTCACAAACAGTGGAAAATCACAGAAGAAGACTGGCGGAACCGTGAAAAATGGACGGACTACAAGACTGCGGTTGAGGAAATGCTCTTTCGCACCAGCACCCCCACAGCCCCATGGACAATCGTAGAATCAAACTGCAAGTGGCATGCCCGAATCAAAGCTCTGGATACCGTTATCGATGCGATTCGAAAACAGCTGAATGACAGTTGATCTGTATCCATTCACTCGGTCAGTATCCTGTCAACCATCAGAACGATATCAATGATGTCCGCAGCATCATCCATATTCAGGTCACCGCGCCACAACTCAAGTCCCTGATCAGCATTCTGAAGAATGAAGCTCATCAGCTGAATAATATCCACAACGTCCACCTGCCCATCCTGATTTAAATCACCGGTCTCAAAAGACCTGACCGATTGGAGCAGATTGGCCTGAAAATCAAACAGGGTCAGGTTTTCCCAGGCAGAGCCCAGATCAGGAACCGAAATCCAGTCAGGTGCCCACAGCACCACTCCGACTCCCCGGCTGTACGGCAAATCATACACCTGCCGCAGCAGGTCGCTGTAGAAATTCCCCTGCCCTGCAGGACTGGCCTCATACCCCTCTTCCAGCTGTTCCGGCAGTCCGACGTTGTTGTGCACATTGTCAAACCAGTCCAGAGTCCAGGGATAGGCCGTTTCCAGAACAAGCAGATCTTTCCCGTACCGGAAGGCAAGATCCGACAGATTCCCGTTCAGATCATTCAGCGTTCCATGCCACCATGGATAGTAGGAAACTCCGATTATATCAAAATTGAATTCCTGCTCAATCAACTGGTCAAAAAACCAGATGCATCCGGCATTGCTTCCTCAGTCCGCATAATGAATGATGGTCTGAACATTGTGGTCCGGCGGCAGCGATTCATGAACGGCAGATGATGCGGCAGTCAGCAGCAGCAGTAAATTCTGTCTTTGTGAATCATTGTCAAACGGTTCACATATCCGACCCGTATCCCAAAGCATACCGCACGAAATTTCATTCCCCAGCTGGATATAATCCGGCGGTGTCTCCTGAAGCGACAGAGCCGTCAAAACCGCAGATGTATAATGATAAACACTGTCCGCCAGTTCCGATACCGCGAGACCCTGCCATGCTGCCGGCGTGGTCTGATGTGCGGGATCAGCCCACGTATCCGAGTAATGAAAATCAAGCAGCAGTTTAAGATCCAGAGCTTTGATGCGCGAGGACATCGTCAGCACATCCTCCAATCCGGAATACCCCTCGTCAGGTGAATGCCATAATCTGAGTCTGACGGTATTAAATCCGTGATTTTTAAACATCAGCAGGGCATCATAATCCACTCCGTTATCAAAGTAGATTCCGCCGCCGTCTTCAATCCGGCTAAGAAAAGAAAGGTCGGCCCCACGTATAAAATCAATATTCTGACCGTGCAAATAACCGGTACTGCCGAAAGACAGCAGGGTCAGTAAAATCAACCGGCCAATGGCTGTACCGGTAAACGGGAATTTATTCACATTCATCATGTCACAATTTACACTCTGACCCGCAGACGGCAGAGACAAGAAAAATGAGAGTATCCTGAATATTTGTTACAATCTCTTAAATTTGTTTATTTGTGAATAAAACGCCGTCTATATTATTATTAACATTACCGAATCACAGATTATTGGCTATTGAATAATTCCAATAATTATATGTACTGTGACTGTTGCAGAACCCTGATTGAGTTGCGACTATCCCGGCCCGAACTGCTGCAATGAAATTTCAAATTAATTGATGATCCAACGTAGAACTAGAAGGAGATGAATGTGTTGAATTTGATGGTCCGAACCATATTGGCATGCTCCGTTTTTTCGGTTTTTCTCAGCGCTGCCGATGCCAGCTTTCAGGTTTGGGAAAATCATACTGGTGTGACCGGCATCCGTTTTTCAATGGATGAATATCATGTCGATGAGTTTGAAGGTCAGCTTCGAATTAAAGCCGCCAATGCCGGCAGCACCACTGAAATTGGCTTTCCTGAACTGCCGCTTTTTACAACTATGTTTCAGATGGAACCGGGCATCGCATACGATGCTGATTTTGAGGTGATTGAATCAACGGTACTGTCGAATGTGGATATTTTCCCCTACCAGGATCTTGACTGGAGTCCCGAAACGGATGCGGCAGTTATCAGAAACCAGGATTTTTACCGCTCCGGCGGTGTGTACCCAAACCGGCAGCTCATCATATCAGAGCCGCAGGTGATGCGCGGACTTGAACTTCTGACGATAAGCGTGGTGCCGTTCCGGTACAGCGCAGATACCAGAGAACTTGAGGTTTTCCACGAAATTGATATTCATGTTTACGAAACCGGCACACGGGAACTCCTCACAGCCGGTGTCCCCCGTTCGCATACATTTGAACCGCTGTATCAGTCTCTAATCGTGAACTACGATCCCTCGGACCGGGAAGAAGATTATCAGACTCCCTCCGTATTATACATATGCGGCGGAGGATCAAACGGGGCAATCACCCATCCCTACTACAATGATCTGGTGGAATGGCGCCATAAACGGGGGTATGTGGTGTACGAAACCCATACCGGTATAACGGGAACCACTACGAATTCCATCAAGGACTATATTGAAAACGCCTATGATAATTATGATCCGCCTCCGGAATTCGTGGCTCTGGTCGGAGATGTATCCGGCAGTTTTTCAATCCCGACATGGTCATATTCCGGCGGTGATTCCGATCATCCTTATGCCACCCTGGATGGAGGTGATTTGCTGCCGGAAGTACTCGTGGGTCGGATTTCCGTTGAAAGCAGCACAGACATTTCCGTTGTCCTTTCGAAAACAATGAATTATGAACGTGCAGTGTACATGGAGGACAACTGGTACGAAAAAGCGGCATTGGTCGGTGATCCCACATCATCCTCCGGAATATCAACCGTGATTACCAACCAGTATATTGAAAACATTATGGTAAACTGGGGAATGGAAGATGTGCGCACCCAGTTTTCAGGCAGCTTCGCCAGCTGGATGCAGAATCAGCTCAACGAAGGTATCCTGTATTTCAACTATCGCGGATATCTGGGAACCAGCGGATTCTCCAGTTCCCATATTGAAAATGCCAACAACGGTCATAAAACGCCCTTCGTCAGCTTTATTACCTGCGGGACCGGAGATTACGGCTGGGGTACGGAGATCATTGAGAGCTTTATCCGTGCCGGCACCGTGAATTCACCCAAAGGCGGTGTGGCAGCGATTGGAACGGCAACCGCCGGCACCCATACCGCTCCCAATAACATCATCGACATGGGGGTATATGACGGAATTTTTGCCAAACAGCTGGGATCCGCCGGAGCCGCACTGTTCAACGGAAAGCTGTCGCTGTACAATACCTATCCCAGCGATCCCAACAGTCTGACCACCAAATTCAGCCACCTTAACAACCTCATGGGGGATCCCTCCCTCCATCTCTGGACAGATACGCCCAGGATACTGGATGTGACCTATGAAACGGAAATCGGGTTCGGCGCAAACTTTCTGCTGGTTCAGGTCAATGATGAATCCGGTATTCCTGTGGAAAATGCCCGGGTCACAGCTGTTACAGAAGAAGATGAAATATTTATTTCCATTTTCACGGATGCGGACGGAACCGCCGTTGTACCCCTTAATACCGAGTACTCAGGCGATGTGGCACTGACAGTGACCGGTCACAATCTCCAGCCTGTGGAAGGTGAATTCACCATTGTCACAGAGGGTCCTATCATCAGCCTCGGCAGCAGTCCCATTCAGATTGTTGATAGCGGCGGCAATGCAGACGGTCACCTCAATCCCGGAGAAACAGCAGCTTTGAATATTCCCCTGACAAATCCGGGTACTGAAACCGCACTGAACGTTTCCGTCTATTTGGAAACGGAATCGGAGGCGGTGGAAGTGCTGACAGACACCCAGGTCATCGGCGACATTGAATCCGGTGCAGATCTGACTGTGAGTTTTGACATTTCCCTGGCAGACTTTGCAACACACCTAGAGGAACTTGGGCTTTTCCTTACCTTGTTTGACAATTCCGGCACTGAATGGCATGCTCTTGTGAATGTGGAAGTACAGGGCGGATTGATTCTGGTGGATGGGTACTCCCTCGTAACTGGCTACCTGTCCCACGGAAATGCTGCCGAACTGGCAGTTGAATTGAATAACCTCGGATCAATTCCCGTGCAGGGCGTCACAGGAACGGTTCAAACCGACAACAACCTCATCGAAATTGAAAATGGGGACTTGTTCTGGGGGGATATCCCGGCTGGTGCCGGTGCCATGTCCGCCAATTCGTTCATGCTGACGGCCAGCGGAGACATCATTAACGGAACCGTGTTCAATCTGGAACTGATCTTATCAGGCAGTGACGGTTACAGCCGAACGGAATTTGTTCCGGTGCAAATCGGTACCGCCACCGTGATGGAACCGTTGGGTCCGGACAGCTATGGCTATTATATTTATGATTCCGAAGATCTCGGGTACAACCTTGCGCTGCCCTATGATTGGATTGAAATAGATCCGGCATACGGTGGTGACGGAACCAGTCTCAACATGAGTGACAGCGGATACGGCCACCCATACAGTCAAAACACAGCCCATATTGATCTGCCTTTTACGTTCACGTTTTACGGAGAAGACTACAACGAAATCTCCATCAGTACAAACGGCTGGATCGGATTCGGTCCTACCGATATGATTTCCTTTCGAAACTACCCGGTTCCCGGTGCCGGCGGCCCTTCACCGATGCTTGCGGTATTCTGGGATGACCTTACGACAGATAACGGCGGTCAGGTCTATTATCTCATTGAAGATGACTATGTGATCATTGAATGGTCTGACATGCGGACGTATGACGAAAGCAGCTCAGAAACTTTTCAAGCCATTCTGTTTGACGCCATTACACCCACCGGTGATGATGAAATTCTGCTGCAGTACAAAGACTTCAACAATACATCCAACGGGAATTATGACGGATATACGCCGTACCACGGCTGCTATTCAACCATTGGGATAGAAAACCACATGGGAGATGACGGACTTCAGTATTCCTTTGACGATGAATATCCCCCAACGGCCATGCCGCTGGAGGATGAAACGGCACTTTTCATTACCACTCAGCAGCCTCTGGCACTCATGCTGGGCGATATCAATCAGGATGGAAATGTCAGTGTTCTTGACATCATTCTTGCTGTAAATCACACGCTGAATCTGGACGGCGGTACCCTGGGACCGCTGGAAAGGTATCTGGCGGATATGAATCAGGATGGAATCGTGAATATTCTGGATGTCATTCTGATGATCAATACGATTATTGCAATCTGACCGTATCGGTTTTTACACCCCGCTGAAATCATCGATTTTGTATGGCCCGTCGGAAGACGGGCCTACTTGCTTTTATCAGTCAGTAAAACCGATTTCAGTTCCCAGCCGGAAAACTTCAGAGGTCTGTCGCTGCACTCAAGGCAGTCGCCGTACAAGTTGCTTCGGTATCGAATTGGATAGCGATCCGAAATGATATTCACCACTGCCTCACCGGACTGACGGTTGATAAGCCGAATATAGACTCCGGACCTGTCTGCAGCCGGCGAAATGGAGACCGCCGTAACAAAAGGGCTTCCGGCAATAAAAAACAGGGAACTGCATTCAGCTGAATCTCCAGATATGAAGCGACTCAGCAGCGGTACCGCAAACTGACTGGCAGACTGATGAATCTGCTCCGGTGAATCCGAAGACCAGAGCTCAATACGATATCTGAAAGCAGCGGCACCCGGCTGGTTCAGTTTGTAGTTGGTTTCCCAGTAATTGTTCATTACGTATGAAAATACCGGCAGCGGTTTTTCCACGCTGCGCAGCCAGCCGGTTACGGTGGCGTCGGCATGCAGTCCTCCAAGCTCCACTAATGGTGCATCCGGTGTGAGAAGCATGATGCCGGTATCTCCGCAGGAAAATGAGAGCCAGTTCTGAACTGTGAACCAATTACAGTTAGACCCCTGAATCTGGTCCCTGCCCGGCTCCGCTGCTGCCAGAGGAAGATCCATATTCACTTTTGCAAAATCCCGGGAAAACGGAAATGCAAAGTGTATTCCCTCCGGGGTTTTAACGTCACTGCGGACCAAAGCATTCTCAATATCAAATCCGGGACTGTAGGCATCCATGCGAATTGTCTGGGTCAGTTTTTCACACCCTTCAGGACTGGTAACTATTTCAAGCGCAGCTCTCAGGGGTCCCGTTTCCGTTAACCGAATTTCCGGCTTTGAATCTGATTTCACCACTTTCAACGGATTCCGGCCGGGTACGTACAAATATTCGTTCAGCAGGAATTCAGAAGCGGTATCCATCAGTTCCTTGCGATTGACTTTGTCCGTAATACTTGCAATGAAACCTGTGGCAGGATCTATTCTGATGCGAATATACTGGTTTTCCAACTCCAGCTCAGAGTAGTGAAGACCGCTGGAGATTACAGATCCCGGACTGTCCCTGTGGATTCGGAATGACTTGCAGCCGGTTTCCGGAATATCTTCTGCCAGAAATATCCACAGATCATCAGAATTTTTCTGCACCGGCAGTTCATCCCCTTCCAGATTGGTTACCGTCAAATATCGACACGGGCAGCGGAAAGACACAATATCTGTCACCGGCCAGGGTTGTTGATTGAAAATCTGCACCCCGGTGACATCCGAACCGAATTCCAAACCATTCTCCCAGATTTCAGTTCGAATCCCGTTAAGCGTTTCTTCGGCATTCCCGAGGAGTTTTTTCTTCCACTGCCACTGCTGTATTACATCCGGGTTTTCAGAATCACTGATGGAATCTGCTGATCCCCAGGTGTGTTCATCAAACAGGATGATGTTTTTCCAGAATTGCTCAGCACGGTCTGGAAACCAGACAGATTCGGGAATACAGGCGGCGGCGGCAGACAGCTGTCCCATTTGTTCTTTGAGATTCCGGCTCCATGCCGTTTCCCGGGCTGTCGAGGCTGCACCATCTTCCCAATACGGCGTAAAATCTCCCTGAATCTCCGGAATGTGACGGCTGTATCGTTTCTCAAACTCCGAGAAGGCTTCTGCAGTGGTGGACAGTATCAGCCGGGGAGATTCATACCTTTCATTCCAGTCGCGTACGATGTCGGGGAGATTCGAGTCCGGCGGTCCGTTATCCGAACCGATGTTGACTCTCAGGACTGTCATATCATAGGGATATCCGGTCCGGATCAGTTCTTCCATATAGGTTTTTACCCGGTCATCCGTAAGTTTGTTTTTTATTAGTTCCGGATTCGATGCGGCCTCAATGGATGTATGAAACCAGGAATATCCTTTTCCGTGCACCCAGGTCAGAATGCGACTTTTGCCGGACTGCGACACCCAGTAGAACGGCTGGTCCGCCCAGTCAAACACATAACCAATACGGTGGCCGCTGTTGGGACCCAGCGACAAGTATTTCAAACCGCTCCCCGCCATTGCTGTCACCAGACCCCAGGTCTGACCGGGAATATCCGTTATCATCGCTGATGTGACAGGCAGACCGTACTGCCTCTGCAGTTTCCGGGCACAGGCCGTCAGTTCCAGCAATTCAGCCGCACTGTTCAAACCTGTCAGAGAATTACAGTACAGCCCGTCCAGTCCTATACTGCCGTCACGCACTGCCTTTAGAAATGCGTTTCGTTCGTCTTCCTGACTGTTTTCAAGAAAATATTCAACCGCCCACAGGGCTTCCGGAAGCCATCGAAATTGGGCCGGCTTTGGATAATCAATGGTTTTTTTAGATATTTCCATTGCAGTCCGCAGGTGTTCGCACTGCAGTTCCAGCACTTCTTCCTGATGATGCGTGTACCCGATATCCAGATGGGTATGATGCAGAAGGTAAATTTCCATCGGCCGGGCCGGATCCGGATTTACGCTCTGCTCCCTCATCACACCGCTTTCAGAGACAGCTTTCAGCGCAAAGTTACCGCCAGCCGCCTCCAGAGGGAGCCTGATCTCGATCAGATTGACGCCAAACTGCATCTGCCCTTCAGCGATCTTAATATCATCCAGCTCCACCCTGTAGTTTTCAGGCGGCCCCGGATGGATCAGTCTGACAGTGTAAATCTGCCTCGGACCTTTTGTATCCCGGGCAATCACATGGGGGGTTGTCAGGTCCACGCCGGGTGTCAGCCGATGGGGATGAACCATAACCCACACATTGGATTCCATTGGTTTTGCGCTGATTGATATCCAGGATTTTTCCGCAGGCTGCTCCGGTTTTTCAGGTACCTGGAAAAACATATATCCAAATAAATCTCCGCATTCATCCTCCATAACAGCGCTGAAACAGAACACAGCTCCCTGTTCATTCTCAATCATCTGGAATCGCTCCGGACCGGTTTTGAATACTACCGCACCCCAGTGAGAACTGGATAAAGTGAACTCACCGATCCCCAGATTGCATCCGATCCCCGCCAGCCAATAATATGTAACTCGCCGGCCAGACGAACCCGGTCCGGTTTCAGGCAGACACCATCTCAGGTTTTCAGATTCAGACTTTGCCCTGACAATAAATCCATCCCGTATATGCGGGACGGCGCAGTGATAGTTCAGATTTTCCCCTGCGAGCATATTATCTATGCCGTGAATCACAGTGCTGTATTGAAGGAGTTTCTGCAAAGACATGGATGGCCCTTTTCTGTTCAATAAATCATAACTGTTGTGTGAATACCATCGCAGTTGAATCCGCCATTGGGCGTGGCAGGGAAATTCATTAAGGACGGGATTTGTGTAAACGGCTGACAATTGTACAGGATTACTGCACCGGAGCTGATCACTGGGAAAAGACCTTGATCCAATACGGTATCCAATCCCTCAGTCCGAATACGCATTACGTTTTCAATGACAAACCCGCAGGAGATGATTTTACGATTTCGAATCCCCATCGCAACGGCACGGAACCGGACGGCAGGATATCTGAAGTGCCGTCACTGCCGCTGGCGATGCAGATGGCATGCCAATATTCTCATACACCAATCACGCCGATCTTTTCAGCAGGACAGGGAACAATTTCTGCAGCCGGTCCGGTTTCAGTTCCTGCAGCTGACACGGCATATTCGGTTATCTACTCCCGCAGTCTCAATAAATCGACTTGCCGGATGCAGTTCTGCTGGTAAATTTCGCCGCTATCCTTGATGATAATTTATGACCAACAATCCAGATCAGGATATTCATGAGATCGTTTACTGCTCACATATTTTTTGCAAATTTTCTGGTGTCCCTGTTATGCGGTGTTCCAAATGTTCTTGCTGCACAGGACTTTGACATTTTTCCAATGCCGGAACTGTCCCTGGCCAATGCTTCCGACTGGCAGAGACACGGAACCGGGACCGTCGATTTTTCAGGCAGTGCGCTTCGGGTTCATGATGCGTGGGCGGTTGCAGCCAACCGTACCTGGGTCAATCCGCGAATAGACTACGAAACCCGCACCACACTGGAAGGTGAAGAAGTTCAAATCTGGAGCGGTTTTGGATTTCAGGATCGAGACACCCGTTATGCATTGGGAATTCGGGGCGGTGAAACAGATGATATCCTGCTTTACCGTTACGAGGCATCCGGCCGGAATCAGTTTCTTGGCCGGGCTGCCCTTGAATTTCATCCTGTACCCGGACAGTGGATTGCTGTCCGTATTGAACAGTGGCTGTCCCGAATCCGTGTTTCTGTCAACAATCACCTGATCCTTGATGTCCATGATTCCGATCCCCTTCCGGCCGGCAGCGTGGTTCTTGGCGGCGGCTGGATAGAGTCAGAATTCCGGGCATTGTCTGTACGCTCCCTGGGAACTGGTGAGATATCCGGATGGCCGGAAATCTCTGATGCACTAACCACAACATTTCAACCTGCAGAAAAAGAACAGCAGCGGATTCAGGAACGGCGCCGGTACCGATCCCGGAAAATCCGGTTTGAAGAAGGCCGCCAAGAAATCAGCCTGGACGGAAACTGGCTGTTTCGGCCTGACTATGAAACACTTTCCGATTTCCCCAATGAAGATCCGGATATTCCGGATGAGAATTGGCATATAATTCCGGTTCCTGCATTCTGGACACCCCAAGTGTATGTGCCGGAGGAATATACGCCGGAAGGATTGCCTCCTGCGGGTGATATCTCTGATCGGCTTCGCGAAAGGGAAACCGCACGCTGTCGGGATTTCTCCTTTGATTATACCCAGACCAGCGGTGGATGGTATCGTCACTGGCTGGAGTTTCCCGGAAGAATTCCTGAGCAGCGAGTTATTCTTGTTTTCGAAGGTGCAGCAAAATGGACTGAATTGTGGGTCAATGATCAATTTGCCGGTGAGTATGTCGGTTTTTTTGGTGAGCAGAAATACGACATCACATCACTGATACAGCCGGGACGGAATCTGATAGCAGTACATGTAAGCGCGGATATTCCCCTGAGCAGCAGCGTTTTTACCGATACGAATCTTCCGGTCTGCATTTATACAGGAAAATCCGGCGGAATCTGGCAGCCGGTCAAGCTGATGCTGGTTCCGGAAATCCATCTTCACGGGATTGATGCGGAGATGCACACCGCCGGGGGCGAAATAACAGCCGATATTGTCAATGAAAGCAACGAAGGACAGGCCGTTCATCTGGAAGTTGAAATCAAAGTCCAAAATAGCAGAAAAAAACTGACCAGAACCGTCACTGATCCGATTTACATTGAGCCTTCTGATACTCCGCATCAGGTTCGCCTGTCACTTGAAAATCTCAAACCTGCACTTTGGACTCCGGAAAACCCAAACCTGTATACCGTATCTGTCAGTCTTCTCCGGCAGAGAAAGGTTATTGACAAACTGGAGCTAACCACGGGATTCAGAACCATTGAATGCCGGGCGGGGACATTCCTTCTCAACAGCAGTGTATACCGGTTTCGCGGGGCAGGTCAGCCCCCTCACGGATCGGCCCCGGGTGATGCCGATCTGGCAGCGGCATTTCTCAGCACGATGCATGATCATCATATGACAATGACCTATTCTTCCGGTTTCCCCTTTACCGAGGCATGGCTGTCCGCCGCCGATGCCCAGGGTGTGGGCGTCAATTTCGGCGGTGTCTGGCCGGGATTGATGGATCGGGGTATGCCACCGATACGGCTGCTTCGAATCTGGCAGGATGAGTGGCTCAGCCTGGTTCGAAAATACAAGCATCATCCATCCATCCTGCTTTGGACAATTAATCAGAATATGTCATTTTCCGGATTCAATGCACCGGAATCCGCATCGGACCGCCTGGATAAATGGCAGGTTGTTTCTGACCTTGTCCGGCGGACCCGCCAGCTGGATTCCAGCCGTCCGGTTAACAGTTCCGGCGGCGGTTATTCCCGAATCAGCGATGACTACCAGCTCAGCCTTCAGCCATTTGGTGTAGACGATGGCGATATCAACAATCGCACTTTTGCTCCAGGCTGGACCGACCCTGCGCTGCCGATCAGCCCCGGAATGGCATGGACAGAAACCCAACCGGACATTTACAGCAATCAGCGTCCAATGATTCTCCATCTGCAGACTGGGATTTCATCCACGGATACAGGTCACCCCATTCGGGAATTTTCAAATGAACAGAGCGGTCCGTATACCTGGACGGGAAACTGGACCAGGGAAGATCACAACCCTGATCTGTTCCAGGAAGCACAGGCAAACAATCTTAAGAAACTGATTGAAGTTACCCGACGGTCTGATACTCCGGCTGCGGGAATTTTCATCAGTCCGGCAGTCAGCTGGTTTCAACACAGCTATGACTGGCAGGCGTTAATGGAATTCCCCTCAGCAGCAGCCATAAAAACCGCCTATCAGCCCATACTGATTTCGGCGGAATTTCCGGGAACACATTTTTACGGCGGCACACGTTCTACAGTCCGGGTTGCCGTGGTTCATGATGATGCCGCAAAAGAACGGCTCAAGTCTCCCGAACTGCACTGGAAACTGACGGCATATGATAAATCCCTGGCCGAAGACCGGATAAAAATGTCTGCCATTCAACCAAATCAGAAAAGATGGCATCAGATACAATTGGAAATACCTGAAGCACTTCCGGCGGACAAAACCCAGACTCTGCTGCAGCTTGAACTTCATGACGGCAGAGATATTGTCTCACGAAACCAATACGAATTGCTGCTTGCATCGGCTGAATGGGTGAAAACAGACAGTCTTCTTCAATCCACTTCCATCGGGCTGTATGATCCTTCCCGCAGTCTGGAATCGGCACTGCGACAGATCGGACTGGAAACGCTGACTGTACCTGATCTGTCTGCCATTCGATTCTATGAACTGGATATACTGCTGGTGGGAGCGGTTGACAAAGAAACAATCCCCCCGTTCAACTGGCAGGATCTGCCCGAGATGGCGGCCAGCGTTCTGCAGATACTGCTGGTGCATCCAGGTAAACATTTGTTGACGCTTCTGCCGCATCAGATTCGTTCGATCATTGATGAGCCGTCTTTTCAGGCAAGCGTTCACATCCCGGAGTCACCGGTTTTTACCGGCATTGATCCGACAGATTTGACCGGATGGAAATCGGACCTTCAAACGTCGTCACCGGTCAGTCGCCGATCATTCAGGCTTCAGCTGCCCATTTCCGGTCAGCTGCTGTGCACCACCGCCAGTCCGCGTCATGTCGTGCTGGAAAATGACTCACGGGAAAGTCTTTCGGCAAGCCTGGCGGAATTTAATTATGGTGCCGGCCGTCTGATCGTATGCGAACTTGAGCTCGAAACAGCCGGGCACGAACCGGCTGCTGCCCGAATATTTAAAAACCTTATTCAGATGATGGAGGATGAAACAGCCAGCAGTCTTGAATCTGATTCCGGCAGATAGGATTGGTGATGCCGGGGCTGAACCGTTAGAAAAGACAGTATTGTTTGAGCCCCAGTGTGAGACCCATAATAAATAATGATCTGCAGCGATTATGAATACAGTCCCAGTCTGTCAGCTGCCTGCCCGGCAGACAGGATGAACAGTTGTCCCCGGTTCAATTCCCCGAAGCTTGACACGGAATTCCTGATACAGGGCTTGCCTGGGGTGCACTCCATTTGACTGGACCGGAATGAATAATCTCTACAAAATTCAGTTCTGCAAGTATACTGTTCGGGAAAAAACCTAACCCGAATATTTCATGAGAAATCTATTCCGATGATGGATCTGCTCAATTCT
>CAZGNZ010000047.1:0-23771 GCA_964527215.1 uncultured bacterium | reverse complement strand
TGAAAATCTTTGTGAACCCGCTTTTGCAGATTTGAACTGAGAAATGTTAGTAAGTTGTCAATCAGCACATCCTGGCAGGGAGCAGTTGGGTCGTCAGCGGTCAGTTATCAGCACAATCTCTGAGGAGTACAAGTATTATCGCGCATTCAGTACAATTTCAGTCAGTCTGAGCGAAGAGCAGACTGTCGAGATTTAGTTACCCTACAAGTACGTTTCGGGCTTGGCAGAATGGTATTGATTGAGTAGTTGAGCAAGGTTTCCCGTCAGGGTGTGGTTGAGCAGTGAAACAGTGTAATCGTGTGATGGCTGAATTGGACTTTCTGACATAATGCTGTTTGTATAAACGGAAAGTCGTCAGTTGGCAGTCGTATGTCCTTGATTGTGTTTTTCCAATTTCAAGTTTCGGATTTCCCGTTCCAACTCCCCGTCGATTGCTGTCCGAATTGCGGTTCAGGATGCATAGTAATAATACAGATGAGTGCTCGAATAATGAGATTATCGTCCGGCAGACGTCAGCTGGCGGGATTGGGATTGCTGCATCCTGAATCCCAGCCCACGCGGCATTTCCCCGGGAGTGGTGGGGGTTTGGGATGGGTGATATTTGGGGGATATTCCAATCTGTGGTTCCACAAATCACCAGTAGAAATCAGATCACGCAGCCCTGAAGGGGCTGAATTCGACAGCCCGGGGCATCGCCCCGGGTTCCGGACGGATTTGGGTAAGCACCCTGTAGGGGTCCAACAATTGGAAATTGACCGAGTTGTTAAGCGGTCAGTTATCAGCACAATCTCTTAGGAGTACAAGTATTATCGCGCATTCAGTACAATTTCAGTCAGTCTGATCAGAAGAGCAGACTGTCGAGATTGAATGTTTCATGGTGCGAATGAGATGTTGTTGTTCGAGTCCCGTCTGATTTTCGACGGGACGAGTTTCTCTTATTCAATGAAACATTCAAACGAGATGAAATTGGTCTGCAGCGCATGTTCTTTTGGTTCTTTTCTTCGAAGAAAAGAACATTCTATTTCAGAAAGTTTAAATTCCCTGCAAATACGTTTGGGGCTTGGCAGAATGGTATTGATTGAGTGGTTGAGTAGTGAAATGGTGAAACAGTGTAATGGTAAACTGGTTGATTAGTGCTTCCCAGAAGTGTGTGGTCGACTGGTTGAGAAGGTAAGTTGTCGAGCAGCACTACCTGCTAGGGAAAAGTGGGGTGGTCAGTGGTCAGTTATCAGCACAATCTCTTAGGAGTACAAGTATTATCGCGCATTCAGTACAATTTCACCGGGTCGGTTTGTCAAGGGCAACTGGAATATCAACCCTCATAATGGTTCCTTGACCCAAGATGCTTTTGATTTCCAGGGTACCATTGAATTCCTCCAGAATTCCCCGAACAATCGAGAGCCCCAGTCCGGTCCCTTCATCAGAGGATTTTGTGGTAAAAAAGGGCTCGGAACACCGTTTCAGCGTTTTTTTGTCCATACCAATCCCGTTGTCCTCAACCTCAAACAGAATGGCATGAGTGTCCGGGTGAAGTTTCATCCGAATGATAATTTTTTTACGATAGGATTTGTTTTTCTCGCCGGTCTTCTGATTCACCGCATACCGGGCATTGGTGAGAAAATTCACAACAACCTGTTCAAACCGCTGCGGATGCACCTGTACCGGCGGCAGGTTTTCATCCAGGTCTGTCACCAGCTCAATCTGATGGGTACGGAACTGCTGTTTGAAAAACACCAGACTGCTGCGGACCGATTTACTCAAATCAATGTGTTCATTCTGATCTGTTTCCGCTCTGGCAAATCCCCGCATGTGTTCAATGAGCAGGGCTGCCCGATCAACCCCGTCAATAATGGATGTCGAGCCTACTACGATATCAGAAGATTCGCATTTTTCCTCCTGTGCATCCAGCTTGAACAGCTCCGCCTGAGCCCGAATCAATGCCAGAGGCTGATTCAACTCATGAGCCAGACCTGTCGCCATTTCACCCAGTGAGGCGAGACGCCCTGCATGAACCAGTTGCTGCTGGATATCTTTCAGTTTGGCGGACTTTTCGGATACCAATTTTTTCATCCTGCGCAGATTTTGTGCCGGATTCGATCTCGACTTTTTGGGTGATATCATGAAGCATGATGATGAAATGGGTAATATTCCGATCCTGATCAAACACCGGGGCAGCATTGATTTCCGCATCAACCACTCGTCCTGTAATTGATGTATATCGTGTAACGTAACTCTTGATGGTTTCTCCGCTAAGCAGACGCTGCAGCTGTTTTGATATTTCCCCGGACTGCATAGTGGGTATTTCCGTCATCTTCCGCCCTATAATGCTTTCTTTAACATCATTTGAGCGACCTAAAATTGTCTTCATGGCGTGATTCTCATAGAGTATCGTACCGTCAGACCCGATATTCAGCATCCCAATCGGCATTGCCTCCATGAGATTGCGGCTGTACGCCTCACTTCGCTGCAGCGCTTCCTGCCCTTTTTTACGTTCTATCGCATAATGCAGCACCCGATTCAGAACCTTCCCATCCACCGCATCCTTGATTAGATAGTCCTGCGCTCCCAGTTTCACCGCCTGGCACCCCAATGCCTCGTCATCAACATCCGTCAGCACGATGACGGGCATGGCCGGAAACTGCGTGCAAAGCTGCTCCAGCGCTCCAATACCGATATTATCCGGAATTCCAAGATCCATGAGTATCACATCGCAACGTGCACCGGCATTGAGATAATCTATACTCTGTGTCAATGACATACATCTTTCAATAACATATACAGTTTGAGGAATGTCAGTGAGGTATTCCTGGATCAGGTAAACATCATCCGGATTGTCTTCGATCAGCAATATTCTGATGGGTGCAGATTCCATTTAACCGAATGTCATTGGGGGATCGAAGTTGAAGGAGATGGTTTCTAACCCGGATGATTCATGAGACTTCGTTATGAGATGATGAAAATGTATTGATGCGGAAAAGCAAAAATTCAACACAATTTTGTGCTGACTATCAATGAAGCTTTTTCCGTTAAAGAACCCATGGGTTCTCATTCTACAAGGCATATGAAGAAAAATGAGTGAAATCGTACTGGACAGTACGTTGAGAACATTTTTCGAGTATAACGCTGTAGAATTGAGCAGATCCATCATCGGAATAGATTTCTCATGAAATATTCGGGCTAACCCGGATGATTCATGAAGCTTTGAAATGAGATGATGGAGTGGGTTGATTATGCAAGACTTGTGAAGAGATTTGAACAACATTGCACAGGACAGTCCAATGAAGAAAAAAAATCGAGCGGAATTGAAAATCAATCTGTTGACGGACGCTGCAGACTTGACCAGATACATCATCGTCCGGAAAATGCGAATCATTTTACGCATAAATATTCTCGTGAAATATGCGGGCCAAAGCGAAGGCGGACCGGGAGTATTTCACCGGTTTAATCCTCTCGGAAATCAGAAACACGTTTACGGCACACCGGATTTCATCCATCAGCCAAGCATCTTCCGGATTGTTCACCGCCGGCATAATCTCTATGGGATTTTTTCTGTACATCAGAATTAATTTTCCAGCGAACGAATTTCAGGAATTCCAGATAAACCACACCGAATGAATCCAGCTAATCCCTTTCCGGATTTTAATTTCACACGGTCTCAGCAAATAAATACTTGTGATTTATAATTTATTTTTCAATGAATTACGCCATAAAATTATCGTCTTCAAGAACAAACCGCGACACAAAAATCGCCAGCCTCCAGCTGCAGGCAAAATTGTGTCAAATATAACTGATCGGTTACAGCAAATTCCTAAAAGCCTTTGTCGGACGATGTTTCGTCCAAGTGATTTGGTTTAACAGGTATTGTGACTGTTACAGTTGTTCCCTGCCCGAGACTGGACTTGATGTGTAGATTTCCGGCATAGCGTTTTACCAGAAAATACACAATCGTTAATCCCATTCCGGTCCCGTCGCCTACTTCGCGTGTGGTAAAAAAAGGATCCAGACAGCGTTTTTTGACGGACCGGCTCATTCCCACACCATTGTCTGTAACGGAAAGCCGGACATTTTCATTGTCATCTGCAGAAGCCACATGAATTTCGACCCTTTTCCCGGTTTTCGTTTCATCGGGTTTATCCTTTTCCAATGACTGCCGGGCATTTGATACCAGATTCAGAAGTATCTGCTCCCAGTGTTGAGGAACGATTTCCACCATGGGGATATTCGAAGCATGAGTAAAAACCAGATCAATCCCCAGATTCTCAAACTGCCTGCGGTAGAACTTCATATTCCAATTCACCAGTTCAACCGGACTGATCTGATCCATGTAATCCGGCTGAATTGCAGTGAAATCCTGCATGTGCTCTATGATATCAGACGCTTTTTTGACATTATCCAGGATGAGCTGCAGGTCTGCTTCTTCCTGTTTCAGTTTCAGGTCTGAATTTCTGAATGCATCCTGAAGCAGTTCAGTCTGCATCTGGATTATTGCCAGTGGCGTGTTGAGTTCATGGGCGACGCCAGCTGCCATATTTCCCATCGCTGCAAGATGACCTGTCTGCTCCAACTGAATTTGTTTCTCTTCCAGTTCCCGGGTCCGCAATGCCACCCGCTCTTCCAGATGAAGCTGATACTCCTGGAGCTCCTTTTCGGCTGCCACTCTGGCTGTAATGTCTTCCAATGCTCCTTCAAAATAGGTTTTGCCGGTTTCCGGATCCCTGACTTTCCGGGCAGTTTCAAGAGCCCATATGGTGCTGCCGTCATAGCAGCGGAGCTGAATTTCTGTTCCCCGGGCAATTCCGTTCTCACTGATTTCCCTGATCCAGTTACTTCGTTTTTCTGAATCGAAGTTGATGCTGGAGGGTTTCTGTCTGAGAAGTGTTTCCGCGTCAGGATACTTCAGCAGCCGGACCAGTGTGGGATTTACATCCACAAACACATCGTTTTCAAGTGAACGGTAATATCCGACCGGAACGCCTTCGTACAGGGAGCGATAGCGCTGTTCGCTCTTCTTCAGCATATTCTCAATCCGAATTCGTTCCTCAATTTCGCGCTGCTGCACTTCCAATAACCGGGCGTTTTCCACTGCCACGGCAATCACGTTTGAATAGGACGTTATCTGATCAATATCCCGCGCGGAAAGGGAATCCGCTTCCCTGCTGTTGACTTGCAGAATTCCTACCATTGCACCTTTTACCCGCATGGGTGCCCACACACCGGTTTCTGCTTTGGGAAACAGTTTTCGGAACTGAGCCGGAATGGTGAGATCGGACCCATTTTCCGGATCACCCTCATTATTCAAATTACTGTGCAGAAATTCCGGTATGCTGCCTATCACTCTGGGCTTATAGGTTCTGGCCACATACGCGTAAATGGTTCTGCTGTTGTTCCGCAGATGATAGGAATGAACATTGTCAAGGTCACAGCGCTTACCGTCCCGAATAACAACTTCCGGCACAAGCCGGGCAGGCTTTGTCATAAAACGTAAAATTTCGAATCCCGATATTCTGGACAGATGGGACAGATGAGTATAAGCAGTAATAAATACTTGTGATAACTCGGTAACTTCTCCCAGAGCAAGTGCCAGCTTATTCACGGCAATCTGCTGTTCAAGAAGCTTGCGTTCACGAAACTCCGCGCTTTTCCGCTCATGGAGTTCATACTGAATGTCATCATACAGCTTCCGCTTCAGGATCGCAATCGCTGTGACATTTGCCATCCCCTGCAGAAGTTCAATATCTTCTCTGCTGAATCCGTCCGGGATATCGTTCTGCACCTGCATGACGCCAATGATGGTCTCGTCCACTTTCAGCGGTACACTCAGACAGGATCGCGGTGCGCATTCTTCAATATCGACTTCTGAGGTCGGAAAGACTGCCCCTGTATCGGACATGACGTAGGCTGTGTTATCGTCCTCACGGACTTTCAGGTTCGGTATATAATGCACCTTTCCTGTATGTATTACCGGACTCTGTATGCCATGACCGGGCGGTTCCAGCGGAAGAGGCGGGAGTTCCCGGGTATCAATTTTCTGGCTCCCGATCTTTACAAATTCTGCCGTTAGCTCCCGAGTGTCCGAATGATAAAAGGAAATAATCAATACCTGTACGGATATGGCATCAGTAATCTTTTCAGACACTGCTTCATACATCTGATCCAGTTCATTGATTCGGCCAAGGATCAGCACAAGTTCATTAATTTGTTTCTGCTGTTTATACAAACGCTGGATTTTCAGCTCAGCCTGCTTGACGTTGGTAATATCACGGTTGATGCCGACAATCCCCGTGATCCGCCCCTTACTGTCGCGACAGGGCAGTTTAGTACTCAGATTCCATCTCGGTGTCCCGTCAGGCTGTATCGATTGATTCTCCCGGTTGATAAACGATGCGCCGCGATTTAATATTTCCTCTTCTTCTGCCAGGTATTTCTCAGCCGTTTCAAGCGGATAGAAATCCAAATCGGTTTTCCCAAGTACATCTTCCGTTGTCTGCATATTCAGATGATCTATCACCGCTGAATTGCAAATGATGAAACGATGCTTCAAATCCTTGAAAAATATCTCATCCGGCACATTATTTATCAGCGTATCCAGGGATCTCTGCCGCTCTATGATGGCTTCCCGATCCTGTCGCCGGTTTATAACAGCAGAAAGATTGTTTGCGACAAATCCCAGCATTTCGGTTTCCGAAGAGCCGTAAACTATATCCTCATTGTAACTCTGAACGGCCATCACACCAAAAGTATTCCGGTGCCAGCTGAGAGGTATTCCCAGCCATGAACCAGGGACTGTCCCAAACTCGTCAATGATTTTGTTTCGAATCATTGCCTTGATTTCCTGTCGGTTGACGCACAGGGGCTTTCCTGTCCGAATAACGTACTCGGTTATACCGTTTCCAAATTTTCGGGATTTTACCGGCTGATCCTGACTGTCATGAAAATAGGGGAAAGTCAAAATATTTTTTGTCTCGTTGGCGAAGGCAACATAGAAATTGTTGGCCGGCATCAGCACGGAAATACTGTTTTTGATTTTTTCATAAAAGACCAGATCATCTTCAGACAAATGCGCCGCCTGGGATATCTTCAGAAGAACTTCCTGAATATTTTCACTTTTCCGGACTTCCTCCTGCATCTGAATATTGGCTGCGGCATATGCAATATCACTGATCACTTCTTCAAGCAGGTCAATTTCTTCTGAATCACTGGGTGTGCCGGTTCTTTTTTCAGCACCCAGAATGCCCATGAACTGCTTGTCTCTGCCCAGCTTCGCCAGGAGCAAATCCGAGACTTCTTTTTCTGTTTTATCGGCCTTCGAATCACCGGCTCCCTTAACCAGCCGAATCATTTCAGTTGATTCCAGGAAGTTCATAAGCTGTTCCGGCACAGTCCCTTCACTGAGCAGTCTGTTCCAGGACTCAAACCGTTCCGTACGCCCGGATTGGGTGCTGACAACCGCTGTCATGTCCGGCTGAAGCATTGAAATCCAGCAGGATTGATAATCCGGATTTGATGCAATTATCTCACAAGCGCCGTTTACCAGCTCTTCGAGTGTACTTGCCTTTACAATGAAGCGGTTGATACTGCGGATGGTATTCAGAATTGCATTCAGCCGATTCAGACGGCTGTCGGTTTCAAATTTGTACAACGCCATCTCAATGGCACTGTGCAGTTCCTGATCCGTGTAGGGTTTTACAACATAACCGTAGGGACCGGTTTTCTTTGCCCGGTCAATAATTTCCCTGCTGGCATAGGCCGTTGCATACACAATGGGGATGTTCCACTTTGCCTGAATTCGATCTGCCAGACTGATACCATCTTCATCGCTGCTCAGCATTATGTCCATCAGAATCAGGTTGGGAGGATTTTCCTGAATGAGCTCAATCGCCATCTGGGGGTTGGTGGCAATCCCGCTGACCTCATATCCCATGCTGACCAGCAGATAGCGGTTGTTCTCTGCAATCAGCCATTCATCATCAATGATTAGTATCTTGATTGTCAAATCAGACCCTTAGAAAAGGTTATGCAGTGCCGCGTTCCATTTTCCAATTTGAGTTCATACTTGCCGGAAAGCTGATGATTCACAAGCATTCGAACCAGATTCATGCCCATTGTTTTTTCTTCAATATCGGATCTGCTGCCCGAATATCCGATTCCGTCATCTGCAACGGTCAATGTTATGTGATTCTCGGAATCGGATTTCATGGTAATAATAATTTTCCCCGATTTGCGATCGGGAAAGGCATGTTTCAGAGAATTAGATACAAGTTCATTTAACACCAGCCCCACCGGGATCATCTGCCGTATATCCAGAGACAAGTCATCCAAATCCATATGCAGTCTGATCTTACCGGGATCGGTGCCGTATGCCCGATACAGTTCTGTTGTCAGCATCCGTACATAATCCGGGATACTGACACGTGAAAGGTTTTTTGACCGGTAAAGCAGCTCGTAGATCAAGGACATGGACTGAATCCGGTACTGGCTTTCCTTGAATGCCTTTCCAAGCTCGGAGTCTTTAACATGCCTGGCCTGGAGGTTAAGCAGACTGGTAATCACCTGCATGTTGTTTTTAACACGGTGATGAACTTCGTGCAGGAGCAGATCTTTTTCAGCCAGAGACTGTTTCAGCTCATTTTCTGTTTTCATCTGCTGTGTCATATCTGAAACAATCTGAACGGCGGATACAACCTGTCCGAAGTCATTCCGGATGGGATCCATTACGATGCGCCAGTATGCATCTTCTGTTTTTATCACAAAATTTTGTCTGGTCCCGGATTCAATCAGCTGGTTCAGGGGACTGTCAGGCAGATACTCCGAATTCATGAGTTCAAAACTGTTTCTGCCGATCACGTCTTTTTCCTGCAGCCTGACAAAATTGCGGCATGCCTTGTTGGTCCGGAGTATGATGCCGCCGGTGTCAATCAGAGCGACCCAATCCGACATGGCATCAAATGTCGTTTCCCATTCCTGTTTGGCCCTCCTGAGTTTCAGATCGGCATGATGGCGTTCAATGGCGGTGCGAATGGATTTTTCAAGGAGATGCAGGTTCAAGTCACCTTTCAGGAGCATATCCTGCGCACCCTCCCGAACCGTATCCAGGTCAAGCTGCTCATCATTTATCCCGGACAGGATCAGTATCGGCTGCACGGCTTTCTGTCGTACCGTTCGAATGGTGTTTAGTCCGGCGGAGTCCGAAAGGTTTAAATTAACCAGTATTATATCCATAGTTTGTGAATCGAGGAATTTCAGTCCTTTTGCAAGTGTGTCCGCAGCATGAATTTTGAAAGTGAACTGAACGGATTCCGCCAGCAGGTTTTTTATGAGTTTGCTGTCTTCCTGATTATCTTCTATCAATAATAACTGAATGGTATTCATCATTTCGAATCATCTATATTTTCTGCTCACGCCAACTCAATCGGGCATTCTGCCGGACTCCGGGAAACCAATTAAATTCATCCCTGGACGGATCTGGCAGGCAGTTGTTTACAGGTGGTTTTCGGCAGAATAATTCACAAAATCCAGTCGGGGGATGCATATTGGTCTTCCGGATAGGTGACAGCAGAAACATGCTGTTCCTGCTCCTGGTTCTGCAGTTTTTCATTTGCAGAAACATATGGCCGGCAAACGAACAAATCTGGTGCAAACAAGCCTTAATCCGGGTCCTCTGTCCGGCAGTTTATTTTTTTGCTGCTGAAAAAAGACGTTCCTGTCTGTTTATCATGCATTCGTATAATTATAGATGAATTACGAGTATAATGAAATGAAGGCGCTGAGCGGGATTAATTTACCAGATTCAGGTGCAACTTCCCAAACTGTATTACGCGTCCTCAGGGAGCCTGAAATGAAAAGAACCAATGCAGTCACAGGTATTATCCCGGCATAAATCCCGGGGTATGCCCTGGATGCAGATTTCCGGTCCTGGCAATGGGAATCTGAACCGGATATGCGCGTCTCTCCTTTCGAATAACGGGCCGTCGACGAACGGAGTATCTCAGAACCGAAAGTCTGTGTCCGGCGGCAGCGGACTGCGGGATACGAATAAAAACCCGACAGATTTCCATTTCTCGTGGGATAAAAACCTGAGTAAATTACAATTGTCAGTCAACATCTCCTGTTGCCATATCAAGAATAATGAATACGATAAAAATCCTGATCGTTGATGATGAACCCCAGCTCTGTGAACTGCTGAAGCAGACACTGATGGAGTATTCGCCGGAATACGACGTTGAAACGGCCTGTGACGGCACTTCTGCAATGCGGAAACTGGCTGAAAACCATTTCGATGTAATGGTGATAGATATTCGCATGCCGGGCGTTGATGGGCTTCAAGTGACCGAAAATGCCAAAAATCTGCTGCCGGACCTGCAAACCATTGTGGTCACCGGTCATGGAGATCTGGATACTGCCGTCAAAGCGCTTCGTCTGGGGGCACTGAACTATTTCCAGAAACCAGTGCCTTTTGAAGTACTCCATTACTCCATCCAGAAAGGCATTGAAAAGACCAAGCTGATTCGTGAACTTAAAAAAAGTGAAAAGAAATACCGGTCTCTGACGGAAAACATCAATGTCGGGATCTTTCGGTTCACTTCGGGAAAAAACAGCCGATTTATTGAAGTGAATCCGGCACTGACCGATATTCTGGGATATGACTCCAGGGATGACTTGCTGGCAAGCGATGTTTCAGATATTTATGTCAATCAGGAAGATCAGTATTCCATTCTGGAAAAGATAAACCGTAACGGGTATGCCCGAAGCGAGGAAATCAGGCTTAAACGGAAGGACGGTTCAGTGTTCACGGCATCACTTTCCGCGGTTGCAATTGCAGATGACGAGGGCAGTGAATTGTATTATGATGGAATACTGGAAGATATCAGTTCTTGAAATTTTTTCATGACGAATTCCACAGCAACCGGGATTTACGGATTGTGCCGAAATAAAATGACATCCCCATCCTCAACCGGATAATCCCGCCCTTCCAGCCTGATTTTACCGGATTCCCGTAACTGGTGAACAGATTGAAACACCAGCAGATCCTCAAAATGATACACTTCCGCCCTGATAAATCCCTTCTGGAAATCCGTGTGCACGGCACCGGCTGCCTCAAAAGCTGTGGCATCGGAGGGAATGTGCCACGCATGTACCTCTTTTTCGTTCACGGTAAAAAACGTTTTCAGATTCAGCAGATCGTCTGCACGATGGATCAGTTTATTCAGTCCCGGTTCAGGCAAACCGTACTCTTCCAGAAATATTTGCTGATCCGCAGGATCCATCTCGGCGATCTCCATCTCTATCTGACCGCAGAGCCTCAGTGCTGAATTGCCTTCACTTTCCGCATAATTGAATAGCTCAGCCGCATATCCTTCCCGGTTTTCAGATGCAATAGTGCTTTCATCCACATTGGCCACATAAAGGATTGGCTTGGCCGTCAGCAGAAACAACGTCTTCAGGACCGCTGACTCATGGCTGTCCAGTGTCAGGTTTCTAACCAGTTTGCCTTCGTTTAGCTGCGGGATGATCCGCTCGATCACATCAACTTCATACTGGGCATCTCTGTCACCGGATTTGGCTTTTTTTGTACTTTTTATCCGCCGCTTTTCCAGAGATTCGATATCTTTCAGAAGCAATTCTGTTTCTATCACCTGCGCGTCCCGCAAAGGATCGACCGTTCCGTCCACATGAGTGATGTTTTCATCATCAAAACAACGGACAACATGTATGAGGGCGGCCACATTCCGTATGTGTCCCAGAAACTGGTTTCCCAAACCCTCCCCTTTGCTGGCACCTTTTACCAGCCCGGCAATATCCACAAACTCCACAGTCGCCTGATGAATCATCCCGGGTTTCAGAATACGGGCAATTTCGGCAGGCCGGGAGTCCGGGATTTCAACCACGCCGACATTGGGGTCTATGGTACAGAACGGATAATTTTCGGTGGGAGCCCCGGAATGGGTCAGAGCATTAAAAATAGTAGATTTACCAACATTGGGCAAACCAATGATTCCGCATTGAAGTGACATAAAATCTCCTGGAATCTGTAATCGTCACCAATCAGACCGACCTTTTTGACCCGTAACGGAAGGTCTTCACGGCATGATTGGCTGATTGTTGAAGAAAGCGGTATTCCAACCCTGTTTCGAAAGCCTACACTTCCAGAAGTTCAAGATTTTCCATTCTGTTTCGAAGAGGAAGAACAACTCGCATGGTAGTGCCTTCATTGACAGCCGTTTCAATTTTCAGACAGCCTTCAAGCTCACTGACAATTCCCTGAACAATGGAAAGCCCCAGCCCGGTCCCTTCGCTGGCCAGCTTGGTGGTGAAAAACGGATCCAGGCATTGCTGGCGATCACTTTCAGACATACCGATTCCGTTGTCTGCGACCTCGATAAAAATCTTTTCGGATTGGCCTGTGCATCCTGCATTTACCTTGATGACCGGCTGATAATCCGATTGGTTTTCAGACCGCTGTAACACTGCATACCGGGCGTTGTTGAGGAAATTAATGATAATCTGTTCCAAACGGATGGATTGTATCTGAACAAGGGGCAGATCAGAAGCAATGTCCATCTCCAGATCGATGCCGCGGTTTTTAAACTGCTGATGGAAAAACTGGATGCTCTTATTCAGAGATTCCTGAATATTAGTCATTTCCCCGCTAATAACATTTCGTCGTGAAAAATCACGCATATTGCTGGCAATCTGGGATGCCCGCTCAACCTGGGTAATAATGGTTTCCAGGGATTCAGGCAGCATTTTAAGCAGTGATTCATTGTCCGCCATTTCCATATATAGCAGCTCAGACTGCATTCTGATTATTGTAAGCGGCTGAGTCAGTTCATGGGCAACCCCTGTTGCCATTTCACCCATCGACGCCAGGCGGTCAGCATGAAGCAGCTGATCCTGTTTTTGCTGTACTTCCCGGGTACGCTCTTCCACCATGTCCTCCAGGTGGTTGCGATACTGTTCAAGTTCCTGATTGGCCTGCAGAAGTTCCACGTTCTTCAGCCGGTAAATTTCTGCTTCCTGTTCCTTCTTTTCCATCTCATACCGGGTTTCCAGTGTGGCCAGCTGTTTGTTCTTATCCTCGCTGAACAACTGATCTTTCACTTCTATCAGCCGATTCTGCCATTCCCAGGCCTTTTTGTAGTTTTCCATAGCGGATGTTACCCTGCTGAGATGTTCAAGAATACTCCGCATTTGTGACAGAGCACCTATTTGTTCAGAAATTTTATATGACCGCTCTGCAAAATCCAGTGCCTTTTCCAGTTTCCCCATACTGAAATGGGTTTGTGAAATACCCAGCAAAGATGAACTGATACTGTCCTGCAGACCCATTCCCTCCCGAATGGCAAGGCTTTCCATTTGAAACTGCAGACCTTTTTCAAAATCCTTGCTTTCCGAATACATGTTTCCCAGATTCTGGAGTGAACTGGCAGCGCCCTGCAAATCATTGATGGACCGCCGCAGAGACAGCGCGGTCTCCTCATATTCAACAGCCTTTTTCATCTGATCTCGTTTGGAGAACACAGCAGACATGTTGCTGTAGGATGCCGCAAGTCCCCACACATCATCAAGCTGTTCCCGAATTTCCCTGGCCCGTTCGTGATATTTCAGACATTTATCCCATTCATTCTGGAAATAATAAATGTTCGCAATGTTGTTCAGCGATGCTGCCATTCCGGCCTCATCCTGAATGTCTTCTCTGATTTTCAACGCTTTGAAATGATGATCCAGACTCAGCGGATAGTCACCCTGAAGACGAAAAACATTGGCCAGATTGTTATAGGTGGCAGCCACCCCTTTCATATCCTGAACAGCCTGACTGAAAACCAGGCTTTTATGATAATAATCCAGAGCAGCCGGGTAGTTGCCCTGAAACTGATACACTGCTCCGATCACGCGGAGAGCTGTTGACTTGCCCTTTTTATCACCAAGCGTATTGGCCAGGTCCAGTGCCTGACTGCCGTAACTCAGTGCGGTTTCAGGGTTGCTGTACCAGTAACACTTGCACATTTCGGTAAGCAGCGATACACGCGCTGTACCAGTGGCTGTGTGCAGCTTTTGTTTTATTTCTTCAATCCCTCTGGTTTTCATTTACCTGACCCGGATGGGAAAATATATATTGTTAATTCCTGGTTGATTGGAAACGAAAATTTAAACCTAATTTGAAAATGATTGTAATAACTTTCAATGCCGTTTCGGGATTATTCTCCATCGGGATAACCTGTCAGCAGCCGGTATGATATACTCACCAGCATAACAGACCGATTCGAATCCGGCAGTTTTTTAATCCGCCGACCGTTTCTGCACCTCCTTTTCCTGAAAATCCACTTAATTTCAGGAACCGATTTTTGTTCTGTATTACCCTATTCAGTTATACGGAGGACCAAAATGACTGTCATCAAAAACCTGGCTTTTGTTCTGCTCATTTCCGGTGCATGGGCCGCTGTTCTGAATGTCCCGGAAGAGTTTGAATCCATTCAGTCGGCAATCAATGCCGCTTTTGATTCCGATACGGTACGAGTGGCTCCCGGTCATTATACTGAAAACATTTCATTCAGCGGGCGCAATATCCTCGTGACTTCCGACTTTGCTTTCAATGCCGATTCCACTGCCCTGCTGACGACTGTCATCGACGGGGACGCATCCGCCAGCACGGTCACTTTTGACCAGGGCGAAAACAGCCATGCAGTCCTTCAGGGATTTACAATCATCAATGGACAGGGGGATGAAGTTCTGTTTGAGTTTACCGGCGGCGGGATCACATGCAAGAACAATTCTTCCCCAACTCTTCAGAACTTGATCATTCGGGACAATAACGCATTGGGGGGCGGCGGGATTTACATACAGGATTCTGCTCCCATCATCCAGTACTGTCAAATTACCGGCAACTACTCCGAAAGCACTGCAGGCGGCATCTACTGCTGGAACGGATCCCCTCAGATACATCACACGGAAATTTCAGATAACTATGCCGGCTGGCTCGCCGGCGGGCTGTTTGGGGCTTCCAATTCAATACTTGATGTTTCGAACCTCACCGTCATCGGAAATATTTCAGCCGATCTCAGCGGAGGCGGAATATATACCTACAACTCATCTGCATATATTGAAAACTGCATCGTCCGCAATAATGTGCCGGATCAGGTGGCGGCATGGCATGATACCGGGACTTTTGATCTAAGTATCGACTACTGCAATATTGAAAACGGTCCTGACGGAGTGGTCCCATGGCAGAATGTGGATTATTCATGGGGGGACCACAATCAGCAGGAAGATCCGCTGTTTGTCAATCCGGACACCGGCAATTTCCGCCTGCAGGAATCCAGTCCCTGCGTCGATGCCGGAAACCCTCTCACACCGTTAGATCCCGATGGCTCACAGGCGGATATTGGCGCATATTACTTTCCCCATGAATCAGCGCCCCTCCCCGGTGATGTTAACGGTGACGGCACCGTGAATGTGCTGGACATTGTTCGTTTGGTGAACATCATTCTCGGCGATCCTCCCACCAGCCAGGAATTCACCGCCGGCGATATGAATGAGGACGGCGTTCTGAATGTACTGGATGTGGTCCTGATCGTAAACGCCGTCATCGGGTGACCGGTGGTCGGGGATCAGAAATGTCGGAAATGAGTGACAGCATGAGACGAAAAGACCGGGAGATCAATGATTTCAAGGAGATAGAATCCATTATCCGTTCCGCGGATGTCTGCCGCCTGGGCATGCTGGATGATGATGAAGTATATGTGGTCCCGGTGAATTTCGGATATTCAAATCGAACACTGTATATCCATTCCGCCCGGTCAGGAAGGAAAATTGACATCCTGAAACGGAATCCGGATGTGTGCGTGGAATTTGATATTGACCATCAGCTGATGACGCCTGACAATCCGGCTGAATGGTCCATGAAATATCGGTCGGTGATTGCCTGGGGGAAAGTGGAATTCCTGAATTCTCCGGACATGAAAGCAAAAGCATTTGAGATAATATTTGCCCAGTATACCGCGCAGAGGATAAAAATTCCCGAGGATCAGCTGAAACACACCATTATTTTTAAAATACCCTTAACCCGGATCACGGGGAAAAAACATGTCTGATGGAGGGAACCTCGGTATATCTGGGAATTCGAGGATGGATACACGACGGATCCGGATTTCCGACTTTGAAAAAGTGGATATCCGCATCGGCACCATATTGTCGGCAGAACTGAATCCAAAGGCGAAAACTCCGGCCCTTGTTCTGGAAATTGACTTTGGTCCGCTGGGCATTAAAACCAGTTCCGCGCAGATTACGGATCATTATCAGCCGAAAGAGCTGCCGGGCAGCCAGGTCGCCGCAGTGATGAATTTTGAGATGAAACGCATTGCCGGTGTAAAATCGGAGGTTCTGGTTATGGGTGCTGATGATCCCGAGGGTGTGGTTCTCCTTTCTCCCCGGCATTCCGTTCCCAACGGCAGCAGGGTGTATTAGCCCGGTGAGAATGAAGTTATCTGGAAATCATATCATGGATAAACGCGATCTACCATTACGCATTACCCATTGATCATTAACTATCAACTAATTAAGTACTTAACTATATGCTCCTCACAATTGATATCGGCAATACCAACGTGGTCTGCGCAGTGTTTGACAGCAGCCGGCAGCTGGATCATGTCCGGATACCGTCTGATTTGAATTTCTGGAAAAGCTTTTATCCCCTGCATGTTCACCCCGTTTCCGGAGTGGTAATCGGGTCCGTTGTTCCCCGCCTGACCCATGTGTATGTGGAAGCATGCCGGAACATATTCCGCCTGGATCCTCTGGTTATTGATCATAGGAATGCGGGTCTTCAGATTGATGTCCCGCATCCCGAACAGGCTGGAGCAGACCGTATCTGCAATGTCGTTGCCGCCGCTGACCGTTACCCTTTGCCGGCTGTGGTAGTGGACTTTGGGACGGCTACAACATTTGATATTGTTGATGCCGACGGTGTCTTTATTGGAGGAGTAATTGCTCCGGGAATCAAGGTATCGGCCAACTATCTCATGGAAAAAGCCGCCCTTCTGGATGATGTTGCCCTGCGAATTCCGGAAACCGTCATTGGGAAAGACACTGCCGCCAATCTGCAGGCGGGCATCATGTTCGGCGCCATAGATGAAGTTCATGGAATGGTGCGCCGCATTTTGAATGAAACAGGGTGGAAAAAGATGTCAGTAATCCTCACCGGCGGATTCAGCAGGCTCATTTCACCCGGTCTGGAGATTGAACATCAGCTGGCACCGCAGCTGACCCTGGAAGGAATGCAGATCATTTATCAGCGCAATCATGGGCAGGAACAAAACGATGACGACTGAGCATTTCGACAATCTGACAAAACGGTCACGGTTTCTATTTTACGCGGCTGAGAAAGCATGATTCAGTGGACTTCCGATATCCGCCGGTTTTTAAGCATCTGCCAACCCATGCTGGAAAAGGCCGAAGCGGAAAACAGCCTGCTTCTGGGTCTTTCACTGGCGCTTCGCCATCACCAGTTTCCGTCTGAATTCCCACCTTTGTGCTGCATCCTGTTTGAGAAAAATAACATCCGGCTGGCCGCATTTCAAACCCCGCCGCGCAATCTCATTCTGGCCAATATCGGACCGCTTGAGAAACATCACTTTCATGAGCTGACACAGGACTGCATCCAACACAATATTCAGCTGCCCGGTGTAGCGGGTGAACGCCGGCAGACTGAAACCCTGGCCCGAATCTGGTGCAATGCCCACCGCTTAAGCTGGCAGGTTCAGATGGATCAGTGGATCTACGAATTGCGTGACCTTTCCCGGTTTGATGCGACTCCGGGCCGCATCCAGCTGTTTCACTCGGATCATGTCTCAATCTGCCGCAGTTGGATTCAGGCATTCTCCCGTGAGGCACTTGACGAGTCGGTAGAGCCAGACGTGATGGACCGGGTGATTGCGAACCGGCTGAAAAACGGGACTCTGTTTCTCTGGATGAGTAGCGGAGAACCCGTTTCAATGGCTGCTGTGTCCAGACCCACTGCCAACGGCATTTCCATCAATTATGTGTACACACCGCCAAAGTTCAGGGGCCGGGGATATTCCAGCACCCTGGTGTCCGAAGTCTGTCGCCGAATGCTGACGGAAAAAGGGTTTGAGTTTTGTGTCCTTTATGCTGATGCCGATAACCCGGTATCCAACCACATCTATCAGAAAATCGGATTCAGCCAGATTGCCAGACATGGTCAAATCGGTTTTTTTCAGAACAGCGACTGACCGCCGCGGGGAATCCAAACAGAGAAAACTGGTCTGAAGTTATTCCAGATTTTCTTTCGCAAATGACAGGCTGAACGTTTTTCAAGATCATCACCGGAAATTTTTCGTAAATTCACAGCAGTCCGATTAACCCTGCACCATGAATTTCATCAGCGAATTCATCTCTGTTCCCCAAAATGCCGTCCTGTTGACGGTTGCTCTGGTTTTTGCTGTTCCGGTGCTGATCTGCCGTCTGTACGGCCGAATAAAAGAGCTTTCATTCTATGTATCCCAGATGTGGATTTTTATCCTTATTCTATTGAGTGCCCGCCTGTTCTCGTTCTATTTTTCCACCTGGCTGTGGGGACTGCTGAGTTTCTTTACGCTGCGCGAATACTTCACACTGGTAGAGATGCGGACCCAGGATCGGCTGGCCATGCTGGCAGCCTATTTTGCCATCCCGTTCATGATGCATTTTGTACACACCGCCTGGTATCCCATGTTTATCATCACCATTCCTGTGTATGCCTTTCTGGTGATACCGTTTTTCACCAGTCTGGGCGGCCGGGAATCCGACGGTGCGGTTTTCTCCATCGGGGTGATCGATTTCGGTCTGTTCCTGTTTGTATACTGCATGGGGCACCTGGCTTATCTCTCACAATACTGTCTCTGGATGGCAGTAGCACTGATTCTGGCCATCACGATCTGTGAACTGATCGGAATGCTGATCAGCCTGGGGATTTCTTCCCTGCCAGCCCGAGTCATCCTGAAGGCTTTGCTGCCTATGCCATTTACTATCGGGCTGCTGATTCTGCTGTCGGACTGGATCATGGTTCCATATCATCACGGCATTCTGCTGGGAGGAATCATCGCCATTCTGGTGGTGATCGGCAATCATACCGTGGAATATCTGGAAAAAGACCTTCGCATACTTCCGGAGAAGCTGCGCCCCGGCCGCGGTTTGATTCTCCATAATATGAAAGCTGTCCTTTATACCGCTCCCATTGTGCTGCACTATTACCGCTACTTCATCCTATGAAAACCCTGGCCGCAGCCGCGCGCATCATTCTTCATGTGATATTGCTGAGACCGCTAATCAGACTGCTCTTCGGATTTCATGTGGAAGGCCGCAGGCATCTGCGTCACAGCTCCCGGTTTGTTCTGGCTGCCAATCACAACAGCCACCTGGATATTCTTCTGATTTATGCTGTCGTTCCCATCAGACTGCTCTCCCGGACCCGCCCTGTGGCAGCCAAAGATTATTTCGAAAAAAACAGACTGATATTCACGATTGTGGAATCCTGTCTGCGGCCCATCTGGATAGACCGGCAGGATCAAACAGCCGGCGGCAGTACGCTGCAAAACATTGAGGAAGCTATTGGCTGCGGAGAAAACATCATTATTTTTCCTGAAGGAACCCGGGGACGCCCTGGAGAAATTACCCGTTTCCGGCAGGGTATCGGGAAAATAGCGCGTCTGGTCCCGGAAATTCCCATCATCCCCATTTATCTGTCCGGGTCGGAGCGATCGCTGCCCAGACATTCGCGCATTCCGCTGCCGGTATGGCATCAGATCCAGATTGCCCCGCCGCTACGCTGGCATGGCGGTGTGGATACCGTCACCCGGGCGGTAGAGCAGCGTATTTTCGAGCTGGCAGAGCTGGATGATTCCCAGCGTCATCACCGAAAATCCCCTCCGCCCCACGAACCGCTGATAACCGCTGTGCTGGGCATTGACGGGTCGGGGAAAAGCACGGTGTCACGGCTGCTGGCCCAGGCACTATCGGAAATGGAAAGCAGCATTCAGGTGAGTGATGAGCTGGTCCGGTTTGAATTCGGCGAAAACAGTCAGCTTCAGCCGCTGCCTCTGGAGACCATCCGCCGCCGGGTGAACGCCTATGCAAAGCATGCCCGGAATCTGAAACACTACAAGATTCCCAAGCTGGCCGAACTGTTTCTTCGGGATGCCCTGATGGGCCAGATCAAGCGCTGGTACCGGCCCGGCTCCATTGTGCTGGACGGATCACCGCTGCTGAACCTGACGGCCTGGCTGGTCCTGTACAAGGAAGAGCTGTTCGACCGGGAGCTGTGCCGACAGGTCATGGTCCGAATGTCGCAGCGCGGCCAGCCGCTGTCCCGAACCGATCCGCTGATACAAAAACTGCCGGAGCTGAAAATCATCCGTCGTCTCCATCTGCCCTACATGACCATGCCGCAGAAGATCATATTTCTCAATACTGATCCAAAGATATCAATGAAAAGAATTGAGAATCGCGGAGAGCAGAAACAGGCACATGAAAATCTTGCCAAACTGACCAAGCTGCAGTCTGCCTATCAGCTGGTCTGCGGAATTCTGCAGCAGGATTTCCGGATTCCGGTTCGGATCGTGGACGGAAACCGGCCGCTTGAACCGATCATGGATGAGGTTCGGCGGTTTATTGTCGAAAACCCGTAACGCGCATCCCGACGGGATGGAGGAGTGTTTATGTCTTCCCGGCCGATTGCAGTGATTGCCACTACCATATCCGGTTCGATCAAGGACTGGGGGAAGGTGCAGCATATTGTTCCGCTTCTGAACCAGCACGGTTTTGACGATGTTGTGCTTGTTGAATGTACCAGCCATGTTTCCGCCCGTGAAGAGACGGTAAGAAGTTTGAAATCCGGTCGGCACATTATCATTTCCGCCGGTGGTTCCGGGACTTTCAACGCCTGCCTGGAAGGCTGCTGTGACAGTGAAGTGCCGCTGGACAAAATCAGACTGGGTTTTCTGCGGAAAGGCTCGGCCGACCTGCTGGGGAAAGTGTTGGGCATGCCGGATGAAATTGAATCAGCCATTGAGGTATTCGCTGAATCCATTCGTAATGACACCCTGCTGCCCTGCGATATTCTGCAGGCAGAAACCCCCGGTCAGCCTGAATTGGAACGTCATTTTGTGGGTTACGGCGGAACGGAAATTTTCGGCGGCATCCCGCAGTTTACGGAAAACCGGTTCATCAAGTATTACAAAGGGATTCTGGGACAGCTGTTCGGTGACATGGGACCGTTTGGTGTGGGGGCGTTTTTGGCGTGCCTGCAAAAAATGTTTTTCAGATCGCCTGGTGCTTACCGCATCAATTGGAATATCGAGGTAAACGGTAATTTGGTGCAGACCGGCCGCTATCAGGCATTGATGATCGTTAACGGAGATCTGGGACCCAATATGCCCCTGGCCGCGGGTGTTCCGCTGGGTTCCGGTGATTTTCATCTGCTGGGTCTGCGGGATTTGGGTTTTCACCGGCTGCCCGGGCAGTTCCGCCACACCTGGGACGCATCCGTGCGGGACGATCCCGTCCGCTGGGGATATGAATCCTATCAGATTCAGAAATCGCTGCGGCTGAAACCCCATACAGAAAAAGAATTCGATGCCAATATTGACGGCTCCACGCTGGTGTGCCGGGAATTCCTGGATATCTCCATTGCCGGTCAGATTAATCTGTATTGCGCTGCCGGGATTGGTAAAATGGTATAATGGTGAATTGGTTGAAAAGTCGAGTGCAGCTTCGTTGGCAGGGTGCAGTTGTATAGCCGTTTGGTTGAGTCGTTGAGGAAGATTTTATTCCATGTATTGTTGAGTTGGCAATTGACTGTGGTCAGCTCTTTGAACACCCAGCTTCAGGTTTCCAGTTTCAGATTTCAAGTTTCAGTTCTCCGTCGATAGCCATCCGGATTACAGTTCAGGATGCATAGTAATAATACAGGTGAGTGCTCGAATAGGTTGGATTACCTCAGGTGAATGATCGCCTTGGGACTTGGGATCGCTGCGTCCTGAATCCTATGCCACCCGGCTGTTTCCCCGGGAGTGGTGGGGGTTTGGGATGGGTGAACGTAAGACTTAGTAAAATCGCATAATAGTGTAACGGTTAATTGGTTGAGTGCGGATTCTCTGTCAGGGAAAAGTTGGGTGGTCACTGGTTGTTTGTCAGCACAAGATCTGAGAAGTACAAGGTTTATCGCGCATTCAGGACAATTTCAGTCAGTCTGAGCGAAGAGCAGACTGTCGAGATTGGATGTTTCATGGTGCGAATGAGATGTTGTTGTTCGAGTCCCGTCTGATTTTCGACGGGACGAGGTTATCTCATTCAATGAAACAATATATCGAGATGAAATTGAACTGCAGCGCATGTTCTTTTGGTTCTTTTCTTCGAAGAAAAGAACATTCCATTTCAGTGAATTTCAGAACACACCAAATGCGTTTAGGGCTTGGCAGAATGGTATTATTTTAGCCCACATGTTTCACGAGAATATCGATGCAAAAAATGGTTCGCATTTTCGGATGGTGATATATCCGGTCGAATCTGTACCGTCAGTCGGAAGACGGATTTTCAGTTACGCTCGATATTTATTCTCATTGTACTGTCCATTACAATGTCATTCAAATCTCTTCGCAAGCCTTCCATAATCAACCAGCTCCACCATCTCATTCCAAAACCTCATGAAATATCCGGGTTAGTGGTCGAGTGGGTGAGTAACGTTCCCGGCAGGGTGATATTGAGTGGGATAATGGTGTAATGGTAAATTGGAATAACTGCTGGGTCACAGACGTATTTCAAATTTCATGATTCTATTCCCGTCGATTGCCGTCCGGATTGCGGTTCAGAATGCATAGTAATAATACAAGTGAGTGCTCGAATAATCAGATTATAGTCCGGCAGACATCAGCTGGCGGGATTGGGATTGCTGTATCCTGAATCCTATGCCACCCGGCTATTTCCCCGGGAGTGGTGGGGGTTTGGGATGGGTGAACGTTGGGTGGTTTTTCAATCCGAGGTTCCACAGATCACCAGTAGAAATCAGATCCTCCAGCCCTGAAGGGGCTGAATACGTCAGCCCGGGGCATCGCCCCGGGGACCGGATCGAATTACGGCAGAACCCTGAAGGGGTGCAGGCAAAAAAAACCTGAAGGATCGGGTGTTGTCAATTGGTCGAGCAGTTGGATGGGTTTGGGAAAACCGTCCGTTTTCAGTGTCAGTTGTTAATTGATCTTTTTCAAGTTTCCGGTTTCAAGTTTCAAATTTCGTTCCTTCCCCGTCTGATTTTCGACGGGACGAGTCTATCTCATTCAATGAAACATTCAAACGAGATGAAATTGAACTGCAGCGCATGTTCTTTTGGTTCTTTTCTTCGAAGAAAAGAACATTCCATTTCAGTGAATTTCAGAACACACCAAATGCGTTTGGGGCTGGCATGATAGTATTGGTTGAGTAAGGTTTCCCGGCATGGTGTCGTTTAGTAGAGAGATGGTGTAATGGTGAATTGGTTGAATGGGAATTCCCGGTATGGCGAGGTTAAGTTGTCGAATAATCGAGTCGGTTCTCAGTCGATTGCCGTCCGGATTACGGTTCAGAATGCATAGTAATAAACCACATGAGTGCTCGAATAGGTTGGATTACCTCAGGTGAATGATCGCCTTGGGACTTGGGATCGCTGCATCCTGAATCCCATGCCACCCAGCTGTTTCCCCGATAATGCCATATGGCAACCGGAAGCAAATCTTATTTTGCGTTTAGAC
>CAZGNZ010000046.1:0-26159 GCA_964527215.1 uncultured bacterium | reverse complement strand
TCCGAATATGCTGAAAAAAGTGGAAATCGGGGTCGAATTGCTTAAGATGGGTTAGGTCCACATTATATCCTGTGGATATATCTTCAAAAAGCTGTTCTATGTCTATTGATGTGGGTAACTTTTCACGTGGTTGAGTCATAATACCATCCTTATTTTTTTGGTAAAGGATTTTACAGATGGCTCAACCATCTTTTATATATATTTTTCTATTTTCTTTTACATCAACTTACGAGACGTTACCGTTAGCTGACGGAACGGGTGTCACTTATTGATCGGGTCATTATATTTCGCCGCCACGGCAAATGACGGATATTCAACAAGCGGCGGTGAATGCACCCAATTACATTTGTTGTTCAGGGGACAGATTGATAATCCGTCAGCCGACAGATTCACCCTGTTCCGTCCTCCCTCAAAACAGAAAACGGATGGGCTCCCATCCGTTTTCAATTCAGTTCTGTTTGCAGTCAGGATCAGGTCGTGATCAGCACAATGATTGAAATGATGTCAAGAATGCTGACCATGCCGTCCTGATTTATGTCCGCCACATAAATACCCAGAGCGTCCAGCAGCTGAATATGCAGGATGTGGTTCACGATGGCCACAACGTCCAGCACATTCAGGTCCGAATCCTGATTTACATCCCCCATCAGCAGCGCGATGGGCTGTCGGGTCGTGATAAACAGGGCCGTCTCATCCGTCACCGGCAGGGCGGCTTCGGGATATTCATTGTTGTAGGAATACTCCAGTCCATCATTTCCAGTATGATTTTCAATGCCGATGGTGCAGTAGGAGCCATGCTGTATCCCGCCCCAGTCCAGATCACCGGTGGTGGTATTGTTGAATTCCTTGTACTGGATCAGAATCTCATCATCACCGGTAGGCGTTACGGCATCATACAGGATAATCTGGAAGCTCTCCAGACTGTTCTGGTTGTACGTTCGCATATCTGACCATTCAATCACGACGAAATCATTCTGCGGGGATTCATAATAGTACACTGCACCGGACCCGCTGGTCGTCAGGTCATCCCAAAATGCCGCCACCATGGCCGAAGGACCGCCGGCACCGGGGATGGAATAATTCCTGAAGGATCGGCTGTCCCGGTGACCGAAGGATATCCAGCCGTTGGAACTGATGGTGATTTGGTCATAATCCACCCCGTAGAAGGTGAACGTAAACGGCAGCGTCCGATGGGCGGGTGTCTGCGAAGACGGTAGACCATTGCCGTTATCGCTGAGGTTCACACTGCTGCCGTCGCCGCCGTAATCCGGGTCGATTTCCAGCCAGTCGTAAGGATGCGCCAGATTGTATCCCAGATCACTGCTGTCGTAGATGAAATACCCGTACTGGTCGGGACCCAGGGGATCCTCCACAGTTACTGTCCCCAGCGTCAGCGATAAAGTGACCTCTTTCTCGTATCCGTTTGCGTCCGTCAGCTGCATGGGCAGGTGTATCACGGAGCCGTTAATAATATCCGAGCTGGCGGCAATTTCAAAGGGTGTGCTGACAAATGCACTTCCGCCGGCCGGGATTTCGGGCCAGGAGCATTCACCGGACAGGGATTCCAGCAGATAGTTTTCGGGCAGCAGTTCCCCGCTGATCCCGGCAATGGGGACCGACCCAAGATTGGTCAGTTCAATCATCAGACTGCCGGTTTCCCCGGGATTCAGGCTCCCCTGCGAGAAGTAGAAATCAGAGATCATCAAATCCGCGCCGAAAACCTGAACAGGAACCCGGGACAGCCAGGCATGTCCCCCGGTATCCTCAATGCTCAGCCGGAAGTCGATATCATGACCTTCCTCCATATTGGAATCCAGAACAACATTGAATGCCACCGCTGCCGACTCACCGGAGGCCAGATCTCCCGCCGCCTGAGGTCCGTCCAGAATATTCACCAGCTCCGATTCCGCTGTCAGAGCGGCCGAGATTCCGGCTGCGGCAGCATCACCGAAATTACTGATTGAAAGTTCAAGCTGCACCTCTTCACCGGGATTCAGCAGACCGTCACCGTTGCCGGAAAGGTCAAGCACAACAGCAGAGCCGGCTTCAAAATTAACCGAGGGGCCTTCCGTTTCAATGACGAAAACTGATTCCACCGGCTTCAGGTTTCGGCCCGTAACCGTAACATTGACAGTTCCGACATAGTCAGGATCAAGATTCAATCCGGCGATTCCTGTATCAGCTGTCCGCGCCGAGATGAAAACATCATCACCGACTTCGGATGTCAGGGTGACCACAGCATTTTCAACAGGATTGCCATCGGTATCCTCCACCAGAATTTCCACGAAATTGACCCCCGCGGTGAGGGTTTCCGGAAAATTGACTTCCAGTATTTCCGGTGTGTCAGTCCAGAGCATCAGCGCAGGATCACCCATCAGGTTATTCCAATGTGTGAAAACAGAAACGTTATTGTTTGGATCCCAGGGATAGGTCCGGTACAGGGCAAGATGTCCCGTTGCCAGCGCTGCACCCGCCGTTTCCACACCGTGAGACAGGATACCCTCAAACACGCCCATGTCCACAATATTGTTGTAAACGGTGTGCGTACCCAGGGTTGCGGTTCCGATTGCGGTTACACTCCCTTTCGGATTGTTGAGCGTTCCGGCCCGGATAAAATCTTCAGTCAGAGCTGTACCGGAGGCAAATGAACCGGTACCGCAGGTTATGAAGGTCACGAAGGGATTCATGTAGCCGTTATTGGCATTGTTGATATTGCTGCTGCTGAACCCGCTGAAAAGCCCCCAGCCCCGGTAATTGAAATAGAGCACGCCTTCTTCCAGTTGATTTTCCATCCAGGAAGCCCAGCTGGAGCCGCTGGTTTTGATCCGGATATCGTCCATCCCGATTTCCTCCATGAGCTGCTCCACATAGTAATTTGCATCGGCGGTGGATATTCCGGAATCGTTGGGATCCCCTACCAGAGCTGCTTTTTCAAACCAGTTGTTGCCCATGTAGCCGGCTCTTTCATAACTGAGAGTTTTATTGATCACATTTGCCAGATCGCTGCTGTTGTAGACTGAAATCCGGCCGACCAGAACCTCGGGGAAAATGTCATTGCCCTCCAGCTCGGTATAGGGGTGATCCCCCTCACCGGAGTACCAGGACCAGTTTTCGTAGAAGGTGGGCACATCAAAACTGCCGCTTACATCTCCCACCAGCCCCACGATTTCCGGCGGCGGGTCAAATGTCTCGTAGGCATCCTCGATGTAGTTTTTAATCTGGTTTGCACTGGATCCGGTTTGTCCCGTATGAGCAGTATAGACCACAAATCCTCGCTTATGCCGCCATTCCACCAGCTGCTGGAAATATGGGTGCACAATCGCGCCGTTGGATCCCCCGCCGCAGATGTAGAGCACCGCCGGCTGCTGATACTCCGAACGTTCCGGCGGCTCGTAATTATCCAGCAGATATTCGTACAGCGGCTCAAAAATCCGTGACCGGGGCATCTGGGACGCACGGGTGGCGGGCCGGGTACCATCCGGCGTGATCACCAATTCAGCATCATGCCAGATTTCAAGCGTTTCTTCCTCTGCATTATACGAAAACGGGATCAGGGAAATGGACATCAGTTCCAATCCTCTCATGATTATCGGGTCAGACATGATAAGGTTTTCCGCCGGATATACTCCGGAGCCTGTCTCCGTGACTGCCGGCAGATACTGATTATTGGCCAGCTGTTCCGGTCCGGGAGTATGATGTGCCAGATGAATATCCGTCATCGTTTCAACAGAATTCACAATGCAGGTCACTTCGTATGAAATTTCCGGCTGCAGCTGTATCATGGTGGAATAGACAGGCAGCTCCGGATAGCCTGAATCTAAGGTGGTCCCGGCAGATGCATCGAATATTCGCATGCCGTCCGGTGCTTCTGCAAACTCAATGTTATCAAGAGAGAAATTCAGCCGGATGATGTCCGAACTGCGCTCAGCAGTCTCAAAATGGGTACTGCTGAACAGTATTCCACTTAAGAAAATCACGAATAGGGAAACATCGCAAGTCGCAAATCTCAAACCGGACCTCCTTTAATAGGGTTGGATTGATGAAATTGGATTCGTTCAATACACGAAAATATCTGAAAATATACCTGAAAAATTTAATTGAAAAACACCTGGGCCAGAGTGATATCAGGGTTGCAGGGAGATTCACCTGAATCAAATGGGATGGAAATTAATATTGGATTTGGATGTCAGGACAATTACAGTTTGTAACAGAGCGGGAATCGGGAGGTGCCGGGACACCTCCCTGTAACTGTTTACTGCATGATCAGATTGACTATCATGATAATATCCTGCACGTTCACCACATCGTCTTCATTTAAATCTGCCGCGGTGAACTCATTGGGGGTCAGCTCCTCCAGTCCCATGATGACATTCACTATCATGACAATGTCCAGAACATCGATTTCAGCGTCGAAATTGACATCACCCGGAACGATCTGCACATCAGAATAAAACTGCTGGTCCTTGAAATCCCAGGCCAGATGGAGATCCCACTGGTCTGTCATGTGGGGGCTGGACGTACCATCGATGGACGTGAATGCGCTCTGACCCGGCGGTACGATATTGGAATCGATGATCTCACCGGGCGCGAATTCAACGGCATGCTGGTAGGTGCCGTGATCGGATATATTGAACGGTACAGCCTTCAGATTCATATAGGACACCTGATCAATCGGACCGATATATTCGTAAATGGAATTCACGCGGTTTGTGAGATACTGGGAACCGATATCGCTGGCGCCGTAGGGAACGTTGTCGCCATTGTTCCACCAGATAACGGGCTTGTTATTCCAGTTGACGAAATAGGTTTGCAGGGGATTGGCCAGCTGCGGCAGATCTTCGAAGGGGATGAATCCACCCCATTCTTCACTGCCGTAGCCCAGATGCGGCAGGCGGGGATCCACCCCGTCGCTCCGGTCCTGATATTTTCCTACGTGCCAGAACTTGATATTCTGACCGGTACCGGCATAAAACAGATTGAAAGAGACATTGGCCTGCTCTGCGGCCGACTCAAATTCCTGCAGATTATCGGATTTAATCAGATCATAGAGCCATTTCAGCATCAGATGCTCTTCCTGCCAGAACGTCATTTTGTGGGAAAAAACCATTTGGTTGGAAAGGTCATCACCAATCACAGGCCCGTGAATGGTCCTGTAATGGGTGAATTCATGGGGGACACCTTGACTGACAATAATTTCGCTGTATTCATCAAACTCCAGCCATTCACCATCATGATAATACTGCGACATGGTCTGGTCCATAGTGGAATCAATATAGGTATCCGTGTTGTCGCTGATGCCGCTGGTCAGGGTCCAGGCAAATTCTTCCGTATGCCCGATGATAACGGCAGGCAGCCCGGCGATATTCATTCCGCCGACATGAAATTCCGGACACATCAGTTCCACTTCATGCACGACATTGGTTTCGTTGAGGGAAGGCGCGCCCATCTGCGGGCAGCCCAGCAGCATGACGTTTCCGGTGGCCGATTTCTGCTGGGAAATCTGAACCGCGAAGCTGCCGAATGTCGGGGGCACACCCAGCTGATCCGCGGTTTCCGCTATGGATTCCTTCTGCGCAATGAGATTCTGTATGACATCGGGTGAAACATATTTCCGGGAGTAATGCCAGTCCTGTGCCGGCAAACCGCCGAATGCTTCATCATGGGGGATGGTGGTGGGGGCATCTGGATCATTGATTGGCCTGTTATCATCGAACCAGTCCCAGCCGTAGGCCTGCAGTTCCTGCAGCCGATCCAGTTCATCACCGCCGAACTGACCAAACTGCCGGATGTAGAATTGCATCACGCCGATGGAGTGCAGCGGCGTCCAGGGTTCCAGCTGAAATCCCATGGCCTGCATCAGATAGATTTCTGCCGGCATATAGACTGCCGGTTCCGCTTCCATCATCAAAAAATAGTGGTTCACCCCGGCGGCATAGGCTTCCAGCGCGTTCTGCAGCTCCGGTGTCAGGTTGTTAAAATGCTGCTGACGCTCGTTGTCTGTATAATAGAGTGTTCGGATATTGCGGTCCCAGTCCAGGTAACTGTCACCCAGAATCTCCGACACCCGCCCCATAGACAGGTAGTAGTTGTTCAGCATCTGCACCAGCCGGTCCTGTGCGGCAGCCCAGCCCTGGCCGAAGAATACCCCTGTTTCGGATTCCCCGAATATATGGGGTACACCGAATTCATCCCGCTGGATCGTGACTTCCGTACCATCCGGTGCATCCAGTATCATATCCTGTGCTCCAAGCGGAGCCGTGAGAATCATCAGTAAAAGGATTGCAAAAAGCCTTTTTTTCATTTACTCCTCATTTGTAAATCTTTCAGCGGCCGCAGGTCACGGATTGATGATGATGTCACCGAGTATCATTGCCACCAGCCGGACAATATCCACAATATTGATGGTGCCGTCATAAATGGTGTCGGCCGCCCACAGTTCATATTCGTCAAAATCAGCCCATCCCAGTACATAATCCACCGAGATCACCACATCCAGAACCGTTGTATCGCCGTCACCGTCGATATCGCCGTTTCCGGGGCAGTCGTTTTCACCGAAACAGACCCCGCAGAAATCCATCGCCCAATTTTCTTGCAGACCGGTGCTGCCTTCCACGCATTCACCGCATTCATCGATGAAGGCCGCGGGGGGACAGTCTCCGGCGCAGTCCGGGTAACTACATGAGCCATCGTCCATATTGGCCAGCTCATCGAAATTGCATGCTTCGGGATCCATGCAGCCGGCGTAATCCAGATAGGGCCATTCTGTCGCGGTCCAAGACGGATCAGAGTTATCTGATTCCGGAGATCCTCCCAGCTGACCGTCATTGCCGCTGTCTGTGATATCCGAAACAACCTGTCCTGATCCAGCTGAGATGGTCCAGCAGGCCAGAAGGCCATCCTCTGTTCCCGTGAGAGTCTGGAACATCAGTGTTTCAAAATCAGGCCCAGTCAGTGCGGTCTCCCAAATTCGAACCTCATCAATGATGCCGTGAAACTCCCGCAGATCATCCACTCCGCCAGGCGGTGCGCCGTCAATGTTTGAACCGATAAACAAGTCTGAAATATTGTCATAATTCAGCTGCAGCCCGTCAAAATAAAAGCTGTCTTCCATCTCACCATTGACATACAGTGCCATCAGCACACCGCTTCCGTCATCGACGCAGGTACCGGCCACATGATACCATGTGTCCGGCTGGATGACGGTCTGGCTGCTGATATACTGGTCGATATAATTTTGATCCCGGAACATGATGCCAAAATAGGAGGGTGTTCCGGCAGTGATCATCTGAAATCCGCCGGAATTTCCGAATGATCCAAAATTGGACACGATTATCCGGTGTTCTTCACTCACGGCGGGTTTGACCCATGCTTCCACGGTGAACTGATTCATTCCGCTGATGACTCCGGTTGAACCGCAGTTCACATAGTCATCGGTGCCGTCAAACGCTAATGCAATTTCCGGAATACTTTTGTCATTATCAGAACCCATGATGATGATTGCTGTGGAAAAGCAGGACAGAGTAATAACCATCAGCATCGCAATACGGATGAGATTTTTCTTCATGTTTCTTTCCCTTTATTGTGTATCTGAAAACAGGATTCAGCAGGAGGATAATCCATTATCACCGGCAGCTGTGTAACAAAAACTTCGAATATTGGCTGAAAAGCAAGGACAATAAAAACATAATCAGGTTTGGCGATCCTTCCTGCTTGTCTGAATTTAAAAAGTCCCGCCAACCTGTTACAAGGCAATGTTCGTTCCTCGTGGAATCAGCTGCCTTTTATAGAAAACCCCACCCAACTTGTCAAACACTTAACCATGGTTTGTAATCAGGATTGAAATATAACTGCTGAAATCAGACGATCAGACACCAAAGGCACCATCACTGAAGGCGGTTGGCTTCAAATCTTGGACTGACTTTACTGCATTCCGTGATTTCTGCTGAGCGCTGGATTTTTTTACATACTGGATATCCGGCACAGCTCTTTGGCTACACCCAAGCCTTCTATTGTGCGTATTTAAAATGCGACTAAACATTCCCAATCATTGCACCCATTCAGTTCCCGGGGCTGTACCCTGGGCTGACGTATTTCAGCCCCTTCAGGGCTGGAGGAATTGAATTATGCAAACGATCTGTGGAACCTCAGATAGAAAATCCCACTAAGTTCGCCCATCCCTAACCCCCACCCTCCTCTGGGGAATGCCACTTACAGGGAAGTTCAGGATGCAGCAAACCCAAACCCAGCAGCGGCCAATTACCGGTGGAAAAATCTTAATACACGAGAAATCTTCCTCTATCTATACTATGCATCCTGAACCGCAATTCGGACGACGGTTTGAAATCTGACATCGGAAATTGGGAGTGGGGTCTTCCGGCTTCCGACCGACCACTGATAACTGATGGTTTTCCCAGACACACTCTACCAGCTGACAACACTCGGTCCTCCCGGTTTTTTCCTGCACCCATTCAGGGTTTCAAATAATCCAACCGGTTCCCGGGGCGATGCCCCGGGCTGACGTATTTCAGCCCCTTCAGGGCTGTGATTCTGACTTCGGCGGATGATTTGTGGAACCAGCAATTAAAAAACTCCCCAACGTTCTCCCATCCCAAACCCCCACCCTCCTCTGGGGAATGCCACTTACAGGGAAGTTCAGGATGCAGCAATCCCAAACCCATCAGCGGTTAATTACCGGTGGAAAAATCTTAATACACGAGAAATCTTCCTCTATTTATACTATGCATCCTGAACCGCAATTCGGACGACGGTCTGAAATCAGACATCGGAAATTGGGAGTGGAGTCTTCCGGCTGCCGACTGACCACTGATAACTGATGGTTTTCCCAGACACACTCTACCAATTGACAACACTCGGTTCTCCCGGTTTTTCCTGCACCCATTCAGGGTTTCATATTACCCAAACGGTTCCCGGGGCGATGCCCCGGGCTGACGAATCCAGCCCCTTCGGGGCTGTGGGAACTGAATTATGCAAACGATCTGTGGAACCGCGGAGTTAAAATCCTACTTGTCTCCATCCATCCCAAACCCCCACCACTCCCGGGGAAATACCGCTCGCCATGGGATTCAGGATGCAGCAATCCCAAACCCATCCGCAGCCATTACCGGTGGAATAATTTTAATACACGAGAAACCTTCCTCTATGTATACTATGCATCCTGAACCGCAATCCGGACGACGGTCGTCGAAAATCATAATCTCGAAATTGGTTATTGAAAATTTGGGGATGCCATACCCGACCGAAAGCTGTCGGCTGACAACTCCCTTAACAACCAAACCACACTCCGCAAGTAAACTCAACTCAACCATTTTACCATAGTACCATTACTGTACCCGAAGGACGTGGGTTGTACATTGCAACCCAGATTCCGACTGGGATATGAAAGGCAAAAATCCGACGGGAAAATTGACATATTCTGGCACAATTTCAATTTTGGACATACAACTCCAATTAAAGTAAATTTCGACCGTTATGATGAACTTAATTAATCGAATAATCCTTTTGATACTCCCCATACTGCCGATGCCGTTTGTACGCCTGTTTGCCGGAAGATATGTTGCTGGAGAAACCCGTGAAGAAGCACTGAACAAAATTGCTGAACTCAATGCCCGGGGATTCTGCTGCACCATCGATATTCTGGGTGAACATGTGGAAAATGAAAACGAGGCGGAATCCGTCACACAGCAATACCGCAATCTGTATAAGTCCATTGACAGCCGCAAGCTGGACTGCAATGTTTCGGTAAAACCCAGCCACCTGGGATTGGATATAGGCACAGAGTTGCTTGAAAAAAATCTGAATCTGCTCCTGGGTGAAGCCCGGAAATACGGGAATTTTCTGCGTATTGACATGGAAAGTTCAAAAGTAACGGATGATACCATTGCCGCTTACCGGAAGTGCTTTTCCGAATATCGCAAATGCGGGACGGTGTTTCAGGCATATCTGTACCGGTCACAGGATGATATCCGGAAGCTGATGGGTCCTGATTTCAACTTCCGTCTCTGCAAGGGAATCTACCGGGAAGATCCGTCTATTGCCATTCAGGACCGAAAGGAAATCAATGATAATTATATTGAAATCCTGAAAACGCTGTTCAGCGGAGAAGGGTATGTGGGAATTGCCACCCATGATCTGGAACTGCTGCAGCAGGTTCTTACGCTTATAGAATCAGAGAATATTCCTTCAGACCGCTTTGAATTTCAGGTTCTGTTTGGCGTCCCCATGTCCGGTTGGCTGGAGAAGCTTCTGAAGAAAAATTACAAAGTCAGGATATACGTTCCTTTCGGTCCGGAATGGTACGCCTATTCTGTACGGCGCCTCAGAGAAAACCCGAATATTGCCGGGTATGTACTGGGGAATTTCATGAAAAGAAAATAGGGCTGAACGATTCCGAAATCCGTGAAGAATATTCCATCGGATCGGAATGTGTCTAATTCAGAATAATTATACCATCTATCAGATAAATCCGGATCCGGGTTCTATCATGGAGTTGAAATGTTATTCATCTCTATAAGATATTCCGGATTCAATTGAGATTATGAATGTCTCCTGATGATCAGAGTTCTGTGCTGACATTGCCGGATCCCTGTGGGCATTGGGGATGGTGTTTTGTGGCTTCAGGAGGTCATTGTCACGATGGAGCCCTGGAAATTGCACGAGCCGGCAAACCCGCTGCCATTCAGGTCTGATGTTTTTTCATTGAACATTCCAAACTGTAACGGATCAGCCCGTCGAATGACGGGCTGATTTGAATGGTTTGCATACTCACTGGAAACAGGAAAATTCCCAGACTCCCCGTTTTTATATCAAGTCCCCATAATGACATCTACAATCAGCACGATATCCAGCACATCAATACTGTCATCCTGATTGTAATCCGAAGCCCAAGCCTGATAATCGTTGGGCGGTGTTCCCAGAATAAAATCCACAATCAGTACAATATCCAGCACATCGATACTCATGTCCTGATTCACATCTCCCAGTAAACCACCGGGGATGGTCACTGACAGGACATCCGACAGCGGTCCTTCAATATCAATAATATTGGCAGATGCAATGGCGTAGTAATACGTGTTCCCGCCTGATACATCCTCATCTGAATACGTGACAGTTTCTACTGGAACGGCAGCAAGCGGCCACAAATCCAACTCAGACATTCCGCGGTAAATTACATAATGGTGCACAACCTCCTGTTCAACCAGATCCCAGCTGAGCAGGACATTCGGATCAGCATACACCGCCGAAAAGTTCTCGGGTACCATTGGGATAATGTCGGCGCCCGGCAGCTGCAGATCGTAACTGCCGTTTGAAATCGTCAGGAATTGGGGCGGGAAATCCAGAAACATCAGACTGCCGCTGAAACCGCCGCTGAAACCGGCCGGTTCGATTTCATCCAGCGATATTGATCCGCTCATGGGCAGAAATGCCGAGACGGCCAGTTCCACAATGACACCGCCAAAGTATTCCATAAAATTATCTTCATCCACCTCGCCGTCCACCACAGGTGCAATCAGATCGGCCACAAATGTGGAATCAATGGCCGGCAGCAGCAGCATGGTGGATTCGATGCCCTCCAAATCGGTAATATCCGGTGCTACCACATCCCAGGTTCCGGGCTGCAGTTCGCCTTCCATATTTTTCATGAACATGATAAACAGGTCAACGGCATCATCCGTACCCTCAGTGGGCTGAAGTGCCAGAATGTAGGCCCCGGAACTGGTTTCATCACCGGCTATTGTCCCGATCGCTCCGCTGGTGGGAATGGTCATGTCGTCTTCAATGATAAGTTCGGCATTGAATGTTCCGTTCATCGCGCCGGAATAGTCAAAACTCAGATTTCCGTAATACGGGATCATATCCTGGGATAGTAAAACAGAAACAGCTGCCAAAATTGAGATAAATATTCCTCGTTTCATAATTCCTCCTCTGTCAGTAACTGGTGCTGTCCCGGGTTATCTCATTCCGGCAGACTCCAGGATCCTGGATCACGGCTGAAACAATCCGGAAGAACAAAGTTCTTTGGTTGGTTGTAAGATCAGATATAGTGATATAAAATTACACATTCCCGATAACTGCATGAAGCAAAAATCAGCGGATTCAAACATGATAAATATTACAAAGCGCAGAGTAACCCCTGCGCTTTGCCCCGGCATCGGATATAAGACAGTTAAAGGAGAAAATGCGAATAGCTGAAACGCACCAATTCAATATCCTTGCCGGCTCTTAAGAACCTCCGCTAATTCCGCAGAGGTTTCCCCTTCTTAAGCATGTGTTCCATGCGGTCGATGGTTTTTGGTTCTCCGCACAGACTGATAAACTGCTCCCGTTCAATATCCAGGAGATACTGCTCATCCACCGGCCTGAGCGCTCCCCCCTGGTTCCCACCTGTGAGAACGTAGGCCAGTTTCCCGGCAATGAGTCCGTCATGTTCACTGATTTTGCCGGCCCGGATAAAGTCGGCAATACTGGCTTCCATGACCAGTCTGCCGTCCAGTCCCGGCAGGATGTAATCCTTTCTCAGTTCCGGTACCTTGTATCCCTCCGTTAAAGCCAATACTTCCCTTTTGGCTGCCGTGAGGAGGTGATCCCGGTTGACGACAACTTTATCTTCCCGGGCCAGATAACCCAGAGCCTGGGCTTCTTTGGCGGATGAGGAGACTCTGGCAAATCCAACAGCCTCAAATGCTTTCATCACAATGGGGAACGGACCGGGAACGGCCGGTGCCATTTTATCCGTCAGTTTGGTCAGAATCCGCAGATTGCCGCCCCCGCCCGGAATAAGACCGACTCCTACCTCCACCAGTCCGCAGTACAGTTCAGCGGCAGCCACAATCCGGTCACAAGCGCCAATGGTTTCATATCCGCCTCCCAATACCATTCCGTACGGTGCCGCCACCACTGGAAACGGTGCAAAGCGAATCCCCTGAAGGATGTTCTGCATTTCCTTTGCCATCCGGTCAACGGCATCCCAGTTTTTCTGGTACACACTGTTCAAAATCAGATTCAGGTTGGCGCCGATACAGAAATGTGCGCCGTCCCCTGAAATCACAAGACCCTTGAATCCGTTTTCCGCAACCCATTCGGTCGCCCATTCAATGGTCTGCATGACACTCCCGTCTATGGGATTCAGACCCGGTTTCAGAATGGAATGAAATTCCAATCCGGCCACACCATCGCCCAGATCCGTCACACCGGCTGACCAGTTTTTCCGTATCACCTTCCTGGATTTTCTCAATATGCTGAATGTCAATTCTTCGGGATGATGCGGGATAACCTTCCAGTCCGAAGAATCCGGATCCCAGCAGCATTCCTCTCCATCCTTGAATTGATAAAAAGAATTTACACCGCTGCTCAGCATTTCATGAATCCAGGCGGGTACAGGCTTTCCTTCATTCTTCATCCGTTCAACAGACCGCTCAAGGTCCAGAGCATCCCACACTTCAAAGGGACCCAGATCCCAGCCAAATCCCCAGCGCATGGCCCGGTCGATGTTGACAATATCATCAGCGATTTCACCCAGTCTGTGAGCGGCATAGAGCAGCGTTCTGGAGAGAATCTGCCAGATGAACTCCCCGGCAGTATCCGGTGAATATGCGATGGCAGGCAGTTTGTCTTCCAGAGAAGTATGTTCCCTGGCCAGACGGACACCGGGATATCTATTTTTATTCTGCGGACTGTATTCCAGACTCTGCAGATCAATAGAATGAATCACACCTTTGGCGATTTTTTTATAAAAACCCTGCCCGGATTTCTGTCCCAACCAGCCGTTTGATATCATTTTCTTTAAATAATCCGGCAATGCAAAAAGGTCCCTGGCTTCATCCTCTGGGCAATTCTTCCAGGCGTTCTGTGCCACGAAGGACAGGGTGTCCAACCCCACAATATCGGCCGTTCGGAAGGTAGCGCTTTTGGCCCGTCCGATGAGGGTGCCAGTGAGGGCATCCACATCTTCCACAGACAGTTTCAGGCGGCAGGCTTCATCCAGCGTCGCCATCATCCCGAACACACCGATCCGGTTGGCCACGAAGTTGGGGGTATCCTTGGCATATACCACACCCTTTCCAAGGACTTCCTCCAGAAATCGGGCAAACGGCGGAATTATGTCCGGATTGGTGTCGCTGCCGGTGATAATCTCCACCAGTTTCATGTATCTCGGCGGATTGAAAAAGTGGGTGATGAAAAATCGTTTTCGGACGTCTTCCGGGAGCTGATCTGCCAATTCTGATATACTGATGCCGGATGTATTTGAGGTCAGAACCGCCTCTGTATTCAGATGGGGCAGTATTTTTCCATACAAATCCAGTTTCCAGTCCAAGCGTTCTGCAATGACTTCGATAACCCAGCTGCATTCTGATATCTGATCCAGATGATCGTTATAGTTCAAGGGCGTGATTCGCCGGCTGTAATTGGGACTGTAAAATGCATTTGGTTTGATTTTTCGGGCAAAAGCCAGGCCTTTTTCAGCAATTTCCTGTGAAATATCATACGCCAGTACCTCTATTCCGGCATTGGCCAGATGGGCAGCAATCTGTCCGCCCATCACTCCGGTTCCCAGTACTGCAGCTTTATTCATTGATTGTGTCATGGTGCCTTTCCAGTCTTAAATGTGCTGATGGTTTTCGGAATGATCCTTTAGGCTTTCCACGGTTATATTCGCTCCAGAACGGTCGCGATACCCTGACCGCTGCCGATACACATCGTCGCCAGACCCGTCGATGCATTCTGCTGTTTCATCACATTCATCAATGTGACCAGGATTCGGGCACCGGAGCAGCCAAGCGGATGTCCCAATGCAATAGCACCGCCGTTCAGATTAATTTTCTCAAGATCCCATCCGCCTTTGCGTATCACAAAGAGCGACTGAGCGGCAAAGGCTTCGTTCAGTTCGATAACATTTATATCATTCATTGTCATTCCGGCCTTTTTCAGGACTTTTTCTGTGGCCGGCAGCGGCCCCATCCCCATTCGCGTCCAGTCCACTCCCGCAACCGCTCTTGCAATAATTCGGAAACCGTTTTTCAGATTCAGTTCTTCCGCCAGCCGTGAACTTACCACAAGCGTAGCAGCGGCTCCGATTGAAATGGGACTTGATGTCGCAGCGGTTACGGTTCCCGCTGCATCAAAGGCCGGTGCCAGGGATTTCATTTTTTCCACATCCGGTTCCCGGGGACCCTCATCCCGCTCAATCACCTGTCCATTGTGCCGTACAGCGATCAGTTCATCGCTGAACAAACCCTTTTCATACGCCGCCAGCGCTTTTTCATGGGACTTTACGGCAAACGCCTCCTGATCCTCACGGCTGATATCCAAATCCCGGGCCAGGTTCTCAGCGGTTTCTCCCATGCCCATGTACAGTCCCTTCGGAGCCAGATCCGGATGGAACTGGGGATTATATCCGCCCATGGGTACACCAAACATATCTTCTACTCCTGCGCCCAGACCGCACTCAAGATCGTTTGCATGAATGGCCTGGCTCAGCTGATGAACGGCATCCATTGAACTGCCGCAGAAACGGTTCACCACTTTTGCTCCGGCAGACTGGGGCAGCCCCGACAGAGCAGATACCCCGCGGGCCATCAGCATCCCCTGCCCGGCTTCCGGAAAAGCGCAGCCAAGGACCAGATCTTCAATAATATCAGGTTCAATCTTCGGATTTCGTTCAAGCAATCCTGTCACTACCTGAGCGGTCAAATCCAGTGGCCGGATTCCGATCATTCTGCCCTTTTTAATTCCGATGGGACTTCGAACACCGTCAACAATGATTGAATACATTTCCATGGTTTGCTCCTCTAGTCTAAAAAGTAGGTTTTATGATGATACAGAATCTCAACCAGTTCCTGCTTCCAGATAACTGTTCGAGGATAATACTTCAGCTGCATGCGTCTCTTGTCCAACAGCTGCATTTCGGCTGCCAGTTTTTCCCCTTCAAACAGCTGCCCCAGAATGCTTCCTGCATCCTTCAGCATTTCCTGGAACTGCCTGGATACCGATATCCTGTGGATCAGCGTGACCGCCTGCTGATGCTGATAATCATCCGGGAGATTCTTCAGCCGCTTGAATCCGGTATCCATCACTGCCAGCGCCAGAATCATATCCGCCAGCGGTTCCAGAGCCCACTGCTGGTTTTTCAGATCCTGACCATATGCCAGGATCAGCTGATTAAGAATATGCAGAACCAGGGATCGGGAAAATTCGATCACCCGGGCTTCTTCAATCAGCGGGTGCGTATCAGGCAGATTCAAGTCCGGTATCCAGTTATGCTCCCGCTCAAGGATCATTTCCCGAATGGGGATTTCTTCCAGGATGGCTTTTTTCAAAACCGTACCCGCTATAATTATCCGGTTGATCTCGTTGGTCCCTTCAAAGATCCGGTTGATCCGTTCGTCTCGGTAAATGGCGGCAATGGGATAGTCCTCGATATATCCTGCACCGCCGTAAATCTGGACCGCTTCATCCACGTTGTAAGCAAGGACCTCCGATCCGGCAATTTTTGACAGAGACGCTTCGATACCGTGATCCGCGATCACCTTCTGCAGAATTTCAAAATAATCCGGACGACTGGACGGAATTTCCGCCATAACCCTGTCAATTGATCCGGCAGTCATATAAATAATGCCGTCTGCTTCCCAGGATCCCACCATCATATCGGCAAATTTGCGCTGGATCATTCCAAAATCTGCGATGGGTCTGTGAAATTGCTCTCTTTCAAACGCAAAATCCAGTGCCAGCTTCAGGCACAGCTTGGAGCCTCCGGTGGTGGAAGCTCCCAGTTTGTAGCGACCGGTATAAAGCACATTGAGGGCAATGGCCGTGCCCTGTCCCACTTTTCCCAACATGTTTTCTACCGGAACCCGGCAGTCTTCAAAAAAATAGGTACAGGTGGAACTCCCTTTGATACCCATTTTATGTTCTTCAGGCCCGACGACCCAACCGGGACAGTCTTTGTCCAGAATGAAGGCAGTATATTTATGACCATCCACCTGGGCGAACGTAAGGCACACATCCGCCCAGGTCCCGTTGGTTACATATATTTTGGTGCCGTTCAGAATATAGTGGGTGCCGTCCTCACTGAGACGGGCTGTTACTTTGCCGGACAGGACATCCGAGCCGGCATCCGATTCGGTGAGAGCAAAGGAGCCCATCCATTCTCCGGACGCGAGTTTTGGCAGAAATTTTTCCTTTTGGGCTTTGCTGCCGTACCAGATAATGGGCAGCGTACCGATTCCGGAATGGTCGGTGAACGTGACGGCGATGGATGCGCTGCCGCCGGCCATCAGCGATTCTACCACCAGGCAGGTTGAGACTTTGTCCTGATTCAATCCCCCGTACTCCTCCGGGAAATCCACGCCTAAAAATCCCAACTCTCCCATCTGAGTAAAGATTGTCCGGGTCAGTTCAGTGTTGAAAACCGCCATTTCAGCCGCCACCGGCAGAATTTGGGAACTGCAGAAATCTCTGACAGCTTCACCAAACATGGTATGTTCTTCGGTAAATAACTCCCTGCTGAAAACCGAACCTCTGTCAACCGGTTCTACCAGAAAACTGCCTCCTCGATTCATCCTTTTCTCCCGTGTTTGCTTGTGTGGGTTTTCAATACTTGTCAAACTTATCCTTCGCCGGTCAGGTCTGCGTTTTGAATCCGGCAATAATGAAGGTCATCACATCATTCAGGTACTCATCCACGGTGAGATCCTGCTGCTCGAAAATGGTAAACCAGATAACGCCCTGCAGTGATGTGAGTACGGCGATGGCGCAGACTCTGGGATTCAGATTGCGAAATTCACCGGACCGAATGCCGCCCTGGATGACATTTTCGAACAGTTCCAGTAACCGGGCATACAGTGTGCGGGTGCGGCGGCGGATTTCAATATCATGATTGGACAGCGACCAGAATTCCAGTTCGGCAAGGAACACATATTTTTTCTGATGAAAAGTGTCGATCACCAGCCGGGCAAAATCCCGAAGGGTGTCAGCGGCGCAGCGGTCAGTCTGCAGGCTGGCAAAGTCGGGAAACGAGTGATCTTCCCAGTAATCAATCAATGCCAGAAACAGCGCTTTCTTGCTCTGATAATGATGATACAGCGCACCCTTGCTGAGTCCTGTCCGGAGCTTGATGTCATTCATGGTGGTGGCATGGTACCCGTTTTCGACGAACAGTTCGAGGGCTGCCTCCAGGATCTGGATTTGACGTTCAGAACGCGATTTGTTTTCAGCCATAAGATTTTGTGTGAGCAGATTAAAAATACAGACCGACCGGTCGGTATAAGTTAATACCGGCACACAGTCGGTGCAATGGGAAATCGGCAGGGATACGGATTATGGATCGGTTAATCGGCTGATTAGAAAAGCATGGGATTGAGTACCTACTCAGTTTATTGCATAATCACCATTGTAAAAAACAGAAAGAAGGATTTCATGTTCGAAGATTTTCCGAAGCGGTGCCCGAATCATCCGGGATAACAATTTTATTGATTAAGGGTCACAAGCACCAGTTCCGTACTTCCTGTACTGGAAGGGCCGATCCCGTCATAGTGAGCGACCAGCACGATCAGGCTTTTGCCGTCCGGAGACCAGGCACTGTCCGATACGGCAGTTCGTTCTGCTTTATTGTGAGGGTGGCCGTGCTCATTGTAGAAGGTGACCCGTTGCTTGTTGAACCCATCGGCGTCCATAATCCACAACTCGCTGGCTAAATAGTACCTCCATTCGAGGGGGCCCATGTCATCAGGAAACTCGACATCAAGACCCATGCTCGACATCCATACGATTTGCTCATTGACCGGGGACCGGTGCGCGTGTTCGTCCCAATCCGTGGGCGACATGGTCAACTGAGTCAAGTCCTCGGTGTAAAGATCCATTTCGTAAATGTCCATTCCGATTTCGTGCTGGCCCTCCTTGAGGTTGCCTGTAAACATGACCTTGTTACCGTCATGAGAGAATGCATGGCTTTCATAGAAACATGGCTGTGATCCCGGATCGTGGGATTGAATGTGATCAAGGTATGGTTTCCCATAGCCGTCGTCAATAAATGTCGCAACCGTTATCACCCATTTCCCCCAGTAAGTACTGGCATCATCCACGACCCGTTCTGCCCAGAAGAGCTGGTTTCCATCCGGTGAGAATTGCGGATGAATAACGCCTTTAGCATTCCAAATAGCGGTCTTATAATTAGTAAGTTGCCAGAAATCAGACCCATCAGCTTTGGCGAGCCATAGATTGCAGTTGACGCCTCGACCGGGTTTGGCGACGGGGTCGTATTCATCAGGCACATCCTCATTTTCAGCGGTGAATACAATGAACTCGCCTGAAGGGTGCCAGGCAGGATTTCCATTGTGCTTTTGTGGGGCACCGGGGGCATTATGGGTCAGCCAGACCTCGTCGTCGGGGTTGTCCATACTGAAAACCACTACGTCATAATATTCATCATAGAGAGGGCGAGCAGTGGCGATTAAATTATCCTTATGCAGCCAGTCAACGCTTTTTCCGTATTCCTTGATCGTTGTGATATCGGCAAAATTATGGGTGGATTCGCTGTCGCAAGCAAAAATCAATAAAGTGAACATAACAAAGACGGTTGATATTATTTTTTGAGTCGTCATAATATATTTCCTTTTTGAAGCTTTTTATGAGTTATGTTGACCATATATATTTCAATGTTTTTATCATATCAGGTGTTTTAATAAGGATCATTAATAAAAAACCCTCAGATACATTTTACTAAATACGATCAAATCTTTCCCATGATGCCAGTCCATCCTTTTTTTTGTTGATTATATTGATGTGTTTTACCATTTAGTGATACTCCATTATTGCAGTGTCGACCCCAGTATCCAAAACAACACCAATTTCGTTGTAAGTTATTAAAAATGATAATAATTATAGGATTTTCCATATATTTTCCCCCTGTAACAATATCAATGATTTTGGTTTAAACAATCGAAAGAAATTAAGTTGTGTTACTCTGTGATTGCCAAAATATACATAAAACATCCCAATATAATTTAATTTTGGTAAAAATTCTGAAAATTAGAAGAGCTACAGCCTTTTTGTGCAGATTATCGGGCAGCAAAGAATGTTTGTTTGAAACATTCTATATTTATATGATCGGTCGAAATTTTTAGGGATGTTTTTCGACTTGTCAGGCAATAATAGTTTGTAAGAACGGAAACATGGAACAAGTGTATAAATACTTGATCCGGTTTACGGTTGAAATGATAAAAAATAACACGGTATAAATAGCGGTGTCTGAACGGAAATCCGTAAAAGACTTTAGTAAGCTCCTGAGATGACATTAGACCACTTTTATGGTCATCACAATTTGATTGCATATGAAGTTCGATCTCGAACGATTAATAAATGGGGACGACCGTGAGTGGCAGGTTTTTACTCATAGAGTAAGGCCTGTGATTGCCGCAGCAGCCCGGGGAATTCTAACAAATCGTATCGGCCGGGCGCAGCCTTTGGACATAGAGGAAATTGTCCAGGAGGTGTTCATGATTCTGGTAAAGAATGACTTTCGGACACTTAAGTCCTACCGCCCCGACCTGGCCAGTATAACCACCTGGTTAACGGTTATTGCCATGCGCAGCGCCATTAAATATGCCAACCGATTGATGAAGACACCCCACACCGTGGAACTTTCAAAAATAAATGAATTCGCACCAAAGCCGGTTACGCCCTCCCATGATACGGATATACCTGAAAAATTGCTGTCACCCAGGCAACGACTGGTAATGAAGATGTATTTTGACCGCGATATGAGTGTTGAAGAAATTTCTAAGGTACTGAATATCAAACCACAATCCGTGAGAAGTACGCGTCATAAAGCAATCAAAAAACTGAGGAAATATTTTATGGCAAAAAAGAGGATTACCCTCGTGTTGATCAGTTTGGGTTTAAAAACGATCCTTTGATTATCGGAGAAAAAATATGAAAGATATGGATCAGGAAAACAATTTATGGCAACGATACAAATCCCTCTCATCCAATAATTTGGGTGAATGCCCTAATCAAATGGAAATGTCCGCTTTGGCAGAAGGAAAGCTTGGGGGCCGCAAATCCCAAAAAATACACATGCATTTATCGTCCTGTGATGATTGTCTGGATATTTATATTACATTGAAACGCCAATTGGAAGCCAAAAAACAATCCGATGACTGTTATGAAATTGACCGCGTATTTGGTAACTATTCAGATTGGTTTTTTCAAGGTATGTTTCGCTGGGTTATTCCCGCATTGGTTGCATCTTCGATTATATTCTGTTCTGTAAAAGCCGGCATTCAAACGTTCCGCACCCAGGAATACGCATTAAATGCTATTTGCTCGGCCATGGCATTTGATGTTGATCCAATCACCTTCCTATTAGGAATTTGATGTGTGATGAATACTCAAAAACGATTATTTAAATTTTTGTTTGTCCTGTCTTTGTGTTTTAATCTTGTTTTTATCCTCAGCTATATTATTTCCGGGCACGCAGCTAGAAAGCTGGCTACTCCATCTGGTATTTTAAACCAGATTACAAAAGATTTGGAATTAAATGATAATCAAAGGCAAGCTTTTATAGATATCACCAGAGAAGTCTATTTGACAGCAAACCAGTTAAAAAAGAAACATAGCACTGAAATAGAAGCTTTTTGGCAAGAAATAATCAAACCCGAACCGGATCCTGAAATTATTCAATCCGGTTCCAACCTTTACCTGGAATTAACTCACCAGGTAAAAGAAGCAAAACTCAAGGCACTTATCAACTATCTTGATCATTTATCACCAAATCAAAAAGTAAAATACGTGAAATTTTTGAGAAGTAAAGATAAAGGAATTGATTGAGACTACCACTATATGGCCACCCAACCGTTTTATTTAGTACCTAAAAATCCCATATGCATTTTAAGAACTCGGTTAGAGTCCAAAATACCGGGCACAGTTATTCTATCTGCCGCGGAATGAATGGATGCAGTCAGAAAAAGAAGGACTGCGAGAGTGAAAGCATTTTTTTTGATATGATATCTGTTTGGAAATATTTATGAAAGCAGCTCAGGATTACTGATTGCGTCAAATTTAATCATGAAATCAGCTCTATTGCAATTATGGTTACAACCGATACATGCCTTAGATTTTCTCCCATCTGAAAACAGCTTAAGTATCTTCTGCCGTCGCACCCCACCTCCCTGAAATTGGTGCTGACTTCCGGTGGTTTGGATGTAAATTTCAGCTCATTTTTAAAATTTAATTCAGGATAAATCAACACCATGCCACCACGTGAACTGAATGCAGTTGTCAGTCAGAAACTGCTGGTAACCCCCGAACTGATGATCATCCGGGTTTCCCCTGACGGCTGGACACTGTCTGATTTTAAACCGGGGCAGTACACCGTCGTCGGTCTGCCCGGCAGCGCTCCCCGCATCCCGCTTTCCGACCCCGAACCGGAACCGGCCAAACCGGATAAAATGATCCTGCGAGCCTATTCCATCGCCTCTTCATCGAGACATAACCAGTACCTGGAGCTGTACGTTACGCTGGTCCGCTCCGGCGCTCTCACTCCCCGACTGTTTGCCCTTGAAGCAGGCGACAAGGTGCATCTGGGCACAAAGATCACCGGTATGTTCACGCTGGACAAAATTCCGGAAGATGCCAATGTGGTGCTCATGGCAACGGGGACCGGCCTGGCTCCCTACATGAGTATGATCCGCTCCAGTCTCGTACCCAACAGCCCCCGCCGGTTTGCGGTGCTGCACGGCGCCTGGCATTCCTGGGACCTGGGCTACAGCTCCGAACTGACCACCCTGGATCTCATGGTGGAAAATTTCCACTATTTCCCGGTGATCAACGACACCTCCCGAGAAATCACGCCCTGGGGCGGTGAAGTGGGTTTTGTACAGGAAATGTGGAGCCGGGGACTGATTGCGAAAAAATGGGGATTTGAGCCCGCACCGGACAACACCCACGTTTTTCTCTGCGGCAATCCGCACATGATTACTGATGCCGTTAAACTGCTCCTCGACCGCGGCTTTCGGGAAGACACACGAAAAGAGATGGGTGAAATACACCTGGAAAAATTCTGGTAAACCCTGAATGAAAAATAAAAAAACCAGGGAACCGAGACCCTGGACCTGTCTGTCTTCCGCAGTCATGGACCGGAATCCGTTCTGGACCTACAAAATCGACGAATATGAAATACCGGGCAAAGGCACCGGCACCTATTATTACGTCCATACCGCCGGCTCTGCTTTTATCGTTCCCGTCACCGATGATGACAAAATCCTGCTGGTGCAGCAGTACCGTTATCTGAACCGCCGCCTCAGCTGGGAATTTCCAGGCGGAGGTATCAAGGAAGGGGAAATCCCGGCGGATGTGGCCCAGAAGGAACTGATAGAGGAAACGGGGTTCAGCGGACGGCTGCAGCCTATTGGACAATACAATCCATACAACGGCGTCACCAACGAAATCTGTCATGCGTTTATGGCCACACACCTGAAGCCTTCCAGCGAATTTCAGCCGGATGCTTCGGAGGAGTTTGTGCTCCGGGCTTTCTCATTCCACGATATTGAAAATATGATTGCAGACAACGAAATATTCGACGGCATGACCCTGGCTGTCTGGGCCATCTGCCGCCATCGCCTGAAGGAGATTTTATTGAAATGATCCGGAAAATGAACCTCCATGCTCTTATCCTGGGACTTGTCACATACAGCTGCACAATGTCCGATCCCTTTATTCCGCCTGTGCCCTATTCATCCGAATCTGTTCGTCTGCACCCTGTGGCCCGCATAGAGAATTCCGATGTCAGCGAATCATCCGCCCTGCTGGCAAGCAGTCAGTTCGAGAATGTTTTTTGGACATTGAACGATTCTGGCGACAAGGCCCAGATATTTGCCATTGATCCGAACGGAAAATCAATATATCCAAGCTGGGGGGATGAAAACCATGGTATAACGATCGGTAATGCGGTCAATATCGACTGGGAGGATATAGCGCAGGATGATGCCGGCAATCTGTACATCGGGGCCTGCGGGAACAATTCCAACACCCGCCGGGATCTGGCCGTTTACGTGCTGCCGGAACCGGATCCCCGACACACTCAAATCACACGGTTGACTGAAACGATCCGTTTTCACTACCCGGATCAGACCGCTTTCCCGCCGCAGATGAAAAACTTTGATTCCGAGGCCCTTTTCTGGTCCGCCGGATCGCTGTACCTTCTGACTAAACACCGCAGCGATACATATACGAAATTGTATCAATTCAAGGACATCAGACCTGATATCAGCAATCCCCTGACGTTTCTGTCAAAATATGATGTGGGTGATATGGTCACATCTGCGGATGCCCGTTTGGACGGGTCGCTTCTGGCGGTGCTGACCTACACGGCGGTCTGGCTGTTTGAGCCCCCTCAGGCCGGCAGCGGATTTTTCTCCGGAAAAGTATATCGGATGCCCATCCGGGCTCAGCAGTGCGAAGGGATCTGCCTGAAAAACGAAGATATCTGGATATCCAACGAGCAGCGTGAGCTTTTCCGGATATCTCTAAATGACGTCCGCCGGTTTCCGGTCAAGGATTAATGATGAAGTCTCATAAACCTTCCCTACCCATCTATCTGGATTACAACGCCACCACACCTGTTGATCCGGCGGTGGCGGAAGCCATGCAGCCCTATCTGCAGGGGCATTTCGGCAATCCGTCCAGTGCTCATGTATATGGACGGGCAGCCCATGAGGCCGTTGTCAGGGCCCGGGATCAGCTGGCTCAGCTGCTGCGCTGCACACCGGGTGAAATCGTTTTCACCGCCAGCGGATCGGAAGCCAACAATCTGGCCCTGAAAGGCATGGCTGCCAGACTGAAGAACAAAGGCCGTCACATCATTACTTCCGCCATCGAGCATCCGGCCATACTGAATGTCTGCCGCTACCTGGAAAACAACGGTTACCGGATCACGCGACTGCCGGTGGATTCCTGCGGCATGGTGAAACCGGACGCATTGGAGCAGGCACTTTCCGGGGATACGATTCTGGTGTCGGTGATGCATGCCAACAACGAGGTGGGCACCATTCAGCCGATCCGCGAAATGGCTGAGCTGGCACACGCCCATGGCGCACTGATGCATTCGGACTGCGCCCAGTCTGTGGGCAAAATCCCCGTCTCACTGCCGGAACTGGGAGTGGATATGCTGTCGCTGGCGGGTCACAAGTTCTACGGTCCCAAGGGTGTGGGTGCGCTGGTGGTTCGGGCGGGTCTTGAACCGGAACCGCTGATCCATGGGGCCGGTCATGAAAACAAGCGCCGGGCCGGGACGGAAAACGTGCTGGAAATTGTCGGTTTGGGGGCGGCGGCGGCACAGCTTGCCAATCTGCCGGACCAGATTCAGCACAGCCGGCAGCTGCGGGATCAGCTGGAATCCGGCCTGCGAAAGATGTTTCCCGACATCCGCATCAATGGTCACCCGGAGAAAAGACTGCCCAATACCAGCAGTGTGAGTTTCCCGGGGCTGAAGGCCGATGATATCCTGCAGAATCTTTCCGGTGTGGCGGCATCAGCGGGCGCAGCCTGTCACAAGGCGGGCATCTCCGTTTCGGCGGTGCTGCAGGCCATGAATCTGCCGGATGAATATGCCATGGGCACCCTGCGCCTCAGTGTGGGCCGTTTCACAACAGAAACCGATATCGAAAATGCTCTGGCTGAATTCCGGGAGGTGATACCCGGACTGTAGCAGGAGCTGCGGGATATGATCCGGCGGTGGCGGAAGTCATGCAGCCCTATCTGCGGGAGCATTTCGGCAATCCGTCCAGTGCTCATGTATATGGGCGGGCAGCCCATGAGACCGTTGCCAAGGCCCGGGATCAACTGGCTCGGCTGCTGCGCTGCACAACGGATGAAATCGTATTCACGGCCAGCGGGTCGGAAGCCAACAATCCGTACGTCGCACATTATTATATTCCATACTGAACATATCACAACATTAATAAATTACGGCGTTCCCGGTGCTCCCAATGTTTATGACTGAACCGGGAAGCAGTAATTCGCAATCGTAACCCGGCTATTTCATTAGAACTCTATTCCGATTATGGATTTGGTCAATTCTACAGCGTTAAACGCGAAAAATGTTCTCAACGTACTGTCCAGTACGATTTCACTCATTTTTCTTCATA
>CAZGNZ010000045.1:0-26685 GCA_964527215.1 uncultured bacterium | reverse complement strand
GTAATATTATTAACTTACACTGATTACCAATCTAGTATTCAGGGGGTGGCCAATATTATTTCTGAATTTCGACACTGCACTCAATTCGTATGTTGTCGCACATCCGTGGTATGACACGGAAACCCAATTCCCAAGTGTACACAGGGATTCTTACAATATGATTTTTCCAATTAATGATCAAGCAGATAAGGGGCTCTCCAGCGATCTTTCTCAACACCATTTTTGATGACCCGCTTTCGGCTGCAAAGAAAAGGGTTACTTTTCACAAAATTAAGGTCCCAATCACATCAATTCACGCTTGAACAGTAGGCCCAAGCATTATATGGTGTAAATCAGGAGCTGTGATTCGGTCCAAGAGTGATAAAAGATAAGGCATTATTGTTTAATGATATAATTTATTTAGACATCCATGACATCGGTACTTAATTCACGATGCAATAATAATCCATTCATGGGTATGAAAAAATAATTGTCGATTCGAAGATAAAAATAGTTCCTGTTACAGTGTTTAATATATGAAAAGGGCTTCCCCTTTGTCCAGTAAGAAGCCGGACAAAGGGGAATTGTATGAAGGGGTGGGGATAAAAATAGGTTTTACTGCACGTTAGAATCCGAACCAAATTCCAACAGATGCTGTGGTTCCGTTAATCACCTCAGGTGATCCAACGGATCCTTCCTGAACGGTAAAATCAAATGGTTTCTCAGTCCAGTCATCATCAGTTGAATATGTGTAAAGATATCCATATGAACCGTGAATCCCGAACCAATTTTTAATTCTTACAAGAGCTCCGATGCTGGGTTGAATAACAAGGTAGCCCTTTTCATATTTAGCATACCAGTTTAATCCGTCATCCAGTGATGACTGGGACTGATCCCAAGAAAATGATCCATTGGACTGACTGACTTCCAAACTTGTGGTGCCACCGCCGATAAGTGTACCCATATCAACCACGAAGCGTTCAGTGCCCAATGCAAATTTTTTCATAATGGTAACTCCACCAAAGCCTGATTCCAGGGTAAGACGACGCTGGACATCAGCACCATTAAAATTATAAGGAATTTTTTTCTGATACATCATACCAGCACCAGCACCGCCCAGGAACCATCCGTTGCCGATATTTCCCATACCTCCACCGCCAAAATAAATGGCATCTTCAATGGGGTCTTCAAATCCGAGAGAGGCAATAAAATGATTGATCTCATCAAAATCGTACTCAACTTTGGTCGCCATTATATATCCGCCGCCGAAGCCAGGTGACAATTTTTTGGTTTTTATAATTTCTTTTTTATCAGGATAATAATACCCAGAATCTTCCTCTTCATAAGGACCAAATGTTAAATTCGTAATCACTTCTTTTTCGTTGCGAAATACTTTGATTTCAACTGTGTCCCCAATATTTTTACTATCGCGCAAACTAAGAAGGTGATCTTCAAAGCGAACAATTTCGCCATCAAACTCCATAATAATATCATCATCCATTAAACCTGCCTGATCGGCATTTCCACCTTCAACCACACCTGTTATCAAAACACCATAGCATTGATCATAATGCATTTCATATGCGGTCTGAAAATCTAAATCGTCAATATATACACCAAGTTTTGGCTTTTGATTCGAGCTGCTGGAACCTGCATATCCAAGCTCATTCATCAATGAGGGGAGTGTGGGCAGCGGGGGGATTTCTCTTTCTATTTCAATGGAGCGTTCCAGTTCATCTCCCCATTGTTCCATTTCTTCACCCCAGACTTCCATTTCTTCACTCCAGGCTTCCATTTCTTCACCAATGTTGTCTGTCTTAATTTCTACTGTATAGTTTTCATCATCAAAAGCGGCTTTATCATTTGCCGTCAAAATTACCATACTTGATACAAGAAGCAGACTCATTAAGACCGTTTTAAGCAGGTTGCAGTTCATCTCAGTTTCTCCTATGTTAAAAAGATGTTTTAAACTTCCCGGACAAGAATCTGCAAAGGGTATGCCATAACACTTATTTAGGAAGATAAACTACTGAAAACATGTATATTATGGAATGCTTAACCAACCCATAATCACTCTGAATAATATCAATATGATATAATATTTACAGTGTTGATATGTGTGGCTGTATTCTTACTGAATTTCAAATCAATATTATAGTAAAAGAGCTCCTTAGAGCTCTTCATGAAAAATTATTTGCAAGAAGAAAATATAGGTCAATCTCAAGCTTTTTAACAGTGCTTTGATATAGACCTTTTTTGGCCATTTATTATGATCTTTTGACAATCATTTAGCGTAAAATTTTAAATTTTGATTATCTCCAGCGAACCTGCTCCGACAGAAGCACTGAAAAACATCGTCGGCTGGCCCTCCGAAAACCCTGTGCTTCTATATTCCTCATCACTCACTTCCGTGAAATCATCCAATTCAATACTTGACAGAAAATTTCCGTCATACTCAACAATTACATTAACATCTTCCGGTACCCATGCAGTAATGCTTCCCATTCCGACGGCAAGATCTATTTTAATATCGTACGCCAGAATCCCTGAAAAGTCAAGCTCCATTGATCCAAGGCCGCATTCAAATTCCATTTCCGGTGAATTGGAATACAACAGGTTTTTAATTTCAGTTGAGCCCAATCCTGTATCAACATCAATTCTTCGACACTTGATTGGATTCAATGTGTTTCCAAAATCAATATATGCTTCTCCCAATCCGCTATCAACAACAAGATCCTCCAATTGAATTCCGCCAAGGTTCAAAGCAACTTCTCCCAATCCTGAATCGACATACATTTTTACAGGAACCGCATTGGTTATATACACTTCACCTTCATTGCCGCTGTCATTTGTATCGTCTCCAAATTCCCAATCAAAATCAAAATCGGTTTCAATATCCAGAACTCCAGTTGTCCCGTATTCATTATACTCCATTGTTGCTTCCGTAAACTTAGGATGATAACGAACATAACCTGTGACAGCCTGTTTTGCTGAACCCGTTTCAACCAACAGCGAGCCGAATCCAAAGTTTATATTGACTTTAACCATAGAGACATCACCCAATGGCTCGTTCAAAGTGATTATCTGTTCCGAATTGCTGGCAAAAGCATAGGACATAATTGCGAGAAGCAGTGCGATTTTCATTTTTCTCTCCTCAATCAAAATCCATAATGGTAATGTTAAATGTCAAATCTCGATCATGCCCTTTTCCGATCGGTTTTATCACATCGACACGAATATCATCACCAAAGCTAAGCCCAACTGATTCAATGGCATGTCCGCTCTGGAAATGATCCACATAATCCCAGTCTATTGTATCTTCTGAATTCTCCCACAGCACACCCCGATCATAAAACAAGGCAATATCATCATATATCAACTCCGTTGTGGTCCTGATATAATGGCTGTTCTCATATGCCTCTCCAAATTCCTTCCAACGATATCCTCTGACTGATCCGATACCACCCAAATAATATTTGTGCTGCGGACCGCAAAAATCTGAAACCATGCCTCCGTAACTGCCATAGAAGTGAAAACCCACATCACGTTTGAACGGAAGGAAGGCATCAACAGTGATTTCGTTTTTCCTGTAATCAAAATCAGAATCAGACAGGCTTTCAATAACTCTACCTGAAACCATTGCAGACAGTTCATCGGGCCCCTGCCAAACATATGGAGTGCCAATTGTCAGCCCATAGGTTATAAATTCATCAGTGCCTTCAATAATCGGAAAAAGATCTCTAAATTCTTTATCTCCGCCGAACATTGACCAGGATACTACGGTTTTCATTCGGGATTGGTCTTCACGTGTATATTCTCCAAAAAACTGCACGTCGTATGGCAAAGTCAGCCATCCGCCTGCCTGATATCCCGAAACATGATACCAGTCCAGAAAATCTTCATGAATAAACAGGGCAGCCAAAGAGTTTGTTACATCACAAATTCGATCTGTATCATTGGTTTTTGAACGGTCATACCCTTCAATATAAAACTGCAGACGATCCTTGAGAAATCGTTGTTCAAATCCAATGACGCCGTAATATTTATTTCTGTGAAATGACCGGCCCAATCCGCCATACAGTACTGAAGGCGGATTAAAATCACTTTCAGCAGTAAAATTGAACTGCAGATACACTCCTTCTGAACGGTTATATCGGGCCCAGAGTTCTTCCTGATACGGTTCTGACCTGCGGCTGAAAACTCTGCAGTCTTCATCTTCAAACTCGTCATCATGGTCCTCATCATCACGACTGATCGAAAGCGTTTCCTGGTTCACTTCAATGATTTCACCGAATATTTCTGCGCCTGGATTCTGGTCCAGGTTTCCGCCAAGGACAACGATACGGCCGTTAACTACTGCTGTATCGGTCACGCGTACATCACCGCCGATTACTGTAATCTGTCCATTTATAGTCCCGCTGACCAGCAGATCCCCTCCAATTATTTTTAGATCCCTGGAAACGATCTCATCTTCAAGAATTGAGTAATCATCAAAAATTTTGATAATATCAGTTCGTGTTTTGAAAAAATGAGAATCATCAGACATTCCATAAACTGCTGTACCGATGCATGAAAAAATTAGAACTGCAATCCACATTCTGAGCATGTTACTCTCCTTTGTTCAGGTAAATATCGCCTGAAATCGTTGATATGATAATTTCAACACTGGCGTCCGGATCACTGGTTTTTATCCTTCGCTGATTAACGTTGGACTCACCTTTATACTCTGACATAATTTTCCCAAAGCTGGTGGATGCATCCACATTTGCGTAATCAGACATAATGACAAGCGCAATATCTCCACGGGAAGTCTGAAGCTTTGAAATTCCTGTTTCAGGGGCATATGGCTGATAATTTGTGACCGTAATGTTACCGTCGATAGTTGTACAGTCTATGGTACCTCTTATGGAGTCAATTTCAACCGTCCCGCCTGAATTGCTGCAGCATAAAGTTCCATGTATATTGCGACCGGTAATTTCGCCTGAGCTGGTTTGCGCTTTCACAGACCCTTCTATGTTTTCCAAGTTTATTGAACCACCCTGCGAAAAAAGCTCTATTTTGTTACCGAACACGCCTTTTATGTCTATGCTCCCACCCCCAGATTTAACCTGTAGTATCTCAGATGCCATTTGTCGAATGGTGATATTGCCGCTGTGACTTTCAATATCTACATTGCCGTTCAGCGTTTCAAGAAATATATCCCCGCCCTGTAAGAGGATATCTGCCCCACCTGTAAGTTTTGCAATATTGATCAGACCGCCTTCTGATATGCATTTAACAGTTCCATTGATGCTTTCCAGCAGTATTTCTCCGCCGCCTGAAAAAATATCAATATGTCCGATAATCTGCGAAATCGTCAAATCACCGCCAGGCGTAATAATATTGCAGTCACCTTCGATACCTGAAAGATTCAGTGAACCGATCATTTCGTTCACCTGAATTGAAAAATGATCCGGGATCAGAATTTTATAAGAATTTCGAACCCCCTTTACAACCGCTTTGCCAGGTATGAATTCCAGTGTAGAACCAATCGGCAGCAGAGTACTTTCAGGAAGATTGTCTGGCAAATTAACGCGGTGCTCAAGTGTCTCAATGACGATAACAGAATCCCCGGCTGATCCAAGTATTTCTACTGATCCCTTTATTGAAGGAATGGAAAACTGTATTTCATTTGAAGGATAAAAATATAATGTCCTTTCAATCTGTCTCTCAGCCAGAAGAGCACCGATGATTAAAAAGAATGTCAGAATACAGCGCCATTTCATCATCGAATAATCCCACACTCAACCGAGTTCATTTTTCCCAATAGCTCTTCAGCCGCATACTGCACAGACGGATTGCGGTCAGTGGCAGCAATAATTTTCAGCATCTGGATAACGTAGTCATCATCATTATACTGAGCAAACCCCTTTATTGCCTGCAAACGGACTGCATCCGGATAATCTCCCATGACAAGACTCATCAAAACATCCCTGACGATGCTGTTTTTCTTAGAAGAAATGGACTCCAGCAATGTCATCTGAATTGCCACATTAGGTTCATCCAGAAGCACCCGGCCGATAGCCGTCAGCGTCAGTTCATTATTGATATCCAGTTGAGAAATTTGTTTTGCAAATTCCAGACGATTCCCGCTGTTGGGCGTATTTGTCAGTTTGTAGTAAACCAACTGCGCGGTTTTCTGATCCGCTTCTTCGCTTCGAATTTCCATTTCATTTTGGGTAACAAGGGAGAATTTAAACTGGTTATCTGCCCCATCTGTGGGACACAACTCTACCGTTTCAATTCTGCCGGATGCAAACAGCTCTTCCAGGGAAATATTCCCATTTACAGGCGGAGGTGTTAAACGCGTTCCGATCAGAATACCAAGTGCAACCATAGCTCCTGCGGTCAGCATTTGAGGAGCCCACGAATAATCCTGATCTAAAAGGGAGTGGAAAAATTTGCGGATGGAATGGGTATTTGTTTCATAGTAATCAATGGCACCCATGAGACTGTTTCGCTGGGAATCCAGCCACTCATCAGTGATTGATTCAGTGGATTGTAAGACTTGTTTTAATCTCTGTTCGATATTCTGTTCAGGCATACGCACTTAACTCCTTCCGCAGCGTTTCACGAGCTCGGAATAAGTATTTTTTTATCGTACCTTCGTTAATTTTCAACAGTGCAGCAATTTGGTGTACTTTATTGCCTTCAAGATAATACATCACCACAACGGTGCGCTGCCTTGTTGGAAGATTCTTAATAACCTGTCGGACAGCTTTGTGTACACCTAGCTGAATCTCATCATGCTCATCATCCGGAATTTCATTGTATTCCAGATCATCACCCACAGGTCTTCGCTTCAGGCTGGTCTTGAAATTGTAACACGTATTGACCGTGATTCTGTACAGCCAAGAATAAAAATCACACCGGAATTCAAACGTGTGAAGTTTCTTCCAGACTTTAATGAAGACTTCCTGGTAAATGTCCTCTGTGTCTTCCTTGTTCTGAACAATGGCGAAAATGACGCGCGAAACGCGGTCATCGTACATTGCCACTAGACGTCGGAATGCGGACTGGCTGCCCTCCTGGGCCTTACGTATTAAATCAACAACTCGTTTTTCCATACTGATAGCTCGGGGGTGAGACAAGACAAGTATTTATTGGTTGTCAGGGTTATTATTTTACCGGAATTAATCAAAAGATTCACCTTTCGACAGGACACAAAAGGTATGAAATCAAATCAGATACGGCAGCTTACGCGGAGTAACAGTGCCGTTTTTTCCTTAAAAACCTGATCCCTGATCCAACAACCAAAATTTTATTGATTTTTACCTTCGTATCATTCATTTCTTAACATCAATTTACCCAGGAAATTCATAGACAGCATTAAAAATTTGATGACATGGTCAACTGATTCTGTTTACTGACTGCAGTCACACGGTAATGCAATGACCGATATTTCCAGATTCACCGTTCCTGCTGCAAATTTCTCGACCGCCGGGAAATCAGTTTACGGAAACGATGAAATAACTGCCATTCTTTTTTATGACAGCATGGCTGACAGTGAAACTGAATGATAAACCGCCGTTAACATATTATCGGTTGTCGGTCAGGCAGTCTCTACAGGATATATTGACTGGTGTAATTGATTCTTTGATAAAAAAAAGGGACTGCCCCGTAAAGGCAATCCCTAAAATGATTATTCGGGAAAAAGTCTAGCTGACTGCAAAGATGCTGACTTGCTTTTTATCTCGGCCTTTACGTTCAAATTTAACTTTACCATCAATTTTGGCAAACAATGTATCGTCGCTTCCAATTCCTACGTTTTCACCAGGATGGATTTTTGTCCCGCGCTGCCGTACCAGAATGGATCCTGCAGTCACTGTCTGTCCGTCAGCTCGTTTCACTCCCAATCGTTTCGAGTGGCTTTCCCGTCCGTTCTTGGAGCTGCCGACACCTTTTTTATGAGCCATAATGTTCTCCGATTAATTTTCTGAGCTGAGATTAAAGCGGTCAATTTTCAGGACAGAAAAATCCTGACGATGACCATTCCGCCGCTGATACCCTTTACGACGCTTCATCTTGAAGACAATGATTTTACGATCCCGTCCGTGACGGACAACACTGGCATCGATGGTGGCGTCTTTAACATACGGCTGCCCAATTGTGCGGGAGCCGTCTTCATTCAGATACAGAATCTTATCAAGCGTCAAAGTAACACCAACTTCCTGACTGACTTTGGGAACCTTGACTTCTGCACCCGGCTCGACTTTAAACTGCTTTCCTGCAAATTCAACTAATGCGTACATTTTTCAATCCCTATTTAGCCCGTAAAATTAAAATGATACTAAATTTAAATCCAACCTAAACTTCATCAGTAATGTCGGTTTTCCGCTTTTTTGAGTACACTTTGAATACATCAGGAGCCAGACTGTCATCTTCTTCAATTTCCAGCAGCATCCAGTTCGCCCACATAAATCCACTGAGGACCTTACTGCGGGTCTCGTTCAAATATTTAGCCAGCCCGGGATGCATGGATATCACCAGTCTGCGGTCATTTGCTTTGGCCCGAAATCGCTTGAGCCAGTTTTCAAGACGAGTCAGCACCGTGTCTTTTGATGCAATGGATCCCAGACCGTTACAGGTGGGACATTCTTCGTTTACGGTATTTAACAGAGACAGCCGAACTCTTTCACGAGTCATTTCAAGAAGACCAAAATTGGAAAATTCTGATAATGATACTTTGGCCCTGTCTTTTTTCAAAGATTCCTTAAATTCATTGAAAACCCGTTTCCTGTTATCCGGCTCAAGCAAATCAATGAAGTCAATAACAATCAATCCGCCTGTATCCCTCAATCTCAGCTGACGGGCAATTTCACGGGCTGCTTCCAAATTGATTTTAAGAGAATTCTGTTCGTGATCCCTTTTTCCGATGTAGCGCCCACTGTTGACATCAATCACAAGCATGGCCTCTGTCTGCTCAATCACCAAATGGGCACCACTGTTCAGCCATACCTTCCTGCGCAGTGATTTCTCTATCTGCTCTTCAATATTGTGCAAATCAAAGAGCGAACCTTTTTTCTTGTGATAATGAACTTTCTGAACGTGATCCGGCAATACTTCTTTGAAATACCGTGAAATACGTTTGAAAACTTCCCGGGAATCAATAAAAATATCTGCAATATCCGGAGTAAACATATCCCGGATTACCTGATCCGCCGTGGCAAAATCCTTGTAAACCAGAACCGGAGCAACATTGTCCCGACCAATTTCATCCAGCTTCTTTGAAGCTTCCCAGATCCGATTAAAGTCCGCTTCAAGCACACCCTGATCTTTTCCTTCCGCAATGGTTCGTACAATCAAACCAAATCCATTTGGCTTGAAGCTTTTTACCAAACGGCGCAGTCTCCTTTTCTCGTATTTATCGGATAATTTTCGGGAAATACCAATAATATTTGAATTGGGAACCAGTACAAGCAGACTTCCGGGAATAGCAATATCAGTGGTGACCCTGGGACCTTTTCCGGCATAAGGCTCTTTGATTACCTGCACAAGGATTTCATCGCCCTTTTTCAAATCTTTGCCAGGGTCAAAGTCGGATGAACGGAATTTGCGGGTATCCTCGTATCCGTCCCCGTCATCATCGTCCGTCAGGGAAATATTGCCCAGGTTCTCAGGATTGCCAATTTCAGAGAAGGGAAGGAATGCATTGACCTCATTGCCGATATCGACAAATGCCGCCTGCATACCGGGGATGACATTTTGTATTTTTCCCTTGTAAATATTCCCAACCATGCGCTGATGGTCGGGCAGCTCTACATATAGTTCAACCAGTTTGCTTTCTTCAACAATCGCAATTCTTGTGCTGCCGGCAGAAACGTTTATGTATAGTTCTTTCTGTGTGTTATATCCAGCCATAATACCGTGTTTCTCTCAGAATGAATGATTCATTTTAGTCCGGATATTTCATAAGACTTCGTAATCAGATGATGAAAATGATTGACCCTACAAGGCATATGAAGAAAAATGAGTGAAATCGTACTGGACAGTACGTTGAAAACATTTTTCGAGTATAACGCTGTAGAATTGAGCAGATCCATCATCGTCCGGAAAATGCGAAGCATTTTACGCATAGATATTCTCATGAAATATTCGGGTTAGGGTGACAAAGAACAAAGGACCGTTTGGGCCCCGCCCGGAAAATACAGCGACTTTCCGGTACTATTGAATATGTCGGTATTTGGAGGAATAAAGAGAAGATAAAAAATTATCTAAAACGACGATTGAATTCTTAATCTGGTAAAAATAAAGATAATAATATCAAGGAAAAGTCAAATTACTAAAATTCCTCCTAATTCGACCTTGTAATTTAGGCTGGTCCTCTAACTATACCTACTTTTATCTATAAATTAAACCCGCTTATCCAATCCGCTCCAGTGTTCTAAATTGCTTCCGACATTGATTATTCTGACTCTCCTATTTGCCAAATTAATGGGGTCTCATCACTTTGATGATTGCCTTTTGAGACATTATTACCCTGATGAAATATCAGATATCCGTATTTCCCGTAGTGGGGTATTTTTCGTGCAATCGGGATCAACTCTCCTGAACTGCCGCTGTAAACCACCAAAGCCGGCACTCCTGACGCACGCTTGTATGCCCAGACAACACTGTGATCCTGCGCGCTGAAATGACTGTCATAGACTGACAGCTCTCCGTTCACTGCCACATCCGTAACATCTGGCGGCATAACTCCCAGAAAAATGACCGGCAGTTCCGGGACCGGATCATTGGGCAGGAACATTTCCAATTCGTTATTTTCAGAGATATGGCTGTTGAAAGTCCTCGCCAGACTCTCCCATTCCTCACTGAATTCCGGTACGACAAAAACAAACCGGTCTTCATTCAGAATATGACGCAGGGTGACATCCATTTCAGTCTCATCCAGACGACGCATTACATGATAATCGGGATCAACAGAAATTTCTGTCAATCCGTGCCGCTCAGGAAGCACAAGCTTCCCGGATGCGGTTTTAATTTCGATGGTCTGTGTCATTCTGCTTCCGTCACTATATGCATATACAACTTCGGCCTGCAGCGGCTTGACCACCTCATGCTGCTCAATAAAGAATTCATCACCCCTCTTGACCAGCCGGAGCTGCGGAGCCCCGTTCTCATCAATCCAGGCTGTTTTGAAATCCGACAGCTTTACACCGCTTACTTCCTCCATCACCTGAAAAAAATCCGCCCAGTCCGTTTTCTGAAATGAATAGCGATTAATCACCTCCTGCAGGGACTGCATGAACATCTCAGATCCCAGCATTTCCTCCAGCATGTGAAAAATCATAGCCGCTTTGCCATACCCGATCGATCGTGAGGCCATATCGTATCGTCCTGAAAATTCAGACAGCGGAAATTCATTGGAATCGTTTACATAAATAGTGTAATCCTTGAGCAGATCCCTTCGATACTGCCGGGCTGTTTCTTCACTCTGCTGCAGTTTGTAGAAATAATCCGCCTGATATGATGTGAGTCCCTCGCACCAGTTTCCGTCATCTCCGATGAAAACCGAATTGCCCCACCAGTTGTGCAGCACCTCATGTCCCAGTGATGTATACACAATAAACGGAAGGTTCACGACGGATTTGCCCAAAACCGTATAAGACGGCATGCCGTAACCGGTGGGGAAAAAGTTTTCAACGACTGCAAATTTCGAAAAAGGGTAGGGTGACAGCATTTCCTCGTACATGGAAACATAATCAATACTCATTCTGAGATAATCCTTTGCCAGGGTGCTGTCTTCGGGAAAAAAGAATGTGTAAAAATCCGTTCCGTTTACGGTTTCATGATCCACGACCCATTGGGCTGCCGTTACAAATATGCCGTCCAGCGGGTACTCTGTTTCATACCTGATTTCGGTTCGATCATTATTTTTCTGCAGTACCTCGCGATGCCCTTCGCTTACTGCATCCCAACCCGCCGGAAGCTGAATTATTGTTTTGAACAAGGTCAGACTGTTCTCGCATACAGGATAAAAATGAGCGTCCGGAGCAAGAAATACTCCATCCTCAGAAATTGTCCCTGTTATTTCCTGCGCTATCTTTTCCCGACTGAAACTTGATTCATCAGGCATCTGATAAAAAACCCCGCGATATGACACATCCAGCAGGGCTTCAGATTTTTCCCAGATCTTTCGAGCCACCCGATAGGTTTTCACTTCCGGATTGTTATCAAGTCCCGGTGCCAATACCGCATCTCTCAGCTTGTCATTCAATCGCACTTCCAGCAGCTCAATATCCGCGTTCAGACTGAACTCCCAGTATCGGTCGGTGGTCTGAACCAGCATTTTATCCCGACCGGTGAGAATATTATCATTCGGTTCAATATTCAAATGCAGATAATGCTGATTCAAGACGGTTCCGGCCATCAGTGTTTCCAGACACAGCAGGACTGGGGTTAGTAATGCAAATGCACTCCGGAAATAATTCATTCTGTGCGGTTCCTTTTCAGTCAGTTCAGATTTTTCTAATAGTTACCGTACCAAAACATAAGTATGGTTTTCAGGCAGATGGAGATAGCGTTCCGCAGCAGTCTCCAAATCGGCTGGTGTCAGTTTTTCCATTTGATCAAATTTATTCAGGGCATTCCGGTAATCACCGGTCTTGAATTCATAATAGCCCATGTAAAATGCCTGCCCGATCCGGGTCAGGGTCCGCATCATGTATCGGCCTTTCCGGGCATTGATAATGCGCGTGATTTCATCCTGACTGATTTTTTCAGCGGCATTTGGCTGCAGGTACTTTCCAATTCCCGCCAATGCAGTGTCCACCTGATTTGATGCTGTGCCCATGGAAGCCAGCACCCAGGCCTGAGAATCAATGTAGCCATGACTGAGCCCGATTGAATAGGCCAGACCCTGTGTTTCCCGCAGATCCATCATCATCCGGTCGGATACCACACTCGTCAGCAGTGAAAATGCCGCTTTATCTTCCTCATCGATATCAAAGGCAAATCCCAACCGAATCTGTGCCTGTTCCTTGTCCATTTCAATCAGCCGTTCCTGCTTCTCCCGAGGCAGGAGTATGGGCTCCCGGGCAGGCTCTGACGGCACACCCTGCACACTCCAAACCGAATTGAATATTGCAGCAAGCTGTGCATGGCTCAAGTTGGACGAAATACTCACAATATAATTTGCGGGATTAAAATACGCTTTCTGAAGCAGGTGAATATTGTCAAGTGTGATCTGCGCCAGTGATGCGCTGGTTCCACTCACCTTTCCGGTATTGGGATGGCCTTCGCCCAGGAACAGCGTCCAGAATGTATCGGAAGCCGTTGTCCGGGCTGTCTGCTTCTGCATGGCCAGCCGCATTTGTGCCTCCTGAAGCCCCTGCTCCAGTTTTTTCTCGTCCACCACCGTGTGATCAGTCAGATGAGCCAGAAACCGGATGCCCTCCTCAGCATCTTCCTCCAGACACTCCCACCGCAGATAGCCGTATTCCGGTGTGTTGTAATAGTCATCATACGGGATGAATCCCAAATCCGTAAATTTCGTCTGCGCACCCATACGGTCCAGTTCAAGCTGGATTTCTTCCGCGCTGTAGGTGTCAGTGCCGGATGTCAGTAAACTGTGCAGAATTTCAGTTCCTCCGCGGAGTTCTCCCTCAATCAGGCTGCGGTTTTTAATCAGAATATGCATCCCAAACATCTCAGATCCCCCGCCTGAAGCCGTAATCAGAGTCAGGCCGGAAGGCAGAACGGACTTCTGATAATCCATTTCCGAGACAGCCGCTTCACTTGAACGCCCGGATTCGGGATGCACCAGATTCACCCTCACCGGAGACACTGCTGGAATTACGTCCGCCTCAACAATGGATGCAGCGGAGGCATTTTCCAGGATATTCAGCTTGGACAGCACAAACTGTCCGCCCTTTGCCAGATCCGCGCTGTTCATCATGCTGTAGTAATGAGGGGAATCCAGCAGCGATATTTCCTCAACCCGCCTTTTTTTCAGCCAGCCCTGCACCCGGTCGACCGTCATTTGACTGTGAAAACCGGACAATATCTTGCTCATTGCTGCCGTCAGTTCCTCAACCACCTGCCCGGCATCCGATTCAGGCGCTGTCTTGAAATCCAGAAGCAGCCAGTCGTTACCAGGATATCCGCTTCTGTACAGAGAACCATTGTACTCCGGCAGCTCTTCGGCGATGCGGTTCGCGGAAAATTCCACAAAACTGTCCAGAATAATATCCCTCAGTCCAATGTGGTCCAACCCTGTTTCTGCAGCAGCCGTCCGAACATCCACAGCGGGCAGAGGATATACCAGCTGTCCGTAAAGGTATTGGGTTGAAAGACTGGTCTGGTTGACAGTTCTGCCGGGTTCAAAACCTGAACTGAGCATCGGAAAACCAGGTTGAGCAACCGGTCCCGGCGGTTCATTTCCATAATAATTTTCCAGCTGTGAACGCAGCCTGTCCGGATTGAAGTTCCCAATTACCGTCAGTGTCATATTGTTGGGCACATACACTGTTTTGTAGAAATGATAGATATCTTCCCGGGTCATGTGCTTTACCGTGCTCAGCGTACCGAGGGTGGGCAGCCCCAGCCCTCCCCCTCCGAAATTGCTGCGGTTGAAAAAATGTTCTACTGCGTTGGTTTCCGAATCGCGTCCCTGACGGATTTCCTCCATTACGATGCCCTGTTCTTTTTCCAGTTTTTCCGGCGGCAGCACAGAATGAAACATCATATCGGATTGAATATCCATGCCATTTTCGATATATTCTGCCGGCAGCAGCAGGAAAAATCCGGTATAATATTTTCGGGTATAGGCATTGCTGTAGGCACCGTAATAATCCGTTTCCGCATACAGCTCATCCTGCGTGCGGTTTTCAGTACCGTTGAAGAGCAGGTGTTCCAGCATATGGGTCATGCCGGATGTATGAATGCTTTCCTTTGCAGCACCTGCCCGTATGGTCATATTCAGGCAAACCATGGGCGAGGAAGGATTATGAATGGCCAGAACCTCCAGACCGTTTTCCAGAGTAAACAGACTCCTGTCTTCATGAAACGGCTGGATGGCTGGAATAAAACCGACATTCGGCGGCTGCGGATTCGGATGCAGGTTTTCTGCAGTGGTGTGAAAGGCACAACTCCACAGCAGAACTGACATTCCAAGAATGAGGATTTGCTTCATAGGAACCTTTTCACCAGATTTCTGGCGGGTTAAAATGCAGTAGCGGGACTGACCCCGTTCAGGAGTCTGTCGGACTGCGGGGATTAGAGTGTCAGGGCAAAAGATTTCAGCAGAATGCCCGGGCAGACAGTTCCGCCCAGTTCGCGGCCGTCATAGGTTCCCACCTCGGGAATCATATCGGTCCTGCGGGAAACAGCTTCCAGATTGGAACCGAAAAAGTTATAGATACTGTCATCAAAACGCATGTTTTCGATGGGTGCCACAATTTCCCCATTCTCCACCCAGAAACAGGCATAGCGGGTCATTCCTGTAACACGGCCGCCAATCTGATCACTCCAGTTCAGATAGTGCAGATTTGAAAGATACACACCGGTGCCCAGCATTTTGAGAATCTCGGATTCGGGCATATCTCCCCCAGCCATTTCCGGCGCCCTGAAACCTTCGGAACTTCCGGCATTGTTGGATTCACAGCCGTATTCCTTTGCAGTCCGGGTGCTGACAAGCGTGTTGACAAGCTGACCTTTTTTAATCAGCGGCAGTACTTCCGGGGCCATTTCTCCAATCCCGTTGAAACGGGGAACCGACCCGCTGGAAAAATCCTCGGTGAGAGAGAACAGGGGGGACAGAGTCATGTTCTCATTCCGCATTTTCATCAGAGCGCTGTCACCCTGCTGGATGGATGCCTCGCTGACACCGCCCCATGAAAGCATGTTCAGCAGATCAGCCACACCGGCGGAAGCAATGAATGTACGGTAATGACCCGGCTCAATTTTCCTGGGTTTCCGTTCCATAAGTTTCAGCTTGGAAATGGAATCTGCCATAAACTGCTCGTAATCCGCCTGATTCCACTTGCTGCCGGCATACGTGGCTTTTACCATGCGTTCATCTTCAGTGATCAGGGAATAATCGAGGCTGAAAGTTTCTGTGCTGAACCAGTGTTTCTGTCCTGTGGAATTGGCATTGGCGCGGAAAATGGAGCCCGATGCCCAGATACCTGCCAGATCTACCCCCTGCATGGCCGGAAGCAGCGCATCCGCCGCTTCGTCAACCGGGAGCAGACTTCCAGGGTGATCTTCATCACTTGAGCCTTTATTCTCCGGGAGCACAACATAGGGATCCTCCGGAAGCTGTGCAGCCTCCAGTCGCATTGTTTCCAATACGGCTCTGATTTCCCTGTAATCTGTTTCCGTCTCTCCGGTGAATGCCATGCTGCTCTGGGCAGTACGGCTGTTTTTGATATAGTCCAGACTGATTTCCGAATCAACCACCAATCCGGACTGCCGGATTTTTGATCCGTTAAAACGAATGAACTGACTTGTCTCGCCACCTGCGGAAATAGTCAAATACTCATCTGCTTCCAGTTGCTGGAAAAGACGGCTGCATATGGCTTCGAATACCTTTTTCATGAATTCCTCGCTGATAAATTACCGGGGAAACTGAACCCCTAAATTCAATGGAACTGCCTTCCTGTCAGGGGATTATGCTCCCCCGAAAACTTCCACTTCATTAAACAGACACACTGGTGAAGCGTGTCCCACCCGGATAATCTGATTCGGTTCACCCTTTCCGCAGAACGGAGTGCCGTATACCCTGAATGTATCCGCATTGCCTACCTTGGCCAGGCTGTTCCAGAACGGATTGGATATTCCGCGGTAATTGGGATTGCGGACGGTTCTGGTAAATTTGCCGTTCTCTATGAGCTTTCCGTATTCGCAACCGAACTGGAACTTATTCCGGTAGTCGTCAATGGACCATGACCGGTTGGATTCCATGAATACACCGCGATCCACAGATGAAATGATGTCATCAAAAGTGGATTCACCGGGCTCCAGATTCAAATTGGCCATTCGGTCTATGGGCGAACGGTTCCAGCTCATTGCCCTGAAATTGGCAACACCGGGAAGATCCGACCGCAGCTGACTTTCAAGACCGCCCAGCCCGCGCACCAGCAGTCCATCCTTGATAATAAATTCTTTTTCAGCCTTCAGACCGCCGTCATCAAATGCGTAGGATGCAAACTGATTGGGGATGGTGGGATCGAACGTGATGTTCATCAGTTTGGAGCCGTACTGCAGTTTTCCGAAGTCGTCAGCGCGGACAAAACTCCAACCGGCATAATTCCGTTCATCTCCCAGAATTCGGTCGATTTCCAGTGCATGACCCACACTTTCGTGAATCTGAAGCATCATTTGATCCGGCGCCAGAACCAGGCTGGTGGTTTCGGTGGGACATTCCTCGGCACTCAGCAGTTCGACTGCCTCCAGCCCCACTTTGCGGCAGCGCTGCAGCACGTCAGACTCATCAAACATTTCAAGACCGGCCTGATAGCTCTTGGCAAGCAGACCGCCGTCGGTCCGTTTCTGCACCACCGGCCCATCCTGTGCTGTGGCCACATAATCGGATGAAACCATCATAAAAGACTGCTCCACATCGCTCCCGTTGGAGCTGACATACCGGAAATCCGTCTCCACAATCCGGGCCATGGACAGTACGCTGATCACCTTGTCGGACACCTTCAGTGCTTCATTGCACTTCAGCAGCAGATCATTCAAATCACCTGGAGAAATGGCATCTGAAGCCTTTTTATAACTGCTGCGGTATTTTCCTTTGGCCGCCGGACGCATGGCGTCCGTAAACCGGCACAAGCTGTATCTGGCTGCTATTCGGGCCTGCCGCACTGCTGCCTCGGCAGCTGCCTGCAGACTGGCGGCATCCAGACGCGGTGTGCCAAAGTAGCCAAACTGCCCGTCTGCCAGCACTTCCACCATCACCCCATGGGTCATGTCGCAGATATTGGCCTGAGGCTTTCCATCCCGCGTCATTCGAAAGGTGGTTTTTTCCTTTACTTCACGCAGCCCTATCCATTCCGCATCAACGGAAATCCGAGCCAATGCCTGGTGAAGATCAAATTCTTTCATATCACATCCTAATTTGACAGTTTCTTGTAAAAACAAAGGCGTAAAATTTACACCCAACAGGGACTTCCAACAAACCACAGATACCCGGTCCGGCAGAATAATTTTATTCAATTTAACCAAAAATTGCTGAAGGCGTTTTCCCATAATAATCCCAGGAGCCCGAGATATTTTGTAATTATTTTTTATATGATATTATCCCTTCCCAAATCCTAACTTTACAACTTACTAGACCCACGAATTAACTCAATTGAACAGAGGCAACCCGTAAAATGGAGAGTTTTATGTCCAAAAATCTTTTTAAACTGATTCTAATCTTTTCAGCGCTGATTTTCGCGGTGAACTGCGGCGGGAAAAAAGAGTCCGCTGAGTCACAAGCCGACAGCAGCCAATCCGCAGACATCCAAACTGCCGACATCGTTTCGGCTGAAGACGGCGGCCCGGGATTTGAAGAAGTGGCAGCCGGTTTGGGCTATCAGACCTATACGCCTGCTGAAGAAGATCTTAAATATTTTGGCGATCCCAGAGCCGTTAAAGGCGGAACCCTCACCAGTATCGTGGGCCGGTTCCCTGCAACTCTCCGTACCATCGGCCGCAATTCAAATTATCAGGAAAACTCCACCATTGAAGGGCTCTGTTACGAAGGTCTGATCACCACCCATCCCTACACACTGGAGTTCATGCCGTCGCTTGCCACTCACTGGAAAGTGTCCGACGATAAGATGAAATTCTGGTTCCGGATCAACCCCCGTGCCCGTTATTCGGACGGCACCGAAGTGACGGCAAAGGACGTGGTGGCTACCTGGGATTTGCGGATGGATGAAACCATTGAGTTTCCTTCATCACAACTCACTTTTGGAAAATTCAACCGCCCCGTGGCGGAAAGCAAATACATTGTCAGCGTGGAATGCCAGCAGCTCAGCTGGCGGAATCTGCTGTATTTCGGCAGTATGACCATCCTTCCTGAACACATTCTGCGTGAACTGGACGGTGCCGACTACCTCAATGAATATCAGTTTAAAATGATGCCGGGCAGCGGTGTTTATACCATTAATGATGAGGACATCGTCAATCAGGAATCCTTCATGCTAACCCGCCGGGATGATTATTGGGATGCTGAAAACCCCCTGAATAAATACACCAGCAATTTTGACAAACTGAAATTTATTGTGGTTAAGGACAATCTGTCTTTGATCTTCGAAAAATTTAAAAAAGGTGAAGCCGATCACTACACCGTTTCAAAAGCCCGGGAATGGGTAGAAGAATGCGATTTTGAATCCATTCAAAAAGGCTGGGTTCAGAAACGGAAAATCTACTCCGAAAAACCTGCCGGGACCTCCGGGTATGCCTTTAACATGCGGAAGTGGCCCTTTGACGATAAACGGGTCCGGTACGCTTTTGCCTATCTCTACAACCGCGAAAAAATGAACGAAGAAATGTACTACAGCGAATACACAATGATGAATTCCCTGTACAGCGGCTCTGTGTATGAAAATCCAAATAACGAGAAAGTCACCTATGATCCGGAAAAAGCTGTACAGCTTTTGAAGGAAGCCGGCTATAACACCCGCAACGAAGAAGGGTGGCTGGTCCATGATGAAACCGGTAAAGTGCTGCGTTTCGAAATTGGCATCGCCAAAGGTTCTGCCTACATGGTCACTCCCGTCCAGCAGATGATGAAAGACTACGGCATCGACATGCAGATAAAATTCGTGGACGGCAATGCCAACTGGAAAAATCTCATGGAACGGAATTTCACCATCTACATGCAGGCCTGGAACGGTCTGGTATTCCCCAACCCCGAAACCTCCCTCAAGTCCGAACTCGCCGATCAGCCCTTCACCAATAACATCTCCGGATTTAAAAATGACCGCGTAGATGAATTGTGCGAAATTTATGACCGCACATTCGAACAGTCGAAAAGAGTCGAAATAATCCGTGAGATAGACGGCATCTATTCGGAAATCCACCCCGCAGCATGGGGCATTGCCCGCAACTATCAACGTCTGCTTTACTGGAATAAATTCAGCTATCCGGAATACATGGTCTCCCGCTATGGCGGCGACTATCGCTCCATTTATACCTACTGGTGGATTGACTCCGAAAAAGAACAGACCCTGGAGGAAGCGATGCAAAATAACACATCGCTCCCGGTAGGAGAACTGGAAGTGACCTACTGGCCTGATCTGCTGAAAGGCCAATAAGACATTCGAGAATTCGACCAAGTTTTTCCCTTCAACAAAGGAAACCTTAGCGTATGACAACATATTTTATCCGGCGTATGCTGCTGATGATTCCCACCTTCATTGGCTCAACGCTCATTGTATTTATTATTCTGCAGCTGGCTCCGGGCGGTCCACTGGAACAGGCCATCCAGCGGATCCAGATGGGAGCAGCGGCTGAAGGAGAAACAGCCGGCAGTGCTGCCGATGTGATGAGCGGCGGTGGCTCGGTTCTGCCGGCATCTGCCTTGAAACAGCTGGAACGGTTTTACGGATTTGACAAACCCATCTGGCAACGATACCTCATCTGGCTGGGAATCTGGCCGCGGGAAATCAAACATCGCAGCCTGGAGTTCAATCTCAATGAAACAGAAATCACCAAACGGGTGGGTAAGCGTGACGGACAGACCTGGCGGGTAACCGTTCAGCGAGACGGAGACAAACTCACGGTACTTGAGGATGGGGCTGTCTCCGATGTCTGGAAAGCCCATATTGAGGAAACCGATGAGGACGGCAAGCATCTCGGTGTCATTTATCAAACCCGTTTCTCCGGTATTTTCACAGGGGATCTGGGAGACTCATACACTTATCAGATGCCGGTCACGGAAGTAATGAAGCCCCGGTTTAAAATTTCCCTGTTCTTCGGTCTTACGGGAATGTTTCTGTCCTACATCGTCTGCGTACCTCTCGGAATTCGAAAGGCACTCAATCATGGTTCCCCATTTGATTTTGTTTCCAGCGTGATCATTTTTGTGGCCTATTCCATCCCGGGCTGGGCTCTGGGCGGTGTCATGCTGGTCCTGTTCGGCGGCGGCTCATTCTGGGATATTTTCCCTCTGGGCGGCTTTCATGCCCCAAGTGAATTATGGGAAGCCATGTCCACCTGGGAGAAAATCCTCAATCAGCTTCATCATGCCGTACTGCCCATCATCTCATGGTCTATCGGCAGTTTTGCCACACTGACCGTGGTCATGAAAAACGGACTGCTGGAAAACCTTTCTCAGGATTACATCCGCACTGCGTTTGCAAAAGGCCTCACTGAAAAGCGTGTCGTCTGGCTCCATGCCATCCGCAATTCAGTCATCCCAATTGTATCCCGAATCGGATACATCATCGGTGTCGTCTTCGCCGGTTCCTACTTTATTGAAAAAGTGTTCAACATCGATGGATTCGGCCGTATGGGGTTCCAGGCCATTCTGGACCGTGACTACCCCATCACACTGGCCTTCCTTGTGATTGGTGTGGTCATCCGCCTGATCGGCAACATCATTTCCGACCTTGCGCTTGCAACCGTAGATCCCAGAATAAGGTTTAAATAAATGTTCAAGAAGAAAAACAACACCGAAAACCATCAGGAAATTTCTCTCTCCATCCTGAAAAAGAGATGGCTGAAGTTCAAAACAATGAAAAGAGGGTATTACTCTCTGATCATTCTGGTGGTGCTGTACGGACTGTCCTTCTTTTTACCGCTGATGATCAATAACCGTCCTCTGGTCATAAAATATGACGGCGATTATCATTTTCCTGCGTTTATGGATATGATCCCCGGAACCAAGACGTATTACCCCGGAACGGATTTCGGGCAGGATGTCCCCGGTGAAGCCAATTTCAGGCTGCTGCAGCAGGAGCTGAAGGAAGACGACAACGGAAACTGGATGATTATGCCCGTCTATCCATTCAACCCGTTTGAAGATATCAATGTAGAAGGAAACAAAATGTATGAACCGCCGTCGAGCACCCACTGGCTGGGGACCGATGATACCGGCCGGGATGTTTTTGCCCGGCTGTGCTACGCGTTCAACATCTCTATCTCATTTGCATTGATACTGGCAGTGTTCAACTACACAGTGGGTATCGCCATCGGAGGGGCCATGGGCTATTTCGGTGGGAAGTTTGACCTGTTTTTCCAGCGTTTCATTGAAATCTGGTCCAGTCTTCCCATGCTGTTCGTGATTATCATTATCGCCTCCGTGGTCAGACCCAGCTTCATTATTCTGATCTTGATTTACACCCTGGTCAACTGGATTTCCATGACCTACCTGATGCGGGCGGAATTTTACCGCGAGAAATCCAAAGACTATGTCGCCGCAGCCATTTCAATGGGGCAGTCCAATGTTAAAATTATCTTCCAGCACATTCTGCCCAATTCACTGGTTCCGGTGATCACGTACTTCCCATTTGCCATCGTTATGTATATTTCATCCCTCGTGGGTCTCGATTACCTGGGGTTCGGGCTGCCGCCGCCAACACCCAGTTGGGGACAGATGCTCAGCATCGGTCTTTCCAACATGACAAAATGGTGGATGGTATTTGCTCCGATTGGTGCTCAGTTCTGCACCCTGCTGATGGTGGTGTTTATCGGAGAAGGTGTTCGTGAAGCTTTCGATCCCAAAGTTTACTCGAGGTTACGATGAACAGCAGGAAATTACTTGAAATCAAAGGCCTGAAAACCCACTTCAAAGTGGGCAAAGACTGGGCAAAAGCTGTTGACGGGATCGACTTCGATATCTATGAAGGCGAAACTCTGGGGATTGTGGGAGAATCCGGATCCGGTAAATCCGTTTCCGTTCTCTCACTGATCCAGCTTATTCCCAATCCTCCCGGTGAAGTCACCGAAGGCGAAATCACATTCAAAGGTGAGAAGATATTTGACGGTTCCGATCTGAAGAAAGTAAAAGAAGTCCCGGAATTCCGGTTTTTCCGCAAGCTCTCGGACAATCATCGTAAAATTGCCGCGTCATTATTCTTTGTCTTCTGGATGTTTCTGCATGCCTTGTTTAACGTACCCGGCGTGCTGCTGTTCTTTGTATCACTGATCCTTGACGGTATCGTTACCTCTTTCCTGTTCTTTAATTCACCGCGCAAAAAGGCATTTGCCGAATTCCGGGAGAAAATGTACACCCGCATGCGCGACCTGAGAGGTCGGGAAATCGCCATGATTTTCCAGGAGCCAATGACGTCCCTGAACCCCGTTTTCACGGTGGGAATGCAGATGGTGGAATCCCTGTATCCCAAGAGTTTCAATGAGTATGTGAAAGACGGTGTCATCGGTTCAGCTGAAAGCCTGCGGGATGTGAATATGAATCAGCGGATTCGAACCACTGTCATTTTCGGTGCGGCTGTTCTGCTGTTCTCCCAGATGCTGCAGGGCTGGACCTTTTTCATCGGACCAGTCATAAAATGGTCAGTTATCGGTATGGTCATTCCCACCGTTTTTGCACTTGTGATGCAGGGACTGGACAAGCTGATTCCCGCAAAATATCATGAAGAACGAAAAAAACTGCTGGATGATGCCGGCAAGCTGCTGGAAATGGTGGGAATCCCCGATCCCCACAGCCGGCTGAAGGATTATCCCCATCAGTTTTCCGGCGGAATGCGGCAGCGGGCCATGATTGCCATGGCGCTGGCCAAAAATCCGTCACTGCTGATTGCCGATGAACCCACAACCGCTCTGGATGTGACCATTCAGGCCCAGATTCTGGACCTCATGGTGCAGCTGAAGGAAAAACGCACGGATGCCGCGGTGGTCCTCATCACCCATGACCTGGCCGTGATTGCGGAAACCTGCGAACGTGTCATTGTTATGTACGGCGGCGTGATTCAGGAAGTGGCGGATGTGAACGATCTGTTCGAAGCTCCGCTGCATCCTTACACCAACGGTCTGCTGAGCTCTATTCCGCGGCCGGAAAAAGGACAGAAAATTGATCGGCTCGGAACGATTCGGGGCATGGTTCCCAGTATTCTGAACCTGCCCACCGGCTGCAAATTCTGCACCCGCTGCGACCACAGGATTGACAAATGCGATACCGTGGAACCCCCGCTGAGGGAAGTCCGTCCCAATCATTTTGTACGCTGCCATGTTGTGGAAGAAAAGGGGATGAAGAATGAATAACGATAATCTGCTTGTCAATGTTAAAGACCTGAAGGTTCATTTCCCCGTATTCGGAGGTGTTTTCTCACACCAGGTAGCCACCGTCAAAGCCGTGGACGGCGTGTCATTCAGTATCGGCAAGAAACAGTCCATCGGCATGGTGGGTGAATCCGGCTGCGGGAAAACCACTGTCGGCCGCGCGATGGTCGCCATTCTCAAGCACGTTGCTCCGGACGTACAAGTCACCGGCAGCATTGAGTACCACTTCGGCAAAGAAACGGTGGATTTCGTCACGCAGGACCCCCGCCGGATGCAGAAGTACCGCTCCAAGGTGCAGATGATTTTCCAGGATCCCTACGCCTCCCTGAATCCTAGGATGACGGTGGCGCAGATCATCTCGGAGCCCCTGCAGATACATACCGACATGACCAAAACGGAAATGCAGGACCGGGTGGCCTGGCTGCTGGAAAAAGTCGGACTGAATCCCGAACAGGCTCGCCGCTTCCCCCATGAATTCTCCGGCGGACAGCGTCAGCGGGTGGGTATCGCCCGGGCCATTGCCACCAATCCCGATCTCATCATCTGCGACGAACCGGTCTCGGCACTGGATGTATCCATCCAGGCCCAGGTGATCAATCTGATGATGGACCTGCAGGATGAGTTTGATCTGTCCTATCTGTTCATTGCTCACGACCTTTCCGTGGTGGAGCATATCTCGGATAAAATCGCCGTGATGTATCTGGGGAATGTGGTGGAATTCGGTACTGCCAATGATGTGTATCACAATCCCAAGCATCCCTACAGCCGGGCACTGCTTTCAGCCGTGCCGCTGCCGGATCCCAAACTCCGGAACAAGGAACGGGTGGTGCTGCAGGGCGACATTCCGTCACCCATGGCCAAACCCTCCGGCTGCGGATTCCGCAACCGCTGTCCCCTGGCCAAACCGGAATGTGCCCAGGAGATCCCGGAACTGACCGATGTGGGCGGCGGACAACTGGTGGCCTGCCCTTACTGGAAAGAGGAATTTTAGATCTGCAGACATCCTGACTTTTTGCAGATCGACTCTGTTTATGAAAGCCGCCTTCGGGCGGCTTTTTTTTGTCTGTATCATCCAAAATTCAGAATGCCGGAGTGAATCACGGCTGTCACAAACCTACACAACAATCCTATTGACTCCCGACCACAGTATTCCTGATATTTATGCAAATTCATATATCTGAATACAGGGAATTTTAATGGACAGTGTTGGAAATAATGAATTTCCCCGCCCGTCAGCTGACGGGACGGGGTATCATTAGTGATATAATCATTTTTCATTTCACCGCCGCGCCAAATGGCGGATTTTAAACAAGCGGCGGGGAATGCACCCAATTACACTTGCCCGTCAGGAGACGGATTAAAAATCCGCCAACTGGCGGATTCAATATTCGCAGGAAGACAAATTTTCAAATTCACCAAATACATTGCTGGGTTACTCAGTCATTTCAGATACGGAAATCAATCGACTTGCAGGAGAATCCAGTCTTGTGGATATCATTCCCGAGAAGTTTTTCCTTCACCCTGCTTATCCGAACCCCTTCAATGCGATGACTCGACTTCATTATGATATACCGGAAGACGGGCAAATTACCCTCAAAGTGTATGATCTGAATGGACGACTGGTGGAAACTCTTGTCGATGACTACTGCTCTGCAGGTGTATATCACTTATCCTGGAATGCCGGGTATCATCCATCTGGTATTTATTTCCTGAAGCTGTCATCATCAGATCAAGGAGAAATCCGAAAAATTACGTTGATTAAGTAGGGGTATATGATGATCAGAAAAATTCTATTTTTTACGCTATTTTTTGGTGTCGTTTTTTGTCAGGAGCACTTTGAGCAGATACTTAATGCAACGTTGGAGTACAATTTTGGTTCTCTTTATGGTGGATGCGTCACAATTGATGGTGACATGATAGCAGTTAGTAGCATTAATAGAGTACATATATTTGAAAATATTGAAACTAATTGGGAGGAAGTACAGATAATTGAATCTCCAATTCCATTTGTTAATTTTGGGAAAACAATACACTTTTCTGGAAGCAAATTATTTATAAGTGCTCATTATGATGGTAATGGTAATATATATATATCAAAACGAAAATGGTCTGTGGGAGCAGGATGATTTCATCAATGTTCCAGATTCGACACTATATGATTTTGGGACATATTTCTATGTGAAAGGAGATATCCTACTCGTACGGTCTGTTCCAATTGATTCAGATGATACAAACAGCTGTATATCTGTATATCGAAGGTCTGATGATTCTTGGGTTGAAGAATTAAGAATATTTAAAGCTGAACAATCTTTCGGTGTAGACTTAGAAGTAATATCAAATACAATAGTGCTTATTGGCACTTTAGGTACAAACAACTCAGCTGGGATTGTCGAGATATATGAATTTGTCGATGGAGAATGGATTGAGACTAGTGGTCAAGTCTTTTTTTGTGTGTAAAAACTCCACAGGGTTAAGCAGCTATCACGT
>CAZGNZ010000044.1:0-27434 GCA_964527215.1 uncultured bacterium | reverse complement strand
ATTGCTGTCCGGCTAATCACCGGAATGGTGTCCGAGAGTCGCCGGATTTTCCATTCATCAGTTCTCCACTGCCCACGATGTAGGCCAGAAATGTAGTCCCCACACCAAAGGAAAATCCGAAGAATACAAAGTGCTTTATTGTTTTTCTTAATATTTTCCGGGCATTCCAGGGTGCATTCTTCAACCTGATCTGGGCTTTTGCATCTCCTTCTATCCAGTATTCGATTTTCCTGAAAACCATTTCCATGAAGATTGTTTGAGGACAAACCCATCCGCAAAAAACGCGTCCAAAGACAGCAGTGAACAAAATGATAAATACGATAAATGCAATAAGGGATAATCCGAACAGGTATAAATCCTGAGGCCAGAAAGGAACACCAAAAATAAAAAATTTCCTCTGCAGAATATTGAACATCAAAAAGGGGTGACCATTCACAGTGATTAACGGACCGCTGAAGAAGAAAAGAAGAAGGACGACACTCAGAAGGCTGCGATATAAATAGAACCTGCCTTTTGGCTTTTGCGGATGAACCCAACGGCGTTTTCCGTCATTTGCGATGGTTGCAGGTCGGTTACGGTAGATTTCATCGCTTTCCTGAAGCGGTGAGGTTTCCGGTGGGGGCATGGCGTCAGTCCATTTCTGATGGGACCTTTTCCCAGGTCAGGTTAAGGTGTTACAGTGAAATGTCAGACATATCTCGAATGGAATATCAGGGTGTGAATAACTCCCCTTGCGGTGCTTTTCCATTAGGCAGATTGGTTCCGATAAAAGTACTGATATAACTGGTAACCTGTTGAATTTCAAGGGGCTGCATGGTTCGGTTCCAGGCCAGCATTCCTTTGGCAGGGACACCAATATTGATAATTCTGACAATATCCGCCGTGCTGCCGCCGTGGATCCAGTAATCGTCTGTCAAATTTGGGCCAATACCGCCTTCTCCATTGGCTCCATGGCAGGCGACGCAGTGTTTTATATATAATGTCTGTCCCGCATCCATGCTTTCCGAATCGGTCAACAACTCAACGGAACTGTAGTCCGCTTCGAGTTCGGATGAGGGTTGAGATTCTGCCACAGCAAGTTCTGAGATATCAGGAAAGGATTCCTCCAGGATCAGTCGCTGTTCATCACTTGCACGCCGTTTCGCTTCCATAATCAGACTGGCAAAGGATACATCTTCTCCCACAAAATGGCTAAGTGTTTTTAAAAGCTGCGGTGTTACTTCGCCTGCTTCTGAGAAGTAGGGAGAGTGATAATTCCATGTGCTGCCGGTATTGTCACTGCGCACCCAATTTGGGTTGATCTGCCTGAGATATCTCTCGCTGGAAGTCAGCCCGGTACCTGAAAAGTGATAGTAAAACATATAGACCACCGCAAACACTATGGACAAGTAGAAAAGATACAACCACCATGAAGGCATGTCATTGTCCAGTTCACCAATACCGTCAAACTCATGGCCGGTCGTTTCGTCTTTATAATCTGATGCCATACCGATTCCTGTAAAATTTGATTGAAACTTCCATATTCACAATCAGGAGTGATCCAAAGGCAAATCACTCATTTTTTTCAGATACTCCCTTTTTAGACAGACAACATTTACAATCACATAGCAGAAAAGCGCTGCAAATATCAGCATTCCGATTACCGGGTACACTCCGCTGTTTGGAATTTGGGAAACAATGGCCTTAAACATGTGACTCACTTCCTTTCAATATCTGTACCCAGCCGCTGCAGATATGCGATCAAGGCGATAATTTTGGTAGTGGATACGGCATCCGGAACACCCTGATCATGCAGATTACGGGTGATTTTTTCCGCTTGAGCGCGCAGGTCGTCATTGGCAATGTTTGCGAATCCGTCCGGATATGGAACCCCCAGCGTTTGCATGGCCTGGATTTTTGCAGCTGTATTTGTCGTATTTAGCACTTCCTCTGCCAGCCATGGATATGGCGGCATGATGGATCCCGGCATCATGCTCTCCGGGTTGACCATATGCCTATAATGCCAGGCGTCGGGATAATTTTCTCCCACCCGATGAAGATCTGGTCCGGTTCGCTTGGAGCCCCACTGAAACGGATGATCATAAACAAATTCCCCGGATTTGGAATACTCACCTTTATAGCGCTCCGTTTCTGAACGGAATGGACGGACCATCTGGGAATGACAGACATAACACCCTTCAGAAACATAAATATCCCGACCCTGAAGCTCAAGAGGTGTGTAAGGCTGAACACTGGTAATGGTAGGAATATTGCTTTTTATCAGATACATCGGAACCACTTCCACAATTCCGCCGATTGCCACCATGATTACTGCCAGTATGGAGAACTGGACGGGACGGCGTTCAAGCCATCGGTGCCAGTATTCCCGATTTTCTGAAGCTTTCTCCTTAACCGCAAGCATTGCCGGTGCCTGCGCCTCTTCATTGATCACGAGTTTTCCGTGCTGAATGGTCTGAATAAGATTGAAAAGCAGGAAGATAGCTCCCAGAAAATACAACGTTCCCCCAAGAGCTCGAATGGTATAGAGCGGCATCAGCTGTGTCACCGTTTCCAGAAAAATGGGATACTGCAGCGTCCCCTCAGCAGTGAACTGCTTCCACATCAATCCCTGCGTGACGCCGGCTGTCCACATTGGAATGGCATAAAAAACCATTCCAAGCGTTGAAATCCAGAAATGAATATTAGCAAGTTTGACGGAATACAGTTTTGTACTGAACAGACGCGGAACCAGCCAGTAAAGAATCCCAAATGTGAGCATGCCGTTCCAGCCCAGTGCACCAACGTGCACATGAGCAATGGTCCAGTCTGTGAAATGAGACAAAGCATTGACCGATTTCAGCGACATCATCGGTCCTTCAAAAGTCGCCATTCCATATGCTGTAACGGCCACCACCATAAATTTGAGTATTGGATCCTGACGGACACGATCCCAGGCACCGCGCAGTGTCAGAAGTCCGTTCAGCATGCCGCCCCAGGACGGGGCTATCAGCATAATTGAAAAAACAGTTCCCAGAGACTGGGCCCAGTCAGGCAGAGAAGTATACAGAAGATGATGCGGCCCCGCCCAGATATATATAAAAATCAGGGACCAAAAATGGACTATGGATAATCGATATGAAAATACCGGACGGTTTGCGGCTTTCGGCAGATAATAATACATCAGCCCCAGATATGGTGTTGTCAGGAAAAAAGCCACGGCATTGTGCCCATACCACCATTGAACGAGCGCATCCTGAACTCCGGCAAATACCGGATAACTTTTAAAAAGGGATACAGGAATTTCAAGTGAATTGACCACATGGAGCAGAGCCACTGTGAAAAACGTGGCGATGTAAAACCATATTGCAACATAAATATGGCGCTCTCGGCGCTTCATGATGGTGCCCATCATATTGATGCCGAAAATCAGCCAAATCACGGTAATGGCAATATCAATGGGCCATTCCAGTTCAGCATACTCCTTGCTGGTGGTGATACCCAGCGGCAGGGTCAACACGGCAGAAACAATGATGGCCTGCCAGCCCCAGAAATGAATCTGACTCAGAATATCATTGAACATTCGGGTTTTCAGAAGACGCTGCAGAGAGTAATAGAGACCCATAAATATTGCATTTCCGACAAACGCGAAAATAACAGCATTGGTATGCAGCGGTCTGATTCGGCTGAATGTGGTATATGGAATTCCAAAATTCAAAGCCGGCTGAACAATCTGAAAGGCAATCAGAACCCCTACCAGCATTCCGATGACGCCCCAGAAAAGTGTGGCATACGCAAAATTTCGGACGATTTTATTGTCGTAATGAAACGTTTCAACAGCCATAGAGTCTGACTCCGTTAATTTGATAATCCTGGATACCTTGATTCCATCCCGGTTCTGTCTGACTTGAAGGAACAGCCGCAGATCCTGCTTTCTGTTCCGGTGCAAATTCACCCGCTAATGGGTTTTGCCATCCAGCTGCTTTCGGTTCTTTTACCGCTCCCGGGTATTATCAGGAGTGATTTTCTGCTCATTCTGTTTGGGTTCAGCGGTATCATCAAACAACATTCGGACAGCAGGAGTGAACCGGTCGTCATATTGCCCGGAACGAACCGCCCAAATAAAGGCAATCAAAAATCCGACGGCAACGGAAACACTCACGATGATCAGAAGAAATAATGCACTCATATGTTGAGACCGGACTGTATTTTTTCAATAAGTCTTGGCAATCAAGTTACATAAGCTTAATTCTATGTTGCAATATTTGATATAAACATTGAGGGTACAAATCGAAACGGCATTCGACCGTTGAGGGTTTATCTATTTCAGTGCAGGCATGTTTCCGTGCCAGGGGATCAGTCATTTCCTCGGAACGGTCTGATAGGTGGCATTTTTACTTACCATTGAATCCAGAAACGCCAGCTTTTCCCCGCGTGACATTGTCGAAACATGATGCACGGTGATGTAATTTTTCACTGATCGGTAATCCAGGGTTTCGCCAAGTATAAATCCCAAAGTGGCACCCAGTCCAGTAAATATTTTTCGGTTGACGGCTTCATCATCCTCAAATTCCGATGATGTAAAAAAAGGTGCAACTTCATTCCCGAGCATGCCTCCAGCCACCAGCCCCAGCAGACGGTATACCGGCGGAGTAACATGCTTCGTAACAATCACCTGATCGATTACGTCAATATGAAAGGCCGCCACATCATAGTACTTGATTTCGTCAAGAATAACCAGATTCTGACCGCTTGGATCCGGTGTCTGTGAAGAAGCATTCAGACGGTAAACCTTTTTTTCATTGAGGGGAAACTCAATCTCCGGATTCAGTGAAGCCAGAAGAGTGTCTTCGACATGATAATAGGGTTCATAAATGTGAAGCGTATCCCCGGTAATGAAAACCAGATCGGTTGACTGGGTGGAGAATACGGAAAGAATCACAGCCAGGATGGCATTCATGGTTGGCTCCATTTCATTATCAAATTACATCTGCTGAAAAAGGTCAATCCGTCAACCGCCTGCAACAATATCTTATCAAAATCAGTCCTGTTAATCAAGATTTATCTGACGGTATTCACAAAGGTCATGTTATTCAGTATCCATGTCCCGCCAGAGTCCGGCACGCCGAGCCGACAGGTTGGTGGAAAGGGTGGCAAACAGAATCACAGAAATGGAACTCAGCGGCATCAGGATCGCCGAGATCAGTGGAGACAAACGACCGGTAACTGCATAGCTCAGGCCGATTACATTGTACATCAGGGATATTGCAAAGCTGATATAAATGATGTGCATACCGGATTTTGAAAGACGGATAATTGCCGGCAGCTGTACCAGTTCGGCGGCTTCAAGAATACCGTCACACGCAGGAGAAAATGCATTTTTATCCTCGGAAATGGCAACTCCCACAGCACTCTGCCGCAATGCCCCTGCATCGTTCAGACCGTCCCCCAGCATTAACACCCTCTGCCGACGATCCTGCAGGCTCTGGACGCGTTTCAGCTTGTCAAAAGGCGACTGGCTGAAATACAGTTCCTCCTTCTGAAACCGCTGTTCCAGCTTCTCCCGCTCCCAATCCGTATCACCGGTCACGACTTCCAGTCGAAAATGATGACGCAGCTCTGCCAGCATTTTTGTCAGCCCGGAACGGTACACGCTGGATATCTGAAAATTTCCAAGTATTCGGCCGTTGATACTGCAGTGAACAGCGGATCCGGCCACGGCAGCTCCTTTGTATCCGATAAAATCTGCGGATCCCAGCTTCACTTCCATTTCATTCACCATTCCCTGCTGTCCCTGACCGGGGTGTTCACGGTATTCCGATACCGGCAGAAGATCCGCATCATCCAGAAGCTGATAAATTCTTTGACTCAGGGGATGATTGGACTGCCGGGACAGTGATCGAATCATGGACCGAGTTTCTCCCTGTAATTTTTCATCAGAACCATCCGCCGGAAAGAACCTGATTCGAGCCGATCCGGATTCAGTCAGTGTACCGGTTTTGTCAAACAGAATGGTGTTGATATTGGCCAGGGCTTCTATCACGTGGGTGTTCTTGATGTAAAAGCGGTTTCGTCCCAGTATTCGCATCACGCTGCCCAGCGTAAACGGTGCTGATAGGGCCAGGGCACAGGGGCATGCAATGATCAGCACTGCTGTCACAGCGTTGGTGATGAATGAGGGATCCACAATCATCCAGTAGCCGCCCGCCGACCCTGCGATGATCAGCACTGCCAGGGTGAAATAGCGGCTGATACCGTCCGTGACAGACTGGATTCGGCTGCTGTCTGACTTGCCGTAAATATCCTTGTTCCAGAGCTGTGTGAGATAACTCTGGGATACCTCCTTTACCACATCCATTTCTGCGGCACCGCCAATCTGACGGCCACCCGCATAAACCAGTTCTCCCGGCTGGCGCTCCACAGGGACCGATTCACCGGTGACGAAGCTGTAGTCTATCGTGGTGCCCTGATACAGCAGAACGGAATCCGCAGGGATCAGTTCACCGTTCCGGACAACAATCCGGTCACCGCGCTTTAGCTCGGACAGGGCGATATTTTTCTCTCCGGTATCGGTTTTTCGAATGACGGATATTGGGAAATAGGCCTTATAATCCCTCTCAAAAGACAGGTTGTCATAGGTTCGCTGCTGAAACAGTTTACCCATTAGAAGCAGGAAAACCAGCCCGGCAAAGGAATCCATGAATCCAGCTCCCTGCCCTGTCACAATATCAACGGTACTTCGAAGAAACAATGTGATGATGCCAAGGGCAATGGGAACGTCAATATTAATGATTTTGCGTTTTAATCCCTCCAAGGCACTGCTCAGATAGCCGCGGGAACTAATGAGCAGTACAGGCAGAGCCAGAATGAGATTCAGCCAGCCGAAAAATCCCTTGAATTCCGGTGCGATGGAATCAATATGCGGAATGTATTCCGGGATGCTGAGCAGCATGATGTTGCCCAAAGCAAAGCCGGCCACGCCAATGCGAATGTACAGGCTTTTAACAGCTCGTGACTGAGCGTCAGATTCCACTTCGCGGGTATTGATTTCCGGCTCATAGCCCAGTGAAGACAGCAATTCGGCAATTCGACGGATACTGGTTTTCTTCGGGAAATAAGATATTTCAACAGTCTTTTTCAGGAAATCCACAGTGGATGACGACACCCCCGGGTCAAATCGGTAGAGCTTTTCCAGCAGCCAGATGCAGGAGGCGCAGTGCATCCCCAGAACGGTGAATGTGAACCGGGAAATAGAACCGTCGCTGAACCGGATCAGCTGGTCCTGAATTTCAGGTTCATCCAGATAGGCAAACCGGGTGGCTGCCCCCGATTCCTGAGGTGTCTGTCCGGGTTGGTCGCTGAGATCGTAATAGGTACACAGGTCATTATCGGAGAGCAGTTCGTAGGCCAGCTTGCAGCCGTTGCAGCAGAAATGCTTATCCGATTTCCGAATAGTGACGCCCCGCAGCGGTTCCCCGCAGTGAAAACAGGTGTCCGGTGCGGGTCCTGCGTCCGGGCTTTGAACCTCAAGCGTTTTGACGTCAATTCGGGGCATTAGGGCTGTTCTGCTGTCGGTGATGATTCATTATTGTCCGGTTCAGGGCTTTGAGCAGTCTGGCAGCAGCTCGATTCCTTCATAACCTTACCTGAAGTTTGGATCATTTCGATTTTATTGCGGAGTTTCTCGGTGGGCATTTTTGTTTTCATCCAGCCTTTGGTAACCGTGTAGCATCCCAGCGCTATCACAAGAATGGCCGAAACGGTGAACAGCTGTCTTTTGAACCGCGACGTGATCACATTTGCACCCACGCCCACCAGCAGCAGAGCTGGAATGGTGCCCAGGCCGAAAGCAAACATGACAGCCATACTCAGCGGAATGCTGCCGAAGGACAGGGCCTGGGCGATAGCGGCATACACCAGACCGCAGGGCAGAAATCCCAAGAGGAGTCCGATAACAAAAGTATTGGTGTAACTGATATCCTTGACCAGACTGCGAAACAGCGTCTGAAATGGATTGAAAATTTTCAGTCCCGGCCGACTGAAGCTCGGAAACCAGCCGATGAGCTCCAGACCGATAATGATCATCAGAAATCCCGCAACGATCTGCAGCCAGCCCTGGATATGGAAAAAATTCAGTGTCTGACCCAAAAGTCCCAGCACCCCGCCCAGGAAGGCATAGGTGATGGTCCGTCCCAGACTGTAGAGCAGATGAGGTATCATCAGTTTCAGGACTTTCATTCGGCCGACGGGTTTCGGCAGCTGAACGGAATATGTCAGCACAAAGCCGCCGCACATACCGATGCAATGCCCGAATCCGCCAGTGAGTCCCATGAGAAACATCAGTGCGATTTCAACCAAAACGGTGTTCCTTATTTTGCTGATTGGATTGTTATTCAGGTGGATACGGTAAAGAATTTAAGCCTGAATCCGGTATGTTGTGAAGTGAGCAATTGAGATTTTTCACCCTTCTGAATTGGCAGAATCCATGTATGGCGATCACAGCCTGGCCAAGTTTGGAAAAACTGCAGGCGTTTTGGCAGACTGCCAGCAGGATATCCAAAACGATGGCTTTGAATTCCTATCTATATTTCATTAATATTTCCCGTCGGCATGAATTTCAACATGCCTGTTTGAATCCGGCTGCGTCACCCCGACAACCTTTACGCACAACACACCGGTATTCTCATCCGTGCATTGCACATCAGCAATCATTCAATTTCATCAATCTGGAAGCATTTTTATGTCCCAAACACCCCGCTCCGTCACTGGTGATTTTGTCATCATTGATAACGAAAAATACACCCGTATCAACCATTATGATCAGATGCCGCCATTCTTTATCAGTGTCGTCAGCCACAGCGATCACTGGCTTTTCATATCGAGTACAGGCGGTCTGACAGCCGGCCGGCGCAATGCCGATCTGGCTTTGTTTCCCTATGAAACCGATGATAAAATAGCTGCCGGTTTTGAGCATACGGGCAGCAAAACCATTATTCGGACTGCCGGGGAAAACACATTTCATATCTGGGAACCGTTTTCAAAGCATAAGTCCGAGGACTGTCGGGTTGAACGGACCCTGTATAAAAACGTCATCGGCAACAAAATAATATTCGACGAGCTGGATCATAACCGGCAGCTCCGGTTTCGAATCTCCTGGCGCGTCAGCGAGCGGTTTGGATTCATCCGCACCTGTATGCTGGAAAATCTCGGCAGCGAAACCTGCCGGATTCAGCTGCTGGACGGGATGGTGAATATTTTGCCCTTTGGTGCCACTTCCGCCCTGCAGAGTGCATTCAGCAATCTCCTCAATGCCTACAAGCGTTCCGAGCTGGAGCCTGATTCCGGACTGGGAATTTATTCGCTTAGCGCGACTCTCACCGACAGGGCGGAACCCAGTGAATCGCTGAAGGCAACTGCCGTATGGCAAACCGGCATGGATGTCCGTGCCCATTTGCTGAGTCCAGAGCAGATTGAACGCTTTACGGAAACGGGTATTGTCACGAACGAAACCGATGTCTGCGGACAGCCCGGCGCATATCTGATCCAGTCTGAATTTGCTCTGGAAGCGCAGCAGAAACAGAACTGGCTCATGGCGGCCGATGTAGGGTTGGACGGCACCGACGCTGCCAATCTGATCCGGTATCTTCACAATAGCGGGGAAACTGCCGCAGAAGCTGTTGAAAGTGACATAACCCTGGGATCCGATCAGCTTCTCACCCTCGTGGGAACTGCAGACGGTCTGCAGAAAACAGCGGATGAGGTGATGGATACCCACCATTTCGCCAATACCCTGTTCAACATTATGCGCGGTGGTATTTTTGCCGACGGATACCGTATTCAAAAGACAGATGTAGCCAACTTTATTTTCACCCGGAACCGTTCTCTTTTCCCGGACAGCAAACTTCTTTTGAGTCCGCTGCCTGAATCAATGGTAATCCAGGATTTGTGGACCGCCGCCGGGGAATCCGGATCACTGCAGCTGCATCGTCTGTGCAGCGAGTATCTGCCCCTGACCTTCAGCAGACGTCACGGGGATCCCAGTCGGCCATGGAACCAGTTCTCCATTAATGTAAAGGAAGACGACGGCTCCCCGCGGCTGGATTATCAGGGAAACTGGCGGGATATTTTCCAGAACTGGGAACCACTGGCAGTTTCATTTCCTGATTTTACTGGAAGCATGATTGCCCGTTTCCTCAATGCCACTACGGCGGATGGGTACAATCCATACCGGATCACGCGGGACGGTATTGACTGGGAGGTACCGGAACCGGAAAACCCCTGGGCAAACATCGGCTACTGGAGCGATCATCAAATCATTTACCTGCTGAAACTGATGGAACTGGCGGCGAAGTTCAGTCCCAATGAATTCAGTTCATTGTGGGAGCTGCAGATATTTTCCTATGCCAATATCCCCTATCGCCTGAAACCATATTCGGAAATGCTGAACAACTGGTATGACACCATTGATTTTGACTGGGACGAACAGCGACGCGTGGAAGAACGGGTAGCTGAAACGGGAAGCGACGGCCGAATGGTATATAACAGTGCGGGATCTGTCCTGCAGGTGTGCCTGTGTGAGAAACTGCTGGTCCTGCTGCTGGCCAAGCTGACCAATCTGATTCCGGAAGGCGGTATCTGGATGAACACCCAGCGGCCGGAGTGGAATGATGCCAACAATGCGCTTGTGGGAAAAGGTATTTCTGTGGTGACCGCTGCTTACCTGAGAAGATTTATTGTGTTCTTCCGGGATCAGTCGGCACAGGCGGATTCGGGAAGCTTCAAGGTAAATGAGCGGCTGGCTCAGCTTCTGGAAACCGTTTTCGGAGTGCTGAAGGATCACACACCATTTCTGGATTCCGGATTTTCGAATTCCGGACGCCGAATGGTGATGGATGCTCTGGGTGCTGCCGCCACCGAATACAGATCAAGCCTGTATCGTGAAGGCGTTTGTGAAATTCAAACCAACCTGAACAAGAATCGTCTGACCGATTTTCTGGATTTGGCGCTGCAATACATTGACCAGACGCTGAACGCCAATTTCCGGTCCGACGGCCTGGTGCACTCATACAACATACTGGCGCTCAGTGAGAAAGAGGCAGAAGTCCGAAACTTGTATCCCATGCTGGAAGGACAGGTGGCAATCCTGTCATCGGGACTCCTGAAACCGGAACAGGCGCTGGCAGTCCTGAAAGCCCTGAGAACCAGTGATCTGTACCGGGAAGATCAGCACTCCTACATCCTGTATCCCAATCGAAAGCTGCCCGGCTTTCTGATGAAAAATACCATTTTACAGCAGGACGCGGAGCAGATAGCGCTGATTTCCTGTCTGATGAAAAATCGTGATGTGCGTTTGATGTCTGAAGACGTTAACGGACGATACCATTTTAACGGATCATTCCGGAATGCCGAAGATGTATCAGCTGTGTTGGATAAAATGGAGAGGGAGTCTGAGTATTCTGATCTGGTTAAAATCGGACGAACACCGATACTGAACTTATTTGAGAAAACCTTTGATCATCAGTCTTTCACTGGTCGTTCAGGGACATTTTTCGCCTATGAAGGCCTCGGCAGCATCTACTGGCATATGGTATCCAAACTTCTGCTGGCAGTTCAGGAATGTGCGCTGGCAGTCAAAGACCAAATTGACGATGACAGTCTATCGGAAGAACTCCGGGCAGTGTATTTTGAGATAAGAAACGGGTTGGGATTTAATAAAACGCCAGCAGAGTACGGGGCGTTTCCCACGGATCCCTATTCACACACACCTGCCAACAGCGGGGCAAAACAGCCGGGCATGACCGGACAGGTGAAAGAAGAAATTCTATCCCGTTTCGGTGAGCTGGGTGTTGAAGCAGCGGACGGTGTTCTGGGATTTACTCCGCAGCTGCTGCAGCCGGAGGAATTCTGTCGGAAGGAAACGTGTTTTGTTTATCGGGCAGTTGACGGCAGCAAGGATGAAATTAAACTTGCACCAGGCTCACTTGCCTTTACCATTTGCGGAATTCCGGTGGTGTATGCGGCTGACGGCAGCAATCAAACCGAGATTCTGTTTACAGACGGCAAAAAAGAAATGGTGTCCGGTCAGCACCTGCCGCATCAACTCAGCCGTTCGATATTCAGCCGTGAAAACCGGATCAAATCCATCATGGTGGGTCTGGATTATGAAATCAGTCTGTAGGGATTGTCATTAAGGCTGGTATACTGGTATAATTCCGATTACTTCCATAAAATGGAGTCGGCCTCTTCCACGATCAGGTCAATGGCCGCATCAATGGGTATTCGGTAGATGCCTTTGGCAGAATCCAGAAGACCATATTCACCGAGCACCTGGTTTTCAAATCGGCGCAGTTCCAGTATTTTGGGTGAGACAGGCTTCAGCACGGACTCAAAGTAAATTTTCTCCTTTCGGAGTGTAATCCAATCCGGTACGACAGCTGCAGCCAGAATCACCAGGACGCCGATGAGAAACATCGTTCCCGTGAGTCTCCTTTTTGAGCTGCTGCTGTGAGTTTCATCCGCTGACATGGAATTCCTTATCCTTCGCGTAGCTAGTGATTGACAAACTTATATGAGTCTTCCAGACGGGGATCATTTTCCGGCACTACCGGGTACTTTGCCAGATGCTGCCAGAATACAAACATCAGAAATCCGCCTACCGCCAGAAATCCCGCTGCATCCACCCAGCTGAAATGAACCCCATGGGGATGCAGATTCGGAAATACATTCCAGTAAATATCGATGTAATGCATGACAAACAGCAGGATTGACATGGGAATCAGTACTTTCAAACTTCGTTTGGCGCGGTAAAATATCAGGGTCAGGAACGGAATGACAAAATGTCCGAATATCAGAATGATGCTCATCGTCATCCAGCTTCCTTCGCCGCGATGACGGTACCAAATGGTTTCTTCGGGAATATTCCCGTACCAGATCAGGAAATACTGTGCGGCCGCAATATAAGCCCAGAACACCGTAAAGCCGAATATCAGCTTGCCCAGATCATGATAATGCTCGGTTGTGATTTTTCCCTTTAACACTCCTTTGCTCTGTACAAACACGAGAATCAGGAGCAGGAAGGTGAGAAATCCCAGAAACGCACCGCCGAAATGGTACACGCCGTAGATAGTGGAATACCAGTGCGGGTCGAGAGACATCAGCCAGTCGAAACAGGCAAACGTAAACGTGATTGCAAACGCTGCCAGTCCCCAGGCGCTGTCTTTTTTCATCTTGGCGACATCGCCGTATCCGGATTGTCGAATCGATAGCCCCAGCAGTCTAACAGTAATAATTATCCAGACAAGAAAATAAATCACGGTTCGAATAATGAAGAAGGGTCGGTTCAGGAAAGGGGCTTTCCACTGGAGCAGATGATCGTGGGATACGGCATCGTGATGAGACCAGTGATATAAATCGTGAATTCCGAATACCAGAGGGATAAAAAGGAGAACCAGCACCGGGATGGTTGCTGCCCAGGCCTCGGCAAACCGTCTTAGGACCACGGACCATACAGCACCGGTCACATTTGTGACGAGTATAAAGAAAAGACCGCCCAAAACCAGTGTGGTCCAGAAGGTGTATCCTGTAAGATAGGAATGGAAAAAAGCCTTTTGATCCATCACGGCAGCGACGCAGGAGGCAGCTGCACCCAAAATGCCTATAATAAGCGAAATGTTCAGCAGCGGCTTGATATCAGTGATATGATTGGTTTTTACATCAAACTTCATGGGAAGGATTTATTTAAGTTCCTGTAGAATTTGGTTTGGTACATCACCGGCGCGGGCATCCTGACTGCGCTGAAGGGCTCGGACATAGGCAGTCACTGCCCAGCGGTTATCCACTGCGATCTGGTGCTTGTAGCCGGGCATGTTCCTGATACCGTTGGAGATTACATTAAAAATATATCCGTCTGTCAGGTTTTTCAGTTTATTATCGTGGAATGACGGCGGTGGTATCGGATAGTCATATCTCATTATGATACCATTTCCATCACCAATACGGCTGTGACAGGGTGAGCAGAAGATATCATATTGTTCCCTGCCGCGCTGAAGCAGATCTGATGTAATCTGAAATGGGATGTAGTTTATCTCATCGCCATTGTCATCTTTTCCCAAGTACAGGGCTGTGTCTTCCCTAAGTTCACCCCGGGCTACCGTTCCGGAAACCGCAGGGCGCATGGTTCTTCTGTCCGTGAAAAAACCGCTGGTTTCCTGAGGATCATAGCGTTCCTGATCATCCATGTTCGGATTCAGATGGATGGGCGGTTTCTCGAATGGCACTCCCTGACAGCCAGTCATGATTATCCAGACAGCGGTGAGCAATAGGGGCACAGATGTCCTACACATCATGGATTACCTCCACATTCTGCCCGCCGATTGATTCCAAAAATTCCAGCGTGCGTGCGGCTTCAAATTTCGGATCACGTGCCTCGATACTGATGAAGAAACCGGAATCCGTCACCTTTTTAAAATTCTCTGAGTTAAACAGCGGATGGTGCAGCATCGGAAGACGGTTGTAATGAAACATGCCGAATACCGCAGCACCGGCACCCGACAGAACCATGAGTCCGAATGTGACCACCACAAATGCCTGCCAGCTGAAAAACGGTTTTCCGGCTATGACCATGGGATAGGCGATGGTGCTTGACCACCACTGAAGCGTGAATCCGGCAACAGCACCGATCAGGGCAAACAGACCGATGACATAGCCCAGAGACGTTCGGGGCAGTCCCATGGCCGAATCCATGCCGTGAATCGGAAATGGAGAATGACAGTCGAATCTGTGGTAACCGCTCTCCCGTACTTTTTCTGCTGCATGCAGGAGATCGCCGGGGCTGGTGAATTCCGCCAGCAGTCCGTAAACGGATTTTGATTTACTCATCTGGTCCTCCCCTGGATTCATCCTGATCGTGATGAGGATCTGCTTCCGGCAGTACTGCCTTGACTTCTGCCATGGAAACCATGGGCAGGAAGCGGAGGAACAGCAGGAAAAAAGTAAAAAACAGACCGAATGTCCCAATGAAGGTGCAGATATCCACCCAGGTGGGTTTATAGTAATCCCAGCTGGACGGCAGAAAATCACGATGCAGGGATGTGACAGTGATGACAAAACGCTCAAACCACATGCCCACATTAACCAGAATAGACGTTATAAACAGAATCAGCTCATTGCTTCGGATCTTTTTTGACCAGTACAGCTGAGGAATGATCACATTGCAGCTGACCATGATCCAGTATGCCCAAGCATAGGGACCAAAAGCCCGGTTCACAAAGGCAAATGATTCATACTGATTGCCGCTGTACCAGGCAATGAAAAATTCCATCGCATAGGCATATCCCACCATCATGCCGGTCACCAGCATGATTTTGGCCATCTTGTCCATGTGGGCATCGGTAATGATTTCCCTGAGACCAAAAACCCGTCTGGCAATCAGGGCCAGTGTCATTACCATGGCAAACCCGGAAAAAATGGCACCGGCCACAAAGTACGGCGGAAAGATCGTGGTGTGCCAGCCCGGGAGCACACTGGTGGCAAAATCCGTACTCACAACAGAATGCACCGAAAGCACCAGCGGTGTGGCCAGTCCCGCCAGAAGCAGATAGGACAGTTCATAATTCTGCCAGTGACGGTTGCCGCCGCGCCACCCCAGTGACAAAATTCCGAATATCAATTTTCGAGTTCGGGATTTGGCGCGGTCGCGAAGGGTGGCCAGATCCGGAACCAGCCCGGTATACCAGAACAGCAATGAAACAGTGAAATAGATCGAGACCGCAAACACATCCCACAAAAGGGGTGATCTGAAATTCGGCCAGAGATCCATTGAGTTGGGGACGGGGAAAATATAATAAAGCAGCCAGATTCTTCCCACATGGATGGTGGGAAACACCAGTGCGCAGATGACGGCAAATATTGTCATGGCTTCGGCAAACCGGTTGATGGAAGTCCGCCATTTCTGCCTGAACAGAAACAGCACAGCGGATATCAGGGTCCCGGCATGTCCGATTCCTACCCAGAACACAAAATTCACAATGGCCCACCCCCATGCCACAGGATTGTTCAGACCCCACACACCGGTGCCTTCCCAAACCAGATAGCCAATCAGACCGAGCAGCAGCAGCAGCAATGAACACGCCGCGCTGAAAGCGATCATCCAGCCCTTAGGGGCCGGCCCTTCAACAATGCCGCTGATTTTTTCCGTAAGGGAATTGAAGGAAGGTTTTCCCTGTATCAGCGGCGGCTCCGCACCGGTGGGCACTGTACTGGTGCCGGCATCGACTGGTGACCGCTGCGGGAAATCGGGTTTAATGATCATTTGATTTCACTTTATGATTGTCGGTATGCATCAACGCCGGATTTGGGTTGCGCAGTTTGGCAAGATAACTTGTCCGGGGCTGGATATTCAGTTCCGCCAGCAGAGCATAATTCCGGTTTTCCGCCTTCAATCGGGTTACCCGGCTTTCAGGATCGTTGATGTTGCCGAACACGATGGCTCCTGTGGGACAGGACTGCTCACAAGCCGTCAGGAATGCGCCGTCGTCCACCGGTTTCCGGCTGTTTCTGGCTTCAATTTTGGAGCGATTGATCCGCTGGACGCAATATGTGCATTTTTCCATCACTCCCCGGAATCGCACCGTAACATCGGGATTCATGGCCATTTGAACAATTTCCGGAAGTTCCTTGGTGTAATTGAAAAAATTAAACCGGCGGACTTTGTACGGACAGTTGTTGGAACAATAACGGGTTCCGATACACCGGTTGTAAACCATGGCGTTCAGGCCTTCTTCATCATGGACAGTGGCTGCGACCGGACAGACGCCTTCACACGGGGCATTTTCGCAGTGCTGACAGGCCATCGGCATAAAGGCTGCTTCCGGATGATCCGGATCACCCACATAATACCGATCCATTCGCATCCAGTGCATTTCTCTCCCTTTTCGGACTTCATCCCGCCCGACAATGGGGATATTGTTTTCGCTTTGACAGGCAATGGTGCAGGCACTGCAGCCGGTGCAGAGATTCAAATCCACCGCCATTCCCCATTGATAGCCCTCATCATAGCTGTGTTCTTCCCACAGAGATTCCAGCGGCGGATGTTCCACACGCTCTGATGCAAATTCAGGGTTTTTACGGTAATCCGCCAGTGTCGACTCGCGAATTATCATCGGCATCCGGGACTGAATGGCTCCGGCGGCCAGTTTCTCCACATCCATTCCATGATGATCCTGCGTACCGGCCAGGGCATATTTTTTCCCGGTACCCTTGATGACCGCACCCATCATAAAATGCGGATTATCCAAGGACCGCAGTGGATATACATTCCTGCCCACGTTGTTTCCGACACGACCGGAATTGGTGCGGCCGTAGCCCAGTTCCAGAGATATGCTGCAGTCAGCGTGGCCAGGCTGAATCAACACCGGCAGAGTAACTGATTCATTATTCAAAGTGATGCTGATCAGATCCTCGTCCTTGAGGTTCAGCTTTCGGGCAGTCTGCCTGCTCATTACAGCCGCATTGTCCCACGTGAGTTTTGTGATCGGATCAGGATTTTCCTGCAGCCAGCCGTTGTTGGCGTACCGACCGTCGTAAACGGACGGACTGCATCGAAATACAATTTCCAGGCTGTTTTCCGAATGCCCATAATTTTGAATCCCGGACCGCAGCAGCTTGTTCACTGACTGACCATTCGCGGGGATATCAACGGGCTGGTGGTTGTCAATTGTGAAAATGCCGTCGTGCAGGATTTTACGCCACATCGGTTCAAATGAATCGGCAGGCAGGATGCCGCGCCATGTTTCGCGAACCAGTCCATAGGCATTGCTGTCCGTTCCGGTCACCATTGCGGCCAGCATTTCCGTCATTGTTTTTCCGCCGAAAAGCGGGTCAATAAGGGGCTGGATAATACTCGCAGTGCCGTCCAGACTTGATACATCGCCCCATGATTCCAAGAAATGGGCAGCAGGAACGTGCCAATGCGCTTTTTGAGCAGTTTCATCAACTTCCGGTCCCCAATGGATGACCTGAGGCACTTTCGAGATCAAATGATCGAAGTTAAGATCCGAAAATCCGTGATAGAGAATATTGTTGTCCAGGACAAGGAGCGTTTGAATTTCGTCATTTTGAATGCGGTCAGCCAGGCTGCGCATCTTCGGTGTACTGGACAGCTGGGCCTGAGTGGTTTGATAATATTGAATGGTTCTGCCGTTCGCTTTTAAGGCATCATTCAAGGCATAAACCAGCGCATGGACACTTGGCGGCTGATTCCGGCCTGCCAGAATCACAGAATTCTCCGCATGCGTCATTAAATCGTCTGCAAGCGGATTCATCCATTCAGGAATACGCTCAGGCGGTTGCTGAAGTTGTTCCGCATCAATGCCGGGCAGTCTTAATCCCATTTTAATCAGAACACCGGCCAAGGTCTGCGCAATGAATTCAATTTCATGAGAACGAACCTGAAATCGGTGATCGGCCATTGCACCTGTCAGACTGAAACCGGATTCCGCCACATACAGCCGGTTCATATCATCACTGGTAGAATGCACTTTCCTGCCGGCTGCAAATCCTATGGAATTGTAAATGTCATTGGTTTCAGTACGAAGAAAATCCGAATCCAGTGACAGGATCACTTTCGCCTGTTTCAGTTGAACCACCGGCTGCAGCATTTCCCCTGCGGCAATCTGATGGCCGGTCCATATGTTTTCATCGCTCACCGGAGCATATCCCACCCACTGGGCCTTGGGAAACTGCTGGACGAATTCAGCCTGCAGCCGACTCAGTGAGGGTGAGTTGAACATTCCGGAAAGGACGGCCAGTCCGGCGCCCTGGGACTCCATGAATTCCATTCTTTGCATGGCCCAGTTGGCAGTGAAATCATTCCATTTCATCGGTTTACCCTGATGGGTGACGAATTTTGAACGATCCGGATCGTAAAGATTCAGGATTTCAGCCTGAAGCCAAACGTTGGCAGCACCCATCGTACCGGAGTGAACAGGATTTCCGTCCAGTTTGGTGGGCCGTCCTTCATGGCTTTCTGCAATGACGCCCATTGCGCCGATCCCAAAAGGCATGGCGGTGGCATAATGTTTGGGAATTCCTGGAACAATATCTTCCGGTGCGACGGCGTAGGGGATAATTTTCTCAACGGGACGACGGCAAGCCGTCAGCCCGGCCATCGCCAATGATGCGCCCATCAGTGACAGAAACTTTTTCCGGTTCATACCCTCAGGCGGGGCAGTGATTCCGTGCGGAAATTCATTTTCCAGAAATTCGCGGTGCTCCGGCGAATCTGAAAGTTGATTCAGGCTGCGCCAGTGTTTTTTTTCTTTGAATGGTGCGTGAATTCGTTTCATCGGTGACATCCTGAGCAATCGATGGGAGGGGAAATTTCAAGGTCCGCCATGAACGTTCGGGCTGCTGACTGCTGGTCAGCGCTGGTCTGCCACAACATATCGGTGATCAGGCGCAGCGGACGAATATGATCTGCAGGATCAGAATGACAGTCCAGACACCACCCCATACTCAGTGTTTCTACCTGCATCACTTTTTCCATCTGGTCCACTCTGCCGTGACAGCTTTTACAGCCGATTCCGGTGCTGATATGGACACTGTGATCAAAGAAAACATAATCCGGCGCTTTGTGTACCCGTATCCATTCTACGGGAACGTCCTTTTCCCAGCTTTGCCGAACAAGCTCAAGTTTTGGACTGTCGGTTTTTAGAAGAGTATGACAGTTCATGCAGGTCTGGGTCGGTGGGACTCCGGCCTTGTTTGACACCTCCACGCCTGTGTGGCAGTACCGGCAGTCGAATCCCAGATCACCAACATGAAATTTATGGGAATAAGGTACGGGCTGTTCCGGGCGGTATCCTACAGTGGTAAATTTGGGAGAACCGAAGTACCAGAAAAAAGCGACCACTGCCGCCAGGAATAAAACTGAACTTACTCCGATGTAAAGCGGCAGTTTATTGGTCCATTTTGGAAATATCTGTGACGTGGCTCAACTCCTTCGGCGGTTTGAATGGAATATTCGGGCTGATTAAAAATTCCGGTATCAACCAAAACGGGCAAACAAAATAATAGAAAATATATATATGATAATAAATATAAGACTACAGATTTAGTTATTGCATCCGTAAGTTCATCTCAAAATAAAACTGAACCTGACGGAAACGGAAGTTATCTTAAAATAATTTTGCAGGGCAAGGAAAAGGTCATATACGATGTCGATTATCGTATTACCGCTGCAGTCGGCAGAGCTAGGGATTTTTACGCAAAGCCGTTTTACATTCGGCATCGGGAGCAAAATCTGATGCCGGGCCCGTTCCCGGCTCGGAAAAAAAGTGGACGCTGTCTATGATTCTGTGTCAGTTTTCTTTTCTGCTGTCTCCTGCAAATCACTTTCACCGACCAGCTTACCAAGATAATCAGGCAGTTCGATTCCCGCCTGGCGGGACAATTCCTGAAGCGGCGGCAGGCTTTTGATAAAACTGGAAAGGAAGTTGGCGGTTGAAGAACCCGATCCGTTTCCGGTCCCGGAGTCCCAGACGGTAATTTTATCAATTTTCAGATTTTGTATCGCTTCAACTTGTTTGGAAACAATGCTCTCAAGTTTTTCAATCATCAGAAAAGTCGCAGCAGCCTGACTGTCTCCGCCGCAGCTTTCCACCAAATCATGATAACCTTCCGATTTGGCTTCCAGCACTTTCCGCAGACCATCGGCTTCAGCTTCAAATCTAGCCAGAATTGCATCTGCTTCACCACGGGCTTCCCGGCGGCATTTTTCTGCGCTGGCTTCAGCAGCGATTTCGGTCATCTGTTTGGATATTTCTTCCTTGACCACTTTTTCAGCTCGAAGCCTTTCCAACTCGGACTCATATTCCGCCTGCTTGATTTTGGCCTCTGCCTGTGCCCTGGATACTTGTGCTACCTGATGCGCTTCAGCCTGTTTGACTGCCAATTCGGCTTCAGAATGCGCAATACTTGCTTTTGACAGATTTTCGCCCTTGATGGCAGAAGCCTCCTGATCCTGAACAAAAATCCGCTGTTCAGCGACAGCTTTCTTTTCCCCCTTGACTGCTTCGGCTTCCTGGGTCTGGACAAAAATCCGCTGATCGGCCTCTGCTTTTTTCTTACCCTTGTTGGCTGATGCCAGATTTTCAGCCACCCGGATTTCTTTCTCCCGGTTGGCATCAGACTCACCAATTGCACCCAGTTTGTTTTGCTCAGCCACATCCACTTTTGCCTGGTTGATGGCTGTTGCTGCGGCCTTTTTCCCGATGCTGTCAATGTAGTCGGATTCATCCGTGATATCGGTGAGATTCACATTAATAAGGAAAAGGCCGATTTTATTCAGTTCCGGTTCAACGTTCATGCGGATGGATTCCAGAAAACGTTCACGGTCTTTGTTAATCTCCTCAATATCCAGCGAGGCGACTGTGAGGCGGAGCTGCCCGAAAATAATCTCTCGTGCCAGCTGTTCTATCTCCTTGATGGGCAAACCAAGCATGCGGTCGGCGGCATTGCGCATAATCTCCGGAATGGTGCTGATCCCAACCGTAAAAGTGCTGGGCACGTCAATTCGGATATTTTGTTTTGATAAGGCATTGGTCAAATTGATATTAATTGGCATTGGCGTCAGGGACAGGTACTTGAAATCCTGGATCAAAGGCCAGACAAAGACACCGCCGCCATGAATCGGCCGCGATGACTGACCTTTGCCCACTTTCCCGAAAACCACCAGTATTTTGTCAGATGGGCAGCGCTTATACCGTGTGGCAGCCAGCATAATTATCACGACCAATACAATGGCAAATGAGCCCAGCAGCGCAATGAAATAGAAATCGTTCATAAGATTACTCCATGGTATATGAGTTTATGATAAAGTCAGAGCTGAAGCCGAAATGATGAGCAAAAGAATTTAACACCAGGCAGAGTGATTCGAAAAATCCATCCCGTCACTCCATTGAATTCATGCGCATCCGTTGCGAATATTCCGCAAAACCAATACACAGAAGAAAATACCGGCCCCAGACCTACCAAATAAAAATGTCAGATTCTTTCAACAACGAGTTTACTGCCGTTCACATCGATTACCATGACATTTTCATTGGTTTGTATTCCATTTTCATCGTGGGTAATTGCATCATAGACACCCAGTTTTTCGGCAACAACCAGCTGAACCTGTCCGATACCGTCAGGCGGGATTGTCAGGTAGACAGTGCCCTGCTGCCCAATGGCCGAAACCATATCCATGTTGCCGGAGGACTGCAGCCTGTTCAGCAGCAGCATGACCTTTGCGAGAATCCACATGGCAACAAACCCGACAAACATTCCTCCGATTATGGCTGCAAAACCCGGCAGTTTCAGGGATATGTGAAAAACCAGACCCGACAGACCGAACATCATAATAAAAATGGTGATACCCTGTACGGAAAACAATTGGAAGCTTGCATCCGAATCGCTGCCGAAATCAGTATCATCCATGTCACCTCCGGCAAGAGCCAGGATGGTTTTGATGATAAAGACAAGTCCGCCGATGATGCCGCATAACAGAAATGACTTGTCAAGCAAAACCAGGGAATTAAAATATTCAACCACGATAATTACCCTTTCGGAAGATAGTGAAAAAGAAAGGTGGATGGGTGCAAAACATAATGATCATTACAAAGACAAAATACAGCAGGTAATTTACATTCGGCAGGTGATAAGGAAAAGAATGAGCTTTCACGGTTTTCTGGTATCCGCTACGCGCTGTCTGCCGGTGCAATAAATTTATTTTGCTCGGCAATCCCTGTTATACTGTTAATAACCGACCCGAAGTATGCCCATGTTCAAGCTACTGAGAATGATTTTGAATCCGCCAGTTGGTGTGGCAGCGAAATAGTTAATGACCCAATCGATTTCTGAACCCCCGTTCCGTCAGCTGACGGGCGGGGAAATTCATTGACTTCGGATTTCGAACCCTTTCCGTCAGGGCAGATCATCGCAGGTATGGAGAGCAACAGGAAGCAATTCAGAATTCACTGGTAACATCCAAATTGCAATGCAGATACCGGGTTTCATTCCGGGGATGAATCAGGATTATATCCTGCTCAGTTTTCCAGAATTACATCCACCAGCAGGACGACATCAAGGACATTGAGGGAGTTGTCTTCATTCAGATCGGAAGCCCAGAATTCATATTCGGTGGGTTCGGTGCCCATAATGAAACCGACCAGCAGAACGATATCCAAAATATTTATTTCTGCATCGGTATTAATATCCCCCGGGCTGCCTTCGCCGACCATAATGGAACTGCTCCAAGAACGGGCCGGCAGGAGTTCTCCGCTGATATCGGAAAGAATAATTTCGGAAAGACTGATCTCACCGGATCCAGTCTCCTGCAGGGGAGACAGCTCAAACATCATCACGGGACCGGAACCGGGCGCGATAGTTGATCCGGAAAGACTGAATCCCAGCACATTTCCCCAGCCCGAGGATATTACCCAACCCTCAGTGCGCTCAGTTGTGCTGATATCAACAATGTCAGCCAGATTCGGACCCAATTCCATATGAAACTGCAGACCGGCCACGGGTTCTTCATTGATCATGGTCAGGTTCATTGTTCCGGAAGTCAGCCCGGACAACAGCACCGGTTCAGGTTCCAGCAGAATACCCTCTTCCGGAATGATGGTGATAACACCATTTTGTCCGCTGGACGGAATTTCATGAGCGTTGGCCAGACCAGCAACAATTTCAGACAGTAGAAGCGATACTTCCACCTGCGTGAAAACAGAGTCGGCGGCAAAACCGATGGTCAGAACAGGCCCATTCCCGGCGGGCAGGATGGCGCCGTTCAGATTGTAGACGGCAAACATTTCACTTCCGTCAGTTTGCTCGTGGGACACAACTGTAAATCCATCGAGACGCTCCGTGGGGAGGATTTCCTGAACAGTGAGAAAATCCGGAGCATCGCGCAGTAAAAACTGGAATCCGGCTACCTCCTGTATATTGTTCAGATTTACTGAAACAGACACCTGATTCTGCGCCTCCACCCATCCCGAATCCACACTGAATTCAGCCTGAGCAAAAAGCGGCAGTACAAACACCAGAAGGAAGAAACTGCGAAAAAACATAAAACCCTCAGATAAATCGATTTTTCAAGTACCTAAAACTACCGAGATCAGCCGGTTTCAATATCCTGGTTTTACAAATGCTTACATCATAGGCCGAATAGAACTGATTATCAACATCTGATTGACAGGCATAAGCATTCAATGATAATTTTCATTCAGATATACCTCCCAAATCCACTCACTGGAGGATTCCATGAACCACCATCGCAACCCTGAAGCTGGATTTGCATTTTCCGCCATTGCATTGATTGTTGGCATTATCACGGGATTGATTATCTCCTGGCTGGTTAGATCGGCTGAAATCAACTTCAGACGAGGTGAACATAACTGGCAGTCATCCCAGGCCTATCTGAATTCCTTATCCGGTCTTCACCTGAAGATGCAGCAGGTCATCGATGGTGATATGGATTCTGTGGTTACCAGCGATATTACAGCATATGTCAAGGAACTGAATGACAGTGTGATTCAGGTAAACTCAATTGGGACAGAAGGGACCAGTACGCGGGTTCTTTCCGTAAATCTGGCAAAATCAATTGATTCTCTCGATCTTATCGATCGGAACGTAGGGATCAGTTACGAGGATACGAACGGTGTTGGCGGAGATTTCTCAGTAGAGCCATGGACGGGTATCCACTGGTGGGTCACTGATGATGAAGATTTTTTTCATCACGACATCATGCTGAACTGGACCGGGGGAATTTTTATCGGCGGCGGACCCGGAGGGCATCTGCGCTGGTCACTCACAATGGACATACCCCCGCGGGACTGTATCTGTGAAGATTTGCTGCTGGATCTTGCTGCTGCCAAAGATGCCGGTAGTCCGGAATCCTTTACCTGGGATGATGTAATCTACATTTTTGTAAACGGTGATACCCTGGGGGAATTCAGAGGTGAGAGCATTAACAAAAAGGGTCCCCTTGTTCCCTTCAGGACGCCATTTGATAAAAATATTTTGCCCGACTTTCAGGAATTTCATTTTGACATCACCGGGTATGACAGTGCCCAAGTGAGTATTGAAGTACAGTTTGACGAAAACATGTATTTCGGCATTGACCGTTTCAGACTGGACGGAAAAGTCCCGGTCCGCATCGTCTACAATGTGGTCCCGAACACCATCCGCGAAAACTAAAAAGGCTGCCCCCGTGAGGAAACAGCCTTTCCATATTTGGATTTTCCGGTTGATTAACCCAATGATTTCTTCATGATTTCGTTCATCCGCCGGATCATGTTCTGGGAATTGGTTTTCAAGCCAGCCGCGAGAAATGCGTTGTCAATAATCTGTTCCATAATCAGCCGGGATGTATCCTCATCTTCCAGATCCGCAAGCCGCGTGATGATCGGATGCTGCGGATTGATTTCCAGCACTTTGCTGCCGATACTTCCAAAATCTTTATTGGTGGCCTGCATCACCTTCTGCATGCCGGTGGTCATGAACTGATCCGGATTGACCAGGATTGCCGGACTGTCTACCAAACGCGTTGACACCTTGATCTCGGAGATGCGGTCACCGCCGACATCTTTCATGTCCTTAATCAATTTTTTAAGGTTCTTTTCGGCCTTTTTAACATCCTTGTTATCGGTTTTTTCGGTATCGGACGGCAGGCTGATGTCTGCCTGGTCTGCTGAAATCAGCTTCTTGCCGTCAAATTCGCGAAGGGACGTCAGTACGAAATCATCCACATTGTCATAGAGATAAAGCACTTCAAGATTGTTTTTTCTGAAAATTTCCAGATATGGGGAATTTTCGATTTCTTCGCGATTGGCACCGGAAATGTAGTAGATATCCTTATGATCGCCACTCATTCCGTCACAATATTTCTGAAGTGACTGATACTGACCAGCCTCAACGGCACTGGATTCAAAACGCAGAAGTTTGCTGATTTCACCCTGGTTTTCATAATCCGTATGGGCTCCCTCCTTGATAAACATCTGGAAATCTTTCCAAAAGATATTGTACTGATCCTCGTTTTCCTCGGATTGTTTCTGCAGGAAGGTAATGATTCGTTTTGTCAGGAATTTTGAAATCTTTCGAACAACTTTATTGTCCTGAAGGGTTTCGCGGGAGATATTCAGCGGCAGGTCTTCCGAATCCACCACACCCTTGATAAATCGAAGGTATTCCGGAAGAAGATCCTTGGCTTCTGCATCGATAAGAACCTTATTGCAGTACAGACCCACGCCGGGCTCCAGACGCATGAACCCGAATGATTCCATGTTTTCCTTCGGGAAGAACAGGAGTGAATTCAGCTGTATCGGTGCATCTGCACTGAGATGAAGGCGGAAGAGCGGATCACTGTGGGCATTTGCGATGAATTTGTAAAACTCGTTGTATTCATCCTGTTCAACATTGTTGGGTGTTTTGGTCCATATGGCCTGTATGGTATTGATTTTCTCGTCTTCGACCATAATGGGAAACGGCACAAAGTTGGAATACTGCTTGATAATCCTTTTGATGGATTCCGGATCCGCGTATTCTTCGGTTTCTTCCTTCAGTTCCAAAATAATCCGGGTTCCGCGAGATATTCCTTCTTCCTGTTCGATGGTGAAGCTGCTGGTCCCGTCCGAGGTCCAGAGCCAGCCTTTTGCGCCTGTTTTATATGACCGCGTAATCACCTTTACCTTTTGCGCAGCCATGAATGCACTGTAAAAGCCAACGCCGAACTGACCGATCAGCTGTGTGGGTATTTCTCCAGTCTGTTCGAGCTGTTTAAGAAATTCCTGTGATCCCGAATGGGCGATGGTGCCGAGGTTTTCAATCAGTTCATCCTTTGTCATTCCCACACCGGTGTCCGATATGGTGAAGGTCTTCAAATCCTTGCTGGCCTCAATCCTGATTTCCAACGGCAGATCTTTTTCAGTGTAGTTATCCTGTGTCAGTGAAACATGCCGCATTTTTTCAAGTGCATCCGCAGCATTGGATATCAATTCCCGTACGAAAATCTCACGATTTGTATAAAGGGAATGAATTACGATATCAAGCAGTTTTTTAATCTCAGTCTGATATTCAAATGTTTCTATTTTTGCAGCCTTTGCCATATGGTCTCCATTGTGTAAAATTTTGCACCGACCGCCAAGCAATTTTTTTGCCGCAGTTTAAAAATCATCCATTTGACAGAAAAAAGGCAGATACATGTCGAAATTTCAGGTCTTTTCCAATGGCGTATCAGATCGGCAGGATTCCGGAGACTGGGGATGCTCTCAATGAAACAAAATCGTACCCTGGGACACGGCAAACGAATACAAGCTGTTTCTCCGGACAGATTTGAATGAAATGCCGCCAGGATGATTGGCCACTTTCACAGCTGTCCAAAACGTTTTGAAAACGGCGTAAGTTGATCTGGTCTGTCGTCG